>CAYUKA010000004.1:0-124673 GCA_964445195.1 uncultured Micavibrio sp. | reverse complement strand
AAGTTGCCGCCGAGCTGGATGTCGGTACCGCGGCCGGCCATGTTTGTGGCGATTGTCACCGCGCCCGGCCGCCCGGCCTGAGCGATGATATGGGCTTCCTGCTCGTGATAACGGGCGTTCAGGACGTTATGCTTGATCTTGGCTTTCTTGAGCAGGGCTGACAGTGTTTCCGATTTTTCAATCGAGGTGGTGCCGACCAGTACGGGCTGCTTGCGTTTGCCGCATTCCTTGATCAGTTTGATCGCGGCCTGTTCCTTTTCAGCCAGGGTTTTGTAGATTTTGTCGTCGTGATCAAGCCGCGCAACCTGCACATTTGTCGGGATTTCAACGACGCCCAGATTATAGATATCGGCGAATTCCGTAGCCTCGGTCATCGCGGTGCCGGTCATACCCGCGAGTTTCGGGTACATGCGGAAATAATTCTGGAAGGTGATCGAGGCCAGTGTCTGGTTCTCATTCTGGATCGCGACATTTTCCTTGGCTTCCAGTGCCTGGTGCAGGCCGTCGGAAAAGCGCCGCCCTTCCATCATCCGGCCGGTGAATTCGTCAATAATCACGACCTTGTCGTCTTTGACGATATAGTCCTTGTCGAGGAAGAAGAGTTTATGCGCCCGCAGCGCCTGGTTGACATGATGCACCAGCGCAATGTTATGCGCATCGTACAGATTGCCCTCGGTCAGGATGTCGTGTTCTTTTAACAACTCCTCGACATGTTCGGTGCCTTCATCGGTGAAGGTCACGGTTTTCATCTTCTCGTCGAGATCGAAATCCTTGCTCTCAAGATGCGGGATGATTTTGTCGACTTCGACATACAGCGATGATGTGGCTTCAGACGGGCCGGAAATGATCAGCGGCGTCCGGGCCTCGTCGATCAGGATCGAATCGACCTCGTCAACGATGGCGAAATGGAATTCCCGCTGGACCATCGCATCAAGCGCATATTTCATATTGTCGCGCAGGTAATCAAAGCCCAGTTCGTTGTTCGTTCCGTATGTGATGTCGGCAGCATAGGCCGCTTTGCGGTCGGAATCCTCGATATTGCCGGTGATACAGCCCACGCTGAGGCCCAGGAAATTGTAAATCTGTCCCATCCAGGCTGCGTCACGCTGGGCGAGATAATCGTTCACGGTTACAATATGTACGCCTTTGCCGGTCAGGGCGTTCAGATAGGCGGGCAGAGTTGAAACAAGGGTTTTACCCTCGCCGGTTTTCATTTCGGCGATCTTGCCCTGGTGCAGGGCGATTCCGCCGATCAGCTGGACGTCGAAATGGCGCTGGCCGAGCGTGCGCTTGGCGGCTTCGCGGACGACTGCGAATGATTCGTTAAGCAGGTTGTCGAGCGGCTCGCCGTTCTCAAGACGCTGACGAAAGATCGCGGTCTGGCCGCGCAGTTCTTCGTCGCTCATCCCCTCATACTGCGGTTCCAGCGCGTTGATCGGATCTACATATTTGTTTAGGCTGCGCAACACGCGGTCGTTACTGGAGCCGAAAATTTTGGTGGCAAGATTAAGCAATATTCATGTCCTAACTTTGTGTTGCCGGAGCGCAGTTTTTACTGACATTTAGTCCGAAACGTATTCCAAAAAGGTGGTGACTGCTTGCCTTGTAAGCGCAAATCTCGGATTGATTAGGGGACAGGATGTCTATTTGAACGCTGGCTGTGAAAAAGTTACGAGACATCCTTTGTGTTTTAACAGTGCCGACACTTTGAATTTCAGTGCCGTATTTACTCTCTAAACCGTCATGTAGTTCAGAAAATTGCGCTTTTGCGGACGGGGCATGGAAGACCGTAGTACCTGCATGAACAGCACAGGCAGCCAATGCGAATCCTGCCATTAATCCGATTATCTTTCTTTTCATCAACTAGTGCTCTTTTTATAGTCCGGAATATTAACCGTTAATCGCTTTGATATAAGCCTTTACGAGCAAGGCGTCAATGCAGGTTGATAACTCCAGAAAACACTTTATTATCACTTTTTCACCGGATACATTGTTAACGGCATAAGTTATCCAGCGGAATTCTAGCTAACCTAGGGGTATAAGAACCATGGCAGAGAAAAAAGAGAAGACGGAAGCGGCTGCTGAGCCGGCCGGTAACAAGACGCCGTTGATTGCGGCCGCTGTCGTTGTGGCGCTTGTCGCTATTGGCGCGATGATCTTCATGTCCGGCAACGGCGTCGCCGAAAGCGAGGAACAAGAAGTCGCACAGGCCGCGCAGGACGGCGAAGCGCCGATGATCAAGCTTGGCAACCCGGTTGTCGCAATGGTCAATGGTGAAGAAATACGCCGCAGCGACGTTTTCAACTTTATCAGCGGCTTGCCCGAGCAGGTGCGGCAAATGCCGATCCAGGCCCTGTTTCCGCTGGCCCTTGACCAGGTTGTGAATAACCGTGTGATCAGTGCCAAAGCTGAAGCGGCCAATCTGGAAGCCGACCCGGAAGTTGAACAGCTTGTCGTACAGGCCAAAAACCAGATTGTGCGCAATGTTTTCGTTGAGCGCCAGATCGATGAACAGATCACACAGAAGAAGCTTCTGGATGCTTATGAAGACCTGCTGACGGAAATTGGTGAAATCACCGAGACCAAGGCCCTCCACATTTTGCTGGAAGACCAGGAAAAAGCGCAGGAGGTGATTGCGATGCTTGAAGATGGCGGCGATTTTGCCGAACTGGCGCAGGAGCATTCAACCGGCCCGACCGCCGAAAATGGCGGCGAACTGGGCTGGTTTGCCCAGAATGAAATGGTGCCGGAATTTGCGAATGCTGCCTTTGCGATTGAGCCTGGTAACTTCACCAAGGACCCGGTCCAGACCCAGTTTGGCTGGCATGTCATCAAAGTGGAAGAACGCCGTCAGCGCCCGGAGCCGGAGTTCGAGACCGTCAAACCTCAGCTTGAAGCCCAGCTGCGCCAGCAGACGCTGAATGACCTGGTGGAAGGATGGCAGGACGAAGCCGATATCGAGAAGTACGATATCAACGGTGAGCCTGTGCAGAACTAATAACTTAACGGACTAGCCTCCGCATAAAAAACCGCAGTGTCATGCTGCGGTTTTTTTAAAGGAAGGTTGAGGAGTATAAAATGGTGCGTTTTGTTCAAAAGCAGGTCGGCTGTGCGGAGGCGCTGGATTTGCCGGAGCCGGACTGCCCGCAAAAGCCGGTGGTTCTGGTTGCCGCGGCGGCTTTGCTTGATTCCGATGGGCGTATCCTGATCGCGCAGCGGCCGGAGGGTAAAAAGATGGCCGGGTTGTGGGAGTTTCCGGGCGGCAAGGTCGATGCCGGGGAAACGCCGGAGTTTGCCCTGATGCGCGAGCTGCGCGAAGAGCTGAATATTGAAACGCGGCCCTGCTGTTTCGCGCCGATTGCTTTTGCTTCGCACGGCTATGACGATTTCCATTTACTGATGCCGTTATTTAGTTGCCGGGTCTGGAAAGGGGCGGCGCAGGGCCAGGAAGGGCAGGCGTTCAAGTGGGTACGCCCGGCTGACTTGTTCGATTATCCGATGCCGGAAGCCGACATTCCGCTGGTGACGCAGCTGCAGGATGTACTGTAAGCTGAGCGGATGAGCTATACCGTTTACAATCTGAAACAGTTTTATGCCAGCCGTGCCGGGCGGTTGGTGCGGCGTTTGCTCGCGAGCCATATCCACGATATATGGCCTGATGTCACAGGCCAAAGCCTGATGGGATATGGCTATGCCGTTCCCTATCTGAAAAGATATCAGGAAGAGGCGGAACGGGTCTGTGCCGTTATGCCGGTGCAGGGCGGTGTGCATCAATGGCCGGCGGCAGAAGGAAACCAGGTTTGCCTGTCATCTGATACGGAGTTGCCTTTTGCGACAGAATCGCTTGACCGGATACTGGTTGTGCATGGTCTGGAATTTTCAGAAGCGCCGGGTACGCTTTTGCATGAGTTTTGGCGGGTACTGAAAAGCAATGGCCGGCTTTTGATTGTTGCACCGAACCGGCTTGGGTTATGGGCGCGGATTGACCGTACGCCATTCGGTCACGGCACCCCCTATACATCCGGACAAATTCATCATTACCTGCAGCAAAATCTTTTTGTCACAGAGCGCAAGAGCCGTGCTCTGTTCATGCCGCCTTTTCGCTCGTTCCTGGTGTTGCGCTCGGCCTATGTTTTCGAAGGGTTTGGCAAATATATTTTCCCCGGTCTGGCCGGGGTACATTTGCTTGAGGCTTCAAAGCAGATCTATGCCGGAGCGGTCAAGGCACGGCGGGAGAGCCTTAAGGGGCGACGAATCATGCTGGGTAACCCGGTGCCGACCCGGACGGCGTTGGAGAGACGCTTATCCTGAAAGGCTTGCTTTCCCCTGACGGGCGGGGTATGACACTCTTCATGGCCAAACCCGTTGACTCACTGCGGAAACAGATTGATGCGCTGGATGATAAAATCCACGATGCGCTGATACAGCGTGCCGAGCTGGTTGTAAAAATCGGCGCGGAAAAGCGGAAAAACAAGGTCCAGATTATCCAGCCTGATCGCGAAGCCCTGATGATCCGCCGTTTACTGGCGCGCCATAAGGGGCCGCTGCCGAAAGAGGCGGTTGTCCGTATCTGGCGGGAGCTTGTCGGCGCTGTCTCGCTTCTGCAGACAGGCCTGAAAGTTGTCGTGACGGTACCGGAGGACCATACCGGCCTGGTTTACTGGGATATGGCGAAAGATTACTTCAGCAGCGTCCTGCCAATCCAGAAGACCGCTAATCCGCTGGCGGCATTGGCAATGGTGCGTGAAGGTGATGCGACGTTTGCCGTTATGCCCTGGCCGGAAGACGACCGCGAAAACCCCTGGTGGGGCTACATGATGGAAGAAAACGGCGATCAGGGTATGCGGGTTATGGCCCGGCTGCCGCTCGGTGATCGTTCCGCAAAAGATACAAGCCCTGAGCATCGGGCGCTGGTCGTGGCGCGTTTGAAATATGAAACCTCGGGCGATGACCGCAGCTTCCTGGCGCTGGAACTGGCGGAAGATATCAGCCGGGCCCGCATTATCGACAGGGTGAAGACGCTGGATCTGACAACGCTTGGTTTGCATAGCTGCCCCGGCATGCGGCCCGGTAAGAAGCTCCATTTGCTTGAGGTTGATCGTTATGTGGATCCCGAGGGCGACCTGCATGAAAAACTGGCCGGCTTGCTGGAAGATCCCGAAGCAAGAGTTATTTGCCTTGGTGGTTATCCGGTGCCGCCGGTATATGAGGATAAGGTTGGCCGGAACGCCATGGCTGAGGACGATACGCCGGCCGTGCAAAAAACGGCCTGAGCCTGAATTATGCTGTTCACACAAGTCTCCATCATTGGTTTTGGCCTGATCGGCTCTTCGATCGCCCGCTGCCTGCGGCGCGATGGCGTGGCGGGTAAGATCGTCGCCGTCGATGAATCTCAGGCCGTGTGTGATACGGCGCTGTCGCTCGGCATTGCCGATGTCGCGACGACTGATTGGCGCGCCGGCGTAGAGGGCAGTGATCTCGTGATTTTGGCCGTGCCGGTCGGGGCCTGTGGGTCTGTGGCAGGGCAAATCCGCTATGGTCTTGCCCAGGGGGCAATCGTTACAGATGTGGGTTCGGTCAAGGGTACGGTGATTGAAGCGGTACAGCCGCATATCCCCGATCACGCGCATTTCGTGCCCGCACACCCGATCGCAGGCACGGAGTTCTCTGGCCCGGAAGCCGGTTTTCCGGAGCTGTTTACGGGCCGCTGGTGCATTATCACGCCGCTGCCCGATACAGATATTCAGGCGGTCGAGAAAGTGACGAAGCTTTGGGAAGCCTGTGGTTCATTGGTCGAGATCATGGATGCGGAACGGCATGATCTTGTGCTCGGGATTACCTCTCACCTGCCGCACCTGATTGCCTATACGATTGTGGGGACGGCGGCTGACCTGGAAGATGACACCCGTGATGAGGTGATCAAATTCTCGGCTTCGGGGTTTCGTGACTTTACCCGTATTGCGGCCTCCGATCCGGTGATGTGGCGTGATGTGTTCCTGAATAACCGTACGGCGGTACTGGAAATCCTGCAGCGTTTTACCGAGGATTTGACGGCGTTGCAAAAAGCGATCCGCAAACGCGACGGAAATTATCTTGAAAAGACTTTTAGTGAAACCCGTGATATCAGGCGGCAGGTTATTGAGGCAGGACAGGCTGACTACGCCACGCCCAGCGGATCACAGGAAGAGATGCCAGCCGCAGCGGTCCCAGAAACAACGTCCGGTTCTGCAAAGTCAGCGTCGCGGTAATGTAGGTTTCATCGTTTGCTTGATCATGGCGTGACAGACCGTTCAGAACAGCGGCTGCCAGCAGCCCTTCCCGTGTTTCAACATAGCCGTTCGTCTGTAACCATTGCAGAAAGGCGATATGGCCGGTGATACGGGCGTCAAACCGCCCGGCAGGCTGCAGCGCTTCGTCAAGTTCCAGCGTACCGTTGCCTTGCAGGCTCAGGCTTTCCTTGGTGATCGCAAGATGATCTATAAGAATTTGTCCGCCTTGTTGTTTCCAGTTGCTTAAGCCCTCTTTGGTGAAGTCGGCAGGCAGTGTTTCGGGAATCGGACCGTTGAGGCTCGCAGAGCTTACCGACCAAAGCCGCGCATCCGCCGGCGAGAGCAGAGCAATTCCCTGCGGCGCCTCGGCGCTTAGCGCGCTGCCGGGCAGGAAGAGACTGCGGACCCGCAGGAGCGGAATGTCGGCTGTGACACCGTTATGGGCGATGCGGCCGGCGAAGACAACTTCATGCGGGCCGGGGAAACCGCGTACACCCAGCGCCCGCGGCGTGATGTAAATCTCTTCTGCTACGGCGTCAGCCACGAAGGAGTCGATATGGCCGCGAATGCGCTCGGCCATCCAGAACCACAGCCCGGCATAAATCAAAAACCCTATGACGCTGAGCGCAGCAGCACTTGTCACGAGCTTGCGAATCATTGTGCCTGGCCTCCGGCTTCCTGTTGCAGTTTCAGCGTGGCGCTTTCGAGCGTATCCTCCAGCGCTTTTAAAAAGGCTTCGGGGCTGTCCTGATCCGCCATGGGCGGCAGGAATTCGAAAACCACCGTGCCGGGCTTTTTAATCCAGCTTTTGCGCGGCCAGAATATGCCGGTGTTCAGCGCCAGGGGGATAACCGGTAAGCCAGTGGACTCATGCATGCGGGCAACGCCCTGCTTATAGGGTTTGTCTTCCGGCGTCTGATGCGGATAAACGCGTGTGCCCTGTGGAAAAATAATAATGGCGCGGTTTTGATCGGCAATGGCGCTGGCGCCGTCAATCACCTGCGCGACCGCTTCCTTGCCCTGGCTGCGATCAATCGCGATCGGGTGAGTGCGCGCGAGAAACCGGCCCCAGAGCGGGATATCCAGCAGCTCTTTTTTCAACACCACCGCCGGGTCGTCAAACAGGATGTGAAGCTTTAGGGTTTCATAAGGTGACTGGTGCTTGGCGGCGATGATATAGGAGCCGGTCTGCGGCAGATTCTCCGCGCCGCGAATTTCGTAATCAAGGCCGAGAATATATTTCTCAAGCCGGTGAATACAGCCGACATAAAAGCGGACCAGCCCGATCGATGTTTCCCGAGAGGTCAGCAGGAACGGCAGGCATAGCACACAGGCGATGGCCGTTGCGCCGTAAAAGACGAGGTTAAACAGGGTTGAGCGCAGGAAGATGATCAATGGCCTTCTCCCATAATCCGAAGCCGTAGCCAGGTGAACAATGTTTTGTTGTACTCCCCCAATGTCATCAGCGGATAGGACCATAACCGGTCCTGCATATCGCTGGCCCTGACCGGGTGAGGATAGAGCGCCATACCCGGCAGCTGGGCGCGAAATTCCATCCAGGCGCGCGGCATGTGGTAGTCGGCGGTCAGCAGGCGGGCGGAGGTAATCTCGTTGGTCGTGATCCAGTCGCGGGCCTCAGCGGCGTTTTCATGGGTGTTCTGGGCATCGTGACCGAGTGTGATACAGCAGGGCGGCTTGTCAACGTCAGGACGCCACAGCGCGATCAGTGCCTCAACCGAGACGGTGGTATTGACGCCGGAGATAAACAATTGCTCTGTTTTGCCGGCGGCGAGCAGGTCGAGGCCTCTATTGATCCGGCTCGGCCCGCCGGTCAGAACGACAATCGCCTCTGTCGTCCTGTCCGCCGGCGCGGGCGTAAGGCCCCTGATATGGACGTTAAAAGCCGCATAGCCGCCGATCCAGAGAATCAGGGTGCTGGTCGTGATCATCGCTAGGGTACGGGCCAGTGTGGACATGACAGATACTTTACGGCATTTGCGTGAGGACTTTAAGCACGGTTTGCCGCGCCGTGACAGCGGCGATGAGAGCAATGGCGGCGGGCAGGGCGGCAAGACCCGCGATTTGCGTGGTGCCGAGGCTGAAATCAGGCAGTAGGTTGACCCCCATTTCGCCGCTTACCCAACCCACTGCCAGCAGTGCCAGCGCCCCGACCACAGCGCCGGCAATTGCGCCCTTTAGCGCAAGGATCAACGTATGGCGCTGGAATTGCCGGGAGATGTAGCTGTCTCTTGCGCCCATCAGGTGCAAGAGCTCGACTTCTTCATGATGCACAGCCATACGGGAGCGCACGGCGCCGGCGACTGCGGTCACCGTTGTCAGGCCGATGACCAGCGTCAGGATCACGGCTGCGAATTGCAGTGCGCCGGTAAAGCGCAACAGGTCGGTCAGCCATTCTTCATGCGTGTCGATCCGGGCTGCGTCGTGAATATCGCGCAGACGGTTTTCCAGCATTTTGATCGTACGGATATCGGCGTCTTCACGGATTTCAACCGCGATCAGGCCGGGCAGCGGCACCTGCGCCAGCATCAACTCATCGCCCAGCCACGGCTCCACCAGCGCGCCGATTTCCTCCCGGCTTAGTATATGGGTGCTGTCGACCGCAGGGTGGGCGGCCAGCAATTCGTTAGCCCGGCCGGTCAGGCGAACGACCTCGTTTGTTTCCAGCACATCGCCCGTGCCGGTTTCTGCCGGGATTTCGACCGTGACCTGGTTTTCAAGGCCCGATGACCAGCGATCGGTCATGGCCGCCAGCGCGAAGGAGGCCGCCAGCGCCAGTATCGCGAGAAAGGTCATCAGGCAGATCAGCAGGACCAGAAAGCCCGCGCCCTCGGTTTTATTCAGCGGCAGGTCGTATTGCCGCCGCCGTTCCGCCTTGCCGATGGTTTTTTCCTTCGTGAAAGGCATACCCATCAAAATACTCCCTCAATCTTGCGGGCCAGCCAGTGTTTCGGCCCTTCAATGGCCAGCTTGCCGTCATCGAGAATCATTTTGGCGTGGCCGAACTTATCGATCATATGCTGGTCGTGGGTGGCGATCAGGATCGTCGTGCCCATCCGGTTGAGCTGCTCGAACAGGTTCATCAGCCGGTAGCCGATTTCATCGTCAAGGTTGCCGGTCGGTTCGTCGGCCAGCAGCAGGCGCGGCCGTGTGATTACGGCGCGGGCGATAGCAACCCGCTGTTGCTGGCCGCCCGACATGGTGTTGGGCAGCACGTGCATATAGTCGCCCAAACCGACCCATTCCAGTAATTCATGAACGTTATTGCTGATTTCACGCTCGCTTTTGCCTTGGATGCGTAGCGGCAGGGCGACGTTGTCAAAGGCCGACATATGGCCGAGCAGGCGGTAATTCTGGAAGACGACGCCGATACGCTGGCGGATCGGGGCAAGCTGGCGGCGGTCAAGCCCGTTGATATTCTGGCCGAACATGCTGACCAGCCCGCGCGTCGGCCGGCGGCCGAGATACATCAGGCTCAGCAACGAGGTTTTGCCCGCGCCGCTGGGGCCGGTCAGGAAATGGAACGAACCCGGCTCCAGCGTGAACGTTATATCGCTGAGCACCTCGGGGCCGATTCCGTAGCGCAGGCCAACATGTTCGAACTTGATCATTCTACCAGTGAAACCTCTTCCGGCGTCATTTGCTTTGCCAGGATATAGAGCACAGCCCGTGCCTGTTGATAAGTGTTTTCAATGGCCATCGCCGCATTGAGCGCTTCGTCATAATTGCCGTCATCTGCAAAAATTTCAGCGACCAGCCCGTGCGCCTTGTTGCGGAAGGCGGCATCGTCGATTGCGGCGATGCTGGCCATGGCGGCGGACAGGTCGCCCCGTTCGGCCTGGATTTCTGCAGATTCGGCGTAGGCCTTGTTGCGCAGCGCGTCATTTTCCATCCCGGCGGCGGTTGCTGTTGCGCCCTCATCATCACCGGCAAAAGCCTGCGCCATCGCGATATAGGTGAGGGCGATCGCGTAAGACGGCGCATGATCTATTGTCCTCGCTTTCTTGTGTAGTGATTTAAAAATATTATTATATTCCTCTTGCGAAAGGTCTCGCTCTGCGGCGGCCATCCCGATACCGCGAACGGTCATCGCCCTGGTGTCGGGGTTGCTGATCCGGTCAACCAGCGCAATGGCGCGGTCTGTTTGCCCGCTCTGGGCCAGAAGTTTTGCCAGTTCGCGGTAAGTCTGGTCCTGCCAGCGCGGTTCATCGATCCGGGCGGTCAGGGTTTCCAGCGTGTCCAGCAGGCAGGCCGTGTCAGTGGCGGCACAGGGCGCGGTATCCTGTGCGGCCGCAGGTGCGGTCAGTGCGAGGGCGCAAACGATGATAATGATATGCAGAAAAGCCATGACTTGCTCCGGGGCCGTTATCCTGTCAGAATTTATAAAGATATTAGAGCGATAAGCAAAGTCCAAGCCTCTTAGCCGTTATTTGTCTGATGATCCTCGTTTGTGAAAGTTGCAAGACCCGTTATTTATTGGCCGCATCGGCGCTGATGCCTGATGGCCGGCGCGTGCGCTGTACCAGCTGCGGCCACGAGTGGTTCCAGGAACCCGAAGAGGATGACGTTGACGAAGCCGCTGGTGATGAAGAAGCGCCGGAGATTCTTGAGGATATTACAGAGGGTGAGGAAGACGATCTCGAGCCGATTCCCGAATCGGTCAAGCCCGATCCGGATGCAGATGAAGCGTTCACGGTTCCGGCCATGGCGCATGATGAGGCCGCGCCTGTAGCAAAAGAGCCGGGCCGCATTCCTGGTTATGCCGCGGCAGCCTGTGTGTTCTTTGTGCTGCTGGGTGGTTTCCTTCTGGCGCGTGAGAGCATGGTCAAGGTCTGGCCGGCCAGTTACGCTCTGTACGATCTGGCAGGCATGGCGCCGGCCGTTGACGGGGAGGGCCTGATTTTTGATGGCCTGGGGGCCGAGGCAAAGGTGAATGAAAACGGAGTGAGTATGCTGAACCTGTCCGGGGATGTGCTCAACCTTGATAGTCAGGAGTCGCCGGTGCCGCGTATTCAGGCAACGCTGATTGATGAACAGGGCGAGGTGCTTGATAGCTGGCTGGTTGAAGCGCCGGTGGCAACGCTGGATAGTAACAGTGAAGAATCCTTTGCGACGGCGTATCCGGGCGTTCCGACAACGGCGAAAGAGGTCAATGTCAAATTCCTGCCTGCCGGCGTCAGCGCGACAACGCCGGGGTCAATGACGCAGATGTCTGATACCGATTCTTCGGAGTCGGACGTTGATGAGTCGGCACCCTAGAACTGCTGCATCAGGCGGCGGTAATAGTCCAGTTCATAATCCGGACGGCTGAATTCGCCTGATCGTTCACGCAATGTTCGCAGAATTTCCTGTACCCGTTTACGTTCGGCCTCGTCCGGGATTTCGACGCGGGAACCGGGGAACATGCCCGGCGGGTCACCTTCACTCATCGGCCGGCCCAGCGGGTCCATGCGGCTCATACCGCCAAGCGAGAGCAGCGTCATTTGCTGCATCATCTGCTGAAGCTGCTGTGACATTTCCTCCATTGCCTGTTGCAGATAGGCGATGGCCTGCTCCTGATGCGGGATCGACTGGTCAGGATTGTTGTTGCCCAGTTCATTCGCGGATTCACGCATTTCCTGCTCAGCAAGCTGCATCGGCTCCGGAATGGTGCCGAGTTGCTCGTCAGTTTCAAGCATCAGCTGGCCGAGAATATAGCGCAGCGCGTCCTGTTCGTTTTTGTTGGCCTGCGTGTCGATCGGCGGCGTGTCGTTCTCGTCTGGCTGCGCCTGCGGCTGCGGCTGCGGCAAAGGCGGCATTTCCTCCAGTCCCCATTGCCGGCGGAAAAACTCTTCATCGAACGGCAGTGATTCAGGATAATATTGCTGTTGCCGGCCTTTGTGCCGGATCGTTTGTTCAACGGTCTGGTCGAGCAGTGCCTGTTGTTTTTCGATCAGTTCCTGAAGCTCGTTGATCCCTTCCATCATAAAGTCCATTTGCGGGGGCATACCGCTGTTCAGGGCCTGGTTGAACTGGTCCATGAATTGCTGCATTTGTGAGAGCAGTTCGCGTGCAGAGTCCCGGTCGCCGGACAGCGCTTCGGCCTGCAGGCGGTCGAGAAAGGCGGCAAGATCCTCCGAACGGATCGCGTTCTGGAACAGTTCCGGCGGGATGTCCACGTCCTGCCCGCTCTCCGCCATGCGGCGCTGGATTTCACGGGCCAGCTCCTGGAAATATTCGGCCAGCGCATCGCGGAACTCATCCAGCGCCTGTGCCACTTCCTCATCCGTAGCATCGGGGTTGGCAAGCACCTGCTCCAGACGCCGCTGCGCATCCTGCAAATCGCGGGCGGCCAGCGGCAGGTTGCCTTCCTCGATCCGCAGCGCCGTGTCCCACAATAATTCGATAACGCTGGCGATTGAGGGCAGGCGGCTGTCATGGGTAAGACGTGAGGCGGCGCTGCGCAAGGCCATCGCTGTCAGAAGGTCATATTGGAATGCCTCGGGATTGGTGAGCAATTCTTCAAGATCAAAGGCCACATTAGGGGCGGCGTCTTCGGGTGTATAGATCAGGCGCTTGCGGTATTCGATCAACTGCCGCGCGACAGGGTGGCTGAAGGAACGCTCTGGCAGGGTCATATAAAGCGGTGTGATATCGTTTGTCTGGCCGGGGTAATCGCTGCCTTCGACTGTGATAATAACGGGCAGGCCGGCCCAAGGATGCCATGACAGGTCGAAAACCGGCTCAATTTCAAGCTCCTGACCCGGGGCGCTCATGACGGCGCGGATTTCTTCATACGGTGCGCCAAGTGGTTTGTCCGTAATCGACGGGTCGAGAGTCATGCGCAGGGTCATATCAATGACGCCGTAATCATCATAAAGTTTCAGCGGCAATTTCACTTCGCCTTTAGGCAGATCTTCGGGGGCACCGTTTACAGTAATGACCGGCGGCTGGTCGTCGACCAGGTTGTAGGCAATATGGGCGCGCAGGAATGGCCACTGGCGCAGGATAAGCGCTTCGCCGGGGCCAACGGGCGTTTCCAGCCCCCAGCTCTGGTCGCCAAATTTCTCAAGCGGCATGGTTTCACCGGCCATCTCAAGGTGTGGTGTCGTGAAGCCTTTATTCATACGGATCTTCAGGGTGCTCCCTGCCGGAATATCGAGTGTTTCATTGTGCCGTCCTTCGCCGGTTAATGCGATTTGCGGGACATGGGTATATTCGGGCGGTGTGATCCATAGTGTCACGGCATCTGCATTTTGTGTCTGTTCGCCCTGAAACGAAAACGGGAGCAGCCCGAAGCGCAGCCGGTCTTGCCAGTGCGGTCCGGCGACACTCACGCCTATAACAAGGAAGATAACGGCCAGCATGCGCAGGGCGTAAGGATCGCGGCGGCTGATGATCGCGCGCGGTGCGGGCAGACGCAGGGCGCGGATTGTTTCATAGGCGCTGTCACGGTTGCGTCCCCAGAGTTTGCGCGTGGTTTCAAGCTTCGGGTTGACGAGCCTGTCCTCAATAACGCTCAGCGGACGGTGGTGCAGGGCGCTGGCCTCTTCCAAGCGACGGTCTATATCGCGGGCTTTCGGGCGGCGTATATGGCGCAGATCATTCAGGCACAGCCAGACCAGTCCGATGATGAAAATAGCAAGGCAGAGCGGCGGACCCCACGGGGCGAAGACGGCCGGGATATTGACGAGCCACAAGGCGGCAAAGAAGGCGAGCCATGACGCAATGCGCCACAATGCGCGTGTTGCGTTTTCCAGCACCAGGACAAGCGCTGCCACTGTCCGCTTACGGGACAGGAGAGAGATTAACGGCCGTCGTTCAAAATCAAGTGGGTCGTGCATGAAAAACGCTCGCGCAGAATTTACGAAATTAATGAGTCCTGAGCCTAGAGCCAGTCCGGAATATACTCTTTTTCCAGTATATCCTGAAAACTCTGCCGTTGGCGAATGATCGTGTGCTTATCCCCATCAACCAGAATTTCCGGCGGCAGCGGGCGGGTATTGTAATTCGAGGCCATAACGAAGCCGTACGCACCGGCGCCCATCAGTGCGATCAGCTCGTCTTTTTCGGCCCGCGGCAGTTCTGCGTCTTTCATAAAGGTGTCGCCGGTTTCGCAGACCGGCCCGACAATGTCATAGCGCAGGGCCGGGACCGTGTTGCCCTTGTCACTGACATGGCGAATGGGATGATGGGCGTCATACAGGGCCGGGCGGATCAAATCGTTCATGCCGGCATCAAGAATAATGTAGCGGCGGTCTTCATGTTCCTTGATATAGCTTATGCGCGTCAGGAGTAAACCGGCGTCACCGGCGATGAATCGACCCGGTTCAAGGACTATCCGGGTTTGAAGCGGCAGGATCATATCGCGAATCAATGACGCATAGGCGTCCAGATCCGGTGGCGTTTCGTCCTGATAGACAATGCCGAGGCCGCCGCCCAGGTCAAGCCGCTCGACAGGGAAACCCCGTCCTTTTAGTGTTTCGGCAAGAGCGGCCAGCTTTTCGAAGCTGGCGCGGTAAGGTGCCACATCTGTCAACTGCGAACCGATATGGATCTGCAGGCCCTGCGGCGACAGATCCGGGTGTTTCGCGGCCCATTCGTAAAGCTCTTCGACTTCTTCGCGCAGCAGCCCGAATTTATCCTGCCGGCGTCCGGTCGAGATTTTATCATGGGCACCGGCTTCAACTTCAGGATTATAGCGTAATGCGACGGGGGCCGGCTTGCCCTGGTCACGGGCGATGGCGGCGATACGCTCAAGCTCCGCGCGGGATTCAACATTGATTTGCAGGATACCGTTTTGCAGCGCTTCGGCAATCTCGGCATCGGATTTGCCAACGCCGGAATAAACGATTTTGTTTGCCGCGATACCGGCCTTCAGCGCGCGCAGGATTTCACCGCCCGAGACAACGTCGCAGCCCAGCCCCATCGTTTGCAAAAGTTTTAAGACGGCAATATTGCTATTGGCCTTACAGGCATAGGCGATCAGCGGCTGGCGATCTTCCGGCAGCGCTTTGCGCAGGGCGGCCTGTAATCGCTCTACATTGTTGCGGATCCGGCCGGCACTATAGATATAGGCGGGCGTGCCGTAACGCTCGGCCAGAACAGACAATGGCACGGCGTCGGCGTGCAGGGCGCCGTCTATGTCGTGAAACCCGGCCATTTACGGGGCGGGATCGGTTGACGGATCGGGGTAGGTACGCGGGAATTCCCGGTTTTCCGCCCCTGGTGGCGGATCAACGGAATTCGGCTTGATGCCGCAGCCGGTAGGCATCACAATCAGCATGACGGCGCAGCAGAGAAAAATAACCCTATGGAAAGATAATCCGTGTATCATAAGAGTGTTATACACGTTCACGGCTGACAGGCAAGCTTATGCATGCGAAGGCAAAATATATTCTAAACGCAGCGATAACAGCAGTATTCTGCCTTCTCATCGGGCCGGCACCAACGCTGGCGCAGGATCGTCTTTATGATCCGCCCCGCGATTTACCCGCCTTTGACATTTATACCCTGAACGACCGCCGTTTTATACGGTCTAAGCTGCAGGGGCGCTGGACGTTAATGACGTTCTGGACGACATGGTGCCCGTACTGCCTGAATGAAATTCCCCGTCTGGTGGCGCTGGAACGCCAATTTGAGAGGTCTGACTTTGAGGTGATGTTCATTTCGCTCGATTTTGCCGGTTCCGGGCGTGCGTTGCTGGAGAAAATCGAACGGGCCAGGTTGCCTGACGGTTTTACGAGTCATTACACAGATAATCCGGCTGTGTGGAATAGCATGGCTATTAACGGCGTGCCTTCCAGCTATCTGGTTGGCCCGGATGGCAAGCTGCATCGGTCTTTCTCGGGTACGCGTGAGTGGACAGGACAGGAATCTCTGGCCTTTTTCAACGATTTATTGGACAATTAGAAAAGCGAAGCTGTTAATAAAATCAAAGGGTTTTTGATCTACCATGTCTGGATCAGAGTATGGCTTTCAATATGCGAAAGAAGGCGCAATGCAAGGAACCTCGGAAGCCCATGGGGATGATAATACACTAAAGCGCATGACGCAGGAGCAGCTTGATGAAGTTGTGCAGCTTCATAAACGCTTTATGGAAGGGCGCGTTGGCGGTCGCCGGGCGATCTTGCGCAAGATGGATATATCCGGTCTGTCACTGCGCGAAAAAGACTTGCGCCAGGCCGACTTTAGCGGCTGTGATATGACCAATATGGACCTTGCCGCGGCAAATTTCCGTGAGGCATCGCTATATGCTTGTGATCTGAGCAACTCCAATCTGAATAAGACTATTTTCGTGCGTGCTGATTTGCGCGGCTCGCGGATTGAGAGCGCCGACCTGGCCGGGGCGGATCTCGACCGTGCTGATTTGCGGGCCGGCGGCCTGTCGACTGACGGCCAGTTCGGGCCGGGGCAGGATGTGAATTTCCGCGGGGCAAATCTCGCCGGCGCGCGCCTGTCGGGAACGCTGGCGACCAATGCCGACTTCTCTGACGCGATCATGTCGAAAACCAACCTGACCGGCGCAGATCTTCGTAATGCCCGGTTCGAGGGCGCCGACTTGACTGAGGCTGATGTCAAGGGCGCGCAGCTTATGGGCGCGAACATGCGCTCTACGATCCTGACCGGTGTACAGCTTGATGATATTGTGGGCAGCGGCGTCGATCTGACCGACTCGATTACGGATGATAATGTTGGTAAGTCGCTCGAGGATCTTGAAGCGCCTCTGGCCAAGCTGATCAAGGAGCACAGAAGCTGGGTCGCCAGCGTCGGCCGTGAAGGGGCGCAGCTTGATCTGAGTGGCTATGATCTGCGCATCCTGTTGTCTTTGGCCGGGGAAAAACTAACCGCGCTCAAAGCCATTGGCGCGCGCTGGTGCGGTATGGACTTGACGGATATCCAGCTGCAGAGCGCGGTTCTGGATGAATCGGATTTCCGTAGTTGTTTTCTCCGCAGCGCCGACTTCCGGGCCACAAGCCTGAAAAAAGTGCGGTTTAGCCATGCCGATCTGCGCGGGGCGAATTTCAGCCCGCTCTATTTTGAAAATAACGGTGAGAAGCAGGCCTCGCCTTGTGATCTGGCCGGCAGCAATATGCGCTATGCGAACTGCGCCGGGGCGAAGATGAAAAAGGCGTCGTTTCAGGACGCGGATGTCGCTTATGCCGACTTCAGCAATTGCGATCTCAAAGGCGCAGACTTTACCGGCGCCAATGTCGAGAACGCGAACTTCCAGGGTGCTGATCTTGAAGGGGCCGTGTTCGATGACGGCAAAAGGCCGGAATCATAATTCCGGCCGACGATTATGACTGGCTCATCATGGCCAGCGCAAACAGGATAATCGCGATCCCTTGCAGTGTGACCCGCGCCTGCATCATTTTGTTGCTGCGGCGGCGGTTATCCTCACCGGTTTTCACCATGAATACCATACCCAGCACCAGCGATACCACTACGGCGACCATTGCCAGGCCCATCAGGATAAAAAACGCAAAGCCCATTATGTTCCTACCACCATGAAATAATTAACACTCATATTATGATCTGATAGCGTAAACTCGTTTTGTAAAGGGTTGAAGATCAATCCTTTCGCATCTTTTTCTTTTGCGCCGGCCCTGCGGGCGGCGCGGGCGAGTTCAGACGGAGTCACGAAGTTTTTCCACTGATGGGTACCGCGGGGCACCCAGCGCAGCAGGTATTCGGCGGCGACGATGCCCAGCGCGAAGGATTGCGGGGTCCTGTTCAGGGTTGAGAAAATAGTTATCCCGCCCGGTTTACAGAGATTCACACAGTCTTCCACAAAGCTGTCCACATCATTGACATGTTCAACGATCTCAAGCGTCAGTACGACATCGAACGTTTTATTCAGGTCTTCGGCGGCCCCGGCGCGGTAATCGATTTTCAGGCCGCCTTGTGCGGCGTGCTCTTTGGCGACGGCGATCGCCTGTTCGTCGGCATCAATGCCGGTGACCTTGCCGCCAAGACGGGCCAGCGGTTCACAGGCCAGCCCGCCGCCGCAGCCGATATCCAGGATATTCAGGTTCTTAAACGGTTTGAGAGCCGTATCGCCAAGACCATAATGTTGCCTTATAGCCCCGCCAATGTAACGCAGCCGCACAGGATTAAGACGGTGCAGGGGTTTAAACGGCCCGTTCTCGTCCCACCAGCGGGCCGAGTCTTTAGAAAAATGTTTTATTTCCTGCGGGTTTATGCTTGTTTGCATAGGGTCTATTTAGCGCCACGAGTAAGGGTATGACAAGGCTTGTTTTAAAATTCGGCGGAACATCAGTGGCCGATACGGCGCGGATCGAGGCGGCAGCCGAAAAGATCGCGGCTGAGGCGGAGCGCGGTCATCAGGTCGCTGTCGTCGTCTCGGCCATGGCCGGCGTGACCAACGAGTTGGTCGATTATTGCCGTAAGATCAGTCCTCTGCATGATGCGCGCGAATATGATGCCGTGGTTGCAAGCGGCGAAAATATTACCTCCGGCCTGATGGCGCTGGCGTTACAAAAACGCGGCATTGCGGCGCGCAGCTGGCAGGGCTGGCAGGTGCCGATTATCTGTAACGATATGCACGGCAAGGCGCGGATTCTCGACATTGATACAACGGAAATGGATAAGCGCCTTAATGAAAACGAGGTCGCAATCCTGGCCGGATTTCAGGGCATTACATCGCGCAACCGGATTACAACACTGGGGCGCGGCGGGTCCGATACGACCGCGGTTGCGCTGGCAGCGGCGCTTGGGGCCGATCGCTGCGATATTTATACGGATGTCAGCGGTGTTTACACAACGGACCCGCGTATCGTGCCGCAGGCGCGCAAGCTTGATAAAGTCTCCTATGAAGAAATGCTGGAGATGGCTTCTCTGGGCGCGAAAGTCCTGCAGACACGCTCGGTCGAAATGGCGATGAAACGCAGTGTGCCGGTGCAGGTTTTGTCGAGCTATGAGCCGGCGATCGGCAGCGATTTTCCCGGAACCCTGGTAACCAAAGAGGACGATATCGTGGAAAAAGAAATTGTGAATGGCATTACCTATACCAAGGACGAAGCCAAAATTACCTTGATCGGCGTGCCGGATATTCCGGGCGCGGCGGCGAAAATTTTCGGTCCCCTGGCCGCGGCGGCGATCAATGTCGATATGATTGTTCAGAATATTGCCCCGGACGGCCAGTCAACCGATGTGACCTTTACCGTGCCGCGCAGCGATTTGCAACGGGCGATGGAAGCTCTGCGCGGGTCTGAGGAATTAAAAGCCGCCGATATCCGTTCCGATGAAAATGTCGTGAAAGTCTCGGTCGTCGGGATCGGCATGCGCAGCCACGCCGGCGTTGCCCAGACCATGTTTGGCGCCCTGGCGGAAAAGGGGATCAATATCCAGGTGATCTCAACGTCCGAGATCAAGGTGAGCGTGCTGATAGCCGAGGACTACACAGAATTGGCCGTACGGTCTTTACATGCTGCATACGGTCTGGAAACCCACTAGAATTATACAAAAAAGTGGTCTAGGTTAGGCGCTATGCAACAGCATCAGCAGGCGCAGGCGACAGGCCAGCCCGACCCGCAGCAACAGCAGCAGGATTGGGCCTATTATGCGGATATGCCCGTCGGGGCGATCCTGCGCAAGGCGCGTGCGCATTACGGGCTGAGTATTGCCGATTGTGAAGCGGCGCTACGGATCAAGGCGCCGCATCTGATGGCGCTGGAGGAGGCGCGGCTCGATCTGCTTCCCGGCCGGGTCTATGCCATCGGGTTTATCCGTGCCTATGCGGAGTTTCTGGGACTTGATGGCGACAAAATCGTGCACCTGTTCAAGCATCAGACGGCAGGGAATGGGGCACGGCCTGAGCTGAGCTTTCCTGTCCCTGCGTCCGAGAGTAAATTGCCGAACCTGTATATTTTGTGCGGGTCGTTCGCGGGGCTGGTTTTGATTCTTGCGATTACCTTGTTTTTGAACCGGGAGCCGCCGGTGCAGGATATCCCCGAAGCGCCGGTTGTCATGGCTGCTACAGAGCCGGAGCGCGCTATTGTTGTGTATGGACCGCCATTGCCGTCGCCGGCGCAAATGGCGGCGGCGGTGCAGCCCGCTGCCGGTTCGGCGGTTATGGCCGCAGAGCCGATGCCGAAAATGCCGCAAAGCCGCATTGTGATTCATGTCACGGACAATGCCTGGGTGGAAATCCGCAACGCGGACGGCGATGCGATTCTGTCGCGGGTTCTGAAGGAAGGCGACAGTTACCTGGTGCCGGATGAAGAGGGGCTGATCATGGATACCGGCAATATCGGCGCACTGGCCTTTACCATTGACGGGCAGCAAATTGCCGCGTTGGGAGCGCCTGGCGATGTGCGGCGCGGTATCGCGCTTGATCCGGATACGCTGGCGCCGGCTACCGTCTCTGCAACCGAAGCCGCATCTTCTTCTTCTTTGTCTCCCGGCGGTATGGAGTAACCGATGGCCCTGCGGGATAAGCTGGCGCCGGTCAGGGCGCGTTATGAGGAGTTGGCGGCGCTGATGGCGGGGGGCGACCTGCCGGGCGAAGAATTTGTCAAATTATCGACTGAATATGCCGAACTGGCGCCGGTGGTTGAGGCGATAGAGGCGTATGAAAGCGCGCTTCAGGAAGCCGAGGACCTGAAAAGCCTGCAAAGCGATCCGGAGATGAAGGATATGGCTGCAGAAGAGCTGCTGGCCTTGCAGGATAAAATTCCCGGCCTTGAAAGCCAGATCAAGCAGGCGCTGATACCCAAAGATGCGGCGGATGCGCGGAATGCGATTCTTGAGATTCGTGCGGGCACCGGCGGCGATGAAGCCGCCCTGTTCGCCGCTGATTTACTCACCATGTATAAAGGCTTTGCCGGTGCACAGGGATGGGCTTTTGAGATTGTTGAATCTTCACCAAGCGATCTTGGCGGCTATAAAGAAGTGATTGCCGAGATTACCGGCCGTAACGTGTTCGAGAAGTTGAAATACGAGTCGGGCGCACACCGCGTGCAGCGTGTACCAAAGACCGAATCCGGTGGCCGGATCCATACCTCGGCGGCGACGGTAGCGGTTTTGCCCGAGGCTGAAGATGTCGATGTCCAGATTGACGAGAAAGATTTGCGGATTGATACCTTTCGCTCGCAGGGCGCCGGTGGCCAGCATGTGAACACGACTGACAGCGCTGTGCGGATTACCCACGTGCCGACCGGCGTTGTGGTCGAGATGCAGGAAGAGCGTTCCCAGCACAAGAACCGCGACAAGGCGATGAAAATCCTGCGGACGCGGCTTTATGATGCGCAGCGCCAGAAGCTTGCGGAAGAGCGGGCGGCCGACCGGAAATCCCAGGTTGGCAGTGGCGATCGCTCGGAGAGAATCAGGACTTATAACTTCCCGCAGGGGCGGGTTTCTGATCACCGTATCAATCTAACGCTTTATAAGCTTGAGGAGATTCTAAGCGGTGAAGCGCTGATAGAGGTTGTCGACCAGCTGATTGCGGAAGATAATGCCGAGAAGCTCGCCGAGATGGAGTTTTAAGGCTATCATCCGATGAAAACCCTCAAAGATGTCTACTTCGAATCCCGTACTGTGCTGGAGCAGGCGGGAATCAGGAACGCCGATCAGGAAGCGCGGCTGTTTATCAAACATTATATCAACGTGGCTGACATCAACATTATCATCAGTTCCGACCGGCCGGTCGATATCAGGACGTTTGAGCGCGTCCGGCAGGCCCTGGAGCGTCGGGTGAAAGGCGAACCACCGGGGCGTATTTTCGGTGAAACCGTTTTCTGGGGCCTGCCTATGACGATTACACCGGATGTGCTGGAGCCGCGGCAGGATACGGAAACGCTGATTGATGTGGCGCTAAAGAATCATGTTGGGGCCCCGCCGGCGATGATTCTCGATCTGGGGACTGGCTCGGGCTGTATCATTATAGCGCTGCTGCATGAGTGGCGGCAGGCGCAGGGTGTGGCGACGGATATCAGCGAGAACGCGCTGGCGGTGGCCAAACGGAATGCCGGCCTTAATGGTGTTGAAGCGCGCCTGAAATTCGTGGAATCGGACTGGACGAAAAATGTATCGCAGACATTCGATCTTGTGGTGGCGAATCCCCCCTATATCGCGAATCATGAAATTCCGAATCTGCCGGAAAATGTCAGAAATTTTGATCCGCATCTGGCCTTGCAGGCCGGAAATGACGGTCTCGATTGCTATCGTTTGATTATTCCCCGTCTAAAAAAACTGCTGGTACCCGGTGGAAAAGCGCTGCTGGAAATTGGAATTTCTCAGGGCGAAAGTGTGGCGCGACTCGTGGAAGACTCTGGCCTTTTCGTGCAGGGCGTACATCCGGATATGGCAGGGATTCCGCGGGTTGTGGAAATCTCTTTTGGGGAAAAGTAATTTTTTTCTTGCCGCTTTGCTTGATTGCGCATCATGCCTCGGGATAGGTTTTAATCATTCACGACACGGTCGTACCGGCTTTTACGCTCCGAAACATGACAGCGGATAGTCTGAGTTTCGGGACGGGTGGACTATAGCCAAGTGTACGTGAATCAGCTATGATGTACGTGTATGCCCAACAGCAATAAAAAAACAGGTGAAAATAAAATGAAGCATGGAGCCTCAGGCAGACGATCCCGCAATCGCGGCGGCGGTCGCAGAGGGAATCAGAACCGTTCCCGGGTGTTTGACAGTAATGGGCCGGACGTACGTATTCGCGGTACGGCTCACCAGATCCACGAAAAGTACGTGGCGCTGGCCAACGATGCGGCCGGCAGTGGCGACCGCATTCTCGCGGAAAGCTATTTACAGCATGCCGAGCATTACCAGCGCGTGATCAATGGTTGGCCGGATGATGTAAACACGGAAATGAACGAGTCGGCTGATCATGGTGAGCTGCAAAAAGGCGGTAACAGGAAACCACCTTCGCCAGCCCGTAAAAAACAGGAAGACGATCTCGGTTTGCCAGAAAGCATCGTTGGCGCGGGTACGAAAAAGCAAGAGCTTGAAGACGCTTAAAGAGATTTTCTGTGATTAAGGTTTAAAGGAAGAGCGGCCTGCGGGCCGCTTTTTTTTGGTGTTTACCGGCGCTTAATGTACGCCGGGCTTGAATTTGGCTGTAGCTTGATTATCTTTTCAGAAGAGTGAGGACACAATCATGGATTTCGAACGCTTTACTGAAAAATCACGCGGTTTCCTGCAAAAAGCGCAAACGCTGGCCATGCGCAAGAACAATCAGTCGCTGGAGCCGGAGCACTTGCTGCGCGTTATGCTTGATGATGAAGACGGGCTGGCCCGCAAGCTGGTGCAGGCTGCGGGCGGTGATCTGGAGCGCCTGAGTAAGGATATCGACGTCGCGCTGGCAAAATTTCCCGAGGTAACCGGCGGCGGCAGCGGCCTGCGTATTTCAACTGATTTGGCAAAGATACTCGATAGTGCTTTGAATTTGGCCGAAAAAGCCGGTGATAAATATGTGACTGGCGAGCGTATCGTGCAGGCGATGGCGATGGCCAAGGCGACCGATATTGAGGGGATCCTGGACGGTGCGCGGGTTACGCCGGCAACGCTGAACCAGGCGATCAATGACATGCGCAAGGGACGTACGGCCGACTCGCCGACGGCTGAAGGCCAGTTTGACGCGCTGAACCGTTTCGCCCGTGACCTGACGGATGCGGCGCGGGAGGGCAGGCTTGACCCGGTCATTGGCCGGGATGAGGAGATTCGCCGTACGATCCAGGTGCTGTCACGCCGCACCAAGAATAATCCGGTGCTGATCGGTGAGCCGGGGGTCGGCAAAACGGCAATCGTTGAAGGGCTGGCGCTGCGGATCGTCAATGGTGACGTGCCGGAAAGTCTCAAGAACAAGCGGCTGATGGCGCTTGATCTGGGAGCGATGATTGCCGGGGCCAAGTTCCGCGGCGAGTTTGAGGAACGCCTGAAAGCCGTGCTTGATGAAATCGGCGCCCATGCCGGTGAAATCGTCCTGTTTCTCGATGAAATGCACACAGTCGTTGGCGCGGGCAAGGCCGACGGGGCAATGGATGCTTCGAATATGCTCAAACCCGCACTGGCGCGGGGCGAGCTGCATATGGTTGGAGCGACAACGCTTGATGAGTACCGCAAGCATATTGAAAAGGACGCGGCGCTGGCGCGGCGGTTCCAGCCGGTCTTTATCGCCGAGCCGACGGTTGAGGATACGATTTCGATTCTGCGCGGGCTGAAGGAAAAATACGAGGTCCATCACGGCGTCCGGATTACCGACTCGGCGATCGTGTCGGCGGCGACGCTGTCTAACCGTTATATTACCGACCGTTTCCTGCCCGACAAGGCGATTGATCTGATGGACGAAGCCTCGTCACGGCTGCGGATGCAGGTCGATTCCAAGCCTGAGGATGTCGATGAGCTGGACCGGCGGATTATGCAGCTCAAGATCGAGCGCGAAGCGCTGAAGAAAGAAAAGGACGACAACGCGACAAAAGACCGGCTCGACAAGCTTGAGACCGAGCTTGATGAACTGGAGCAGCAATCGGCGGATATGACCAGCCAGTGGCAGGCCGAGAAAGAAAAGCTGCAATCGGGCCAGAAGCTGACCGAAAAGCTGGACCATGCGCGCATGGAGCTTGAAAAGGCACAGCGCGAGGGCGACTGGACCAAGGCGGGCGAGCTGATGCATGCGAGGATTCCCGGTCTGGAGCAGAAATTGGAAGATGCTGCCAAAGCCGAGGGCCAGAACCTGATCAAGGAAGAAGTCACGGCCGATGAAATCGCCAGCATCGTTAGCCGCTGGACCGGTATTCCTGTCGATAAGATGATGGAAGGGGAGCGTGAGAAACTGCTGGCGATGGAGGACAAGATTCGCCAGCGCGTCGTCGGCCAGGACGATGCTGTGCATGCGGTGGCCAATGCAATCCGCCGTTCCCGTGCCGGGTTACAGGACCCGCGCCGGCCGATCGGCTCCTTCCTGTTCCTCGGCCCGACAGGTGTCGGCAAGACCGAACTGACCAAGGCGCTGGCCGAATTCATGTTCGATGATGACAGCGCGATGGTCCGGATTGATATGTCCGAATATATGGAGAAGCATGCTGTTGCGCGAATGATTGGCGCACCGCCGGGCTATGTTGGTTATGAAGAAGGTGGCGCGCTCACCGAGTCTGTTAGAAGGCGGCCATACCAGGTTGTTTTATTTGATGAAGTTGAGAAGGCGCATCCGGATGTGTTTAATATCCTGCTTCAGGTTCTCGATGACGGCCGCCTGACAGACGGGCAGGGGCGGACGGTCGATTTCTCCAATACAGTGCTGATCATGACCTCTAATCTTGGGGCGGAGTATCTCGTCAACCAGAAAGAGGGCGAAGATGTTGAGGCGGTGCGGGACGATGTTATGAACGTCGTGCGCGGCGCGTTCCGGCCGGAATTCCTGAACCGTCTGGACGATATCCTGCTGTTCAAGCGTCTGGGGCGGGAGCAGATGACCGGTATTGTCGATATCCAGCTTGCCTATCTTCATAGCCTGCTGGATGACCGGCAGATTACCCTCAGCCTTGATGAGAAGTCTAAACAGTGGCTGGCAGACAAGGGCTATGACCCGGCCTATGGTGCCCGGCCGCTGAAGAGGGTGATCCAGACCGAGCTGCAAAACCGGCTGGCCGAGTTAATTCTCAAGGGCGAGATTGCCGATAACGCGGATGTCAGCGTGTCTGTGAAGACCGGTGCCCTGACTTTTGCCGTCAAGGCCGGCCGAAAGAACGGGAAAAACCGCTCCGCGGCCTAACGTTTTATTGTCACAACCCTGCTTTTCCGCTATCCCTATAAGTAAGGGAATTGCGCGAATCTGCGCATATTTTGTCACAGCTCTGCCGGTAACCTGCTTATGTTTCGTTTCTTTTGTCTGGCGTCTTTATTGATCCTGTTAACCGCCTGTAGTAGCGCTATGGGCCGCTCAACGCAGGAAGTCCGGTTTGAAACGCCGGGTGCAAATGATGCGTTCTGTTATGCTGATAACGGTGAAGTGATTTACCGGATCATTACACCCAAAACGATTACGATGACCAAGACATCGCACGATCTGGAAGTGCACTGCCTGGCTGACGGCAACCGGGAAAAGTCGATTACGATTGATCCGGGGCATGAGCCGGTGGTGCTGGCCAATGCGCTGAACGGTTTTATTCCGGGCATGTTCATCGATTCCCAGACCGGTGCGATGTTTACCTACCCGGATGTCATTACGGTCGACTTTAGGGATATGCCGGTAAAGGCGCAGGCTAAGCCGCACTACGAAAAACATCTTGAACAAAACCCGCACATGTTCGGTATGGAAGAGTTCCGGGCCGGGCGGGCGGCGCTGATCAGCGATAAATATGCAACCACGCCGGTTCTGCGCCGGCGTGAAATCCCGGGACTGAATACAAGTGTTGCGGTTGGGGAAAGCGGTGCAGCACCTGTTGAGGCTCTGACCGAAGTTGACGCCAGCGTACCGGCCATCAGTGCCGACCCGGTTGATAATCCCGATAGTGATATGGTGTCGGACCTGACGCGGCGCATGAATCCGAAGGTCTTTGGGACGACAACTGCCGAAGGCGGTGAGTCTGGTGATGACGGTTTTACCAGTGGTACGGCGCCGGTCCCGGGGAATGATGCCCCTGTTAGCCTGTATCCCCCGCAATAGTGGGTTTTTTCATATGAATCAGACATTCTTTTTCTGCGGCATCGGCGGCAGTGGCATGATGCCGCTGGCGCTTATTTTGGCAAAGCAGGGGCACCGGGTCTACGGGTCAGACCGCAGCCACGATAAAGGCGAGTCACCGGAAAAATTTGCCGGACTGAAAGAGGCCGGTATCATGTTGTATCCGCAGGATGGCAGCGGCGTAACCGATACGGTTGATGTACTGGTTGTTTCTTCGGCGGTGGAGAGCGATATACCGGACGTAAGGCAGGCGCAGGCGCTGGGGATTCCGATACAGAAGCGGGCGGAGATCCTGGCAGCGCTCTTTAACGGCGCGCGCGGGATCGCTGTCGGCGGTACCAGTGGTAAGACCACAGTGACCGGCATGATCGGCCATATTCTTTATGGAACGGGCCGCGATCCGACGGTGATGTGCGGCGGACAGGTGACGAATTTTGCCGCGGCGGGACTGGGCGGCGGCAATGCGCTGGTCGGGGCGGGCGATCTTTTCGTTGCCGAAACGGACGAAAGTGACGGGTCGATCGCGCTGTTCGAACCGGCGGTCGCCGTGCTGAATAATATTGCGCTGGACCATAAGCCGCTGGAAGAGTTGCGACCGCTGTTCCGTGATTTTCTCGGCCGGGCGCGTGAGGCCGCGGTGATCAATCTCGACGATCCGGAAGCCGCGGCACTGGCGGATATTCACCCTAATGCCATGACCTTCTCACTGGAGAATGAAGCGGCGGATATGACGGCGCGGGCACTGGACCTGTCGTTGCAGGTGCCGGGTGAGCACAATATTGCCAATGCTCTGGCCGCGCTTGCGGCCGCGCAGGTGGTCGGTGTACCGCAGGCGGAAGCGCTGACGGCCCTTCAGGGCTTTAGAGGCATCAGGCGGCGCTATGACATTGTCGGGGTGGCCAATGATATCACTGTCATCGATGATTTCGCCCATAACCCTGATAAGATCGCGGCGACCCTGAAAACGGTTACAGAATCCGGTGGCCGGGTGATCGCGATCTTCCAGCCGCACGGTTTCGGTCCGACGAAGATGCTAAAGGATGATCTGATCGCGACGTTTACCACGTATCTGGCGGCGGCCGATCACCTGGTCATGCCGGAGATCTATTATGCCGGGGGTACGGCGGATAAGAGCATTTCATCACGCGATATTATCGAAGCTGTTGCCGCGCAGGGCCGAACGGCACGGTACTTTGAACGGCGCGCCGATATCGTGCCCTATCTGGCCGAAACGGCGCAGCCGGGCGATTATATAGTGATTATGGGCGCCCGGGACGACACATTGACCGATTTTGCGCAGGCTGTTCTTAGTTCACTGCGGCAAAAAGCGGCCTGAAACTCTTACTGTACTTACTTGCCGTAGCGTTTTTCCAATAATGCATAGACGGCGCGCAGCCCTGTATCGGCACCGCCCTTTGGCCGGCCGGGTTTGCCCGACTTTTCCCAGGCGAAGACATCCAGATGGATCCAGTCAGTGTCGTGCAGCAGGAAACTTTCGAGGAACAGGGAGCTGTAGATCAGATCGCCGGGGGTTGCGGCGCTGTTCACCAGATCGGCAATATCGCTCTCTATCAGCTTTTTGTAGGGTTTCCAGAGCGGCATTTGCCAGATCGGATCATCAGCGGCCATAGACAGTTTTTGCAGCTCTGCGCCAAGCTTGTCGTTATTACAGAACATTGCCGGGATATCGGCGCCGAGGGCGGCGCGGGCGGAACCGGTCAGGGTACAGAAATCAATCACCAGCTCCGGTTTCTCCTCGCAGGCATAGGTTAGCGCGTCCGCGAGGATCAGGCGGCCTTCAGCATCGGTATTCGTATTCTCGACTGTCAGGCCTTTACGGCTTGTGAACACATCACCGGGGCGGAAGGATTCGCCGGCGACCGCGTTCTCAACAGCGGGGATTAGAACGCGCAGCCGCACCGGCAGTTTTGCGCCCATGATCAGCCGCGCCAGTCCCAGCGCATGGGCCGCCCCGCCCATATCCTTTTTCATCAGCGCCATATATTGCGAGGGTTTCAGGTCCAGCCCGCCCGTGTCAAAGCAGACGCCTTTGCCAACAATTGTGATCCTGGGGGCTTTGGCATTGCCCCACGTCAGGTCAATCAGGCGCGGGCGGCGCGGGCTGGCCATGCCAACGGCATAAACCAGCGGGAAGTCCTTTTTCAGGACTTTTTCGCCGATGACCCTGACCTCGGCATCATGGTGCCCGGCCAGCTCTTTCGCGGCCTTTTCCAGTTCCGCCGGTCCCATATCATTCGCGGGTGTGTTGATCAGGTCGCGGACAAGGCACAGCCCTTCGATCATGCTGTGGATATGTGTCTTGTCGACGCCTGCGGGCAGGACAAGCCGTGGTAATGGCTTGTCACTTTCTTTATAAATATCAAAGCGATAGCAGGCAAGCGCCCAGCCGATACAGGCATTTTCCAGCCCGGTTTTACCTCTCAGTGAAAAGCTGGCGTCTGCCAGCATTTTTTCAGAAAACGCATTTCCCAGCGCTTTGACAATTTTGGCAAAGTCATAGAGTTCAATGGGCTTGCTAACGCCGCACAGCACTTCTGTCAGTTGTCCTTTATCGTTGCGCAGCGGGTAAACCTGGCCGGGCGTTGCTTTGAATCCCGATTCTGTAATTGCTGATTTTACGCTATCCTTTTGTTTTTCAATCCATTTTTTGAATTCTGTTTCATGCATAGCCCGCAACGCGATATCAGTTTTACGCTTGCGCGTCAGAAAACAGGCGGGCGGGCGAATAAATTTCGAAGGCATGGTTATTTCCGGTAAGCCGTTAAAAAGAAAGACGATTATAACATCATGCCAGACGCTTGGATAGCGGGAGGAAAACGCAAATTTTTAATTTTATGTTAACGATGTTATTATATAACCACAGTAAGCCAAAAATATAAAAAGTGCGACTGTACGGTGGTGTGTAATAAAGGTGTGTCATAGATGAATTTTATAAAAGCCTTTAATAGGCGCAGTATCATCAAAACGGCGGAAGAGACGCCGGTCTTTCCTGAGAATGTAACGAGCCTGACGGCGGGCATGAATGTCGACCTTGTCGCCAATGCCAAGGGGCAGGTATGGGTTATGCATGACCGGCCGTTTCCGGGGCAGCTTAAATGGATGGAATTCGACCCGGGCGCGGCGACGCTCGATTTTATCCGTCATGACGGCACAATGCTTGATCTGGGCATGACGGTCGATCCGGTGATTGCCGGACACATGCGTCAGGCTTCGCAGGGCAATGTCATTTATCAGGTTGATGAGGTCATGAAAGACCTGTACATCGTGCCGCTCGTTGTACGAACAACGGACGACATGTCGTATCAAGAGACGGGGGAGGTATAGATTATGGATATCAGTAACTTCCCGGTATGGATGAAACAGCCTCTTTATGAAGAATTTGTGGGCGCGGAAGCGGCCCAGGAACTGATAGAAACGCCTCATCTGGAAAGGTGGTTTATAGACCTGCAGCAGCAGGCTAGCGGTAACGAAACTTTGAAAAGCGCGTCTGACGAGATCAAGGCGGCGATAAGGGCCAACCCGGAAGTTATGACAGTGCTCGCGGGTATGGAGCAAGAGTCCTTGGACGGCATTTCAGCCGCGGTAATAGCCGATCCGCAGGCACTGATCGATAATATCGATACGATCGGGCAAAGTCCGCAGGACATTGCCTCTATATTGGGTGTTGGCGCAGAAGCCGCGCCAGCCGCTGTGTCAGAGCCTGAGCCGGAACCGCAGCCAGAATCAGAACCAGAACCTCCGGCAGCGGTAGAAGATGTTGTAGCGGATGATGAGACACCGGAAACATCAGAAGCGACCGGTGATGAGGCTGTTGTAGATGAGGGAGCGCCGGTGCCTGAAACGCCAGTCGCTGATGAAAGCGCGGCGGTCGATGAGAGTGCCGGCGGTGCGGATGTTACGGCCGGGGACGATGTTGAGGTTGAGGCCGAGGCCGAGCAACCGCCAGCCCCGGATGACGCCGCAACACCCGCAGCGCCCGAGCCGGAATTGCCGGCCGGATTTGAGGAGTTTGTTGGCAGGCTGGCGACAAATGAAACGTTAGGCACTGCGTTCATGGATATTATGGCGGGCGGCGCGGCTGATCCAGATCCGGACTTTCTGGCGCAGAAACTGGCACAACTTGAAGGGCTGGCCGCGCAGGACCCGGACTTTTTCCTCAAGATGAACCAGATCATTGATCGCCCCGGCTATACCGAGTTTCTGCAGGCGGCTGGTGATCACGAGGGCTTGCGCGAGGTCTTTCAGGATATGCTCGGTAGCTTCGATCAGGCGCCGCAGCAGAGCATCGCATTTCTCGATGCTGTACATTCACAGGCAATGCAGAACGATAATTTCTTTAGCGCGGCTGCCGATGCCATTCACACGAAGCCGGGGCTGGTTGATACGTTTGTAACGCAGTTCCGCGAAAATCCGAACGAGGCCGTTGCCCAGCTTGATATGTTTTCACGCTTTATGACCGTCAGTAACGGCATGACTGAGGTTGCGACTCAACTTCTCGGGCCGGAGTTCGGACAGATGGTGTCCGGCCTTGTTGAGGCTTTTCTCGGATTCATCCAGCAATTTCTGCCGCAACTCAATGAGATTATGGAAGCGTTCGGCACATCATTGTCCGGCGTGCTTTCGCCACAGGGTGACCAGCAAAGCGGCGGTCCGGCCGCGCCTGCTGGCGATTCGCCGGCACCAGCCCCAGAGCAGCCGCCGCAAGATCCTGCAGCTGCTCCTGCACCGGGTGAATAAGCCGTTTTCATCACATCTTTCGTCACAGTCTGTCTCGAAAAAACCACTTTCGAATTTATTTTGTTGACACTAAGTAAAAAAACAAATAAAAAATAAGTATAAATACGAAAATGAAGCGGGACGCAGATTGCAGTAAACCCCATTCCTTTCGGTTTTTATAGGTGTGAAGGCGTAGGGAAACCGGTGCTTTCGCATTTGTGAAGGACTTAAAAGGGAGAGATTTGATGCTTCGTTACATACCAGGCTCGCCTGCGGCGGCTGCTATACAATCTCAAGATAAACGACGAACAAGCTAACGCGTCGGCCTTGCGCCGCACGGGGGTTTAATCCTGCGCTTTAACAGCTTGTTATCTCAGGTTTTTCTCCATCAGCTTTGAAAAGGTTTCTTTTGATCTCCGGTGCTTGTGCCGGTGGCAAGGGATGTTTTGTGTCTAATAAAAATGAAACAGGGAGGTTACTTATGATCGTATTTATCTTCGACAGCTCGTAAAGCTGATCGTGTTTTTCCCGCCATAGACAATGTGCAGGCGTGATCCTGCCTGAAGCCGCGGCGCAAGCCGGGGGCGGGAGAGTTGTATCTAAACTAAAGTAAAATTTAAGTGCTGATAAAGTTTTTATCAGTAAAAGATTTTTATTACTTGAAAAAAGCAAAGAGGAGGCTTTCATGTCTACAAGTGCAAAAGTAGCAAAAACTTATGCCGAAGAGGCGGTCGAGAAGTACGGCCGCAAAAGCAAAACACGTGCAACCGCACAAGAGGAGGCGAAGGAGACGCCGCTAACCGAGAAGTTTGCCGATATCGAGGCAAATCCCTTCCACCAGATTGTCATGCAATCTGATGCGGCGCCCGAAGAAAAACAGAAGGCGGTCGCACAGGCGCTGGCTTATGACGAGACGCTGTCCAAGGAAGAGAATGCGGCCAAGCTGGCATCGTTCGAGCAGTTCAAAGAGTTCCTGATGGCATACCGTAAGGAAATGTCCAAGGAGATCATCCGCCTGTCCGATACCGAAACATTCGGTGAGCTGCAGAAGGTCTTCGAGGATATGAACCAGTCGCTTCTTGATTTCGAGAGCATGATTACGCCGCTGGTCGAAATTATCGAGGCCGTGAACAAGCTGAACATGGCCAGTGACGGTGCGATGTACGATATCTTCAAGGAAATCCAGGAGGATAAGGCTGAAGAAGAGCGTATTGCCAAGCTGCGTGAAGAGCAGGAAGGCAAGATTGACGGCTATCAGCGGGATATTCGCCGCCTGAATGGTGATATCGCTGCCCTGCGTGAGGAGAAGGGGTGGTTCGGCATGGGCGGGATTACAAAGAGCGCCCTGCAGGACATCGCCCGTAAAGAAGAAGAAATCCGCGGGATCCGCGGCGACATCCGGGATTTGCAGACCGAAATCACAAGCACGGTTGTAGAACGGGAGAGTAAGTACGCCGAATTTGCCGCCGAAAAGGACAAGCTGCGTGAGCTGCTGGACCTGACTTCGGAAGAGCATAAGGAAAGGCAGGAGCAACTCGTTTCGGCCGCGCTGAATTTCGTCAATACGATGGACGACCGGACGGCATCCGTTCTGACACATATGGAAGGGATCAGGGGCCAGATCGGCAATGTCGGCAGTGTAAACGGCCAGATGAGCAAGATCTTCGCCGTGATTTCCGACGGCATTAAAGATGCCGAGAATGTCAACCGTACGCTCTCTGAAAAGTTCAAGGTCGAGGCCGAGGACGAGAGCACGCTTGATCGTCTTGACCGCGAAGAGAAGGGCGTTGCCGTTGACGAGCACGTTGAGAGCCTGACTTCGTCGAAAGTCGACACGCTCGGCACGCTGGGCGAGCTTCAGGAAGAAGCCCTGAACATCCGTTCCATGCGGGAAACCAACAGGCAGCAGATCAACAGCACGCGCAAGATGCACTCCAGCGGTACTGCCGGTGTTGCAAGCCGCCTGAGCACCGTTCTGACCGCGGTATCGTCTGCCGCCCTGAACGAGGCCCGGACCACGACCCAGAACACGCTTAAGGGTATGAACCGGATCACGCAGGAGATTGCGCAGAGCGAAGCGATCAAGAACGCCACTAATCTGCACATCCAGAACGACGAGTTCGCACAGGCGATCGAAAAGCTGGCCGGCTTCAAGGACATCAGCGACCAGGCGACCGAGATCACGCGTGCTGCGATCGAGGAGAACAAGGTCCTGCAAGGCCAGATGGAGCAGACCGCCCGTGATCTTGAACAGTCGATCAAGGAGCTGAAGGGCGCGACGGCTGATGTCATGCATGATGGTGCGGGCGATAGCCGCGGGAAACCGGCGAAGGAACAGGACAATGCGGGAGGTACGGCTGGTGCCGCTGCCAAGTTCGCCGGCCTGAACCTTTAAACCGACAGGCAAAGGGGGAGGGGCTGTAAACCGCCTCCCCCGGCGCCGCAAAACGTTAACACAAAACACTTACAGGAATTTTAACGGCAGGCGACAGCCCGCCATTAGGGGAGGTACCTAAAATGACTGACGCAATTGCAAATACACAGGATTACCTGGTCAGAGGCCGGGATTACCTGGACAAAATGCCCGAGTTCGAGCTGGTCGGGCGGGAAAAAGACCTCGACAGGCTGACCAAGGTTTTGATGAGAAAGCGGGCCAACAGTGTGCTGCTGGTCGGGGCCGGCGGGGTTGGCTGTTCCGCGATCTGCATGGGTCTGCAGGCCAGCAAGGATCAGCCTGATGCGCCTTACGACCTGGTCAGCAAGCGCTTCTATTTCCTTGATACGGACGGGCTGTTTGCCTCCGGTGATCCTTCGGAAATCAATAAGGGTTTTCAGCGGATGCTAAAGACTCTGTCGCGCTACCCGGACACGGTCCTGATTATTGATGATATGCGCGACTTTATCGAGGGCGCCCGCAATAACGGCTGCAGTAACCTGATCAACAGCCTGATGCGGGAAATCAAGCAGAAGAAATTCCAGGCCGTGTTTGAAACGCGGGACGAAGATCTGGAGCTGGTTCTGAAATGTCACTCAGATATGAAAGAGAACTACACGCTGCTCGATATTCAGGAGCCGGATGCGGAGTCCCTTGAAGAGATCGTGAAGACCGCGGCCAAGCGGCTGCAAAGTCACCATCACATTGCCATTTCAGATGAAGCAGTGTCCGCGGCGCTTGAGCTGACGAACAAGTACCGGGTCCGCGATCTGGGCCTGAGTCGGGCACAGCCGGAGCGGTCACTGACGCTGCTTGACCGGGCGCTGACTTCGTACCGGATGGCGGCTCATGGCCGTGACCCGCGTCTGGATGAACTGGATCAGCGCCTGGCTTCAGTGACAACGGCGCTTGAAGATCCGGATTACTCCGAGGAGCAGGGCGGGAAATCACGCTCTGAGCTGGAGGCTCTCAGGGAGTCGCTCGCGCAGGATATTGACGGGATCGAGACGGAATGGGCTACGCGCCAGAAAGAGATCAAGGGCATCTATAAAGACCTGCGCAAGGCAGAGGAAATGATCCGTGATCTTGAAGACGAGTTGCAGGCCCAGCTTGCTGCTGAAGAGGAACAGCGTAAAGCCGCCGAAGCGGCAGGCAATGACGATGATGATGTTGTGCCGGCGACAGCGAGTGAAAGACAGGCGTTCCTGAGCCGGATGTCCAGCGCCATGCAGCAGGGCAATTTCGGTTCGGATGAGGTCAATGCGATCCGCGACAAAATACGGACTTACCAGGGCATTGCCGGGGAAACCAAAGCAAAGTTCGAAGGTCTGACAGCCGAAATTAATGACGGTCTGGAGCTTTCCAAAGAGCACGTGCTCGGCGAGTTCAGCGCGATATCGGGCGTTCCGGTTAGCAAGCTGACCCAGAACGAGAAGGCGAAGCTGCAGAATCTGGAAGCCAATCTCGGCAACCGGGTCTGGGGCCAGGATGAAGCCGTGGCGAAGCTGGCCGATGAGGTGTTGATCGCCAAGGCCGGTCTTCAGGATCCTGATAAACCGCAGAGCGCGTTCCTGTATCTGGGCCCGTCAGGTGTTGGTAAGACCGAACTGGCCAAGGCGCTGGCGTCCGAACTTCTGGATGATGAGAAAGCTTTGCTGCGTTTCGATATGTCGGAATATCAGGAGAAGCACGCGCTGGCGAAGCTGATCGGGGCGCCTCCGGGCTACGAGGGTTACGAGGCCGGCGGTATCCTGACCAATGAAATGCGGCGAAATCCGCGCCGGATTATCCTGTTCGATGAAATCGAAAAGGCACATCCGGATATCTTCCTGATCCTGCTGCAGGTTCTGGATGACGGGCGCCTGACCGATAACCGGGGCCTGACCGTATCGTTCAGCGACTCGATCATCATCATGACCTCTAACGTTGGTAAGGAGCATTTCCTTAATGAAAGTGACTTTGATCTCGCCAAGGAACAGGCTCTTGATGACCTCGACAAGGAACTGCCGCCGGAGTTGCTGAACCGTTTTAACGGCCGGCGCAATATCGTGTGCTTTGACAAGCTGGGACTGCCGGTGATTGAGAAAATTGCCGCCCGCGATATCAACAAGCTGAATCGGATGGTTGAAGCCAGCCGTCCCGGTCTTGAGGTGACGATCGACGATAGCGATATCGCTGCGATGTGCCGCGACCACTACGACCCGGTACAGGGTGCACGGGGGATCGTCGGCCATATCAAGAGCACGATCAAACCCGCGATTGCCAGAACGCTGCTGTTCGATGACAGCGCCGAAGGCACGATCAAGATCGACTATGACGAAAGCAAAGGTCAGGTCACGGTTCATCCGGCGGCCAAAGCCGATGCTGGGCACGCGCCGGGCGCTGACTCTGCCCGGGACGTTGCAAACAGACAATTCATGCCAAGCTAAGGGAGGACAAAATGGCTAAACAGGGAAAAGAAGACCTGCTACTGAAGAGACTGGCGAAGCTGGACAGGGAGGCCGATCAGGGGTCTGAACGGGCCGAAACCGCACTGGACAACCCGAACGATAACGCTGTCCAGGGCTTAAAACAGACTTTGCAGGGGTTGCGCTGGTTAGGTAATTTTACCTACAACGCCGTATCGGTGGCGAAACAGGCGTGGGATACGGTGGGCCGGCCGGTCTGGAACGCCGTCAGTCCGCCTTTCGCCTGGGGTTATCGCCAGTATATGGACAAGGTCTGGAGCCGTTTCGCCTATAAGGATGGCGATGATGGTGAACGGCGCTTTGCGCCCCGTAAAGCAGGGCTGGTTCTGGCATTTACCGCGGCGGCGGCGATGGCTGTCGTCCCTACGTTCAATCTTGCGGTTGAAGGAGGGATCATGGCGTCGACTATTCGGGATGATACCGTTTACCTGCACACAGTCGTTTCGCACGGTGACAACACCTACTCAGTGAAAGGGTGCGATACGCTTGGCGATTGCGGTACGGAGGATGCCGTGTATTACAATGTTGAGAAGAGTTTTGCACGGCATCTCTACAGCCTGTTCAATGACGGGTCACTGCATATTCCGAAAAAGCTCGTTGGTACGGTGTCGCCCGATTCAAACAATCAGTGCGATGTCACGATTTACGGTACCGTTTACGAGAAAGCCATGCAGAACTTCGAAATTTACCCGGAACTGCTTGATATTTCCTGTACGCGTGTCGATATGAACGGCAATCCTCTTGGCGATGCGGTAACGCCGGGTGATGTCGATGTGGATGTTCAGGAAATCGTCGCTCCCGTGGCTCCTGCGCCAGCGGCGCCTGCGACTGTACAACCCGGTATGGCGCCGTCCTGACGACCGCGCGCGCCCGGCCGGGAAACCGTCTGCCACCCGGACCCTGAAAAGGGGAAAGGTGGCAGGCGTGTATTGTTATGGTGGTGCCGGAACGTTCTGAGTGCTAGCGTCTACAGGATCGCTTCAACGGAAAGACGGGTTTTTGCAGCAGGATGTCAGAGCCTATTAAAATTGATGTACCCCTTGTCAGGGCGCTTGTGTCAGAGCAATTCCCGCAATGGAGCCATTTGCCGGTCAGGCCGGTTGAATTAAGCGGATGGGATAACAGGACGTTCCACCTTGGCGATGAGATGTCTGTCCGGCTGCCGAGCGCGGAACGGTATGCCCGGAAAGTGCGTATAGAACAGGAATGGTTGCCCCGGCTGGCACCGCGTTTGTCTGTCCGGATTCCTGAACCTTTGGCTATGGGCCAGCCCTCAAATGACTATCCTTGGTATTGGTCGGTCTATCGATGGCTAGAGGGCAAAAACGCAGATACTCTGGAAAACATTGCGCTGGAGTGGTTTGCTGCAGATAGTGCGCGTTTTCTGAACGAATTGCATACGATTGATTTGCCCGGCGGCCCGGCGGCCGGGTCTCATAACTTTTACCGGGGCGCTTGCCCGTCTGTTTACAGTGACGAAACAACAGACGCGATAGCTGCGCTTAAAGACATTATCGACGGCGATAGCGCCATGGCGGTGTGGGAAACGGCCATCAGCAGCAAATGGCGTGGCGAACCGGCATGGATACATGGCGATTTCAGTGCCGGGAATATTCTCGTCAAAGACGGTAGCCTGGCGGCGGTTATTGATTTTGGCGGTATGGGGGTTGGTGATCCGGCTTGTGACCTTGTGCTGGCCTGGACGTTTCTGACGGGGCAAAGCCGCGAGATATTTAAAGCGCATATCACTCTCGATCATGAAACATGGGCGCGGGCGCGCGGGTGGGCTTTGTGGAAAGCGCTGATTACATTGGTTCCTCTGGATGATTATGACAGTGCCGAGGCGCTTCGGAAGCGGCGGGTCATCGATGATCTATGCGCGGAATCGCCTGTCTTCTGAGCCTAGAAAGGATGGAAGTCTCTAAGTTGGCAAGTTTCAGGGTCGACAGTAGATCTTTGGCCCCCGCGTCCAATTAAGTGAGTGCCTGCTTCGAGGCTAGTGAGCGTTTTAAATAACTCCTCAATGCTGGCTGGTCCGGTTGTGCCGTGTCCTATGACAGGGCTTGAAATAATTCCATCCGACGTTGAAACGTCAGCCCTTGTGACATAACAATCTGGATCAATCCACTTTGTAACGACCCCTCCGAAATTGTCTTTAAGCCACTGTCTTTTTTCCTGCCACGTTTGCGGTATGCTCATTATGCTCCTCACGGTCTTTGCTTATTGAATTATGAATATGTAATACGATGAGGGATACATTTTCAATAAAATTTTTTATGGCGTGACTAGTGTTCCTAAAGGCGAGAGATTAAACATAATTTTATCAATTTTTTGTATAATCTTTGCAATAAACAATAGGCTTGCAAGATCATGAGTTTAAAAGGGGCTTTTAATAGCAGAGCGGATCAGGGCACCGGGCCTGATGACAGGGTCCATCAGCTTGCGTCTACGCCTGATATGGCGATCTTCAGCCTGAAAGACCTTGCGGACGGCGGGACGATCCAGCGCGGTATCTGGAAAACAACGTATGATCCGCAAGTCGATGATGCGCTGAACCAGGTAATTGGTCATATTGTCGATGAGGTCGCACTTGAGGCGCAAATGGAAGGCACGGTATTAAACGAACTTCTCGAACAGGACTGGGATTTGCGTCTGGCCCGCGAGTATGAAGCAACATTATTCAGAGAAATTCAAAACAGGCTTGATGAAATACCTGCACTATCCAGTGAAAATTACAGACACTCCTATTTTGTGAGGGACAACGGAGAGCCTTTCGGTAGTCCGGACGTCACAAGGCATGACAGTTTGCATGCGCTTTCGACGGACATTGAAAACGGCACGCTTGAAGTCGAATGGGATTGCGAGCGCCAGACTGCTGTGATGGGTGTTATTGCAACCATGGTGGAACAAAGAATTCTGGAGTCTGCGCCTGAAGGACAAGAGCCAGGATTGAAGAATCCGCAGGACTACACGTATATTAGTGCGCGTGCGTATCTCAGCAGCCTCGGCAGTGCGGATATAACAGTCATGAATCACGCATTCGCGGGATCGATGAGAACCGGGGGTATGATTGAAGCGACTTCTGGTTTGTATGTCGTTTCCGGTGGCAGGGGATACCTGAACTCCTTACACATTGATCATACGTTCGAAGACTTCAGAAACGGTGAGCCTTTCGTTAGCACTGATGGCGATGTATATGCCGGCTGGGGTGTCTCTGAGGATGAGGTCCGTGAGATGTTGGAAGAGGCTTGCAATAAGGCTCTTGATCAAAGTCTGGAAGTTTCAGGAATGGCGGCGGACTATGCCCAAAGGGCGGCGGCCCATCCCGAGATTGCAGAGAATTTGGAAATAGTGACCGCGGTTTTAAGCGGCGTGGCCTACGATGACATTAAAGGCGCGGAGAGATACCTTGTTCCCGTGAGTGCTTATGAAGATGCCGGTTTCGCGGAAGCGAATGACAGGATAATGGAGATTTTTTCGGAAGATCCTTCTTTGCATACCGAAATCGGCGGTATGGAATTTCATCCGCTTTCGCTGACGGATCATGTGGTTATGAATACATATAGCTTGCTGCGGATAGCGGGTAATCATGGTATTGAGCTGGGTCCGGCTAAATTATCAGAGATTGAGAACAATATCGATTTGGTCATGCAGTCAGACTTGCCGTTGATGATCGATGAGGCATGGCCGGCAGAGCAGCAGGATGGCGTTGTCTCAGTCCGTGTTTTTGATGATGGGCTTGGTGGTTTGCCGGAGAGCATTGAAAGGTATCACGCCAGTATAGCTGAAGTGCAGAGCTCTCCGGGAACGCCTGATGTTCCGCAACGCGCCGGGCCCCTTGAAGAGAGCGCTCCGTAGTCAGAACCTGCCTGAATCCTTCAGTTCGCCGTAAACCGGGAGACTGAATTTATCTGTATCATGGAGCTGTTGCCATACCCGGGCGAAGGTCACCTTATGAATCCTTTAGGTAGGTATTTGATTTGATAATAAGGATGTCTTGCTAAGAAATGGCGGACACGGAGGGATTCGAACCCTCGATGAGGCTATGAACCCCATACTCCCTTAGCAGGGGAGCGCCTTCAGCCGCTCGGCCACGTGTCCTCGCTTGCTCGTCCACGGGCCTCGTTCGTTTCAAACGATTGACGGCTTGCGCCATCAGGGCCACGTGCCTAAGAACCGTTTACAGTTAGCGGGTAACGGCGGGCAGGTCAACCGAAATGAACCAAGGCAAGACTATCCGACATAGCGCTGAAGAAAGCCGATCCAGTCCTCGACGGCTTCACCTTTCACATATTCATTGATGTTGGTCAATGTCCACGCTTCGCCGCGGCGGGAGATGCGCGCGAAGATGCAGGCCGTCTTGCTGGCGGCGTCCGGTCCGTCCATAGAGACCAGAAGTTGTTCGTCATGGGTTTTGGCGTCGGCGACGCGCAAGGTTGGGTTTAGGATTGTTTTGAAAACATGGTTGCTCTGAATTTCGGCAAGAAAAACGATATGATGGATGTGGTCGGGCATATCCTTGAGTTCAACAGATATAGCCTCATCATCCGTCTTGTCGCCTTCACCGCCCGTATCGTCGCCGGAGTGATAGATACGCCCGGATTCATCGATTGCTTCTTCCGGCTTGGCGGAGACGCCGTCAATCGGCTCCTTTGCCTCGTTATAGATGACGCAGGCGAGGTCCATGTCAACGCTCTCGGCGGCGGGATCTTCGGCGGGGTCCCAGTTCAGACCGACAATAACGCGATGGCGCGCCTGACGGCTGTAGAAGAGGGGCACGGTTTCGCCCTTGGACGGGATCGACATACCCGTGCTGCCGCCGGCCGAGGCAACCGGAGCGGCTTTTTTCACATAGCGCGCCGCGCTTTCAGTCCAGTCCTGAATATCATCAGAGTTGAAATAATCGCCAATGAACTCGAACATCCAGCCTTTAGGCCCGCGAAACAGGCGGCCAAAGACGTAAGAGTCTTCGCCTTCGTCAGCCTGGCTTAAATCGGCATGGGCCATGTTACGGTCGTCAATTGCATTGGCAATGCGGATCTCGGGATTGGCCACGCCTTTAAAGTCATGCTGGCTTTGGACCTCGGCAATAAAGATGATCTGGTCGATCTTGCTGGACAGGTTGAACAGTTCCAGCGAGATTTGCTCGTCATCAAGCGTATCTTCGCCGTCAACAACATCACCCGTGTGATAGATATTGCCTGAGTCACCTGTGCGATGACCCTCATCGCCGGTAACGGCAGCCATGAACCGGCCGTATTTGTCATACACCAGGCATAACAGGTCAAGATCGAAGACATCGGTTGCCCCGGTGCGCTGTGAAGTGGTTTTATCAACGGGTACAGCCTCACCGCTCATCGGGTCCCAGCACAGGCCGCAGACAATGCGGCGCCGGGCGCTATCCCCGATATCGAGCAGGATTTCTTCGCCCTTATTTAATCCCAGATTTTCCATGGCCATGTCGGATGTTCTTTCTTGTGAATCGGAACAATTATGAACAGCTATTGTAACGGTATTTACCTGAAGCGGGAAAGGGGGGGCACCGTTTTTTTAGTCGATATAGTTTTCGTCGCGCAGGGCTTTGTTGCCGCCGAAATCTTCCGACACGGCCATAATAAAAGACACAAGGCCCAATAAGATACCGACAGTGGCTACCAGCTTTATAAATAGTGCCGTATCAAAGGCCAGCCAACATATCTGGACCAGCACCAGGGCGGTGAGAGTCACTAATAGCACCGCCATGATGGCCAGCAGGGCCTTGCCCTTGGTACCCGGTAAATCATAGTCGACGGCAATAATAAATGAGACCAGCGTACCGAGAATGACGATCGTCGCCATGGTTTTAGTGAACTCCACCCACGGCATGAGGTTGAGCCAAAGCTGCCCGAGGCCGAGAATGGCGGCGAGGCCACCCATCAGGATCAGTGATGAAAAGAGGATTTTGCCCTTCAGCATCGCGGCGTTACCCGATCTCGCGTTCAAGGATCGTTATAAAGGCCTCGCGTTTGAAAAACAGTAACTCACGGCGGCTTTCCCGGTCCATAGTCACGACCTTCCAGCCCTCTTCAGCGTTCTTATTCAGGAATTCCGTATAACGCTTCGGGTCAACACGCGAGCCGCCGAGAAAGATAGAGCCAAGCAGCGGTTCACGGTAAAGCGTGACTTTATATTCGTATTTCTGCGTCATGGCCTATATGTACATCCTAATTCTGCTGCATTTTTTGCGCGGATCTCGTGATTGCTCGCTGGCGTTATAGCGGATGATTCTACCTGAGAACGGCCGGAAACAGAAGTAATAAAGATATGCATGGCATCCGTTTGTTCGGTGACCTCAACCAGGTAGCTATTGTCCGGGCGCCGCACAACGGCTTCAACGCCCTCGGTTTCCTGAAGCTCAGTCAGGAAGGCGCGGGCCGCTTCCAGCGTCAGGTTGATATTAAGGCGAAAACTGATTGTGCTTCTATGTTGTGGGTGAAGGCGTTCGCCAGTATGTTGCGGGCAAAGGCGTTCGCCAAACCCGGTTTTTAAACTCTGTAACAAGCCATCGAGTCTGCCGATCAGGCCATTTGTGCCAAAGCCTTCACGCAGAGGAGTGAGATCATCCGCCTGCAAGCCGGTCATGTGTTTGCTGACTTCACGAAGATAACTACAGATTCTCCCTGCGACGGCAATACGGTGATCAATATCTTCTGTGAGCAAACGCGGGGTTGTCGCCGGCTCGTATTTCTCGTTGCCGTTATAAAACGAGAATACGGCCTTTGCGCCGTAGTCGTTTTCATCTGTTGTATTCAAGACAATGGCTTTCGGGAAGTTGGCTGGTAGCTGGCTGTCCCAGCCGTGCGCCATCAGGTATGACTCAATTCTACCGATGCGGTCGTCCATGGCATATGAAGTTTGATCATTGATGACGATCACTTTGGCGGTGCCATCTGTCCGGGCCTCACTCAGGTCGAGCCCCAGCTCTGCTGCGATCTCCCCCGTGATCTCGGCCACATTGCCAAATAATAGCGCTAATGTTCCTTCGTTCTTCGTGTAAGTCCCGAGTGTGCGGACGAGATAGTTATAATAACAGGTCTTTTGGAGATCAGGCGCTATTCTTTCGATATTGCGAATAGCTTCCTCTGTCTCTATTGGATAAGACAAGGTCACTTTATCGTTACCGTCATAAAGCTGGTTGCGGATGGTTTCAGCGGCAGCCATTTCGTCGAAAAGTGGTTCGATTGCCGCGCGCAGCGTTTCGACTTCGGCTTTGGCGGTTTCAATATCGCCGTCAATCTCCCCACGTTCGATTTGTGAGAGTTTTAACGCCGCGGCGCGGTAAGATAAGACGTCACCGGCCCAGCTTGCGCCCGGTTTGAAATATTCGTAGTCTTCACCGTTCAGCGGGTTCTTGTTTTCTGGTTGCAGAACATATTGACGGTATAGGTCTTCGGTCCGGATATCATCTTCAGCCGTCGTGATCGCCTGGAGGAATGACCAGTCTTCGGCATTGTCAGTCATGCCAAAGGCGTCGACCAGTTGCAGTGCTGTTGCCTTCAAAACGCCATAGCTTGCAGCGGCTTCCGGGGGTGTGTTTTTCGGCAGGATTTGCGCCGGATCAATTATGGCAAGAAACCGGGTGGCGCGTTGCAGCTGGATTAGCATATCTGCGCCATAATGAAGGCCCCATGCCTTGATTTTTTCGCCATCTGCTGCCGCAGCAAGTGTCTCGTAATCGCGATATTCTGAAGTACGGCAGCAGCTTACGCCCATTGTTTCGGGGTCAAAGCCTGACTCTGCCAGTGTGGCGGCAATCTTTTCTATATCTTTCACCGAATGGCGATGGGTCTCTGTATTAAACCGGTTTTTGAAATCCTGGTTCTCAAAACGATCTTCGAAAAGCTTTTCTAAAAAGCGGTCACGTTTTTTCTTTTGCTGACCGGCGTCCAGTTTTTGGCCGAAGTCACCAGTGAATACAGTGTTTTTGATTGCTGTTTCCAACAAAGCCAGCTGCATCGCATAGGCGGCTTCAATGATATACTGGATTTTGCCGGCCATAGTCTCGTTCAGTGAGGCGCTGATTTCATGAAAATTACTTCTCTTTTTTGCCCGTTTCATGAGGGCGCCATTGTTCGTATCCACCAGTGCGCGCATAGTTTTCGTGGCCTGCGCCAGAGTCTCATCAATGGCAGGGCTGTCCAGATGAATTTTCAGTGCGGCACGTAAATCGGGTGTCAGGGGAATTTGAAGCTCAGGCATATATGCAATCCTCTCTCACTGGAAATGGCATGAATATGTCACGGTTTTAGAGGGAGGAGATTGATATGTCAATAAAACATGGAAGAGAGACATTAATATGCTTGATTTTCTGTTACGAAAAATGATAAGGTCTATTTATTAAAAAATTAACTATCAAGATAAGGGAGTAAAAAATGTCACTGATCCATAATGTCGGATTCCGTTTCGATCCTGCAAAACATGCCTGGCTGGCTGCGTTCGTAGTCATGTTTCACGCCTCGGCAGGGGCAGGCCCAATGGAAGAAGATTCAGCATATTCCCGATATTATGAGTTACTCTCGCTTGAACAGATTCATGATCGTGAGCAGGCGGCTCTGGCAGCAGGTGATGAAGACACGTATCTTGAGTACAGTATCGCCGGTGAGGCCATTGCAGATGTGCAAAAAGGCGTGCGCGGCACACCGATGGACCCGCCGCCGGATCTTGCTGACCATCTTTATTCTGTCACATCTGACGGTGAAAAGTTCAGGGTTATTCAGCCCGCCGGTGATGTGGACTGGACAGAGTATTTTCTGGCTCAGAAAACGGCGAAAGTGAAGGCTGAAAAGGTGCCGCCGGGCACTAAGGTTGAAACCATCATGGCTGACGGTCATGTCGAGACATCCAAGACCGCCGGGCCAGATGGCGGCTATAAGGTTACCAACCCGACCGGAGAGCAGTATCTGGTCGATATAGCCAAATTCGAGTCGATCTATGAGCCTGCGGGAGAGCAGGGGATGTTCCAGCCCAGGCCCGATCCGCGCAAAGTCGTTACTGTGGGCGAGAATGTTGCCTTTACCGCGCCGTGGGGCGAAGAGATGCTCATCCGGACCGGCGGGGTACTCGTCTATAGCGGCCCGCAGGACGTATACGGTATCCAGCCGGATGAATACAAACAGACCTACGGGCCTGTGCCGTCATGACAGCTTTTGTTTCAGCAGGTCGTTGACGACCGCCGGGTTGGCTTTGCCTTGTGATTTCTTCATCACCTGGCCGACGAAAAAGCCGAACAGCTTGTCCTTGCCGCCTTTATAGGCTGCGACATTGTCCGGATTTTCGGCAATGACCTCATCGACAAGCGCCTCGATCGCGCCGGTGTCGGTGACCTGCTTCAGGCCCTTCTCCTCGACAATCGCGGCGGCGTCTTTACCGGTTTCATACATCTCGGCGAAGACGTCCTTGGCGATTTTGCCGGAAATCGTGTTGTCTTCTATCAGCGCGATCAATCCGCCGAGTTGCCCGGCAGCGATCGGGCTCTCCGAAAGAGGTTTGCCGTTCTTGTTCAGGATGCCCAGCAGTTCGTTAACCACCCAGTTGGCGGCGGTTTTAGCATCGCGGCCGCTGGCAACGGTTTCAAAATAATCGGCGCGGGCGCGTTCGGCAATCAGGACCGAAGCGTCGTAAAGTCCCAGCCCGTATTCATCCATAAAGCGGTGCTTTTTCTCATCCGGCAGTTCGGGCAGGGTTTTGCGGATATCTTCGATCCGGTCATTCGCGACCTCCAGCGGCAGCAGGTCCGGGTCGGGGAAATAGCGGTAGTCGTGCGCTTCTTCCTTGGAGCGCATGGAGCGGGTCTCCATCTTGGCCGGGTCCCAGAGCCGGGTTTCCTGATCAACCGTGCCGCCGTCTTCGATCAGTTCGATCTGGCGGCGGGCCTCGTATTCAATCGCCTGTTGCACGGCTTTGACCGAGTTGACGTTCTTGACTTCGCAGCGCGTGCCGTACTCATCCCCCGGTTTACGCACAGAGATATTCACATCGGCGCGCATCGAGCCTTCTTCCATGTTGCCGTCGCAGGTGCCGAGATAACGCAGTATCATGCGCAGCTTTGACAGATAGGCTGCGGCCTCTTCCGGACCGCGGATATCCGGCTCCGAGACGATTTCCATCAGCGCACAGCCGGAACGGTTAAGGTCAACGAAACTTTTTGACGGATGCTGGTCGTGCAGGGACTTGCCGGCGTCCTGCTCCAGGTGCAGGCGCGTGATGCCGATATTCTTGGCGGTGCCATCTTCAAGGTCAATCTCAATTTCGCCTTCGCCGACAATCGGGTGGGCGTATTGCGAAATCTGATACCCTTGCGGCAGGTCGGGATAGAAATAGTTTTTACGCTCAAACACCGACACGTTATTGATCCTGGCATTCAGACCGAGGCCAGTGCGCACGGCCTGTTCAACGACATGGTCGTTCAGGACCGGCAGCATACCCGGCATTGCGGCGTCCACCAGGCTGACCTGGCTGTTCGGTTCAGCGCCAAACGCTGTCGACGCACCGGAAAACAATTTTGAGTGCGCAATGACCTGGGCATGGACTTCCATGCCGATCACTATTTCCCATTCACCGGTCTCGCCTTGTAAAAGCTGCGCCATCGTTTATCAGTCCTGTTTTGTTATCGTCTGTCTCGTTGCTGTTTCATATGTTCGCTTAACTTATTTGCATACCGTCTATAGCATCGTTGATCAATACGGTGAAAGGCTGAGTGATAGTTTATATCGTTTCGGACCTCACGGATCGGATCGGTAATCTTATCGCCGTCGCCTTCAGCGAATTTCATTTCAAGGAACGGCGCTGCGAATTCTTTGAAATAGTCCGAGTCGCCTTCGGCCATACAAGTACACATCGCCTTGAAAAAGCGCGGGTGCCGCGTAAAACGCAGGTCGGTCCGGTCGGTCATACATTCATCATAACGCAGGTCATAGACAGGTATATGCAGGCACGGCCCGTATATTTTCGTAAGATACGTCTCTGCATCAAGCTCTCTGACGTTTATGCTTTCAAAAAATTCACGGTCGGTCCTTTGTGTCAGTGGTGTTTCGAGCCAGACCTGCATATTGGCTGCAGCACAGGCGCAAAAAGCCAGATCCGTCTCTTCATAGGTCGGGATAACCGGCGCTTTCACGCAACCATTGAAAAACTCTGCCGCCTGCGTTTCGGCACTTTGCGCTAGCGACTCACTGTTGTCGAACAAAGATTGTGCAGCGGCGTAAGAAGAGAAAATCATCGCCGTGCTGATAAAGGCCAGAAGAAGAAGGGTTATTCTTTCAATGCGCATTGTCGGTTTATCGTCCGCTCATACAGGCCATCATGTGGCTGTATGATTTTGATTTGAACGTGCTCGATTCCATGACAGGGCCGATCGGGTCGTAGACATTCGGGTTTTCCCGGATAACGCGGGCAATCAGGGCGCGGCCTTCATCGGTGAACCATGTGGCTGTCTTTTTCGCCATACATTCGCACAGTGCTTTCTTTGAAACGCCGGCAGTCCGGGCGATCTGGGGGTTCTCCATACACTGTGAACCCACCAGGTCCTGAACCGGGTAGTTCATGCAGGGCGCGTACACTTCAAGCATCATCTTATTCAGCGCGTTACGGCCAGCCTGATCATTTCCCTTCATTGTCTGGACATCCTCGACGCTCATATGCTCCATCATCATGACAGATGTACAAGCACATAGTGCGTCCTGTGTCTCCGGTTTCATACGGGGATCGGGCCGGTTTTTGCAATTCTCATAATAGGCGTTGGCCATCTCTTCCGAGATCGCTGTCTGCGCGGCAGCGGAGACGGGCAGAACCATGATCAGAATCGCTAGCGCGATAAAATATCTCATCTCTCTATTATCCTTAAAATCAGGCCGGATGTCCAAAAGGCGCTGATCATGAATTATGCCGCTTTGCTGACTAATGTGGCGGGCAGGGCGGTGAAGTTCGCTGCGCGTTCAATATGATAAGCAGTGCGCAGGACTGTTTCTTCGTCCCATGCCCGGCCGATAATCTGAAGGCCGAGCGGCAGGCCGTCCTTATCCAGACCGGCCGGTACCGAGATGCCCGGCAGTCCGGCGAGCGAAGCCGGGACGGTGAAGATATCATTGAGATACATTTTGATCGGGTCATCTTCATTTTCGCCAATCGCGAAAGCGGCAGAGGGTGCGGTCGGCGTCAGCAGGACGTCGCATTGTTCGTACGCCTTCTCAAAGTCCTGCAGGATCAGGCGGCGGACTTTCTGCGCCTTGACGTAGTACGCATCATAATACCCGGCGGACAGAACGTATGTACCGATCATGATACGGCGTTTCACCTCGTCACCGAAGCCTTCGGCCCGCGTTTTCTCGTATGTCTCTTTAAGGTCGTCGCCTTCGACCCGCAGGCCGTAACGCACGCCGTCATAACGCGCGAGGTTCGAAGAGGCTTCCGCCGGCGCGATGATATAGTAGGTCGGCAGGGCGTATTTGGTATGCGGCAGGCTGACATCGACAATTTCGGCGCCTTCGGCTTTTAGCCATTCGATTCCCTGTTGCCACAGTGTTTCAATCTCGGCAGGCATGCCGTCCATGCGGTACTCTTGCGGGATGCCGACTTTCAGCCCCTTGACCGCGCCGTCCAGCAGTGACGGCCAGTTCGGCACTTCTTTATCCGCGGAGGTGCTGTCCTTTGGATCGAACCCGGCCATGGATTGGAGCAGGATCGCCGAATCCTCAACCGTGCGGCCGAATGCGCCGGCCTGGTCGAGAGAGCTGGCGAAGGCAATGATACCCCAGCGTGAGCAGCGCCCGTATGTGGGTTTAATACCGGTAATGCCGCAGAAGCTCGCCGGCTGGCGGATCGAGCCGCCGGTGTCAGTGCCGGTCGCGCCCATACACAGCCGTGCGGCCAGGGCAGAGGCGCTACCGCCGGATGAGCCGCCGGGTACAAGGTCAGCGCCGTCGGCTTTTTTCCACGGGTTGATCACATTGCCGAAATAGCTGGTGGTGTTTGAAGACCCCATTGCGAATTCATCAAGCGCTGTCTTGCCGAGCATGATAGCGCCGTCGCGGAATAAATTCGCGGTGACTGTTGATTCATAGGGCGGGATGAAGCCTTCCAGAATATGGCTGGAGGCTGTTGTCTGCACGCCCCTGGTACAGAACAGGTCCTTGATCGCCAGCGGGATACCGTCAAGCAGCCCGGCGTCACCGGCAGCGCGGCGCTTATCGGACTCTTCTGCCTGCTTGAGGGCGATGTCAGGCGTTTCGACGATGAAGGCATTTAAATGTTTGGCTGCCGCCATCGCGTCCAGATGTGCCTGCGTTAACTCGGTTGCCGTAAAATCCTTGTTTTCAAGGCCTTTAAGCGCCTCGGCTATGGTCAGGTGTGTTAACTGTGTCATTTTGTTTCCATGTTTTACCTGGGAGTTACGAGGTTCAAGTTACAAGTTACAAGCATAGGGTTTCGCAGCGGTTATCTTGCAACCTGTAACTTGCATCTTGGAACTCATTCACTCGACCACCTTTGCGACAACGTAAAAATCTTCGAGTTCTTCCGGCGCGTTGGCCAGAACGTCGGCGGCATAGCCGCCATCTGTAACCTCATCGGTACGCAGGCGCAGTTTGATATCCACAGGGCTGGGCAGTGGTTCGACATTGCCGGTGTCAACTTCACCGAGTTGCTCGACCCAGCCAATGATATTGTTCAGTTGTGGCCCGTATTTATCCAGTTCCTCGTCGCTCATGCGGATGCGGGCGAGGCCGGCGACCTTGCGGACAGTTTCGCGGTCAAGAGACATGCTTGTATTCCCCCGTTTAAATGCCTAGATTTTGTAGCATCGCGGTGAAAGGCGCGCAAGTGGGGATGCCGACAGGATTATTAAAAGATATCATTGACCGGCGGCCGATGGAGACGCGGCTGCTCGGCCTTGATCTGGGGGCGAAAACAATCGGCCTGGCGGTGTCGGATGCGGCGCAGGCGATTGCAACGCCGCTGAAAACAATCAACAGGACAAAGTTTTCCCGTGATATCGGGGATCTGGCTGCTGTGATCAGGGATTATGAGATCGGCGGCTATGTGCTGGGATTGCCGCTTAACATGGATGGCAGCGCCGGGCCGCGCTGCGATGCGGTGCGTTCCTTTGCCGACGAGCTGGAAAACTATCCCCAGATCGTGGGGACAGATCCGTGGATAGCTTTGTGGGATGAGAGGTTATCCACCGTTTCGGTGGAAGACTTTCTGATTGAATCTGTGGATATGTCAAGAACAAAAAGAAAACAGGTGGTGGATAAGCTGGCCGCGCAGCATATTTTGCAAGGCGCGCTGGATTTTATACAGGCCGCAACGTAATTATGATCTGTCATGTAACAGTGGAACGTAACCGTGTTTAAAAATCTTTCCGATTTCAGATATATTCGCAGCCGGACCGAGGCATTTGGCTTTTATCTCGCCTATGCGGCGCTGGGATTTTTGATTATTGCCGTTACCGGCGGCATACTGGGCGCTACCGGGCTGCTGGGGGAAACGGCCGAGGAGGCTTACCAGAACGGCAAGGTTGTGGGATGGGTGCTGGGGCCGCTCTATTGTGCCGTCATGGCCTACGTCATTGTGTGGCATAAAGGGGCAACCCGTACCGCGGGCGTTATGGCTGTTTTGCTGGCCGCGCTACTTGGCAGTTTAAGCGCCTTTATCGGCATGATTGTTTCAGCCTACCTGACGACAACGGCTTATAATAACCGGCGGTAACATTATCAGTCAGGCAGACGCGGTAAGCCTGTATTGCTTCCATTGAAAGCCCCGGTTGAAGGGAGGCGGATCGGGAACATCCGGCAGGTCTTCGAGAACAAAGTCGGCGGCTTGTGCCTGCTGACGGAACCCTGTCTCGTCAATTTTAACCATGCCCTCTTTGAGCTTGACCGTGCGGTAGCGCATCAGCGTGTCACGGGCCGGCTGTGATAAGGTGTGCAGTTTGCGTAAGAATATCTCTTGTTCTTCAGCGGGAATGAACATCAGCACGGCAAAACAGTTTATGAAGTCGGCTTTCAGTTTTGAAGGCGGCTCTTCGAGATCCTGCACTTCCCTGACCAGATAGGCGATCTGGCGGCCGGGTTGTACCTTTGCCACATCGTCCCAGGTACGGCACAATACGAATTCATTATCCGGATAGGTAGCGACAGCTTCATGGTAATTTGCTTCGTCGGGATCGATACCGATCACCAGCAGACGGCCGCCGCCGCGGTTGTGAATCGCAACGGCGTCACGGCCGACACCGGTACCGATATCCATCACGACGCCCTGTTTGGGGATCATGGCCTGTATATCAGGCGCATAAATATCATCAAATTTTGCGCGCGCGTGGATAGCGCGGGGCAGGGCGCCACTGTCATATGTTTTGGCCATAATGTCTCTTACGCGGCGTACAGGGCGGCGTCAAGAGGGTCTGGCGTGGTTACCGGCGGAGTTTGGGAAATGGCAGGATTATAGCGCCCCCTTCCGGGATTTGATCGTCTTCCGGATCTTCGATCCCGCCCGGCGGTTCTACCTGTGCATCTTCCGCCAGTTCTTCTACTTCGCGCGCCATGATATGGCGGGACATTTCAATTTCTTCATCAGAGAACCCGGCAAGTGTCACGAAAGGGGGCGGAAATCTGGTCGCTGTCTCGCCGGACAAGATGGCAGCAATGCGCTCATGGCGGCTTTCCGGGTCGTTTTCTTCGCGGTCAAGCCACTCTGCGAGATCGTCGTCGATATCATACAGGTAAAGACGGCGACCATAGTTGAACCAGAACGTATATTCCATGCGTCCGTAAACGTCTTCACGCTCCATTTCCCGGGGTTCGCCCAGAATTTCTTCGGCATAAGGGTCGGCCATGGCCAGTTTCCGGCGATCCTGCTTTGTTTGCGCATTGAAGAAATTACGCACAATACCAAGATTATTGAATGCCGTATCAATCGTGTCTTCAACGTCCTGCCGCAGCGCATCGGGATCATAGAGCATGGCGATTTCGCTGCTGAATACGCCAAGCTGGCCGCGCAATGTGTCCAGAATTGCAGGCAGGTGATCTTCCATTGTCAGGAAGTAATTAAGCGCATCCAGCGTGTCGTCCATGTATTGGACCAAAGCCGCGTGGATATCGAGCAATTGATCCTGTAGTTCAGGCACTGTCACGATGGCATCATTATTATGATCTGCCAGAAACTGTTCCACATTCCCGGCCTGTTCCTGCAGCAGATCACGATGTTCGATAAATTGCGCGATTTTCTCCCGGAAATAATCCCGGAAGGGGGCTGGATACAAAATGGCTTGTTTGTCGGTTGCGGGCATGACGGAGTTTTATAGGAAAAAGTACAGGGATGCAATAATTATCCATAACGCATAAGTTCGTGACCGTGGCGCCGCATCCACCCTTTACCCGTGGCAAAGTCTGTGGATAGTTCTGTGCAAAGTGCCCAGAAGCGTTGGCTATGATCCATGTGCACAAGATGAGCGACTTCGTGGGCCACGACGTAATCCATGGCCTCCCACGGTGCGAAGATCAGCCGCCAGGACAGTGAGATACGCCCGTCCGGCCCGCAGCTGCCCCAGCGGCTTTTTGTATCGCGAATCTGGACCGCTTTCACCGGTTTGTCGATAAGCGCCGCTTTCTCCCGGGTCAGGTTGTCCAGTGTGGCGCGGGCCTCGTTTTTCAGGAACCGGGTGAGCCGCGCCGCTGGGTCGGTCTTGTTAGTCGAGATAAGTATTTCATTATCTTTCATATCTATAGAGGTTGTCTTTAAAGTTTTGTCATAGAAAATGGCAAGAGTACGCTGTCGCCCCAATACGGGGATAACGGCACCGTCAACGAAGGCAATTGGCTCTGGCAATTCGGCAAGCTTCTGCCTGATCCAGTGGCGGTGCTCCTCTACAAACTGTTCGGCTTTGCCGGGGGTGAATCGCGGCGGTACGACCAAATGCATAACATGGTGCGCATTATCGAGCCTGAGGGCAATGCGCTTCGCACGCGGGCTGACGCGCACACGTACCGGCAGGCCAAGCCGGTTGATGCGGTCCTGTAGCTCTTCCTGCCGGCGATCAGGCGTGGCCGACCTGGGGCGAGAGAGAGATAAGGGGAATATTGTGCGCGGTGCCATTAATCATCAGGGTTAGGCTTAGATCCTGGCCGGTTTCGACTTTACGCCGTTCCAGTTCCAGGTTCTTTTCGTGAACGTCGCCCGCTAATGTAATCAGCGGTTCCGGGTTTGTACAGGGCTGCGGCACGGCCGGGTCAGTTTGTTCGTTCCCTTCCGCGTCCAGTACGGCGCCCCTGAATTCCTGTACGGCGCCGTCCTCGATTCCCGCCTTATGCCAGGCAAAGATGGCAGGCCATTGTACGTCTTTTGCCGTTTGGCCCGACCACCAGAAATGGCCTTTGCCGGGGACGATCAGTGCACGCTTGTCGGCGCCGAACTCTTTGCGCAGGAAAGAGACTGTCTGTCCTATTGAAGAGATATCGTCGTCAGTGGCGTCTACTGTCAGGACCGGGAAATCGATGGCGCTGAAATCAAGTTTCTGGCGGTGATAGGTCACGTCATCGTTGGCGATGTAGTTTGCGCCGAAATTCTTGAACCACGCGTCGATATAGGCCCGGCCATCCATATCCATATGGGTTTTATATTCGACAATAAAGGTCATGAGTTCAAGGAAATCACGCTCCTTGTCCGACAGGTCGGGGTTTTGCAACGCGTCCATAATCTCGGCCTGCAGCAACGGCTTATGCTTGTCCCATTCGTTACCACCGGTAGTGATGTAGTTGAAGATCGAAGCATAATACTGCATGAAGCGGCCCATATTCCCGGATTCAAAGCCGCTTACCTGTGTACTGCCGGACCGCACTGTGCGCAGGAAGCCCGGCCGCCATGGCGGTACAATCTCCAGCTCGCGGAATTTTATCAGGAAGTCCGGCATGATCTCGGCATACTGATTGACCAGTGACGGGTTGATCGATACATCAATAGGCGCAGACATGATGCAGAGCTTACCGGGGCGATGCTCTGCCTGCTGCTGCGCCAGGGCGGCGCTGGCAATCACGGCCGGGATGGCGGCCTGGCAGATCGCCGTGAGCTGCGCGCGCGTGCCTTCGCGCTTGTGAATATAGGCAAGGGTTTCGCAATCATAATCGGCCTGTGCTTCAATACCGTGATCTTCTTCGTGCCACGGCACGTCGGCGGCATCGGTCTTATCCTCGACATAAACCGTAAAGCCGGCGTCGATATAATTCTGGATCGCATTATAAATAAGTGTCGCGTAATGCCCGGACATTGGCGCTTTCAGGTATATAACGTTATTGCTGTCAGTAGGCTGTGCATCCGAATAGGCTGTTGAAAAACGCAGCATGCCGGCATGTGGTCGGGCCAGTGTTTCAACTGTTTCCATGCGCAGATCGTACCGCTCGCCCAATATCGTGCTGTGGCTCTCCATCAGGTCAGTGAACTCGGCTTTGGCGTGGTCGCGCGCTGTCAGTTCGGTCAGGAACGCCGCGCCTTCGATATTGCGCCATGGCGCGGTGACGCTGGCCTTAAACACGGCGCTGCGGAAATCGCGCGGCAGCCTGTCGTCACTGTAGTTCCGCTCAAGAACGTTTCGCATGACGGCTTCGGAGTCTATCGCCTTATGACGCTTTGCCGTCAGTTCTGCGGTTGTCGGGCGGGGGCGCTGTGATTTCTCTGGGTCCTCTTCCGGCGTCCCATGACCAAATTGGAAGCCGATCGAATCCGGCATTCTGCCGGCAAGTTTCGCGAACGGGCCTTTGGCAGTCTCTTTGCGGATGCCGTTAATCCGCCAGCCATTCGGATTTTGTTCGTAATGTTCCAGAAGCGCAGCGGCGATAGGGTTTGTGGCGGCAGCTACGCGCCATGCGCTTTCTACGCCTCTGGCATAAAGATAAGCGGTCGAAGCCATAAGGTTGGCGGCAAGGCTGGCCGGGTCGCGCATGAAGGCGTCAAAGATGGGCACTGGCTAAACTCCCTGTTTTTTTATTTTTTGTAATTAGGGGCATCTTACAAATCCATTTACGGAATTGCAAGGCAGGGCCTCCGGGGCCTGGATAAAGTTAAGAGTCCGTTTCAAAACTCTGAAAATAACCAAAACTGCTTTCCCCGCGTAAGCGGGGATCTTTTAGAGTTGATTTTAAAAGATTCCCGCTTACGCGGGAAAAGCAATGAGAGAGAGTTTTGAAACAGACTCTAAGATTTGGTCTTGATGTTCAGGCGTTTACGCAACGCTTTGATGCCGTGCTTGGATTCATCCCATTTCTCGGGTGCAATGTCCGGTACCTTATCAAGGTCCTTTGAAGATATAGCAGAGGCTTTACTATCGAACTTGCGAATGAAATGGCGGATACGCGGCATGATTTCGCCACGCCAGCGCCGCCCGTTAAAGATACCGTAATGGCCGACGCTCATCTGGAAATGGTGATACTGGCGGCTGGCCGGCAGGTTTGTACAAAGGCCATGCGCGGCGGCAGTCTGGCCGTGGGCGGAGATATCATCGCGCTCGCCCTCGACAGTTAACAAGGCGGTCTTCTTTATCCGCTTCGGGTCGACGGGAACCTTTTTCCCCGTTTCCGGATCGGTCCAGACCATTTTACCAAGCGGCAGGGAATGCTTCTGGAAAACGGTTTCCACGGTTTGCAGGTAAAACTCCGCCGCGATATCCATGACAGACAGATATTCGTCGTAGAATCTGCGGTGCGCGGCGGCGGAGTCGCCATCGCCGATGACAAGGTGGTGATAGAACTGCATGTGAGAGCCGACATGACGATCCAGATTCATTGACATAAAGCCGCCCAGCTGGATGAAGCCGGGATAAACCTTACGGCTTGCGCCGGGGTAATACATCGGTACGGTGGAAATGACATTATTCTCGAACCACTCCAGCGGCCTTGTTTCTGCCAGTTCCGTCACCTGGGTTTTCGAGACGCGCGGGTCGATCGGCCCGCCCATCAGGGTCATGCTGCGCGGGCAGTACGGGTCGTTCTGCGACTCCATCACCGCCACGGCGGCAAAGACCGGTACGGCTGGCTGGCAGACGCCGATCACATGCGTGTCGGGGCCGAGCTCATGCAGGAAATCGATAATATAGGCGATATAGTCGTCGAGATTGAATCGGCCTTCATTCTGCGGCACCAGGCGCGCGTCGATCCAGTCGGTGATGTAAACGTCATGATGTGGCAGCAGGGCTTTGACCGTTCCGCGCAGCAATGTGGAGAAGTGCCCGGACAGCGGGGCGACGACCAGGACTTTTGGATCTTTGCGCCGCGTTTCGCGCCTGAAACGCAGCAAGTGACAGAACGGCTTTTCCACTATGATGTCTTCGATGACCGGCACAGCCTTGCCGTCGATTGTTGTGTCGATCAGGCCGAACTCAGGTTTACCGAATCGCTTGGTTATGCGCTCGAACAACTCAGCATTGGCGGCCATTGTCCTGCCAACCTGCGTGTAGGACAGCGGGTTATACGGATGGCTGTAGACTGTACGTGTCAACTCGGCCGCAAGGCGGGCAGGGGTCAGGGCCGCGTGTTGCATTTCATATAAATGATAAATCACAATCCGTTATCCATTTATTGTTATTATCTAATATTATATCCTAAATAAACGGCCTTTGGCAGCGCAGCAATCTTTTTTCCGGTGACCTCCTGTGCATAAAGGCCGTATTGCTATATCCTGCCTGTGATAACGATACGGTGGTAACCATCTGTAATGGAACATGTTTTTATAGAAATTCATAGCCAGTTGCTTGATCCGGACCGGATTCCGGTGGCGATGGCGGCGTGGTTGCTCGCCGGGATTGTCGGTATGATTACCGGGCCGATGCACGGTCATGCCTATTCTTTTGTCTGGCTGGTATTCGACAAGACATTCGGCCGGATTGGCGGGCGGCTCGATAACCGGGACCGTGCGGCGGCCGACCTGTTTTTCCGGGGCTTTGTTTTTACAATGATGATGGTTGTCGCGTCATTCGGAATTGGGCTGTTTGCCGAAGATGCGGCTGTACGTGCTGCGTATTACGATCTAACCGAAATCCTGCTGCTTGCGCTGGTTGTAACCGGCGGTACAGTCTGGTTTGCGCTGTTACAGCTTTATTTCGCGATGCGCGATAAAAAGGTCAGCAAGGGCGCATACCTCACAATTGCGCGCTCCACGCGCACTGATTTTTCCGGCACTGACGACTACGCCATGACCCGCACCGGTATGGCGCTGGCGGCGCGCAGCTTCGACAAAGGGCTGGTGGCGCCGCTGCTGTGGTACTTACTGTTTGGTTTGCCGGGGGCTTATCTTTATGCCGGACTGTCTTTCTGCGCCTGGCGTTTCGGGCGGGACGGCTTTACCAAGGGCTTTGGCCGTACGGCGCTGGCGCTGGAGAAGCTTATGGGGATTGTGCCGCACATGCTGGCCGGCTTTATCATGGCGCTGGCAGGGCTGTTCACGCCGACCGGGGGCATGACCCGTGCCTTTACCGGGCAGTTGTTCGGCAGGAACAAAGCCGCGTATGATGAGGGCGGTCTGCCGCTGACGGCGATGGCTTATTCGCTGGATGTCAGTCTGGGCGGCCCATCGACTGATCTGGACGGGAGTGCGATCAGGCGCGGCTGGACCGGTCCGGACGGCGCGACGGCCCGGCTGGAACAAAGCCACTTGCGCCGGGCCATTTATATCAGCCTGATGGCGCATCTGCTGTTTATGGCCTCGCTGATGGGCAGCCTGCTGTGGGCAGGGTGGCTCTTTTGAATAAAGCTTGACTTACAGGGCCTTCATCGCTTATTTTCCGCATCTGTTTCTGAGAAACGATAGACAACAAGGATAAAGACCATGAGCCGCCGTTGTATGGTAACAGGTAAAGCCATGATGACCGGGAACAATGTATCGCACGCGCAAAACAAGACGCGGCGCCAGTTCCTGCCGAACATTCAGGACACCAGCGTTTACAGCGAAACGCTGAAGCGTAATGTGAAAATCCGCGCTTCTGCCGCCGGTTTGCGCACGATTGAACACAAGGGCGGCCTTGACGCCTGGTTGCTGGGAACAGCGCCGACCAAGCTCGACCCGGCCATGCGCCCGGTCCGCAAACAGATCGAAAAGGCACAGGCTGCAGCGAAGTAAGGACTGTTCATCGCTGAACAATTTGTCGGCCCCCGCCTGTGCGGGGGTGACTTTTATAAGGATAGCGTTATGGCTCGTCCCCGCCGCAAAAAAGAACCGGAAATCCGCGTAACGCCGCCGGAGACGCTGGACTATCCGGGTTTTGCCTTTGATATCGTGCACAAAGACCCATCCGGCGGGCAGGCGCGGGTAGGCCGTTTGCAAACACCGCATGGCACGATTGAGACTCCCAACTATATTTTTTGCGGCACCAAGGCGTCGATCAAGAACCTTTCGCCGGCGGCGATGCGTGAGGCGCAGACCGATATTATTCTCGCCAATACCTATCATGTCATGATCCAGCCGGGCGCCGATTTGGTCGAAAAAATGGGTGGGCTGCATGATTTTATGCAGTGGGACGGACCGATGATGACCGATTCCGGCGGTTTCCAGATCTTCTCAATGGGGCACGGTTCTGTCGCTGACGAGATCAAGGGCCGCAACAAGGGCGGTCGCAACAAGACGATGTTGAAAATCACCGAGGAGGGCGCCCGGTTCAAGTCGTATTGGGACGGTGAGATGCTGACCCTGACGCCTGAGCTGTCAATGGAAATCCAGCGCAAGCTGGGTGCTGACCTGATCTATCAGCTTGATGAGTGCACCGCGTACCATGTTGATAAGGATTACACCGCAGCGTCAATGGAGCGCAGCCACCGCTGGGGCGATCGCAGTCTGGCCGCGTTTGCCGAAACTCATGACGGACGGCAGGGGTTGTTTGGTATCGTCCAGGGCGGGGTTTACGAAGATTTGCGCGATCTGAGCTGCGCCTATGTCAATGATCGTCCGTTCTTCGGGGCGGCCGTCGGCGGGTCGCTGGGCGGCAGCGTGGCGGAGATGTACGATGTGGTGAATATGTGTATGCAGCGTCTGCGTGAAGACCGGCCTACACATTTGCTCGGTATTGGGCGTGTTGAAGACGTGTTTAATTTTGTACGGCTCGGTATCGATACGTTTGATTGCGTGACCCCGACGCGAATCGCCCGGCACGGTATGGCCCTGATTAAAGGGCATCCGGGTGAGCGCATTAACCTGATGAACGCACGGTTCCGTGATGATAAAGCGCCACTCGATCCCCGGCTTGGTATTCCGGCTTCACGTGATTTTTCTAAAGCGTACATCCATCATCTCCTCAAATCCGGTGAAATGCTGGGTATGCAGCTTGTCGCCCAGCACAATGTCGCAACGATCAACCTTTTGATGCGCGAGGTGCGGGACGCTATTCAGGCCGGGACGCTCGATCAGCTTGAAAAAGAATGGCTGGGCGCATAATATATTATTTGGTATCGGTGTTTCTGCGCAGACACCTTTCCTTTTCTTGTTAACCTTTCGCATAGATTTCCGTTGTATTGTATAGAGGGAAAACCTTAACGGGCGCTTTTTCATATGGTTCTGAATTACGAAGCTGATAGTAAACTCAAGGCGTTAGCGCCGGTTATCGATGAGCATGCGGAATGGCTCGGCCGTGTTAATAAACGCATCATGTTTCCCGATGTATTTAAAGGTGCCGATAAGCCGGGCGTGCCGGAGAGTTTTCAAAAATGGGCGACTGAGGCGGAAGGCTATGATTTCATGGAGACGGTCACACTGAATGACCTCAAACGCCTGTTCGAAGAGCTTCATATTGTTGCAACGGGCCTGATGGACAAAAGGGCCTATACTGATGATGAGATCACATTTCCGGAATATGATAACTTCACCAGCCTTTATGAGAGCTTTATTTTTAAACTGCGTCGTCTGGAGCAGGATTGCGCACTGGTCGATAGCGGTCTTGATCTTGAGACGGGTTTGCGGAGCCGCCACGCCATGGAAATTGATATCGGCCGGGAGCTGGAGCGCCGGGCACGGCGGGGTAACCCGTTTACATTGGCGCTGGCGCGGGTCGATAATTACGAGGATTTCCGGCCACTGATCGATCAGGCCCAGCACAAGCAGATTATGGCGACGCTGGGCCGCATGATTAAAAAATGTATCCGTTCGTTCGACGACGGTTACCGCTCCGGCGATTGCGAATTTGTGATGAACCTGAAACACGCCGAGGCTGTTGGCGGTACCGCGGCGGTGAACCGTCTGCGCAGTTTTCTGGCGGATGAGAATATTGTTATCCGTACTGATAGCCGTGAAATACCCCTGACTATGTCTTACTGTGTCGCTGAGCCGATTCCCGGCGATACGCTGCATGATCTGTTGTCGAATATGCGACAGGATCTCGACAAATGGGATGAAGAAGGCGATACGGCCTTGGAGTATCACGAGCAAAGCCCGTTGCAGCGCTTCATTGATACTGATTCCTAGCCTCGGCTACAAAGACACAGAATCCGTTTGTTTTTCATGGAAAATCGGGTACTCTCCGGCAAATTCTATTAAAACAGAAGAGCGCCGGACATGAGACAACACCCAGAGTTTCCCAATCTGCATGTCGCGGATCATCCGTTGATCCTGCATAAATTATCGCTGATGCGTGATGTTGGCTGTAACAAGGTCATGTTTAAACTCCTGCTGAAGGAAATCTCGCTTTTGATGGGCTATGAGCTGACCCGGCCGTTACCCTTGACGACGACTGAAATTGAAACGCCGATGGCGGCGATGGAGGCGCCGGTTATTAAAGGGCGTAAGCCGGTGATCGTACCTATATTACGCGCGGGACTGGGAATGGCCGAAGGGCTGGAAGAGCTAATGCCGGCGGCGCGTATTGGCCATGTGGGTCTTTATCGCGATGAAAGGACAAAACAGCCGGTTGAATATCTGGTCAAGATGCCCGACCCGGCCGGGCGTGTGATTATTCTGGTCGATCCGATGCTGGCGACCGGCAACTCGTCCAAATACGCGATTGATGTCCTTGTGAAAAACGGCGCAGACCCTGATAAAATCCGTTTTATGGCTTTGGTAGCCGCACCGGAGGGAGTCAGGGTCTTGCTGGATTCCTATCCGCAAATCCCGGTTTATGTGGCTGCCCTTGATGAGCGGCTGAACGAGAATGCTTATATTATACCGGGTCTGGGTGATGCGGGGGACCGTTTGTTTGGCACCAAGCACGCCTGATGCAAGTTTATGAAAATTAAATAAGTAACGGAATCATAAGGTTTTTATTCGATTATAAAGGATAGCGCATAAAGCGCTGGGGCTACCTGTAGTGAATAAACAAGTTATTGATCATAAACTGTTTTTTGAAACAACACCGATGCCGGCCTTGGTTGTCGGAAAAAATAATGCCGGTGCCTTTGTATTGTTGGATGCGAATCCCGGTGCGCGCAAAACGTTGTTATCCGAAGAAGTGAAACAGGATATGCCGTTGCAGGAGCTGCTTAAGGGCTCTGTAGCGGTACCGCTTGTTGAAGCGTTGGAAAAAGCCGGTAAAGACAGGCGGCCTGTAACGCTGAATACACATTTAACTGTTAACGAAGGACTGGTTATTGGCAGCCTGGTCATCAGTCCGGCTGCCGATGATTTGTTTTTGGTAACGTCCGTACCGGTTGATCAACAAGCTGACAGCCTGCAGCGCGAACGCGATGATGCGATTTCCATGCTTACTTCGATCTTTGATGTCAGTGAGGTCGGGATTGTTGTGACGGATCAGGATCAGCGTATTGTCCGCGTGAATGACAGTTTTGTGCGTATCTATGGTTGGGGCCGTGATGACCTGATCGGTCATGATTTCCTTCATCTTATCGCAGAGGACGAGCGCGAACTGGCCCGGCGAAACCACGACGAATTTATCCGCAGCGGTATCCGTAGCTCCGGCGAGATGAAAGTTGTACGGAAAGACGGGAATATCGCCAATGCCCTGTTTACTACGGCGGCGCTGGAATTAAGCCAGGGGCGGCGCTTTCAGGTCACGACGATCATGGATATTACCCTGCGTAAGCAGATGGAGCTATCGTTGCGACTGGCCAAGGAACAGGCTGATACCGCTAATCAGACGAAATCGGCTTTCCTTGCGAATATGAGCCATGAGTTACGCACGCCGTTAAACGCGATTATCGGCTTTTCAGAGATGATGATGAAGGAAACGTTCGGCGAACTGGGGAATGAAAAATACAAGGAATACCTTGCGGATATTCACCTGAGCGCGCGGCATTTACTGGAAATCATCAATGAAGTCCTTGATATGTCGAAAATCGAAGCCGGCCGTGTTGAACTTGATGAAGAGTATCTTAGTGTTGCTGATCTGGTTGCGTCGGTTTCCCGGATGATGGCCTCGCGGGCTTTCAGTAGTGGTTTGAAGATCGAAGAGCATGTTGAAGAAGACTTGCCGCCCTTATATGCTGACCCGCGTCTGGTGCGCCAGATTCTGATCAACCTGGTCGGCAATGCAGTGAAGTATTCACGCACGGACGGTACAATTGACATTATAGCGCGCAAGGCAAAAGATCAGTCGCTGGAACTGATTGTGCAGGATATGGGGATCGGCATTCCCAGGGAACGCATCAAAGATGCGCTGGAGCCTTTCGGACAGGTTAGTATTCCCCATGAGGACAACAAGATGCAGGGAACGGGTCTGGGCCTGCCACTTGCTAAAGCGATGGCTGAACTGCATGACGGCATGCTGCAGCTGGAGTCGGATGAGGGGAAGGGCACAACAGTGACCGTCATATTTCCCGCGGCACGCCTGCAGCCGAAAAATAAGGAGCAAAGAGGCTCGCCCTTAGCGCCGTTCCGCCAGACAAATGATGGAAACGAAGTTGAGCTTGCCGGAAGTGCCGAATAAATTTAACCTATGGCAACGATACGTATGATTCTAACAATGGCTAATTAAGTATGACCAATCTTGAACAGCGTTGCATAGAGGCTGGCCTGAAAATGACGGCCCCGCGCCGCACAATTTTGAAAGTACTCGATGAGGCAGAGGATCATCCGTCTGTTGAGGATGTTTATGAACGTGCCAAGGCGGCTGATCCGTCAATCAGCATGGCGACTGTTTACCGGACGCTGAATATGCTTGATGAAATGGGCGTTGTTGTCCGGCATGAATTTAAAGAGAATTTTGCGCGTTATGAGCTGAATACCGAGCATCACCATCATTTGATTGATATTGAGAACGGCGAGGTTATCGAGTTCCAGAACCAGGAAATCGAGGATATGAAAGCCGATATAGCCCGTAAGCTTGGCTATGAGTTGGTTGAGTGCCGGCTTGAGCTTTACGGCAAGAAAATCAAACATTAACCCCTTATAAATTTGACATAATGCTAAGGTGGGCGTAAACTGGCGTTCACTCATGCATTTACGTTTATAAAAGAGAGGCTTTCATGAGTTTTGATTATTTTGAGGATACTGAAGGCACCGAAATTGCCGAAGATACCGAAGATACCCGGGATATTGAAATAATTGAAAGTGTATTTGAAGGTATTCAGGATATGCCTGTGCCGGTGAGTATACTTTTGAATGCCTTGTCGGGTGCGAAGTGGTTTGATATTTTACATAGCGATTTGCGTTATCAAATTGGCCGTACTGTTGATAGCGCAGTTTCTAATTCGTTGGATGTTTATGGCTTGCCGACGGACGAGCTGGCTCCTGGTACGCTTTATGGTGTTTCCGGAATGCCTGTATCTGTGAAGCCTGAAGATATTCTGCCCGTGGTGCAGGAGGCGTTTAACACGGTTGCGCCGTATGCTGAAACGCTAGCTGTTGCCGCTGTGAAGAGGGCTGCCGTCGGTTATTCCGAAAGGCCGGAAGGACGGGAATTAGTACAGAAGCTTGTACCGTTCGAGCGCGGCATGTAACCATATCCTTTATGACTGACGATGACCGCCTGCCGACCAGACTCTGGATAGACGCCCATCTGAAAACCCTCACGCTGCAGGGTATCCCTTATTATATCGTCAATACCGGTAATCACGCATCCGGCACCGTGATGGTCAAGCTCTATGCGCCGGGGCAGGGGTGCCGCGTCTTGCAGCAGCAGCGCAACCTTGACGGCGAGATGGGCTGGATGGCCTTATTTAAAGGGGAAACCGTTGCGGAAAGCGAGGCGGATGAGTATATTCGCCGGGCCGTTGATCGTGATCCCGATTTATGGGTGGTCGAGGTCGAGGATAAGGAATTAAACAACCCGTTCGAAGGGAAAGAGTTTTGACTGCGCTGCAGGAAAAAATCGCTAACAGGCGGACATTCGCCATTATCTCGCATCCCGATGCCGGTAAAACGACGCTGACGGAAAAGCTCTTGTTGTTTGGCGGTGCGATCCAGATGGCCGGCATGGTTAAGGCGCGCGGTGAACGGCGCCGGGCGCGGTCCGACTGGATGAAGGTTGAGCAGGAGCGCGGCATTTCCGTGACCTCGGCGGTCATGACCTTTGACAATGGCGGGATTACCTATAACCTGCTCGACACACCGGGCCACGAGGATTTCAGCGAGGACACCTATCGGACGCTCACCGCTGTTGACAGTGCCGTGATGGTGCTGGACTCGGCCAAGGGGATCGAGCCGCAAACGCGTAAGCTGTTCGAAGTGTGCCGTCTGCGCGATATGCCCATTATGACTTTTATTAACAAAATGGATCGTGACGGCCGCGACCCGTTTGATCTGCTTGATGAGGTCGAAGACCAGTTACAGCTGGATGTTTCGCCGGCCAGCTGGCCGATCGGCATGGGCCGGGACTTCAAGGGGTGCTACGATTTGCTGAACGACCGCCTGATTTTGTTTGAGCGCAGCAAGGGCGAAGAGATTAAGGACGGCCTGGAGTGCAGTGGTCTGGACGATCCGCAGATTGACGAGCTGTTGCCGGCGCATCTGGCGGAAAAACTGCGTGAGGATGTCGAGATGGTGCGCGGCCTTTGCAAACCGTTCGACAGGCAGGCCTACCTGGAAGGTCACATGACGCCGGTCTTTTTCGGGAGCGCGATCAACAATTTCGGCGTGAATGAATTACTGCAGGGCGTTGGTGCCTTTGCGCCGCCGCCGCAGCCCCAGCCGGCGCAGGAGCGGGCTGTCGAGCCTGATGAAAGCAAGGTGACGGCGTTTGTTTTCAAGATCCAGGCGAATATGGACCCCAAGCATCGGGATCGTATTGCCTTTACAAGGGTTTGTAGCGGTAAATTTAGAAAAGGGATGAAGCTAAAGCATGTGCGCAGCGGTAAGGTCCTGACCATCCACAATCCGCAAATGTTCCTGGCACAGGACCGCGAGACAGCGGAAGAAGCATTCCCCGGCGATATTCTCGGTATTCCGAATTACGGTAATTTACGGATCGGTGACGCGCTGGTTGAGAGCAATGAAGAGCTTCATTTTACCGGCATTCCGAGCTTTGCTCCCGAATATTTGCAGCGTGTGCGGCCGGAAGACCCGATGAAGGCGAAGCATCTTGAAAATGCGCTGGTGCAGCTGGCTGAAGAGGGGGCGGCCCGGGTCTTCAAACCGACCATGGATGCGGGCTGGATTGTCGGGGTTGTCGGCCCGTTGCAGTTCGATGTGCTGGCCGACCGGATCAGAACGGAATATGAAATACCGGTGCGGTTCGAGGAAGCGGCGCTTTACACGGCGCGCTGGCTGTCGGCCGAAGATCATGCTGTGTTGAAACAATTTACAGATGGGAATCAAAGCGCCATCGCGAATGATCACGATGGCGATCCTGTGTTCCTGGCCCGCAATGCCTGGCATCTTAGCGATGCGGAAGACAAGCATCCGGCCATCAGGTTTACGGCAACGAAGTAAGCTTAGCGTGCAAGATCCAGGCTGGCTTCGGCCATACGGGCTGCCAACTCGGGATTCCCTGGTCTTTGCGTTGCGGCGACCTTAGCGCTGACAGGGGTATGAGAGTCGTCCGGCATACGGCTGGCAATCTTGATACCTTGCGTCCCGTAAGCGGCTGTAATCAGCCTTGACATGGCCGCCACTTCTTCGGCCTGTGGATCAGCCGTGTTTTCAAGGCGGGCGGTCTCGCTGCCGGCTTTTCTGGCGAAATATTTGAGAAAGTTAAAGTTCATAACCGTTTTCCCTAGTTATTATCATAGCATAGCTATGTGTGTATGAGCCAATTGTGGCCGGGCAATGGTTTAAAAACGGTTAATTCGGGGTGTCTTGCTGTCCGTTTTTGTCATGATCTTCAGCCGCTTCCGCCAGAGGCGGGTTTAACGTCTTCATCACAGACAGGATATTCGAATATTGATCGGTCCATAAACGGAAGTCCGGATAACGGGGCACAGTTTTCCAGTCCTGTTCCAGAAGCGACTCTGTCAGTGTTTCGTCTTCTGTCAGGATTACAAAGTGCGCGGGATTATACCTTAACCCTTCAATTTCGCCGCCTTCTGCACTTTTGTGATAGGCATTCAGGCCAATCTGTTCAGCCGCCTCTGACATGATCGGCAGCAGGTCAAGATAGCGATTGGAGATATTGACCACGATCAAGCCGTTCTCTTTCAGCTTGCTGTGATAAAGCTGAAAGGCTTCGAGCGTAACCAGGTGGACCGGTATGCTGTCGGAGCTGAAAGCGTCGGCGACAATAATGTCATAGCTGTGATCGTCCTTATCGGCGAGCCGCAGGCGCGCATCACCAACGATGATGTTATAAGGACTGCCGCAATCAGAGAGGTATGTGAACAGGCTGCGGTCTTCAGCAACTTCTACAATCTGCGGATCAATTTCAAAAAAGTCGAAATGGCGTCCATCTTTCTGATAACAGGCGGCTACGCCGATACCAAGACCGAGTACAGCGATCTTTTGCGGCACGGGGCGATCATCAAGTATGCCAAAGGCATCACTAATACCGCTGTTTTCGCTGTAATAGGATAGTTTGAGGTGCTTATGCTCAGCGGCCAGCGCCTGGCTGCCATGAATAGTTGTGCCGTGTAACAGCAGCCTGAGGCCGGAGTCGTGGTAATCGCCGACACGCACAACACCGAAAAAGTTACGGCTGATATGGGGCATGGCATCGAAGCTGGAAGTCGCGCCCCAACTGAATCCCGGGGGTCTGATGAACAGGACCGTTGCAACACACAGCGCGAAGATCCAGCGCCGTTCGAGCGTCATGGTCATCAAAATGAGTAAACCGCCGATCACAGACAGCCGTACGGCCAGAAAGTCGGAATAGTGGTGCGCGGCCATACAGGCGGCCACGATCAGTACAATCTGGACGATGCCGGATTTGGTAAGCCAGCCTTTACCATCCTGCCATGCCTGGTTTAATTGCAGCCACCATGATCTGAACGTGCTGTCAGGCTCTGTGCTGTTGCGCATAAAGGCGGCCAGCGCCAGCACCAGCGCATATTCAAACGGCAGGATAAACAGGTTGGGGGCAATCAGGGCGTTAAAGACCCCGCCCAATGCGCCGCCGAATGACATGATCAGGTAGAATTGTGTCAGGTGACCCGCATGCGGCCTGATTTTCGCCAGTTCGTGATGACACATCAGGGCCGAGAAGAAGAACAGTAATAAGTGTATTACCAGTGTGAATATTTTCGGCAGGGCGGTGGCGGCCCCTAAAAAGCTGACCATAAAAATAAGCAGCAGGCCCTGGATGTAATGGGTGCGTTCAATGCCGATAATCGGCTTTCTGGCGAACACAATGATAAAGGTCGAAATGTAAAGCGTCAGCGGCACGATCCAGAGCAGGGGGGCTGAGGCGAGATCCGTTGTGATGTAAGTTGTAATCCCAAGCATCAGGCTGGAGGGGACAAAGGCCAGAAGTAACCAGTGGCCGCGGCGGCGCCATGTGATGGTTTCATCATCCGTGCCGGTTGCTTCTTTGACGCTGGGTTTGGCTTCATGATGGCTCCAGGCCAGCCAGGCCGACAGGACCACCAGCACGATCAGCGCGCCGTAGCCCCAGGCCCACTGCGTCGTTTGCTCTGTCAGGCCGAAGACCGGTTCGATCAGCACGGGATAAGCGAGCAGGGCTGTGACGCTGCCCAGATTACTGGCGGCATAAAGGAAATAGGGATTATGAGAGTCCTTATGCTCTGTATGGGCGAACCAGTGCTGCAGCATAGGCGCACTGCCGGACAGGACGAAGAACGGACCGCCGACAACTACGGCCATCAGCCCGAGTTGCCAGAAGCTCGGATTGCCTGTTGCCGGGGGCGCCCACCCGTCGGGGATGGCGATCGGCAGCACGCCGACAAACAGGACCAGCAACGCAATATGGACGAGCGCCTGAACCCTGATATTCAGCCAGCGCGCGGTGCCGTGTGCATAGGCATAGCCGGCCAGCAGCAATGACTGGAAAAACAACATCGCCGTGTTCCAGACCGATGGGGCGCCGCCAAGCAAGGGCAGCAACATCTTGCCGAACAAAGGCTGGATCAGGAACAGCAGGAACGCGCTCAGCAGCAGTGTGACGGCGTATATGGGAATATAAAGACGGTATGAAGCAGTCATAGGATTGGCGGACCGGAGAAGTGATTCTATCTGCCTACAAGCTTAAACGAATGACATGATATTCCAAAACTTTTCCATATATGGTACAATTTTAGTACTAATTATATGAATGTCTGTAAAAAGACTTGAAACGCAGGGCATATAATGACATTTAATGGGTACTGAAATAGTACGTTTTAAAAATGATTAAGTTATCAAAGCTCACAGATTATGCCGTGGTTATTCTGGCGGCGCTCGTGAATGCCAACGACGAGCGATACAGCGCTGCGGATCTTGCGGCGCGTACGGCCCTGCCGGAGCCGACAGTGGCAAAGGTTCTGAAGATACTGGCGCGCGGCGATATCCTGACGTCGGTGCGGGGTGCAAAGGGCGGCTATGCCCTGCATAAACAGCCGCACGAGATCAGGGTAAGCGAGATTATTACCGTCATGGAGGGGCCGATCGCCCTGACATCGTGCGTTGACGGCAGCGACGAGCAATGCGCCATTCAGGGACTGTGCGCGATGAACGGGCGCTGGAACGTTGTGAATGCCGCGATTAAAACAGCGCTGGAAAATGTGACGCTGGCCGATATTTTGCCGCCGGCAGCCGCCAAAACCGTTAAAAGCCATGCAGAAGAAGAAAGTGTAAGAGCCTATGAGTGATATTGCTGAAGATACGATTCGTCAGGTTGCAGAGCTTGGCTCCTACAAAGCAGGCTTTGTCACGGATATTGAGGTTGAAAAAGCGCCCAAGGGCCTGAACGAGGACATCATCCGTTTTATCTCGGCGAAGAAAGAAGAGCCGGAATGGCTGCTTGAATGGCGGCTGAAAGCTTATCAGCGCTGGCTTGAAATGCCGGAGCCCGACTGGGCCAAGGTTGATTTCCCGCCGATTGATTACCAGCAATACCACTATTACGCAGCCCCGAAATCGTTTGAGGACCGGCCCAAGTCATTGGACGAGGTTGATCCGAAGCTGCTGGAAACCTATGAAAAGCTGGGTATTCCGTTGCGGGAGCAGGAAATGCTGGCGGGCGTGGCCGTTGACGCGGTGTTTGATTCCGTCTCGGTGGCGACCACCTTTAAGAAAACACTTGAAGAAGCCGGTGTAATCTTTTGTTCTATAAGTGAAGCGGTACAAAAGCACCCGGAACTGGTGAAAAAATATCTCGGCACGGTGGTGCCGTACCATGATAACAAGCACGCCTGTCTGAACAGTGCGGTCTTTACCGACGGTTCGTTTGTGTACGTGCCGCCGGGGGTGCGCTGCCCGATGGAGCTGTCGACCTACTTCCGGATTAACGAGCTGAATACCGGCCAGTTTGAGCGGACGCTGATTATCGCCGATAAAGGCGCGTACGTGTCGTACCTTGAGGGCTGCACCGCACCGATGCGCGATGAAAACCAGCTTCACGCCGCGGTGGTGGAATTGATTGCCCATGACGATGCCGAGATCAAGTACTCGACCGTGCAGAACTGGTATCCGGGCGATGAAGACGGCAAGGGCGGAATTTACAATTTCGTGACCAAGCGCGGTATCTGCGAAGGCCGGAACAGCAAGATCAGCTGGACGCAGGTGGAAACCGGATCGGCGATCACATGGAAATATCCGTCCTGCATCCTGAAAGGGGATAACTCTGTGGGTGAATTTTATTCGGTCGCGATCACCAATAACCGCCAGCAGGCCGATACCGGCACCAAGATGATCCATATCGGCCGCAACACCAAAAGCCGGATCATCGCCAAGGGCATCAGCGCCGGGCGCTCTGACCAGACCTATCGCGGCGTGGTCAAGATTATGCCGAAGGCCGAAGGGGCCCGGAACTTTACCCAGTGCGACTCGCTGCTCATTGGCAAGACCTGCGGTGCGCATACGGTGCCTTATATCGAGAGCCGCAATCCCGGCGCGATGCTGGAGCACGAGGCGACGACCAGCCGGATCGGCGAAGACCAGCTTTTTTACTGCCTGCAGCGTGGGCTGGATGAAGAAGAGGCTGTGGCGCTGATCGTTAACGGCTTCTGCCGCGAAGTGATGCAGCACCTGCCGATGGAATTCGCCGTCGAGGCGCAGAAGCTGGTGGGTATTAGCCTGGAGGGGAGTGTAGGATGAGACATCACATTCGTCATTGCGAGGAGCGTAGTGACGCGGCAATCCATGCCATGTTAGATACGAGTCTGGATTGCTTCGCTTTGCTCGCAATGACGTTTTTGGGTCATTTGGAGGAGGGTGCTGGGCAAATGATCAAGATTGAAAACGCCTCTCAACCGTCATTGCACGGCTTGTCTGTGCAATCCATGGCAGTGGAAAGTTAACTTGATTGAACAAGATAATCCGGACTGGACGGATCTTTGGAATAAAGTGAATGGGCTACGCGAACAAGCTGCCTCATGACGGTAAAGGAAAGTAAACAATGATCGACATTAAGAACTTACATGCCGCTGTGGACGGTAAGGATATTCTCAAGGGCATTGACCTGTCGCTAGGCAAGGGCGAGGTCCATGCGATTATGGGGCCGAACGGGTCGGGCAAATCGACCCTGTCCTACGTTCTCGGCGGCCGCGACGGTTATGAGGTCAGTGATGGCAGCGTGACGTTCAACGGCGAGGATCTGCTGGAGATGGAGCCGGAGGAGCGCGCCGCCGCCGGGTTGTTTCTGGCGTTCCAGTACCCGGTCGAGATTCCGGGCGTGCAGATGAGCAATTTCCTGCGTACGGCCCTGAATGCGCTGCGCAAACAGCGGGGGCAGGAGGAGCTTGACGCGCTTGATTTTCTCAAGCTGGCAAAAAGCAAGATGAAAGCGCTGGGCGTTAGTGAAGAGATGCTCAAGCGCCCGGTCAATTTCGGCGCCTCGGGCGGCGAGAAGAAGCGGAACGAGGTTTTGCAGATGACGCTGCTGGAGCCGGTCTTTGCGGTGATGGATGAAACCGACAGCGGGCTTGATATTGACGCGCTGCGCGTTGTCGCCGAGGGCATCAATCAGCTGCGCGGCCCGGAGCGGACCTTCCTGGTGATCACCCATTACCAGCGCCTTTTGGATTACGTGAAGCCGGATTTCGTCCATGTGCTCGCGAACGGCCGGATCGTTAAATCCGGCGGCCCGGAGCTGGCGCTGGAACTGGAAAAAGACGGCTATGCCGGCTTTGTCGACGCGGCGTAAAGAGGAACGATCATGACAGTCACTGCTCCGTTGAAACCCGTTGCTTCTCCCGTTATACGCATGCCGGCGGCGCGGCGCTATAAGCCCGGGACTGCGTCCGGCTTTGATTTTGGCAGTCTGCCGCCGGCGCCCGCGCCGTGGCTGGACGACGTGCGCCGTGCCGGTCAGGACGCCTTACTGGCTAATGGTTTACCAACGCCGAAGCTGGAGCGCTGGAAATATACAAACCTGTCGCCGCTGCTGAAAAACGTGGCGCTGGCATATCATGAGTCGGAGTCTGTGTACAAAGCAGGGGATAAGCTTGTACGTAGCCTCCCGCAACTCTCTGAAAAAACACCGGAATGGTTGTCTCACTTGCTGGCGCGACGCCCGGTGGCCGAGGAACGCTACCATGACATGATGTTATGGCATTTGGCGAACGGCTTCCTGCAGGACGGACTGGTGATTGATGCGAAAACGCACCACGATATAGCGCAGCCGGTGCGTATTGAGCATGGCGGGGCGGCCGGCGAATTTTACTGCCCGCGGCTGGTGATTCGTCTTGATGAAGGCGTTGAAATGACGGTTATCGAAACATACACCGGTGAGGGTTATTTCTGGCGCAACAGTGTGGCGCAGATTATTGTCGGCCCGAATGCCAGGCTGCGCCACTACAGGCTTTGCGAGGATTCACATGAGGCCGTGAATACGGGCAACACGCACATACAGATCCAGCGGGACGGCACGTATGAGGGGTTCTATTTTACCACCGGCACGGCGCTGAGCCGTCAGCAGGTGCATGCCGAGCTTCTGGGCGAGAACGCGGCCTGTAACCTGTCCGCCGCATCATTGCTGCGCGGCAGCCAGCATGGCGAGATTGCCGCCGAAGTCGAGCACCGGGTCAGGCACGGTACTTCGAACCAGCTTGTGCGCACTGTCCTTGATGATCAGGCGCGCGGGGTGTTCCAGGGCAAGGTTTACGTCCATGAAGGCGCGGACCAGACCGACGGTTACCAGCTTTCAAACGCGCTGATTCTCTCGGAAGGCGCGGAGATGGACACCAAGCCGGAGCTTGAGATTTACGCCGATGAGGTCAAATGCTCGCACGGCGCGACGACGGGCAAGCTGGATGACGGGCCGCTGTTTTATATGCGGAACCGCGGCCTTTCCGAAGACGAAGCGCGGGCATTGCTGATTGAGGCGTTTATCGGCGAGGTTGTGGATGAGCTTGCGGATGAGTCTGTGAAAAACGACGTGTTGCATAAGGTGAATAAGTGGCTGGGCTGAGCGTGGCAAAAGAGCGGTTTGATATAGCAGAGTGCCGGGCCGATTTCCCGATCCTGCGCGAGAGCGGGGTGGCGTATCTCGACAGCGCTGCCAGCGCGCAAAAGCCGCGCGCCGTTCTTGATTCTATGACAGAAGTTTATGAATCTAATTATGCTAATATTCATAGGGGCTTATATAGGTTTTCTTATGTAACAACTGAGAATTATGAAGCTGTGCGCGAGATTGTCGCAGGCTTTATTGGCGCGCCGTCAGCGCAGGAAATTGTCTTCACCCGTAACACGACCGAGGCGATTAACCTTGTCGCCCAGAGCTGGGCGCGGACGTTCCTGCGGGACGGTGATGAAATCATCCTCAGCGAGATGGAGCATCACGCCAATATCGTGCCGTGGCATATCCTGCGGGAACAGACAGGGATTGTGATCAAGGTTGTTCCGCTGCTGGATGACGGCACGCTGGACCTTGAGGCGTTTGAAACGCTGCTGACCCATAAAACCAGGTTCATCAGTCTTGTGCATATTTCAAATGCACTGGGTATAGTCAATGATATAAAAAAAATCATAGGGATAGCGCGCGACTTTTATCCGGAAATTAAAGTTCTGATTGATGGCTCGCAGGCCGTTGTTCACAGCCGTGTCGATGTCCGTGATCTTGATTGTGACTTTTATGTCTTTACCGGTCATAAGCTGTACGGTCCGACCGGCATCGGTGTGCTGTGGGGGCGGTATGAATGGCTTGAGGCGATGCCGCCTTACCAAGGCGGCGGCGATATGATCGAAACGGCCGGCTTCGACCATGTGACCTATAAGCCGCCACCGGCGCGGTTTGAGGCCGGCACGCCCGCGATTGTCGAGGCCATTGGACTGGGCGCGGCGATTGCCTATGTCAAGGCGATCGGTATGGATGAGATCATGGCGCATGAGGCCGACTTGCTGGCCTATGCGATGGAGCGGCTGGCGGACGTGCCGGGGCTGACCTTTTACGGTACGGGACCGGACAAGGCCGGTATCCTGTCTTTCACCGCCAGCTGGGGGCATGCCAGCGATATCGGCATGATTCTCGACCAGTGCGGCGTGGCGGTGCGTACGGGGCATCATTGCTGCCAGCCTGTGATGAAGCGGTTCGGGGTCGACGCGACCGTACGCGCCTCGTTTGGGCTGTACTCGAACCGCGATGATATTGACCGCCTCGCCGCCGGGCTGGAAAAGGCGCGGGGGCTGCTGGAGAACTGATGATGGAACATATCGCCAGCGAACAGATGCTAAAGGATTCGATGAGCACGGAGGAGTATGACGAGCTCGCCGCGCCGCCGAATGCCGAGGTGCCGCATGATCATAAATTATGGCCGGCGCTTGATAAGGCGCTGCGCGAAGTTTACGACCCGGAAATCCCGGTGAACATCTTTGAGCTGGGGCTGATCTACAAGATCGAAATTACTGAGGCCAAAGACGGGCAGTACGATCTGTATGTCGAGATGACCCTGACCTCGCCGGGCTGCCCGGTGGCGCAGGAAATGCCGGGTATGGTTCAGGGCGCTCTGTTCCCGGTTGACGGTGTTGGCGAGGTTGATGTCGATATTGTCTGGGACCCACCCTGGGACCCGTCAATGATGGCTGAAACCGCCAAACTGCAACTGAATATGTTTATGTGAGGTGTTCAATGCTGGATTTGGAAAATGCACAACTTATGGCTAATCGCGCGCTGGCAAGAGCGCGCGAGTTGGGAATCAAGGTGTCCGTGTCGATTGTGGATCGGTCGGGTCGCCTCGTTCTGACCTTGCGTGACGATGGCGCTGGGTTTTTTACAACAGATACGTCCCAGGCCAAGGCTGTGGCCGCTGCCGCCTTCGGCAAACCGACATCCGAGCTGGTCAAAATGCGTGACGCGAACCCGTTCTGGACGGAAGTGACCGGCGTTCTTCAGGGGCAGGCCCTGCCGACGACAGGCGGTGTACCGATTGTGTCCGGTACTGATGTTATCGGCGCCATTGGCATTGGCGGCGGCGCGCCCGACCAGGACGAGGATATCGCTAGCACGGCTTTGCAGGTATTAGAGAAGGCGGCCTGACGATGCTGACGATTACCGATATAGCGGCGGATGAGCTTAAAAAACGCACGGCGATGAACCCGGAGGCGCTAGGCGTGCGCCTGTCCGTAACCAATACCGGCTGTTCCGGGCATAGTTACAAGATGGAGCATGTGCTGGAGGAAAGCGCGGACGACGATAAATTCGAGCATAATGGCGCTGTGCTGTATGTGCCGAAGGCGCATATCCTGTTTATCCTTGGCATAGAGGTGGATTACAAACAGGACGACCTGGCGGCGACATTTGTTTTCAATAACCCAAACGCCGAGAATATGTGCGGCTGCGGCGAGAGCTTCAGCGTCAAACCAGAAAAAGAATAGTCAGCGTTTTTTATTACAGTTTCGGCTCAACGCCTTCAGGGCCAATGACGATAACGCCATCTTGTTTACAAAGGTTGGCGTCATATTTGGGGATTGTGTTGTTCAGCTGCATAGTAATCGTCGAGCATTGACCTTCTTCAAATTCCGTCAGGGTACCAATATACAACGGTAACAGGCGGCCCCATTTTTCCTGTTGGTCCTGCCCTAAGTCATGACCTGAAAGTTCGCGGTTTATGCGATTGAACGCCTCAATCAGACTGGCAACCGTTTGATCTTGTGGAGACGGCTCTGACTCTGCGACAGCGGGTGTTGCGGCCAATAAGCTTATTGCAAGGCCGGCGGCTATACTAAAGTGCTTAGCTGAAAGTATTTTCATTGGAATCTCTCTAAATATCAATTTGCGATAAATATCAATGCCGCAGGCTTCTGTCAAGCGGCGAGAGTTTTTCCGTTAAGGATAAACAATAAATTTTTTACGTTAAAGGCTTGCCTTCTGAAAAGTACCTGTTAAGCTTCCCTCTTCTGACAAACCAAGGGAGGCAACATGGGTTTATCAGCAGGACAAAGTATGCGCGGTCTTTTTACCGCTTTGGGAGTAACGGCCGCCGCCGCTATGGGGGGGATGACAGCACTTCCGGACATGGCGCAGGCTTTTGGCACTGGCTCTTCAAGCCATGGGGGTGACAGGTTCGCCAGAATTGTGGTGGAAGACGCTGATGGCGAGCAAACCTATTTCCGTTTGCCCATGCCGGACACAGATCCTGAAAGATTTAAAACATCGGCCATAGACATTTTACGGGACTATCTGGCTCATATTGATTTTGAATTTTCCGACCGTCAGGCCACCAGATTTATACATATGGTTGAAAGTCTGGCCGAAGATTCCGCGATGACGCCTGAGGATTTTATGCAGGAAATTGGCTTGTCTCAGGAAATTTATGATGATTTCGTATATAAGCGTTTTCGTTCCAAGACTCTGCAAGAGTATAATTTTATATTGAGCATGGCTGAAAAAGCGCATTGGTTCTCTATCAGTGGCGGGCTGGAACAAAATGACGAAACTATTGCGGTTATCAATGAAAAAATTGCTGAGGCTGCCCGCCAATATCCTGACGAAGACGCTTTTAAAGTCCGTCCGCTCAACAGTGATGATCTTACGGCCATTCGTGAACGTATCGCACGCGATTATGTGGATTTAGGCGTAAGGGCGCATAATCGTGTTGCCCGGGGATTGGGACTCAATCAGGAAGATCGGCGTAGCCTGGAAGAAATGGTGCGTGTTCTTTATTTAGAAATAGGCAAAGACCCCTCTGAAGCTGAGTATGATTTTTCAGTCGCAAACGGTAATGAGTATAACCGCGAGCTTATTCCTATGATGGACCGTATTCTGGAAGAAGAGCACGGCGTGACAGCGCAGCAGCGGGATATTTTCTATATGGGGCTTGTCCAGATTTATAATTTTTATAACAAAAGGGATCCTGTTCCGGTTACGCCGCCCGAAATCTCGGCAAATGATACATCTGCAGCTGAAGCCGGCGCACCATCCCTGGCGCCGCACCAAAATTAGGAGATAGCTATGAGCTTAACAACACAAACACGCAGATTATTTGCCGGTAGTGCCATGCTGGCAGCCGCCGCAATGATGCCGGCGGCGGCCAATGCATTTGGTCTGGGGGCTCAGTCAGGCGGCGGCCAAGAAGGATTTGCCTTTATCGAATTAAAGGATGAGAACGGCCGCTCCTACGAGGTGAAAATTCCGCCGGAAGGCCACCCCGGTTACAAAGAGGCGGCTATAGCCGTCATGACTGACTACGTCGCAAAACATAGTCTTGATCTGGAAGGGTTTGACGCATCCAACTTTATATTTGTTATAAGGTTGTTGGCGGACAATACCGGTATGACGCAGGATCAATTTGCGGCGGCCATTGGTCTGGATGACGCGCGGTATGAAACGCTTCAATATGAAGCTTTCAGTAGCCGGGTCGAATATGCTTATGCCCGGATTTTGAGCGCTGCCGATGAACAAGATCCGCAGTTTGCCAACCAACGCCTTAGAATAGGTGATCACGACCTGGCGGACGCCAACAAACAGATGGCGGAAGCGGCCGCGCGATTTCCGGATGATCCGGCTTTCCAGCGCCCACCGCTGACCATAGAGCATTTACGCGACATTCGGCGTAACGCAGCCCGCGCGAATGTAGCGTATATACTGGATTTATTTGACCGTATCGACAGGGGCGAGGCTGATGAAAAGCTGTTGCGTCATGGCGACAGCAATCAGATTTACCAAACCGTTAAACTGCTTTACCAGGATATCCAGCAGCCGGTGTCGGAGGAAAAGCCCGATCATTATTTCGATATGACACATGCCAATGACTATAATATCGAGATTCCGGTTTACATGGCTGAGGAACTTGCGGCACGCGGTGTGGATGAAGAGGCTTTTTATCAAAGGCTCCTTGAGCTCCATAATTATTATGACCGCCGGTCCGATCTGGCAACAGATGAACTGCCGGCAGGGGCGATTTCCTATAGAGTCCGGTCCGGCGATAATCCGTGGGATGTTGTCCGGGATTATTACGGCCTTGACGATAAGGGCATGGTCCAGCTGTATACCGATGCTGTTGCACAAGCCAGCGGTCTGGGTGAAGGCACTGCAGCCAACAACGTTAAGCCCGGCGATGTGTTGCGCCTGATGGTAGAGCGGATTGTCGCGCAGGATCAGACACTTGATCTGGACTGGCAGGCTTTGGACGCAGAAGTCGCTGCCAGAAAAGCCGCCGGAGGGCCTGCAGTCGGCTTTTAAGCGGCTTGCCTGTGTTCCACGAAAGACAGTGCTTCTTTAACGGCGCGTTGTTCGCTCAACGCCCGCCGCCATTTGCGGCCGCCGGGCTGGCCGTGAAACAGGCCAATCATATGCCGGGTGATTGACTTGGCCGGGGTGCCGTATTGGGCAGCCTGCCGCTCGATATAGGGGATCATCGCTTCCGCGACGGCTTCACGCGGTAGTATGTTACCGCTTTTATAGATCGTACGTTCGATATTAGCCAACAGGTATGGGTTTTGATAGGCGGCACGGCCGATCATGACGCCGTCAAATATTTTGAGATATTTTTGAATATTATCAATTTCCTGAATACCACCGTTTAAAATGATATGAAGATTATTATGTTTCTGTTTGATATTATTAACAATATCATATCGCAGTGGCGGGACTTCCCGGTTTTCTTTGGGGCTGAGGCCCTTGAGCCAGGCTTTGCGGGCATGAACAATAAAACTCTTACATCCTGCTTTAGATATATGATCTATAAAGCTGTTTAAAAAAGAAAATTCATCTTCATGATCAATGGCGATGCGGCACTTGACGGTTACGGGGGTGGCGACGGCACCAATCATGGCCGCGACGCAATCGGCGACCAGCGCCGGCTCTTTCATCAGGCAGGCGCCGAAGCGGCCATTCTGTACGCGGTCGCTGGGACAGCCGCAATTCAGGTTAATCTCGTCATAACCGTAATCCTCGCCCATCTTCGCGCAGGCGGCGAGGGCGGCCGGATCGGAACCACCCAGCTGCAGCGCGACCGGGTGTTCCGCCTCGTCAAAGCGCAGGAAACGGTCGCGGTCGCCGTGGATCAGCGCGCCGGTTGTCACCATTTCGGTAAACAGCCTGACATGCGGGCTGAGCAGCCGGTGGAAATAGCGGCAGTGCCTGTCCGTCCAGTCCATCATCGGCGCGACGGCGATGTAAGGCTGTATATCTGTCGTTTGGCTGTGCATAATCTTTTGGTGGCTCTTGTCTTCCAGACTCTTTATTCTCATAACAAAGAGCGCTATAATGCCTAAACAAGAACCAAAAAGTCCAGTTTTCCATGCTGCTCCGTTTGTTATCACTATTTGTTTTCTCTGTCGCTGTGTTGTGTGCCCAGCCTTTAACGGCTGCTGCAGACGATGCGGCAGTGCAGGGGTTCCGCAGCACGGGGCTGCCGCTGCCGCGTTTTGTGTCGTTGCGGTCGGATAAGGTGTATGTCCGCTCCGGTCCGGCGCTCCGCTACCCGATCAAGTGGATTTACCGTCGTGACGGCATGCCGGTCGAAATCGTGCAGGAATTTGAGAACTGGCGCCGTGTGCGCGGCGTTGACGGCGAGGAGGGCTGGATTCATCAGTCTTTGCTGTCCGGTGAAAGGCGCGTCCTTATACAGGACGGGGCGCTGGAACTTGTGCCGATGCGCGAGCGCGGCCATGATGAAGCGCGTCTGACCGCCCGGCTGGAGCCTCTGGTTGTCGCCGGGGTTGAGAAATGCAGCGGCGCATGGTGCCGCATCGACGCCGGCGGTTATCGCGGCTGGGTCGAAAGAAAATTCCTTTGGGGCATTTACGAAGACGAATTTTTGAATTAGTCTGAACAGGTAAGGGCGGTTGCGCCCTTTTTCCACAGATTTATCCACTCCTTTTACTTATCCCCCGTTCCGGTTTCGTTCGGATTCTTATATGTCTATTCTTGTCGACAAGGCCGATTTTGCGGCCCACATCCATCGTCATCTGATGTCTCATGCCATGTTGGCGGAGCATGATATTGACGGTATGAAATTGCTCCAGCTGCTGGCCGGTATCATGACCGAAACCTGCCTGTTATTCGACGAGCCGGATCAGGTGCTGATGGCCAGCTATGACCGGCTTGCCTGTATGCTGGGCACCGAGCCTCATTTTGGGGCGTTGGCCGCGGGTGTGTTACCGCCGCCTTATGTTATCGACTATGAGACAGAGCAGGGGCGGACCGTGGCCAAATGCCTGTTTGAAGACTGGCTGGACTGCGCTTACGAGTTCCATGAGCTGGTTTTGTTTGTCACGCAGAATGTGTTTTTGCGTCTTGAGCGCGCCGGCCAGCCGCGCGGCGAGGTTTTCAGAGTGTTTATCGAGTGTACCAACCGCTGTCTGGCCTATGAAATCGCTGCGCAGGAGCTGTGCGATATTGTGATCGACCAGAAAATCGGCGATGAATCATGGTCGCTGGGTGAGTGTGTCAGCGGATTGAGCGCCTGTGCGGGTCGGTCACTGGCCTTGTCACATAATGCTTGTGAATTATTTGCGGCCCCGTCACTGCCTGACAAGCTCGACCAGGTGGCCTATGTGATGACGCAGGAAGCTGTGCGCCTCGGGATTCCGGCCGGCACCGACTGGCGTTTCGGGTTGGCGGCGAATGACTGTCATGTGAATGCGCCTTATGAGTTAATCAACAGCCTGTCGCCGATTTGCCGCCGGTTTTTTGTGGCGATTAAGCTTGAAGATCACTGCGATCAGGCGGTTGCCTGCGCTAAGGCGGCGGGGCGGATGCTGGCGGTTGCGGCCGGCGGTGAAGTGCCGGAAATCGAGCCGGTGATTGCCAAGCCGCTGGCGATGGCGGCCATGACCGATACCTATAAGTCTGTGTGTACGAATGAGGCAATCCTCTCTTGCTAGGCCGTTTTTAAAGGCGTATAAGGGGGTGTCATGACAGCACAGGCAGCTTTAAATACCACTATGAGTCACGAAAAAAAATCCAGCTATGCCTATGAGGATATTATTGCTTGTGGGCACGGTGAGCTATTTGGCCCCGGTAATGCGCGTTTACCGTTACCGCCGATGCTTATGTTCGACCGCATTACAAATGTTGCGGAAGAGGGCGGTGCCTATGATAAGGGGCTGATTGAGGCTGAGTTCGATATCAAACCCGATCTGTGGTTTTTCGAATGTCACTTTGAAAGCGATCCGGTGATGCCGGGTTGCCTCGGGCTGGATGCGTTGTGGCAACTGCTGGGCTTTTATCTGGGCTGGACCGGCGCGCCGGGTTCGGGCCGGGCGCTGGGGCTTGGCGAGTTAAAGCTGACCGGACAGGTCCTGCCGGACGTTAAACTGGTCAAATATGTCGTTGATATCAAGCGTGTGATTAATCGTAAGCTGGTGCTGGGCCTTGGCGATGGCACAATGTACGCTGACGGTGAAAAAATCTATGAGGCCAAGGATCTTAAGGTCGGCCTGTTCGATAATCCGCGCGCGCTTTAGGTCCTAAGAAAAAGAGGCTGGGCAGACATGGGAAATGTTCCGCAATTACGGCGTGTTGTTGTCACCGGCATGGGGATTGTGTCCTGTATCGGTAATACGGTGCAGGAAGTTCTGCACTCTCTGAAAGCCGGAAAGTCGGGCATTTCCTTTGCGCCTGAATATGCGGAAATGGGCTTCCGCAGCCAGGTCTATGGCCGGCCTGATATTGTTCTGGAGGACCACATCGACAAGCGTATGCTGCGCTTTATGGGAGATGGCGCGGCTTATAACCATATAGCGATGGAGCAGGCTATCGCCGATGCAGGTCTTGAAGACAGCGAAATCAGCCATGAGCGCACGGGCATCGTTATGGGTTCCGGCGGCCCGTCGACCAAGGCGCAGGTCGCGGCGGCTGACATTACCCGCGAAAAAGGGCCGAAACGGGTAGGGCCGTTCGCTGTCCCGAAATGCATGAGCAGTACGAATTCCGCGAATATTGCCACTAATTTCAAGATTAAGGGCGTAAACTATTCGATTTCCTCAGCCTGTTCGACCTCTGCGCATTGTATCGGCAATGCGGCCGAGATGATCCAGTGGGGCAAGCAGGACGTTATGTTTGCCGGCGGCGGCGAAGAACTGGACTGGGCCTTGTCTGTTCTGTTTGATGCGATGGGCGCGATGTCCAGCAAATATAATGATACGCCGGAGCGGGCTGCCCGCGCCTATGACAAGGATCGCGACGGTTTTGTGATTGCCGGCGGCGGCGGCGTTCTGGTTCTGGAAGAACTGGAACATGCCAAGGCCCGCGGCGCGAAGATTTATGCCGAACTGACCGGTTACGGCGCAACCTCGGACGGTGCCGATATGGTTGCGCCAAGCGGTGAGGGTGCCGTGCGCTGCATGCAGCAGGCTTTGGCCACGGTGGAGAAGCCGGTGACGTATATCAATACGCATGGTACCAGCACGCCGGTTGGCGATATCACCGAACTGGATGCCATCCGCGAGGTTTTTGTTGATCGCGAAGAGAAAGACATGCCCTATATCAGCGCGACCAAGTCGATGACCGGCCATTCCCTTGGTGGCACGGGTGTGCAGGAAGCGATTTACAGCCTGCTGATGATGAAAGAACGCTTTGTCGCGCCGAGTATCAATATCGAAGCGCTGGATGAAGGCGCGGGCAACATGCCGATCGCGCGCGAGACAATTGATGATGTTGATCATGACACGATGCTGTCGAACTCGTTCGGTTTTGGCGGTACCAATTGCTCGCTGGCGTTTTCAAGGTATGAGGGCTGATAGCGATGGCGAGCACGAGTCTGATGAACGGTAAAAAAGGCCTCATTATGGGGGTGGCGAACGACCACTCAATCGCCTGGGGCATTGCCGATGCGCTGCATAAGGCCGGGGCGCAGCTTGCCTATACCTATCAGGGCGATCAGATTCTGAAGCGTGTGAAACCCTTGGCGGAAAGCACCGGCAGCACGTTGGTCTTGCCCTGTGATGTGCAGCAGGAAAGTGAAATCGACAGTGTTTTCGAAACACTGGAAAAAGAGTGGAGCGGGCTGGATTTTCTGGTTCACGCCGTGGCTTATTCCGATAAGGAGGAACTGAAGGGGCGTTATGTCGATACCAGTCTCGATAACTTCCTGATGTCGATGCATATTTCCTGTTATTCCTTCACCTCCGTCATGCGCCGCGCGGCCGGATTGATGAAAGACGGCGGCACGGCACTGACGCTGAGCTATTACGGTGCTGAAAAGGTGATGCCGAACTACAATGTTATGGGTGTAGCCAAAGCGGCACTGGAGGCCTCTGTACGCTATCTGGCCGCTGATTTGGGGCCGGGTGATATCAGGGTCAATGCGATTTCGGCCGGCCCGATGCGGACGCTGGCCGGTTCAGCGATCGGCAATGCCCGCCAGACCTTCAAATATAATGGCGCGACGGCACCCCTGCGTCGTAATGTCGGCCTGGAGGAATTAGGCCAGGCCGGGCTTTATCTACTGTCCGGCATGTCATCGGCGGTGACCGGCGAAATCCACTATGTTGATTGCGGGTTCAATGCGATTGGCATGCCGCCGCACGAGAATCTGCAGGCGGCTGCAGATGCGCCTTAAAAATGCACCCGCTTTGTTTTTTCAGGGCTTTTTTTATTTAATGTACCGACAGCAGGTTTTCGCGGATAACGTCCGGAGAATCGGTAAAGACCGTATCCACACCCCAGCTTTGTAATGTGCGCGCCTCGGCAGGGTCGTTGACCGTGTAGACGAGTACGGCTTTCTCGTAATCAATAATATCCTCAATGATTTCGCGTGTGACGAGGCGGGTGCCAAGATTGATCGTAGCGCATTCAAGGTAATCAACCAGATCTTTCCAGTTCTCCGGCATATCGTCCGGTGTATCGCCCCCAAGCAAAAGGCCGCGGTGCCAGTCGGCGGCAATGTCCAGTGCCGTTTCCAGACTGACATGCTGGAAGCTGGAAATCAGCAGGCGGTCGTGATCGTCCCAGATGCGTGACAGGTAGTCGAGGGCGACTTCGGCGGTTTCCTTCTCCCGGCCTGGGCAGGGTTTGATTTCAAGGTTCAGGCCCATATTAAGGTCAATCAGGGCTTCACAGGCCTCTTCCAGTGTCGGCACAGCTGCGCCGGTAAAGCTGTCGGCAAACCAGCTGCCGGCCTCAAGCTGCCTGATATCGTCATAAAGCGTCTGGGCGACCGGGCCGTGGCCGTTGGTGGTGCGGTCGAGCGTCTCGTCGTGGAAGATGATCGGGACGCTGTCCTGTGTCAGTTTCACGTCAAGCTCGACCCATTCCACACCCATTTCAGCAGCAGTCTGGATCGACTCAATAGTATTTTCCGGCGCGTAAGCGCAGGCGCCGCGATGGCCGATAATCTGGGGAAGTTTTAAACTCATAATTCTTGTTTCCTATCATGTCTTCCAGACAAGGTATAGAGAATTGCGGTGGTGGTGCTGGTTTTTGCATTTTTTGCAACCCTATGATATTACATAACGCTTAATCTGGATTATAAAAAACGTGAAGCACGATTATATGAGATATTTGGGCACTTTATGCATAGCTGCCTCGCTGGTGGCGTTACCGGCGGGTGATGACACTATGCCCGGTACGGAAAATAGTCATATTCCCGTTTTGAATGATGGTGTCATTGCGCTTGTGCCGTATGCCCATGATCATTGCGTGCCTTTGCAACAACTCGGCAGCGTTGACAATCAACGCAGCGAGAGAATTAAAGACCTGTTTGCAATCGCTGGCAGGACGCCTCTCGGCCAGAGCCTGGTGCAGACAGGTATGGAGAATAATGTAACGGTCTGCATCATAAACCCTGAAGAAAACGGGTTTTCAAACGGATTATTGGATGCTGCTTTTTATATGGCAGAAAACACCATGGTTTTTAATGAAAAACATAGCATGGGCTGCCTTGTTTCATTGAATTACCAGGAGCTGCATCACGCGGAACAATATTTCCGTGGTTATATCTCTCTGAGTAATCTGGTAATAGAAGACGAAATTGCTTACCAGATCGAACTGGAACTGGATGCCCATGCCATTCAGGTCACCGCTTCATCGCAATTGACCGATCCTTTATATGCCAGTGTGCCTTATCAGGACGCATTTAATTGTTTGAGCCAGTTTGCCGAAACAAGAGGCGATCTGAAAGTTGCAGCGGGCTTGATGGAAGTCATACAAACTCACCATCCGGAGTGGACGGAGTCCGGGCAGGCGGCGCGTCAAATCTACCAGCTTTTAATAGATGAGGGCGAACTGGCGAGTGATTATACATGGGCTATAAGCATGAGCGATATATTAAGAGATGATGAGGAGCCGCCGCCGGTGCGGAACCGGACAATACCCGACGGGCATTTTGATGATCTGGGTAAGATCCATTACGAGGCCGATTACCGCGCGCTGCCTTTGGCGCCTGTGGCTTTTAACAGGTAGGCATATAAAAAGCCCGGCAGGAATGAACAGCCGGGCTTTTTGTTATCTGCAGGATATTAAGGTCTAGCCGTTGGCTTCTTTTTTCTCGCCTTTGTCCTTGCGCGGGATAAGCTCGCCGGTTTCCTGGTCGACGCGCTTCATCGACAGCTTGATCTTGCCGCGCTCGTCAAAGCCGATAACCTGTACCTTAACCTCGTCGCCTTCGTTGACAACGTCTGTAGTTTTGGCGGTGCGGGCTTCCTGAAGCTCCGAGATATGGACAAGACCGTCGCGGCTGCCCATGAAGTTTACGAAGCAGCCGAAATCAACGACCTTAACGACGGTGCCGGTATACACAGCGTTCAGCTCCGGCTCTTCAGTCAGGCTCTTGATCCAGTCAACGGCCTGGTCGATTGATTCCTGGTTAACGGCGGCGACCTTGACCGTGCCGTCATCATCAATGTCGATCTTGGCGCCGGTCTCTTCAACGATCTCGCGGATGACCTTGCCGCCCGTGCCGATCACATCACGGATCTTGTCGACCGGGATTTTCAGCGTCACGATTTGCGGCGCGTAAGAACTGGTTTCTTCGCGGGCGGTATCGAGTGCCTTGGCCATTTCGCCGAGAATGTGGATCCGGCCGTCTTTGGCCTGGTCCAGCGCGATCTTCATGATTTCCTCGGTGATCGAAGTAATCTTGATGTCCATCTGCAGGCTGGTGATACCGTCCTGCGTACCGGCAACCTTGAAGTCCATATCGCCGAGATGGTCTTCATCGCCGAGAATATCGGACAGGACAGCGAAATCATCGCCTTCCTTGATCAGACCCATGGCGATACCGGCAATCGGTTTCGCCAGCGGTACACCGGCATCCATCAGCGCCAGCGAGGTGCCACAGACAGTTGCCATGGAGCTTGAACCGTTGGACTCTGTAATCTCCGACACAACGCGCATCGTGTACGGGAACGCTTCGGCATCAGGCATCATCGGGTGGATCGCGCGCCATGCGAGCTTGCCGTGACCGACTTCGCGGCGGCCCGGCGGGCCCATGCGGCCTGCTTCGCCGACAGAGTAGGGCGGGAAGTTATAATGCAGCATGAAGCGCTCGCGGTATTCGCCCGCAAGAGCGTCAATGATCTGCTCGTCCTGGCCGGTGCCCAGTGTCGTGACGACCAGTGCCTGTGTCTCGCCGCGGGTAAACAGGGCGGAGCCGTGGGCGCGCGGCAACACGCCAACTTCGGCGACGATCGGCCGGACCGTTTTCGTATCGCGGTCGTCAATCCGCTTGCCGGTTTTAAGGATATCGCCACGGACGACGTCGGATTCAAGTTCCTTGAATTTGGACGTGACGACAGATTCGTTCAATCCTTTTTCTTCGTCGAGGAATTTCTCGATTGCGGCTTTGCGCGCTTCACCGACGGCGTTCAGGCGCTCCAGCTTGTCCTTGATCGTGTAGGCTTTGGCCACATCATCAGCGAAGCCGGCTTTAAGCTCTTCTGCCATGGCTTTGATCTCGGCCGGGGTCTCGGTAACGTCCCACGGTTCTTTCGCACACATTTCGGCCAGGTCGATAATTGCGCCGATAACCGGCTGGAAGGCTTTCCATCCTTCCATAACCGCATCGAGCATAACGCCTTCGTCCAGTTCCTGCGCTTCTGATTCAACCATCAGAACGCCTTCCTGCGTGCCGGCAACAACCAGATCGAGGTCGCTGTCTTCCATTTGCTGGAGCGTCGGGTTGACAACATATTTGCCGTCAATATAGCCAACGCGCGCGCCGCCGATCGGCCCCATGAACGGAATGCCGGAAATGGTCAGGGCGGCAGAACAGCCGATCATGGCCACAATATCCGGGTCATTTTCAAGATCATGCGCCACAACAGTCGCGATAACCTGAACTTCGTTGAGGAAACCTTTCGGGAAGAGCGGGCGAATCGGCCGGTCGATCAGGCGCGACGTCAGCACTTCTTTTTCGCTCGGTTTCGCTTCGCGTTTGAAGAAGCCGCCCGGAATTTTACCGGCAGCATAAGTCTTTTCCTGGTAGTGAACCGACAGCGGGAAAAAGTCCTGCCCTTCGCGGATATCCTTGGCACCGACAACAGTACAAAGCACCGAGGTGCCGCCATAGGTTACCATGACAGAGCCGTCAGCCTGGCGGGCGACTTTTCCAGTTTCCAGAATTAGCGTTTCGCCCGCAAAGTCAACTTCCTTGCGATATACATTAAACATATTCGTTTATCCTTTCATCGTATCGTTTATTCATTATGACTCTAAGCATACAAGCCGCAGGATCTTTACGATTCTCCGCTTTGCTTAGAGCTATGTGTGTTTCATGACTGAAAGGGCGTTGGGGAGGTTTTCGGTGGACAACAGGCAACGGACAACGATGTTTTTTTATGTATCCGCTGTCAGCAGTCAACCGTAGACCGGCCAGCATCCCTTGACAGTTGTGCTTTTAATGGCATGATTACAGAGGTAAGTCAAAGAAAAATACAGTAATCTTAACGTCATTCCTAATGCTTTAACCCTTGGAGATCTCCATGAAACCAATACATTTGATTCTCAACTTCGTTGTCCCTGTTCTGTTTTATCTGTCCGTTGTCATGTACTTCTTTTCCGGTGTCTCGATACTGGCGTCAATCAGCGGTGGCGATCCGGGGTTCCTGGTGATCGGCTTTATTACGTTTGTGCTGGCCTATAACGCCTGGTTCTTTGCCAATAAATTTCGGAAAGAGGATTTATAGTTATCATGTCCAATTACCTTGTTCTGCTGCGTCACGGCGAAAGCCAGTGGAATCTTGAAAATCGTTTCACAGGCTTCACCGATGTTGAACTCAGCGAAAATGGTATTCGCGAAGCGACTGAAGCCGGTCAGCGTTTGCAGCAGGCCGGTATCAACTTCGACAAAGTGTTTACCAGTACCCTGAAGCGGGCCGCCAATACCGCCGAGATTGCTCTTGAAGAAGGGGGGCAGGCGCATTTGATCGCCGACATGGTACGGCACGACGATCTGCGGGAGCGCGATTACGGCGATCTGACAGGGCAGAACAAGGACGAGGCCCGGGCCGCGTTCGGCGAGGAGCAGGTTCATATCTGGCGACGCTCCTATGACGTACCGCCGCCGGGTGGTGAATGTCTTCAGGATGTTGTTGAAAAGCGTGTGCGGCCATATTATGAGGCGGAGATTAAACCGCTGGTCGATCAGGGGCAAAACATCCTGATGGCCGCGCACGGTAATTCACTGCGGGCGATGCTGATTATCCTCGGCGTCGAAACGCCGGAGACGATCAACAAAGCCGAGATGCCGACGGGTGTGCCGCTGGTGTTTGAACTTGAAGACGGTAAGATCAAGGCGCGCTATTTCCTTGAGGATAAAAAAGCGGCCTGAATACTGAATAACGTACAGTACGGGTCTGGCGACCGGGTTTTGGCTTGTTTACTTCGGCCTCGGTATCAGTGTACGCGATTCCCGGCTGCTGATGATGAATTTAACCGTTGTCAGGGCCGCTGCAAAAACGAAAAACATGCCGATATTGCCGTAAATAAGGGGCAGGGCAGCGAGGATTGTTGCGTACCGGCCGATGCCGAGGCAAACCTCGCGCGCGGCCATATTCTCATAGGTGCGGTCTTCATACCAGCGGCTCTGTAAGCCCACGCTGTACATATGCTGGCCGGCGCCCCAGAATAAGTACGACCAGACCAGGTTGAAGGGCGTGGCGCTGAAAAGCCAGGGTAGCCAGCCCGCGATATTGAGAGCGGAGCCGATCTGGCTTTCATGGCCGTTATTGCGCCTGATCCAATGGCCGGTGAGGGGCGAGATAAAGAGTTTCAGGATGAACTGGCACGCTGTGACCAGGCCCACGCCCAGCCCGCTCAGACCGATCATTTTTAGCCATACGGGTGAAAGGTAGCCAATCAGGCTGTTGAAGCAGCCATCCATAATCGTATTCAGGGTCCGCCACGGGCGGCGGACCAGAGTGCCGTATATATTGATCTTCTTATGGTGCGCTGCCGGCATATCATCGCGGGGAATCATCAGGCTCATCGCTGTCGTGGCGCATAAAATAAATAACAGGCATGTGAGTATGTATCCATTGACCACGTCAAAATATAGAGCGAATCCGGCACTGAGCGAGCCCATGATCGCGCCTATGCTAATACCGAGATTGGCGATGGATACCTCGTTGCCGCGGTTATCGTCTGACGTGTGGTGAACCATCAGTATGTGGTAGGTAATCCATAGCGGGGCCGAGATCAGGGCCAAAATCAGGCCGATGGCAAAGGCTGAAACGACCGGGTGACTGAACAGGTGTTCGACCGGGAAAGCGCTGCCCAGAGCCAGAATCTGGATAACGGCTAAAGTCGTTATCAGCGTTCGCCGTCCTGCCGCCGCCGCCAGCATGAAAAGGAGGGGGAATAAAAGCACCCCCATAATCAGGATACTGCCTGTCATAAAAGCCAGAACCAGGGCGGGATCGGCCGTAGCGTAGTCATAGGTTAAAAACAGTGAACTACCGGAGTGGCCAAAGCAGCCAAAGATTGTAGCGAAATACAGCCGGGCTCTTTCCCGGTTTTTAAAAGGGGCAATGAATGCGGTGTGAAACAATGAGCGCATGAAAAAATGCTACAGCCTGATTCGTTCGTTTCACAAGAAAAAAGCGGCTGTGGCGCCGCTTTTTGTCCGCCTGTCTATAATCTATGTTCTTAGCGCCGGATACCGAGGCGTTTGATCAGGTCCTGATACCGGCCTTCATCCTTGGCTTTCAGGTAGTCGAGCAACTTGCGGCGCTGGGCGACCATTTTGAGCAGGCCGCGGCGGCTGTGCACGTCTTTCTTATGGCCCTGCATATGCTCTGACAGGTTGTTAATTCGCTCGGTCAGAATTGCGATTTGTACTTCCGGTGAGCCTGTATCACCTTTTTTGGTTTCATATTCACCGATAAGCTCTTGCTTACGTTCTGCTGTAATCGACATCGGGTACTCCTTTTTTATAGGTTCAATACACGTAGCGGCCGGATATCAACGCCTTGCACGGTCACAAGCGCAATGGGCTTGTCGTTGTAAAAGGCGAGGGCATGGGCTTCATGCTCCAGGTCAAGGCCCGCGTGATGCAGTCTGTCTACATCGGGGCGGGCGATGAAAGAGAGCGTCTGCCCGTTTTTCAGCCGCACCGCTTCCCGTTCGTTCAAGGCCAGAGCCGGGATGTCGTCCAGCACGGTCTCAACAGGAAGCACTGCTGAGGAAACCAGCTCCTCAGGCCCGGCACTATCGGCGATTTCCCTGAATTTTGCAAGAGAAATCGCATTGTCCAGCGTCAGGGCGCCGACCGCTTCACGGCGCAGGTCGGCAATATAACCGACCGTGCCGAGCGCTTTTGCCATATCGCGGGCGAGGGAACGCATATAGGTGCCTTTGCCACAGACGCAGCGGAAGCGGGCTTTGTCGGGGCCGTTTTCAAGCAACTCCAGCGTTTCGATGTAAACCGGGCGGGCTTTGATCTCCAGTTGCTGCCCGTCGCGGGCGAGATCGTAGGCGCGTTCGCCGTCAATCTTGATGGCCGAGAATTGCGGCGGCACCTGTGCGATGTCGCCGGTAAAGCCCGGCAGGAGATTAAGAATGTCCTGTTCTGAGGGGCGGTGCTCTGACGTTTCGATGACCTCGCCTTCGGCGTCGTCTGTGTTCCGCGCTTCCCCCCAGATCACGCTGAACGTATAGATTTTGAGGGCATCCTGGCAGTAGGGGATCGTTTTGGTGGCCTCGCCAAGCGCAATCGGCAGGATACCGGTGGCCAGCGGGTCAAGCGTACCGCCATGTCCGGCTTTCTGGGCGTTCAGAGCGCGGCGCACGATGCTGACGGCTTCGGTCGAGCCAAGATCGGTGGGCTTATCGAGATTGACCCAGCCGTTGATAATGGTGCCTTTGCGCCGCCTACCCATCGTTCTGCCGCTTGGTTTCCGGCAGGTTGTGCAGGATTTCCTCAATCCGCTGCGCTTCCTCGAAGCTGTGGTCACGCACGAAGGACAGGCGCGGTGTGAACTTGAGTTCGGACTGACGGTTGATTTCCTTCTGGAAATACGGCGCAGCATCATTCAGGGCGGGCAGGATTTCATCCATATGCGCGCCGCCCAGGCTCATGACATAGGCCGTCGCGTTTTTCAGGTCGGGGCTGACCCGCACTTCGGAAACGGTAACATTCGGCGCATCGTCAATCAGCGCTTCGTCGTCAAAGTGACCGCGTTGCAATGTTTCGGCAATCATATGCCGCAATTGCTCGCCGACGCGCAGCTGGCGCTGTGTAGGGCCTGAACGGTTCATGATAGTTACTCGACCTTGCGGGCTTCCTCGACGATCTCATAGCATTCTATGACGTCGCCTTCCTTGATATCGTCGTAATTCTCGAACGCCATGCCGCATTCCATGCCCTCTTTGACCTCTTTGACCTCGTCCTGGTGGCGTTTGAGGGTCTTGAGCGTGCCTTCATGGATAACGACATCATCCCGCAGCAGCCGTACGCCGGCACCGCGTTTGACAACACCGATCGTGATCTCACAGCCCGCGACATTCCCCACCTTGGTAATGCGGAAGACCTGTCTGATCTGGGCTTGTCCGAGATATTCCTCGCGCTTTGTCGGGGCCAGCAGGCCGGTCAGGATATTCTTGGCATCGTCAATGACATCGTAAATCACATTGTAATAACGGATTTCTATGCCTTCGCGCTCGGCCAGCTCGCGGGCCTGCGTATTGGCACGGACATTAAAGCCGATAATCATACCGCCCGAAGCTTCAGCCAGCGTGACGTCGGATTCGATAATACCGCCGGTACCGGAGTGCAGAACCTTGATCACGATATCTTCGTTCTCGTCCTCGATTTTCTTGAGGGAGTGCTCAATGGCTTCGATTGAGCCATGCACATCGGCCTTGATCACAACACCCAGCGTTTGTTTATTACCCTCGCGGGCAGCGGCCAGCATTTGTTCGAACGCATCCATGGAATCGGTGCCTTCAACGGATTTGACGTTGGTGGCTTCACGCTTCTTGCGCTGGCGGTAACTGCTAACGTTCCGGGCTTTGGCTTCCTCGTTGACGACAACGAACTGGTCGCCGGCCTCGGGCGCACCGTTCAGGCCGAGAATCTCGACCGGTTGTCCCGGTAAGGCTTCTTCAATAGTTTTGCCGTGATCGCTGATCAGGGCCCGCACGCGGCCCCATTCAGCACCGACGACGAAAATATCGCCGACTCTCAAAGTGCCGCGTTGTACGAGGACCGTGGCAACATGGCCGCGCCCTTGCTCCAGCTTGGCTTCAACAACCGTACCAATCGCTGAGTGGTCAGGATTGGCCTTTAGTTCAAGCATTTCGGCCTGAAGCAGGATCATTTCCTCCAATGCGTCCATGCCCTGCCGCTGCTTGGCAGAGACTTCAACGCTCGGGACTTCGCCGCCGAAATCCTCGACAATCACTTCGTGCTGCAACAGGTCGTTTTTGACCTTTTGCGGGTCGGCATCGGGCAGGTCTACCTTATTGATTGCCACGATAATCGGCACGTTGGCCGCGCGGGCGTGGTTAATCGCTTCGATTGTCTGCGGCATAATGCTGTCATTCGCAGCAACAACGAGAATGACGATATCGGTGATATTCGCCCCGCGCGCGCGCATTTGCGTGAAGGCCGCGTGGCCCGGCGTATCAAGGAAGGTGATCTTCGCGCCGTTGGGGCGGGTGATCTGGTATGCGCCGATATGCTGGGTAATGCCGCCCGCTTCACCTGCGACGACATCAGTCTGGCGCAGGGCATCGAGCAGCGAGGTCTTGCCATGATCGACATGGCCCATGACAGTCACGACCGGCGGGCGCGGTTGCAGGCTTTCCGGCGCATCATCTTCACCCTCAAGGTCAGCCTCGACGTCGGCATCAGTAACGCGCTTGATTTTGTGGCCGAATTCATCGACCAGCAGTTCGGCGGTGTCGGCATCAATCGTTTCATTAATCGTGGCCATCACGCCCATTTTCATCAATTCTTTGATGACGTCTGCACCGCGTTCAGCCATCCGGTTGGCGAGTTCCTGGACCGTGATGGTTTCAGGGACAACGACTTCACGCGAGATCTTTTGCTCTTCTTTGCCCTGCGCGGCCATACGGGCCTTTTCGCGGGCGCGTTTCTGGGCGGCGAGGGACGGGCCGCGGTCTTTTTCGTAATCTTCGTTGAGAACCTGTGTGACGGTCAGCTTGCCGCGGCGGCGGTCCTGCTGGCCGCTGCGCGCCGGGCGGCGCTGCGCCTGCCGTTTCATGCGGGCGCGGTAGCTTTCTTCCTCTTCCGCATCGGCGGCTGAAATGTCTTTCTTATTGCGTTGCGGGGTTTGTCCCGGCGGCGGCGGTATGGCAGCGGCCATTTGTTCTTGCTGGCGGCGCTCTTCTTCCTCGATCCGCTGCAGTTCGGCCAGTTCTTTCTGGCGCTGTTCTTCCTCGGCCTTGGCTTTTTTATCGGCGTCGGTTTCCTTCGCCGACTCTTTCGGCGCCTTTTTCGCTTCTTCCTTACGGCGCTGCGCCTCTTTCTCGGCTTCCTGCAAAGCGCGCATCCGGGCTTCGCGTTCTTGTGACGTTAGTTGCTGTAATTCACTGGCACCTTCATCGCCGGCAGGCTTCGGCGCAGTGCGTTTGCGCCGGACCTCTACGGCTACGGACTTGCCCCGGCCGCCAGTTGACGCCCCGCCGGGTGAGGCGGGTGCCTTGGCTCCGCCCTTGAGGCTGAGAGTGCCGCCCAGGCTGAGAGTCTTCTTTTTGCCGGAGCCGGCGTCTGTTTCTTTGTCTTTGGTTTCGCTCATCAATTGTCCTTTTACACAGTTCCGGTCCATATGACCAGAGCGTCAGGGCGATTTTTTGCGCCCCTGCCTGCTGCCTATACATTGCCGGCGGCTTCCGCTTTCGGCTCGTCTTCCATTGCCGTTTCAACCGGCGGGGCGTCGATAACGGTTTCAGCGTCCGGTGTTGCGGCGTCCGCTTCTTCCTGTGCCTCTGCTTCCGCGGCAGCGGCGTCTTCAGCTTCGAACCAGTGTGCCCGGGCACGCATGATCAGCTTTTCGGCATCCGAAGCGGCCATCGTCTCTTCGCCGAGAATTTCGGTCAACTCGTCGGTGGCCAGATCGGCGAGATCGTCACGGCTTTTGACGCCATTTTCGCCCAGCTTGATAATGATATCGGGCGTCAGGCCTTCGAATTCAACCAGATCGTCCGCGATGCCCAGTTCGGCCTGCTTTTCGCGCAGTTGTTTTTCCTGCTCTTCAAGCCATGTATTGGCCCGGTTTTGCAGTTCCTGCGAGATTTCCTCTTCAAAGCCCTCGATACTGTTGAGTTCTTCGACCGGGGTTTCGGCGATTTCCTGAATGCTGCTAAAGCCTTCGGCGACCAGCAGGTGCGCGATCACTTCGTCCACGTCAAGAGCGGTAATGAACAGGCTTGATCGTTTCTGGAACTCTTCCGCCCGGCGCTGCGACTCTTCTTCCTCGGTCATAATATCGATATCCCAACCGGTCAGGATCGAAGCCAGACGGACATTTTGACCGCGGCGGCCGATCGCGAGGCTTAGTTGCTCTTCCGGCACGACGACTTCCATGCGTTTGCTGACCTCGTCCAGCACAACCTTGCTGACCTCAGCCGGGGCGAGGGCACTCACGGTAAAGCTGGCGATATCCTCGGTCCACGGTATGATGTCAATTTTCTCGCCTTGCAGCTCGTTAACAACGGCCTGCACACGGCTGCCGCGCATGCCGACACAGGCGCCGACCGGGTCGATCGACGGGTCGTTCGAATAAACGGCAATCTTGGCGCGGCTGCCCGGGTCACGGGCGACGGATTTGATCTCGATGATCCCGTCATAAATTTCCGGCACTTCCTGTGTAAACAGCTTGGCCATGAATTCCGGGCGTGTCCGCGAAAGGAAAATCTGCGGGCCGCGCACTTCTTCGCGGACATCGTAGATAAAGGCGCGGACGCGGTCGTTATTCTTGATATGTTCGCGCGGCAGGGTTTCGTCCCGGCGGAGCATGGCTTCAGCCCGTCCACCGATATCGACAGTCGCGTTACCGAACTCGACCCGTTTAACAGCGCCGTTAATCAGTTCGCCAACACGATCCTTGAACTCTTCGTACTGGCGGGCACGCTCGGCCTCGCGCACTTTCTGCATGATCACCTGCTTGGCCGTCTGGGCGGCAATACGGCCGAAATCCAGCGGCGGCAGGTCGTCGATGATGAATTCGCCAACAGCGATTCCGGACTGAATGCGTTTGGCTTCGTCGAGGGTTAGCTCCTTCGCGTCGTCCTCGATCTCCTCGACCACTTCACGGAAGCGTTTCAGGTCTATCGCGCCGTTGTTGCGGTCGATCGTGGCGCGGATATCGTGGTCATGGCCGTATTTGGAGCGGCCGGCCTTCTGGATAGCTTCTTCCATCGCTTCCAGCACGATTTCACGGTCAATGTTCTTTTCACGCGCAACGGCGTCGGCAACTTGCAGGAGTTCAGTCATGGTCTTGTCTTTCCTTTGGTCCTTTTGTGCTCTTGTTAGTCCTGTGTATTTGCAGTCTGTTTGATCAGATCGTCGGTCAGTACCAGCTTCGCTTTATCAATCGCAGCGAAGGGCAAGGTGACCGGTCCCTGATCGGTTTCCAGCAATATATCGTTTCCTTCCGTCCCGGTCAGCCGTCCGCGGAAGCGTTTGCGGCCATCTTCGCGCGGCGGGTCGATCTCGATCTTGGCCTCAAACCCTTCGTATGTTGCGAAGTCCTCAAGGGCAACCAGCGGCCGGTCAATGCCGGGGGAGCTGATTTCCAGCCGGTACGCGCCCCTGATCGGGTCCTCAACTTCCAGCAGGGTCGAAATCTCGCGGCTTAGCATCGCGCAGTCGTCAACGCCCAACCGGCGAGTCGCCGGGTCTTCGGCCATGATCTGCAACGTGCCGCCCTTAAAGGTCACGCCGATCAGGCGAAAGCCCTTATCTTCGATCACCGGGCCGGCCAGTGCGGCGATATTGCGTTCCAGCTGACTGCCTTTCATGCGTTCCACTATTCCAAACCGGTAAAAAGCCAATAAAAAAGGCGGGCCGTTCTGCGGACCCACCCTTATCAATTCCGGGTTTTGCAGGCAATATAAGTACCGCAGCGCAAAAACGCAAGGATTATTTTGTACGTTCAAGTACGCTCAAAGAGCAGATAAACCATTTTATCTGCGCCTCTGGCGCCTTTTTGCTCATAGCGTGTCGTGATCCAGCCGGGTGGCGGCGTACGCCAGTCATCGGCTTTACTGGCTGTCCACGTAAAAGCCGGATGGCTGACCGTTTCTGTGATCATCCACTCGGCAAGATCCGGCACGTCAGTTGACATGATCAGCCGCCCGCCGGGCCTGAGAATACGCGCGAACTGGTCGAGATTCGTACGGCTGACCATACGGCGCTTGTGGTGGCGTTTTTTGTGCCACGGATCGGGGTTGAGGATGTAAATGCCGCCCAGACTCTCAGGCTTCAGTGAGCGGGCGACCAGAATCGCGTCGTCCATCAGTACGCGAACATTCTCATGCGGCTTGTCCTTGATATCTTTCAGGAACGCGGCCATGCCGTTGATAAACGGTTCGACGCCGATATAGGCCCGGTCCGGATGCCGATCCATTAAAGCTGTGAGATGTTCGCCGCTGCCGAAACCGATCTCCAGCCAGATATCTGAAGGCGTGTTTGTAAAGAGCGTTGAAGGGCACAGATCGCCCTGTTCGGTGAGGCGATCCGCCGGTATCCCGAGTTGCGGCAGCAGGTGATCGAGCGCAGTCTTGCGTTCTTTATTGAGCGGCCTGCCGCTGCGACGGCCGTAGACACGCTTACGGGGACTATCGGTTGTCTTAGCCAATCTCTTTGCGCAGCGCGTCGACGAGGTCAAGCTTTTCCCAGCTAAAGCCGCCATCGGCGTCCGGCTCACGACCGAAATGGCCGTATTTGGCGGTTCGGGCATAAATCGGACGGCGGAGTTTCAGATGATCCTGAATGCCGCGCGGGCTGAGGTCGATGACTCTACCGATCGCGTCAACAAGAACGGCCTCTGGCACTGTCCCGGTACCGTACGTGTTGACGTAGACTGACAGCGGCTTGCTGATGCCGATCGCATAGGACAGCTGGATCGTGCATTTCTCGGCATAGTCCGCAGCAACGAGGTTCTTGGCGACATAGCGTGCAGCATAAGCAGCGCTGCGGTCAACCTTTGTCGGGTCTTTGCCTGAGAAAGCGCCGCCGCCGTGAGGGCAGGCGCCGCCATAAGTATCAACAATGATTTTGCGTCCTGTCAGGCCGGCATCACTAACCGGTCCACCGATGACAAAACGGCCGGTTGGGTTGACGTAGAATTCTTCCTCCGGGCACATCCAGCCTTCGGGCAGGACATCCAGCACATGCGGGCGCACCATCTCGCGCACTTCGTCCTGCGACACGCTGTCATCATGCTGGGTCGAGACGACAACCGAAGTGGCCCGCACCGGGCGGCCGTCGCGATATTCAAGCGAAACCTGCGATTTGGCATCGGGACCGAGTTTTGCCAATGCGCCTGAATGGCGGGCTTCGGCCAGTGAGCGCAGAATTTCGTGTGAGAAATGAATAGGAGCTGGCATTAACGCCTTGGTCTCACGGCAGGCAAAGCCGAACATGATTCCCTGGTCACCGGCCCCTTCGTCCTTGTTCTCGCCGCTATCAACACCCACGGCAATATCAGCGGACTGTTTATGCACCCGGTTTTCAACTTCGATCTTCTGCCAATGGAAATCGTCTTGCTCATAACCGATATCGCGGATTTGCTGGCGGGAGATCTGCTCGATATCATCGGGGCTGATGCTGTCCGGACCGCGCGCTTCACCGAAAATACCCAGATAGTTGGTTGTCGTTACACATTCGATTGCCGTGCGGCAGTCGGGGTCGGCGGTCATATAGTGATCCAGAATCGCGTCCGAAACCTGGTCGCAGATTTTGTCAGGGTGACCTTCAGATACCGACTCGCTGGTGAAAACGAAATCTTTTAACGTCGCGCTGTCTTCTGAGGCAGTTACATCATATACGGGTTGTTCTTTTGTCATGGTTTTCATGGGCCTGCTATCCGTAAGAGAAAATTTATTAAACTCTACGAATCCTAACATAATTCAAGCGTGGCGCAAGACCGGAGACAGATCCGTGTATGTTGCGGCTTGAGGTCTAGCCCTCGTCCCTCATATTCGCCGCCATTGTCTTGATCATCTTGAACAGATCGCGGCGCAGCTTAGGGTCGGGGATAGAATAGTACTCACGAATAAGATCGATCGTTTCCTTTTGTTCCATGACGTTGGCATCGTGCGCAAAGCCTTCCTGCAGGTTATCAGAAAGACCGACAGTAACCGGGTTTTTCGGTTCTGAGAAACTATCAAAGAAATAGGATATCGGTGCGTCGAGGATCTTGCTGAATTGCCATAGGCGGCTGGCGCTGACCCGGTTTGCTCCACGTTCGTATTTTTGGACCTGTTGAAAGGTGATACCAACGGCATCGGCCAGTTTTTCCTGGCTTATGCCCAGCAAGACGCGGCGGGAGCGCAGGCGTTCACCGACATGAACGTCTACAGGATTAGGTGATCGTTTTTTCGTTGTTTGGTTCATTGTATTCACGTTTTTATTCTTGAAGGGTTTCAAGCATTTTGAAAACAAACGCTGAAAATCCTTTTAATTAAAAGACCATATGCTTTCACAGCATAGTTGCATCAACAAGAGCATGATCGTTTAGAGTGAAGCAAGTCTTTTTTGTCCTGTCTCTGACGACCATCATGGTTGCTCAGGGGCCATGGGCCTGACGCTTTATTTGCAATAGAAACGACAGCAGGCACAATATAGCCAGAATGATATAAAAAGCCCTATCCTTAAGATGGATATTGAGAGGTGCATTGTCCAGCCTGTTTGGCAAAATGATGTTATATCCTGCCGCTGTCAGAAGAGGCTGCTGGTAAATTATGCGGCCCAGCGGGTCGATAACGCCGGAAATACCGGTGTTTGCCGATCGCACTACGGGAAGACCTTCCTCGATGGCGCGGAACCGGGTCTTGGCAAAATGCTGGGGCGGCCCGGCGCTATCACCGTACCAGCCATCGTTCGTGACATTGACGATAAATTCCGGGCGGTCGTCTCTTGGTGTCAGGGCGCCGGAGAAGATAACTTCATAACAAATCAGCGGGCTGAATGTCGGTGCGGTCTGTATAGGTATGCTGAGCGTTGCCGGACCATGCCCCGATTCGAATCCCGTATATTGTGCAACGGGCCTTAGCGGTATCCAGTCCTGCAGCGGCATATACTCGCCGAACGGTACAAGGTGCGCTTTATCAAACATGCCAACGGGCTGCAACCGGCGGTCAAACAGCGCCAGGCTGTTATAGTAAAGACGTCGGTTTTCCTCTTGCCGGTGTTCTGAGCGTAACAACCCGCTGGCCAGAAAGACAGGTTGGCTGTAGCTGCGCATCATGTCCTTGATGGCCGTGGCGGCGATTTCGTCCTGCAACAGGCGCGGTGTCAGGGCGGTTTCGGGCCAGACAATCAGCGTTGGCATCAGGTTGTTGATGTCATTGGCGGTGGACAATTCCAGTAATTTGCCAAGGTTGGCCATCAGTTTGTCCGGATTCCATTTATCTTCCTGCGCGATATTCGGCTGGACCAGCCGGATCGTCAGATCGTTCCGTATTTCCGTTGGGTGTGCCTGCAGGCGGTTGTGGCCCCAAAAATAGGTAATACCGTAAAGAAACAGGAGGGCGCCGAGCAGGCTGCCTTTGGCGGGCAGGCCGTGCCTCCAGATAACTATAAAACCGGCAATGGCCCCCCCGGCCAGCGTCAATAGTGACAAGCCGTATATGCCGGCGAGTGAGGTTAGTTGCGCCAGCGGTAGTGTTTCCGCCCAGATATAGCCGTAAAGGTTCCATGGAAAACCGGTCAGTATATGACCGCGCAGATATTCACTGATCATGATGGCGGCGAGAAACAGTGCAAAGCCGGAGAGGGTTTTCAGATCGCTGTATTTTACAGCAAGCAGGCTTGCCGTGGCGGTGAAGAGCGCGAGCAGGGCCGGCAGGCCCGCGGCGGCCAGCGGCCAGGCCCAGGCGTAATCGTTGCCGTCAACCAGCAGGGCGTTGGCAATCCAGCCGATACCGCAGACAAAATAGCCGAAGCCGAAACACCAGCCATATGCGAAGGCGGTCTTGCCTGAGGTGCTGTGCGCTACCACAATATAGAAAAGTGACATGCCCAGAAAGAAGCAGGGCCACCAATTATAGGGCGGCAGGGCCAGAACCATGCAGGCGCCCGCGAGAAAAGATAAAAATACCTTCACAGCGGCCGGCCATGAAGGAACATCGCGCATCATTTCACGAATGCGTTCAAAAGACATTCGTGCGACTTAGTACATTGTTACGCAGCGGGCAAGGGGATATTTTTAATTTTAAGCCGGTTTACGCGGCGCGGATCGGCATCAACGACCTCGAAGATCATACCGCTGGAGTGGGTCAGGATTTCGCCGCGGGCCGGGACACGGCCGGCAAGGCTGAAGACCAGACCGCCGAGAGTGTCAATATCTTCGCGCTCTTCTTCGCTTAGCATTTCACCAAAACGCTCTTCAAATTCCTCTATATCATAGCGGGCGTCGGCAAGGACGGAGCCGTCGGTATTTTCGGCAAGCTGGGGATCATCGTCCTGATCATACTCATCCTCGATTTCACCGACGATCGATTCGATGACGTCGTTAATCGTCACCAGCCCGTCAATGCCGCCAAATTCATCAACCACCAGGGCCATATGCTTGCGCATCTGTTTCATCATGAGCAACAGGTCAAGAACCTGCATTGAGGGCGAGACGATGGGAACGTCGCGCACCAGGTCTTCGATTTCAATAACTCGGTTATCGGCCAGACAACCCAAAATATCCTTGATATGAATTGTGCCGACAATCTCGTCGAGCGTTTCGCGATAAACCGGGAAGCGGCTGTGTTGACGTTCTGACAACAGTGACAAGAGTTCGTCCTGTGTCGCATTCACGTCAATCGCAATAATGTCGGCACGCGGAATCATCGCGTCCAGAACCGTATGATCGCGCAGCTTGAGGATATTCGAGATCAGCGTTCGTTCATGTTCGGAAACAGACGAGGTGTTATCCTCGCTGCCGTTTTCAGCTTCTTCAATATATTCCTCAATCGCTTCGCGCAGGGTCGTATCGCTTTTGCCCCTGACGGCGGTTTTGATCCAATGGAAAATGCCGCCGACATTGCCGTTGGCGCCATGTATACCGTTAGGCTTCGTTACCTGGGAATTCCTGTCCTGCAGCGCCGGAATGCCGGCGGCGGTACTCGGAGGGTCTTCGCTATCGTCTTGGTTGTTGTTCTGCGTATCGGTCATTTTAAACATATCTATCTTTTAACTATGCCATAAAATTTGTGCCGGTATAAGGGTTTTCAACCCCGAGCGCCAGCAAAATTTCAATTTCCAGTGCTTCCATGACGGCCGCTTCGTCATCCTGCTCATGATCGTGGCCGAGCAGGTGCAGCGTGCCATGCACGATCATATGTACAAAATGGTCGTGTAAGCCTTTTCCACTGTCTTCTGCCTCTGTCCGCACTGTCTCGAAGGCAATTACGATATCGCCCAACGTGACAGGTCCCGGAAGGGCCGGGCCGTTACCATCAAGCTGCGGAAATGAAAGGACATTCGTCGCCTTGTCCTTACCGCGGTAATCACGGTTCAGGGTACGGATAAAGTCATCGTCAGTCAGTACGATACTGATTTCCGCGGCAGGATGATCAAAGCCGGCAAATTCGAGGGCTTTGGCCGCGGCATTATAAACCGTCTTTTCAATATCGAAACCGGCGGCGGTCCAGAGCGGGCTGCGTTGATCTATATCGATCGCGAACTCTGGCATTATATCAGTCCGTGCGTTTGCGGCGTGCATCATAAGCCTCTACAATTTTGGCCACCAGCTTGTCGCGCACGACATCCCTGGCTGTGAACTGGATAAACCCGATGTCATCGATCGGCGCCAGGATATCGGTCGCCTCGGTCAAGCCGGAGGGCGTACCGCCGGGCAGGTCGGTCTGGCTGGCGTCACCGGTAATGACCATGCGGGAGTTTTCGCCCATTCGCGTCAGGAACATAAGCATTTGCATAGGGGTGCTGTTCTGCGCTTCATCCAGGATAATAAACGCGTTGTTCAGCGTGCGGCCGCGCATGAAGGCGAGGGGAGCGACCTCAATCTCCTCGCTGGCCAGCTTTTTCATGATCTTGTCGGCGGCCATCGTGTCATGCAGCGCATCGTAGAGCGGGCGCATGTAAGGATCCATCTTTTCTTTCATCTCGCCGGGCAGGAAGCCAAGGCGTTCACCGGCTTCGACAGCCGGACGGCTGAGGACAATGCGTTCGACTTTACCGTCGTCGAGCATCGAAACGGCCATCGCCACGGCGAGATATGTTTTTCCGGTACCTGCGGGACCAAGACCGAAGACGAGCTTTTGCTCCGTCATCGCCTGGATATAGGCGGCCTGAAGCGGGCTGCGCGGCTGGATTTGCTTCTTGCGCGTCGTGATCTGTATTTGTGTTTCGCTAAAGCTTTTGAGCGGTTTGCCGTTACCGTTCTGAACTTCGGTCTGCTCTTCAAGGAAACGGATCGCCGACTCAACCGTATGCAGGTCTACATCCTGCCCTTGCTGAAGCTTTGCCCACAGGGCATCAAGGATTTGCCGCGCCTTGTCAGCCTGGGCGCCATTAATGGTGACTTCGTTGCCGCGGTTGATAATTTCGACATCGAGTGCTTTTTCGATAGCCTGAAGGTGGGCGTTTTGTTGCCCGTACAGAACAGCCGCCAGACTGTTGTCTTCAAAAGTAAGACTCTGATTTTGCAATGATTTGCCTATAACCAACCTCTTTTTGCAAGTCCTTCTATTATCTCAAATTTCCGGGCCTGAGGCAATCAATCCGTGAGTATTATGGTATTATGGTCGGACCGGTGGGTTGTCATAGCGATCGGACGGGTGAGGGGAATCTGCGGCGCGGCGGCGGCCGTAATTCGGCCTTTGTCGTTCGCCAAACATCTCGTCATAAACGTCATGCGCCATCACGAGGCGGGCGGTATAGTTGGAGCGGGAGATATCTTCAACCCCGAAGGTCATGGTGACGATCGACCCTTCGGCCGGGTCGCGGCCCATAGCTTTCAGGCGTCTGGTGACTTCGCGGTTGACTTCAGGATTACTGTGGATCGCAAATTCGCGGGCAAAACCGGACATATCGCCCAGATCGTTCTGGCGCTTGTAATCGCCGATCAGCGCGACCTTACCGTTGTCTTTGGGACGGCTGATGATGTGGAAAACTTCCTCATCGTCCTTATCCTGCGCTTCGTCAAGCAGCAGAAACGCGTTATCCAGGTTATCGCCGCGGCGGTACATCTGGTCATAGCGTTTTACCATGCCGACACGTGACAGGCTGTTAAAAATATCCTCGCCTTTATCAATATCGCCCTGTCCGAGATGTGTCGCGATGCCATCTTCCAGAACGTTGGAAAACATGCTGGTATCCCCGCCCTTGCGGTAGGGATTGTATTGCCGCCGGCCGACTGTGGCTGTGGCGCGTTCGTAAAAGAATGTGCGGATGGCGCCCTGCTGCAACATTTCCAGGGCGACCCGCGTCGCCCAGAAGGTTTTGCCGGTTCCGGTTTCACCGTGCAACAGGATCGACCTGACGTCGTTGTTGCGCAGTGCTGCGATATATTTCAGCTGATTTGGCGTTGGATAGATCTTTTGTTCCTTGCCCAGCTCGTCCACGTGACGAATGAAAGGCCCTTTTTCATCTTCTTCCCACGGCGCCAGATCGAATTGAACCGGCGGGCGATAATCACCCCCCTCGGTAAAGACGGCTGTGGCGAGGGAGAGGCTGGACGGCTTTTCGTCCGCTTCTGGTGCGGCTTGTCCGTCCGCACGCGTTTCCGGCTCTTCAGGTGTAGAGAAACTCAGCGATATCCGTTCCCGTGCGGCCATATTGGCAAAGATGATAGTCAGTTTATCGCCGAGAGTTTCCTGCGTGTGATGCGTTTTGATATCGTGCAGCGTATCTTCAAGAAATTGCTCGACAAACGCCTTACGGATATTGCGGCCGTCCTGCCAGGCTTCGCGCAACCTGGCGAGCAGGAACTTGGCAAGGGTCAGGCTGGTTTCATCAAAACGGCGGTCACGCTCGTCCGAGACAATCTCGAAATAGCACTCCTGGTTTTTGTCGCCGATAACCCGGATTTCAAAGGGCAGGTCGTCATGCTCGCGAAACGGGACCATCGCCGTGCGGCGGTTATCGGAAACCATATATGCAGCAAAATCCTGAACCGGTTTCCCGTTCAGGATTTTCACCGGTAGTTTGAATTTATAGGCTTCACCGGTTTTCTTTTCTTTTTTCACGCTTTGCAGCGCGGCTTCTGCCGTCTCTGCCCGGCGTCTGGCGTCAGCTATGGCCTCGCGTTCGGCTGTTCTTCGATCCAGTTCAGCGTCCAGAGTCTGGGCAATGATCTCGGTGGTAATACTCTGATTGGTGTTTTTAATCGTTTGTGACAGGGTGCTTAAAACAGCGAGTGCGATTTGCAACTTGTCTTCGCGGCTGCTGCCGTCGGCGTAGACAGGCATATAGGCTTTCAAGCCTGTTGGCGGCGTTTTCGGGTTATCGTCCTTGCGATGTAACTCTATTTTGATTCCTATACGGGGATCATTGGAGAAGACTTCCAGCGCCCGTGCCCGGTCGTGATGAGCCAGAAGGCGCAAAAACGGGACCAGCGCCGGAATTGTGACAACCCGTGGCTGGATTGTTTCCGCCGGGACCGGTGCGGAGGCTGTTGGGGCTGTTATACGTTTTGCCGTGCCTTTTTGACGCCGCCTGTCAGGTCGGGACGGTTTTGCGTTCCTGGGTTTATGGGCGTCAAAAAAATGGTGTAACTCTCGTTCCGTGACGGAATGCGATGCTTTTTTTGCAAGCAAGTCGGTGAGGATTTGGTAAGCGATTTCCGGGTGATAGATTCCGTCTCTTTGCGTGTTACGGCCCGGCGAAATCGTGATTTCGCCCTTATCGTTATCGACGGTCAGGCTTACTTTACACAGGTTCTCGATTTTTTTCTTTTTACTGCCGGACAGGGAACCGATATTCACCCGCTCGCTGACTTTTTCCGGTTCTTTTTCACCGGCAATGATAATGCAGTAACGGCCAGCTACATTGTCGCCTTGTGCAGTGTCAGGAGCGCCAGCGCTTTGTGCAGTCATAAAAGTGAACTCATGTTTATGGATATGTTGCAACTACTTCTATAGTTTTTTTCAGAATATTGCAACATCGCCGGTGAGTGAATTCGCGTTGGCTTTGGTGACTGCGGCCTCAATAACATGACCCTGCAGGCGGTGCGGCGCCTGTACGTGAATCGCCTGATTGTAAGGCGTGCGGCCGTGAAGCTGGCCGTTTTTACTGCCTTTTCGGTCGAAAAGGACCGGTACGGTTTTACCGACTGTCTGCCGGTTAAAGGCAAGCTGTTGTTCATTGAGTAACGCCTGAAGCCTTTGTATACGGCTGGTTTTGACGTTTTCCGGCAGTTGCGCCCCCATATTCGCCGCCGGTGTGCCGGGGCGGGGACTGTATTTGAACGAATAGGCAAAGGCATAGGTCACATCGCGCACGATCTGCATCGTGGCCTCGAAGTCTTCTTCCGTTTCACCGGGAAAGCCCACGATGAAGTCCGATGACATCGCGATATCCGGGCGGGCTTTTTTGACGCGGGCAATAATCTCGCGGTATTCGTCGGCCGTATGCCTGCGGTTCATGGCCTTCAGGATTTTGTCCGACCCGCTCTGGACCGGCAGATGCAGGAACGGCATAAGTTTGGGGATATCCCTGTGGGCATCAATGAGTTCATCATCCATATCGCGGGGATGGGAGGTTGTGTATCGAATGCGCTCCAGCCCGTCAATGTCAGCCAGCGCGGCGATCAGTGCGCCGAGGCTGTATGTGCGGCCGTCCGGCCCGGCGCCGTGATAGGCGTTCACATTCTGGCCGAGCAGGGTGACTTCCCGCGTGCCATTTTGAACCAGTATCTTAGCTTCTTCTAGTATCTGATTGACAGGACGTGAAAATTCAGCGCCGCGTGTGTAGGGTACGACGCAGAACGTACAGAATTTATCGCACCCTTCCTGGACTGACAGAAAAGCGGTTACGCCCTGGTTTTCGTTTTCCTGTGGCAGCAGGTCGAATTTGGACTCTGCCGGCATGTCGGTATTCACAACGCGCTCACCAGTGGCTTTCATGACCATCTGGGGCAGTTCATGGTAAGTTTGCGGCCCGAACACCATATCGACATAGGGCGCGCGCTGCATAATAAAGTCGCCCTCGGCCTGCGCGACGCAGCCGGCAACAGCCATCAGCATTTTGCCGCCGGTCTCTTTTTTGTCATCCTGATAAGCCTTGAGGCGGCCCAGCTCGGAAAAGACTTTGTCTGTTGCTTTTTCACGAATGTGGCAGGTGTTCAGGATGATCATATCGGCATCCTCAGGCGTATCGACAGTGTGATAACCCAGCGGTGCGAGCACGTCGGCCATGCGGGCGCTGTCATAGACGTTCATCTGACAGCCCCAGGTTTTGATATACAGCTTCTTGTTATTTGCGTTTGTGCTCATGATTACGCTATAAACCACGAAACCGGCGCTGGGATCAAGTTTTAAGCTTATGTCTGGAAGGCGGATATTTTTCCTATGGATAATATGATATTCTTACGGCATAAGGGTGGCGCGATGAACAAAACTGGTTCAAAAATGGGGCATCTCATTTTTAGACAACTTACAGGTGGCGGCACGATGAATCGTATTTTTTGCGGGTTTTTGGCTTTCTTTCTAATCTTCAGCGGTAATGCGCTGGCTTCGACCTGCTATACGCAGGCTGAGGCAGAGGCGGAGCAGGGGCTGCGTATTCACAGCGAGCTGATGGTGATCGGCCTTAACTGCCAGAATATGCGGTTTCGCGACGGCACCAACCTGTATCTTGAATATCGCGATTTCACACAGGCGAATGTCGATATCTTTGCCGGCTATGAAAACCGGCTGATGGATTATTTCCGCCGCCGTGGCGATAATGACCCCGAAGCGTCCCTGAACACGATGCGGACCTTCATGGCCAACAAGATTTCCAACAGTGCTGCGCGGATGAAGCCCGACCAGTTCTGTAACCGCTATGCCGGCCGGATCTTTAAAGCGTCGAGTATGGACCGCTCGTCCCTGAAACAGTGGGCGTCGACGATTTACCCGTCACATCCGGTGTCACAGCCTATCTGTCAATAAATCCCGACCGTTAAAGATATATTTATCTTTACAGCTGTATGATATATGCAAAATAGCAGGGGCTGTTTTGGAGGATATTTATGGCTGGTGATGCATTTTCCCAAGCGGTGGGCCCGCTTTTATCGGGTCTGATATCAATGTCAAGTATGGCGGCAGAGCTGCCGCCAGATCAGTATCAGGGTCTTTTTGCGAACGTCGTTTCGGAGTTTCCGGCCGATGAACGGGAATTATCGCTGGCTGGCGATACACTGATTACGGCACCTATACCCGATAATATGGCCGTCATCGTTGAAGACGGCGCGCTTGTTATCGAAAATCGCGTTGGCGACAATGTAAGTCTTCAGGCTTCAGGAGAGAGGGCCACGCGAACAAGCGTGACAATCGAGGGGGATATTACCGTTTCGGAGGGCACCGATTATTTTGCAGATGACCCGGAAGCTCAGGCAATCATAAGCGATATGCAGGCAAGCATACAAGCAGCGCTGGAGAGTCGCGGCTACTCCCCAGAAGAAGCGGCGCGGCAAGCCGATGTTTTAACGGGCAACAGTAAGTCTGTTCAGTTTACGGGAAGTGTCAGCGTGGATATGCATGATCAGGGTTCCGTGATCGTCAACGCGCCGATGGGTGATGGCGTTACGATCACGGCAACACAGGACGTCATGTTTTCAGCGGGTGCGGGGGATAATCTGGAAATAACGGAAGCCGCATCAATAGAAGGTTATGGGCTTGTCGGAGACAATGCTGTTCTCCATGCTGAGGAGTATATTGCTGTTGCACTTCTTGGTGATAACCCACAAGTTCATACTGCAGGCGATTTTGAAACGTGCTTTATACCGGAAACCGCTAATATTTCTGCAGCGGAGGCAATATCGGCGCTTCAGGGTGTATATGGGGCGCAGTTGGAAACAGATGGAGAGCTGCTCGTTGGTGAATGGAAACCTGCATCTGAACTGGGCGATAATATACCGGCCCTGACAGGCGATATCTGTAAGCCCTGATCAACTCTGACCATCCTGTGAACAAACTGTAGACGCTGGTTGCGGCGTAGATCGCATCTATTTATCCTTTTCCTTAAATTAGAAAAGGAGATTTTGCGGTGCGCATTGACGAAACCATAGACCAGGCGTTCCAGCCTATTGCTGATTTTACCGGTTCGGTTGTCTTCTACAGCGTGCCGGTGATGGGGCAGGATATCAAGCTGATCCTGGTCTGGCTGGTGGCTGCGGCCTTGTTTTTCACATTTTATCTGGGGTTTATCAATTTCCGTTATTTCGGCCATGCGATTAACGTTGTGCGCGGCAAGTATGACGAGCCGAACAGCGATGGTGAGATTAACCGTTTTCAGGCACTGATGACCTCTCTGTCCGGGACGGTCGGCCTGGGCAACATCGCCGGTGTGGCGCTGGCGGTGTCTGTCGGCGGGCCGGGAGCGGTGCTGTGGATGATGCTGATGGGGCTGTTCGGCATGTCGACCAAGTTCGTTGAGGTCATGCTGGGCGTGAAATATCGCCACCATCCCGATCCGGCGCATCCTGGGAAGATTTCCGGCGGGCCGATGTATTACCTGCGGGATATCTTTGATAACCGTGGCATTCCCTATCTCGGCCATATTCTGGCCGCGCTGTTTGCTGTCTGTTGTATTGGCGGCGCGATTGGCGGCGGTAACATGTTCCAGGCCAACCAATCCTATATGCAGCTTGTAAACGTCACCGGCGGCGAGGCAAGCTGGCTGGCTGACAAAGGCTGGCTCTACGGTTTGGGGCTGGCCTTCCTTGTCGGGTTGGTAATTATCGGCGGCATCAAGTCGATCGCGCGGGTGACGTCAAAGCTTGTGCCCATTATGGGCGGTATTTACCTGCTGGCGGGCCTGATCGTGATCCTGATGAACTTTGCCAATATTCCCGGTGCGCTGGTGGAAATTGTCACGCAGGCATTTGCGCCGGAAGCCGGTATTGGCGGGTTTCTTGGCGGTCTTCTGGTTGGTGTACAGCGGGCGGCCTTTTCGAATGAGGCCGGGCTTGGCTCCGCGGCGATCGTGCATTCTACAGCCCGCACCGACCAGCCCGCAAGCCAGGGGTTTGTCGGGATGCTGGGGCCGTTTATCGACACGGTGGTGATCTGTATGGTTACGGCGCTGGTGATCATCTTTTCCGGCGCGCATGTCGGTAGTGACGGCATGGAAGGGGTAGAGTTGACTTCGCGCGCCTTTGAGAGCGCGATCCCCGGCGCCGATTACATGCTGGCGCTCACAGTCTTCCTGTTTGCTTATTCGACGTTGTTGACATGGTCTTATTATGGCCAGAAATGCACAACCTACCTGTTCGGTGAAAAAGACTGGATCGAGCTGACTTACAAGCTGGTTTTCCTGACATTTATTGTTATTGGGTCGGCTGCCTCACTGAGCAGTATTATCAGCTTTACGGATGCGATGATCCTGTCGATGGCCATACCCAACATTATCGGCCTGTACGTCGTTGCCGGTGAGGTAAAGCGTGATGTCAAAAAATACCTGGAAGGCATTGAAAAGAAATCTCAATAACAGAATCTATTCTGAGTTTTCTACAGCCTGCCAAAGTTATCCACAGACCGTCCACAGAAAAAGCGCCTGTGGAGTTGGCGTGCCGTAAATCAGGCAATGCATATGTTTTGGGTCATTCGCTCTCAGCGTTATTGAATGCAGGGACTTGCGCGTACCTGTAGTACGTGTGTAAAACACGGAACTTCATTCACAAGACAAAGACTTTAGACACCAACCTTCAAGCGTGCGGGGAGCAGGCCGATATGACATCATCATCCGCGTTCAGGCAGGATAAAAACGATAAAGCCGCGAAAGATAAAGACGGTTCTGAAACTCAGGATAAAGAGAAGCAGGCCAGTCTTGCCGACCGTCAGGCCCCGCGTATTCCGGAAATTACGGCAAAAAAAGCCGAGGCGCTGAAAGGCAAGAGCGGCCTGCAGCATCTGCGCATTACCGCCGCGCCGAAAGCGCCGGATGAAGATATGGACGGCAATATTAATATGAAGATCACAGCCGCCCGTGCCGAACCGCCGCTATCCTCGGCTGACGACAATCATGAAGCTGAAGATGAAGAGCCGGTCTTGATGCTGACACCTGAAAATGCCTTACCGCCTGTTCAAAGGCCGCTCTGGCATAATATTCTTAGTTATGGCGCGGCGGTGTTTTCGGCCATGTGGCTGGTTTACGGTTTGTCTTATGCGTTAACAAGCTACGGTTTGGCTGGTCTGGCCGCGATGCCGCCGCCGGAGCTGGGCGGGCTTATGGCTGGGATATTAGCGCCGGTAGCCCTGTTATGGATGGTTTTAGGTTACTGGCAGCGGACAGCGGATATCCAGCGTTATGCCGGGGCGTTACGGGCGGAACTGCAATCGATTATCTTCCCGTCGGAAGAGCGGGCGCAGCGCGTCAGCAAGGATATTGAACGGCTGTGCCGCCAGGCTGCCGAACTCTCGACATCGTCCAAGGCGGTTATCAAGGCGATCGGACGGGCGCGGCAGGGACTGCGCACCGAAGTCCGGGACTTTGTCGGGCTATCGAAAAAGACCGAGTTTCATATTGAGCGCCTGACAGACTCGCTGCATGAAAAAGCCCAGAAGCTGGTCGTGCTGACCGAGGAGATTGAACAGCGCACCGGCGCGATTGATGAAAAGACCCAGGCCGGGGCTGAGGCCTGGGACCAGGCAACAGTTGTGGTGCTTGAACGGGCGGCTGAAATGGAAGGTGCCATGGGCCGCGGCGCCGACAAGATTATTGAGGCTGCCGGCCAGGCCGGTGACAAGGCCAAGGCGGTTGAAAAATACCTCAATAACAGCTTTATCAGCCTGAACAAGTCCGTGGATGATGTGGCGGCGCGGCTGCAGGGGCTGAGCGGGGAGTTTGACAGCCATATTCAGGGGCTGTCCAAAGCCGCTGATCATGTCTCTGAAGAGACAACGCGGCTGGCTGAAACGATCGAAAGCCAGATCGGCAGTCTTGAAGATGTTGCCCACCGGACCCTGGAAAGTATGGGTAAATCGAGCGAGAGCATTAACCAGCACCGCGATGCCCTTGATGACAGCGCAGACTCCATTGCACGGCAGGCCGACAAGATTGCCGACACGATCAATGTCAGCATCGGCAATCTGAACGATTCCGCTGATTATATGTCGTCGCGGACCGATGAACTGGAAGACCGCATTGCGGCGCAGGCCGATAAGCTGCGCGATACGGTTGGCTCTATCGCTGCTGAAGCCGGGCAGATAGAGGAAGCGGGCGTTTCGGCGGCCAATAAGCTGAGCGAGGCCATGACGGCGGCCTTGTCAGGCGCCGAGTCAATCAGTGCCGCTGTACGCCGTTCGCTGGAATCGCTGGAGGTGACAACCCGCTCGGCCAAGGAACAGGCTGAAAGCCTGATTGACTCAACCGATAGTCATATTACCCGCCTGAATGAAGCGGGCGAGGGCAATGTTGCCCATATCAGAGCCATTGTCGATTTGTTGGAGCAAAGTCGCGAGCAGATTGAGCAGGCGTCGAGTCTGGCTGATGCGCAGGTTACCAAGCTGTCTGGTGCGGTCGAGGACCAGAGTGAGCGGATTCATGTTTCAACCGCAAGTATGGTTGAGCGGCTTAAAGCCGTGCAGGAATCACTCGAAGAACCGTTGAAAGCCATGGGCACAGCCGTCAGGGAAGCCGATTACCGGCACTTGCAGATCGAGGAAACACTGAGTAAACGTGTGGCTGATTTGCACGAAGCCAGCGGGAAAGCACGGGAAGGGGCGGACCATATTCGTTCGATACTGCGTGGACAGGCCCAGGAAATTTCGACTTTGGCGGGGCAGATTACCGGCCATGCCCGGGCGATCAACCAGCAAATGGATGAGCGCGCCGATACACTGGATGAACGGGTGAAGGAGTCACTGGCTGGTGTCGAAAAAGTCCGCGATGCACTGGAGGCGCAGGCCAGCCGCCTGAAAGGGTTATCTGATGAGGCGATCGACGACGTTGACCGGTTGAATGACCGGATGACGGAGCGCTGTGATGAAATCGGTGTGCAAACGGCTCAGGCCCTGAAAACGCTCGAAAGCCTTGACGGTTCATTCGATGATTGTGTGATCAGGCTTGAAACACGCAGTGAAAAGGCGACCGGGGCGATTGAAACCGTAATGGCGGCGCTAACACAAACAGCCGATGCATTTGAGCCTGTCTTTGACAGCGCGATGGATAAGGTCGAGCAAACGCGTGATGCTTTTGCCGATCTGCACGGGAATTTCGAAAAGACCAGCAGCAGTAATCTGGAACGGTTGCAGCATATTGGCGTGTTGTTTGATGAGCGTCTGCAGGCGCTGAACGATGGTTCGGACAAAGCGGCAGCGATCCTGAAATCGTCCAGCGATCATATGCAGGAGCGGGTTGAGGATATTGAACGCGCGTCTTTATCGGCCAGTGAGAAAATGGAAGAGATCGAGAGTGCGATGCGTGATCAGTCATCCGATATTCACCTGATTACCGATCAGGCGCTTCTGAAAATCGAGAATGTGCAGAAAGCGGTTTATGAACAATTCCACGAGTTGTCGGAATCTGTCGGGCAGGCGATTGTCCAGATCGCCGAAGTCGGTGAGGAGTTGAGTAAATCGGCCGGGCACGTTGATGACGTTGCGGCGCATGCGGTGGAGAAATTTACTATGGCTGGTGGCCACGCCCGTGAAGAATGCGAAAGCCTGAGCATCGCCGCCGCGAAAACGGTCACCCTGACAGAAGAGCTGGTGAAACAGGTTGGTACAAGCTCGAACGATCTTTTACAGGCTTCGAGAGAGTCGCTGATGGCACTGAAAAAGACCGGTGACGGTTTTGCGATGAGGGCTAAAGAGATTGAAGGACAAATGAGTGCCTCGCTGGTCACTGCACGTGATTACGGTGACGAACTGAAAAAGCAGGCGGCGTTTGTTGCTGACAGCGCCGGCAGCGCAACTGAAACGATTGGCAAGGCCCTGACGACACTCTCTGGCCGTGTTGATGATATTGGCATGGCGGCGGGCAGTGCGGTGAAAATGATTGAGCAGTCGCGCGAAGGGCTGGCCGAGGAGTCGGAACGTATCCTGAGCGTGTCCTCGGCGGCGGTGAAGGCGGCCAACGACACGTTAACCAGTTTTGACCGGCAATCCAGTACACTGTCCAAGGCTGTGCAGGAAGCGGCACATCATACAGAAAAAGTACGGCGCGAGGAGTGGCGCACACAGCGGAATGCGTTTATGGGGGCGGCGAAATTTATCGTCGAGAGTTTGCACTCCCTGTCTGTTGACCTGACGCGTTTGAACGATGGTGAAGTGTCGGAAAAAACCTGGAAAGCTTTCCAGAAGGGCGATGTGGGCGCGTTTACCAGGCGGCTGGTCCAGCTTGGCGAACAATGGCCGGTTGATAAAGTCCGCGATAAATTTGCCAATGACAGCGAATTCCGTACCTATGTCCAGCGCTTTATCAGGCAGTATGAAGAATTGCATGAACAGGCGGTGGCCAATGATCATGGTGATCTTCTCGGTGCGACGTTCATGTCCAGCGATATTGGCCGGTTGTATACCCGTTTGTGTCAGGCGGCGGGGCGCGAGCCGGTCAGCGGCCGTGATGATAAAAAAGCGGCCTGACCATGTCCTGGTCATGTGACGTGTATAAGCGGTTGATTATCTGCGGTTTTGGCATGATAATCTTTTGTTGAGACTTTTGGCGTAAGCTCGATAAACGGGCAGCGCTCATCTTAGCAAAGGATTTGTGATTCTCATGGCCAAAACCAAGTTCTGCCAGGGCATATCGGATATTTCAGACAGTTACAGCGCCTTCATTATCGATCAATGGGGTGTGCTCCATAATGGTGAAAAAGCCTATGACGGCGTTATCGACTGTCTCAGGGAACTGAAAGAACGCAAGAAATATATCATTATCCTGTCCAATTCCGGTAAGCGGGCCGAGGAAAATAAACAGCGGCTAAAGAAACTCGGGATCGGCCCGTCGCTTTACGATGAAATTGTAACCTCGGGCGAAACCACCTGGCAGGGGCTGGAAACACAGGACGAAGGGGTCTTCCGGAATATTGGTGAACATTGTTTCCTGATGAGTCGCGGCGGCGACACGTCGATTGTTGATGGGCTGGACAACATTAATCTGGTTGATGATATTCAGGAAGCTGACTTCCTGCTGATTAGCGGATCAGATGCGCCGGAAAAAACGCTGGTCGATTATTATGAGCCGATCCTGAGAACGGCTGTTCGATATCGTGTCAAAGCAATCTGCGCCAATCCTGACAGCCGGATCCTGATTGGGAATAACCAGGCTTTCGGGCCGGGCATGATCGCGCGGCGGTATGAGGATTTCGGCGGTGTGGTCAACTATATCGGCAAGCCGCACCGGCCGATTTTCCAGCATTGTATCCGTAAATTACAGGAAAAAGAGATCTATCCCGGTCAGACAGTGATGATTGGCGATACGATGGCGCATGACATTATCGGTGCCTCATCGGTCAATATTGATACCTGCCTGGTCAAGAACGGTCTTCATTATGGCTCTTTCAAAGGGTGCTCAACGCTTTACGATGTTGACCGGGCGCTGAATATCCTTGTGCTGCAATACCACAACGTCCGGCCGACTTATCTTGTCGACCGCCTGAAATGGGGTAAGCCGTTGCCGGATCGCAAGCACAAAAAGCGCAAAACAGCTTAATCATTATATATCTATGTAAATTTATTTAGCTTTCGTCTTCCCGCATTGCCGGGGGCAGGAGAATTTCGGCGGCGGCTTTCAGGCGGGGCAGGGCCCGGTCAACGGCATCTTCGCCTTCCCGGATCATCTCCGCAGCTTTTTCGAATTCCAGCACGCCGATATGGCCGATACGCGGTTTAATATGAACATCCGGCGGGTCGCCGGCCAGACGCGAACGGGTCAGGCGATCCTGGATAATATTTAACGAGGATACCATAACGCCGAACATGCTCGGGCTATCCGGGCTGCGGCGGAACAGGCGTTTGGTCAGGGTGCCGCCAAACAGCTTACGATCTTCTTCGGTCACGTCCTGATCACTGAGAACATCAAAGCCGGCAACGGTCTGGTAGCCCTGGCCCGGTTTGGCAACCTTGCCGATCAGGTCGGCGTTCAGGTCAACGGCAACAGTCAGGCGGGCCCCCATGGCCAGACAGGCGGAGACGGGCACCGGGTTCACCAGCGCCCCGTCGATCAGGTTGCGGTGATTGAGCTGTACCGGTGGAAAAACACCGGGCAGCGCAAAGGAAGCGCGGACGGCATCGGTGAAGCTGCCCTTACGCAGCCAGACTTCATGGCCGGTGACAATATCGGTGGCGATCGCGATGAACGGGTACGGCAATTCCTCGATCATCAGATCGGCAAAATGCTGGTTCATGAGCGCCTCGAGCTTTTTGCCGCCGATCAGACTGGCGCTGCGGGATCGAAAATCCATATATTTGAAAAGGTTGCGGCGGGTCAGCGACAGCGCCCAGTCTTCGAACTCATCAAGCCTGTCGGCCAGATAACAACCGCCGACGACTGCGCCGATTGAGGTACCGGCGACGATCGTCGGTTCAATACCGTGCTTGTTTAAACCTTTCAGGACGCCGATATGCGCGAAGCCGCGCGCCATACCGCTGCCGAGCGCGAGGCCGATCGGGGGCTTGAATTTGGGCTTTGCCGGTTGATCCGGTGTTTTTTTCTTTGTCATCAGTACCAATACTCTCTATTTAATGATAACACAAAACGATGAGTGACAATACGCAAAAGCCTTTGAAAAACCTTGATATCTCTACATGGTCGATGGTGCGGCGGCTGGCCGGCGCCTATTTGCGGCCCTATATGCGCGATGTTTTCATTGCGCTGGGTTTCATGGTTGTGGCCTCGGCTATGACGGCCCTGTTCGCGTGGCTGATTGAGCCGGTGTTCGATCATGTGCTGGTTGGCGGCCGGTCCGGGCTGGTGGTGCCGATGGCGCTGGCGGTGTTCGGGTGTTTCTTCGTGCGCGGTATCGCGTCCTATATCCACACAATGATGATGAACCGTATCGGCCAGTGCATTGTTGCCGATATCCAGCGCGAGTTGTTTTCCGGCCTGCTGGGACTGGACCTGAAGTTCTTTCACGGCAACCCGAGCGGCCAGCTGGTGTCGCGGATTATAAGTGACGTACAGGCCGTACGTGGCGCGGTTTCGGACACGTTGACCGGGATCGGGCGCAATTTCCTGACCCTGATTATGCTGGTTGGGTTGATGTTCTATCAGGACTGGAAGCTGGCGGCGCTGTCTTTTTTTGCCTTTCCGTTCGCTGCGCTGATCGTCGCGTGGATCGGGCGGCGGCTGCGCAAAGTCTCGAAGAATATACAAGCTGAAACGGGCACACTGACCGCGCTGCTGATCCAGATTTTTCAGGGCGTACGGCAGGTCAAGGCCTACGATGCGGAGGCTTTTGAACGTAACCGCTCCGGCGCGGCGATTGACCGCGTGCGTGACCTGAACGTGAAGGCCATCCGCATTGCGACGCTGGCGACGCCGTTTAACGAAACGCTGCTGGGGCTGGCGGTGATGGCGGTCATTATCTATGGCGGCTTCCAGGTCGCTGACGGCAGCCTGACGGTTGGGGCGCTCAGCTCTTTCATTACCGCGTTTGCACTGGCCTATGAACCGATGAAGCGGCTTGCGAAGCTGAATAACACGCTGCAGATGGGACTGGGTGCGGCGGAACGGATTTTTGAGATGATGGATAGCCGGGCGGAGATTGTCGATAAAGACGGGGCGGTCGATCTGGCGGTCAAAAATCCCGCTGTCGTATTCGATAACGTTTCATTCTCCTATGGCGAGGATGGGACGGAGAACGCCTTGCACGAGGTGTCTTTCACCGCACCGGCGGGCAGGGTTACCGCACTGGTCGGTCCGTCGGGCAGCGGCAAGACAACAGCCATGAACCTTGTCGCCCGCTTTTACGATGTGAATGACGGGGCGGTGACGGTTGGCGGCCATGATATCCGCGACGTGACGCTGCAGAGCCTGCGCCGGCATATTGCTCTGGTGTCACAGGACATCACGATTTTTGACGATACGGTGAAAGCGAATATCGCCTATGGCGCGCCGGATTCTGGCGATGAAGCTATTCGTAAAGCCGCACAAATGGCGGCTGCGGATGAGTTTATTACCGCAATGCCGGAAGGCTATGACACGCGCCTCGGTGAGCAGGGGGTCAAGCTGTCCGGTGGCCAGCGGCAGCGGATTGCCATTGCCCGCGCTATTTTGTGTGATGCGCCGATCCTTCTGCTGGATGAGGCGACTTCGGCGCTTGATAATGAGTCGGAGCGGGCGATTCAGGCATCGCTTGAAAGCCTGCAGAAGGGACGTACGGTTTTGGTGATTGCTCATCGCCTGTCTACAGTTCAGGATGCCGATCAGATTATTGTGCTGGATAAAGGGCGTATCGCGGAGAGCGGCACGCATGAACAGTTAATGGCACAGAGCGGACTGTATGCCCGCATGTACAAAACAGGTCTGAGTGCCTGATTATGATGATAGATAAGAGGTATCTAAAAAAGAAGATGCTGGATTACCTGTTGGGCGGACTGTTGCTCTATGTTGCGGTGGCCCTGTTCCTGTTCGTTATACAGCGCAGCTTTATGTATTTCCCTGATCCCGACAGGCAGGATCCCGCACGTTTCGGTGTACCGGATATTGAGGTTGTGAATGTCGTGACGGAAGACGGTCTGGAACTTGAAGGTTGGTACCAGCCGCCGGCAGACGGCAAACCGGTGATCGTCTTTTTCCATGGCAATGCCAGCCATATGGGGCAAAGCGCGTGGAAGACTGAAGCCTATCGCAAGCGCGGCTATGGCGCGTTGCTTATGGCCTATCGCGGTTATGCCGGCAATCCCGGCAAGCCCACAGAAGAGGGGCTGTATAAAGATGCCGATGCGTTCCTGTCATGGTTAATTCAATCTCATAATAAGAACTATCAAGATATTGTTATATATGGAGAATCTCTTGGAAGCGGTGTGGCTGTACAATTGGCCTCGACAACATACCGGGATGTCGGGGGGGGTGATTCTAGAGGCTCCTTATACCAGCTTCATTGATCTTGCGCGGCGCACGCATTTCTGGCTGCCATTGAATATATTGATGCGCGACCGCTATGAGACGATCAGGAAAATTGATCATGTAACGGCGCCGCTGCTCATTGTGCATGGTCAGCGTGATATGGTTGTACCGTATAGTATGGGGCAGGCTGTGTACGCGAGGGCCAATGAGCCGAAAGAGTTTATTACCTTGCCGTCCTCTGGCCATAACGACACGTACAATCACGGCCTCGGGCCGGCGGTTCTGGGTTGGCTGGAAACGCTTTACCAGTCAACTATTACAAACGGCGATTGAAAAAATTCGATTTTTCACTTGCATCGCTAACAGGAGAGGCGCATAGTCCGGACGAAATTTGCGGAGGATGATGCCATGCCTTGCGAAGACTCTATGATTACCGATGTAATTACCGTGACGCCGGATATGAAAGTCACGGACGCTATCTCTCTTTTATCCGACAAATCCCTGCGGTGGGCGCCTGTCATTGACGCTCAGGGAAAACTGGTCGGGACATTCAGTTTACATATCATTTTGAAGAATATGTTGCCGGTTTCGGTGACGATGGAAGACGGTTTGAACAAGCTTGGTTTTGCCGCCGGTGCAGCACCGAATGTTGCCAGGAAGCTGAAAAAAATACGCAAAAAAACGGTCGGGGAAATCATGGATACGAAGATGAAGACCCTGTACCCGACGACACATACGTGGGAAGCGGTACGCATATTGACAAAATATGGCAGTCCGCTGCCCGTTATTGAAAAGGACAGTGGCAAACTTGTAGGCATGATGTCCGAACAATCGGTGATAGACGAGATGACTAATTTCAAGGAATAAGGCGTTTTAGCCCTATTTTTTGAGTTTACTCATCGTCGTTTGGGTTAACAAACGAGTACGAGTAAAATATAAAAGGAGCGTATAATGGCTTCACCTCATGGTTCCGCGCACGATGCGGTTCACGATTCTCTTTCCACAGTTGTTTTTGGCTGGGACCCCATGATTACCGCGACGGTGATCCTGGTGATCGCTTACGTATTTATCGTATCCGAGCGTATCAACCGCGCCATAATCTCCATGCTGGGTGCGGGCGCATTGGTATTGCTCGGTGTTCTCAATCATCACCTGATGATCGAGGGGATCGATTTTAATACGATCTTTCTGCTGATCGGTATGATGGTAATCGTCGGTATTACCAAGGACTGCGGTATCTTCCAGTTTGTGGCGATTTTTTCGGCGAAGATGGTGCGGGCGAACCCCCGCTTGCTTCTGATTACATTGGCGATCGTCACCGCCGTCTTTTCAGCGCTGCTTGATAACGTGACAACGGTGATGCTGATTGTACCGGTCACGCTTTTGTTAACAGAACAGTTGAAATTAAAGGCATACCCTTTTCTTTTTACACAGATTTTTGCCTCAAATGTTGGTGGCATGGCGACCCTGATCGGCGACCCGCCGAACATCCTGATTGGCTCTGCTGTCGGTTTCAGCTTTATGGATTTTGTCTATAACGTTGGCCCGGCTTCATTAGTTATCTTCATTGTGATGACGGTGATTTTCGACCTGATCTGGGGCCGCAAGCTGACGGCCTCCAAGCGCTCGCGCGCCGGACTCATGATGTATGATCCTTATGCTGCAATCAAGGACTGGGAACTGCTCTACAAGTCTCTGGGCGTAATTGCGCTGGTCATCTTTTCCTTCGTCTGGGGTCACGATCACGGATGGGAGCCGGGTACGATCGCCATGACCGGCGCGGCTTTGCTGATGTTGCTGCAATGCTACAAGTTCAAGCCGGAAGAGCAATCGCACAAAGTTCACAGCGCATTTCAGACCGTTGAATGGGAAACGATCTTCTTCTTTATCGGCCTGTTCGTTCTGGTTTACGGCGTGGAGCATACCGGGCTGCTGGGGATGGCGGCGACGGAAGTTCTGGCGCTGACCGAGGGCAATATCGCCATGGCCGGCATGTTCATCCTGTGGTCCTCGGCTGTACTGTCGGCGATTGTCGATAACATCCCGTTTGTGGCGACGATGATTCCGCTGATCGAGGCGATGGAAGCCGATCTCGGCGGGCCGGAAGCGATTGAGCCGCTATGGTGGTGCCTGTCGCTTGGCGCGTGTCTGGGGGGGAATGGCTCGCTGATCGGCGCCAGCGCGAACGTCATGGTTGCCAGCTATGCCGAGCGGGCCGGACAACGGATTGGCTTTATTGAGTTCCTCAAGCTGGCGTTTCCGCTTATGCTGCTGACAATCGTCATTGCCACGGTTTATGCGTGGCTGGTATTCTTCGCCCTATGAGGAAGCTGCTACATATCGCTCTTGTTATGCTGCTGTTCATTCCGGCGGCCTGCGCTGAAGAAGGGCAGGGCGGCGCGCGCGATTTTGATTACAGCCAGGTGCAAACGCAAACATTGGTGATCAAATCGGGGCAAGGCGCGCAGGAACACCGGTTTAACGTCGAACTGGCCAGGACGCCGCAGGAAATCATGCAGGGGCTTATGTTCCGCAATAACATGCCTGCCGATCATGGCATGCTGTTTATGTTCGCAGCCGAAGCGCCACGAAACTTCTGGATGCAGAATACCTATATCCCTCTCGATATTTTGTATATTCGTGAGAGCGGCATTATTCATCATATTCATGAAAATGCGGTTCCCCTTGATGAAACGCCGATTCCGTCACAGGGGCCGGTATTGAGCGTGTTGGAACTGAATGGAGGCACAGCCGCACGGTTGGGTATTGTGCCCGGCGATATCGTGTTTTTGAGTGCAGACGGCAATTCGCTTGCTCCTTAAGGCAGGTTTGGCTAATACTTATCAACGCTTTGAAGGCCCGGGGTGTGGCTTAGTCTGGTAAAGCGCTCGGTTTGGGACCGAGAGATCGGGGGTTCGAATCCCTCCACCCCGACCAGTTTTCATCGCAATCCTGCTGTCAGATCGAAACGGGACTAATGATCGATATCCGGCCGCCGGCCAACGACCGTGAAATGATGTGGGACGACTGGGCCGTCAAGGCCCAGGCCGGCGATAAGAAAGCCTATAACCTTCTGTTGCGTGATATCGTCCCCTATATTCGTAATTTTATTACGCCGTCACTGGCCAATCCGGACTGGATCGACGACATAACGCAGGAAGTTCTGATTTCCGTGCATAAGTCCCTGAATACATATGCGCCGGACCGGGCGTTTAAACCGTGGCTGTCGGCCATTATCAGCTTCCGGCGGACGGATTTCCTGCGCAAGCATTATAGCGCCCGCGACCACAAACAAGCTTCAACGGACGATTTAAATTTTCAGCGCCAGCATGTAACCGAATTACCCTTTGCCGGCGAATTAAAGGATGTCGAGAAAGCTCTCGCGAATTTGCCGGACAGGCAGCGGGAGGTTTATATCCTGATGAAAGTTGAGGGTTACTCGGCACAGGAGGTTGCGGACAGGATGGATATGAGTGTTTCCGCCGTCAAGGTATCGGCGCACAGGACGCAGAAGAAACTGGAACAAATGTTGGGTACCCATGAGTCGTGATAAAGACACAGATCTAGACAGCCTGATTGGCGAACTGACAGAGGAGTTGACGCCCGTTAAGCGTGTCTGGCGGCCCGCGCTCTATATTACACCCTGGTTTGTACTGACACTGGCGTACCTGGCCGGGGTGATCCATTTTCTGGGCCTGCGCATGGACCTGATGGAGCAAATGCAACAGGCGCCGTTCCTGTTTGAGGTGGGATTGGCGCTGGGTATTGCCGTTACCGCGGCCTACACAGCCGGCTGGCTGGCGGTTCCCGATATGCAGCAAAAACGCTGGATGCTGGCAGTGCCTACCACACTTTTCGGTGTCTTTTTGCTCTGGGTTCTTTGCGATATTTGTGTCAAGGGTGTGACGTTTGGACATATTCACTGGCATCATTGTTTCAGTGACGCGCTGTTAATGGGATTTGTGCCGGTCGCGACGTTGTGCTTGTTGGTGCGGCGCGGGGCGACAACGCAGCCGGGTTGGATGACATTCATGAGCGTGCTGGCCGTTGGCGCACTCGGTTGGGTGTCTTTGCGTTTTACCTGCATGGCGGATGGGCCGTCACATATCCTCGTGTTTCATTTCCTGCCGTTTATTTTCATGGCGGCCGTGCTCGGTATCCTTGCCCGCCGCATCTATCGCTGGTAGATTTTTAAACATGAAAAAGGTTCGTATCTATAAACCTGCTAAAACCGCCATGCAGTCAGGCCGCGCCAAAACCGGCTCTTGGATCCTTGAGTATGAAACCGAAACCCCGCGGGAGCCGGAGGCGCTGATGGGCTGGACGTCTTCGGGTGATACGCTGAACCAGGTGCAGCTCAAGTTTGACAGTCAGGAGCAGGCGGTTGCCTTTGCTGAGGACAAAGGCTGGCAGTACACGGTTGCGGCCGAGTGCGAACGGCGGGTTCAGCCGCGCAATTACGGTGATAATTTCCGTTACATCCCGCCCGGGGAAGACGCGGCGACATAGGCCGATTATTCTTGCGTCTCTTGGGTTTTTTCCGCTAATAGGCTACTCTTAAAGACAGGCGCCCGTAGCTCAACCGGATAGAGCAACTGCCTTCTAAGCAGTAGGTTGCAGGTTCGAGTCCTGCCGGGCGCGCCATCTCACATTCTTGGACCTGAAAACCTGCTAAAGCCTTGAAAGGAAAGGCTAGATTCGGGGTTCGAAGTCCCTGATTCCGGCAGTGGGCCAAAGGCTCACAAAATGCCAGTCTCAGGACCGTTCTTTTCCACGCCAAGTCTCCCTTTGCCCATATATTCCAAGGGCTTGAGAGGAATCGCATAGCGAGTTCGAACGACTCCTCCAGGGTGTAGCGTGGTTTGTCGTCAAGAAGATCGACGGAACATCCAGGCAGCTCAAAGAAGCCATTGCCAAGGGCGCGCGGATCATCGTCACCACGATTCAGAAGTTTTCGACCGAGCACCTGAAGGAGATATCAGGCCAAGGCGATCAGCGAGTTCGGGGCCAAGCCCTACACCGACGATGAACAGAAAGAGCTTTCGGAGATCGTCAAGGCGTTCAACGAACGCCACGGCACTGATTTCACCGAAGAAGACATGATCCGCTTTGAACGTGTTAACCGAGAGATCATGGACGAAGATCTCTCGGAAATGTTACGCAATAACCCGCCGGATGTTGTCTACACGGCCTTCGCGCAGGCTTTCTTCCAGGGGGCAATCAAGATGTTCCAGAAGGACAACGAGATGCGGAACATTGTGCTCACTGATGCAGAAGCAAGAGACAAGGCTACGCGGCACTTCTTTAATCGGGCGCTTAGATATCGTTCAGAATTAATATATATCCTCTAAAGACAATACACTTATTACAATGCTAGAAGAGAATCAATTAACTATCATTGTGAAAATTAGACCTGTTGCAAAAGTAGCGTGATTTTCTTGCGCGGTCCATCATCCAGCC
>CAYUKA010000003.1:0-143120 GCA_964445195.1 uncultured Micavibrio sp. | reverse complement strand
AGTGAATCACATTCCTATTCCTGTGTGAATCCCATAGACTTTTGCAACAGGTCTACTCATAATATGTATTCCTCTTCCTAAAAATGTTTTAGCTGACAAGGATGTGTCAGCGACGCGCAAGCTTTTGCATAAAACAAAACTATATGTCAATAAGTTTCGGGCCTATCTGGAGCGATAGGGGCGCTTTTTTTTGCGGCCTTTGGCGGCGGGGCGCTTTCGCCCTTTGTGCGGTCTGTTGCCGGGCCGTGCCGACTTTAGCTTCAGGCCGGGGATATCGGCGCTTTGATCGCCGACGAGCGATAATAATGTGCTGCCGGTCAGCCCGTCCGCTTCCTCCAGCCGCACCGTCACCTGCGCGCCCATGCGGTAGACCCGTCCCTGATGACGGCCGATCAGCGCATGCTGGGTTTCATCATGAATGTAATAATCCTGCGGCAGCGTGCGGATCGGCACCAGCCCGTCAGCGCCGGTATCGGCCAGCTCAACGAACAGGCCGAAGCGCGAGACGCCGGAAATCCGCCCGGCGAACTCGGCGCCGCACTGTGTGGCGAGATAGGCCGCGGTAAAGCGGTCGACGGCGTTGCGCTCGGCCTCCATCGACAGGCGCTCGGTTTTTGAAATATGGTCGCTCTTTTCAAACAGCTGCACGGCCTCTTCATCGTTCAGCCCGCCGGGGCCGAGACCGTAGGCGCGGATCAGGCTGCGATGCACCAGCAGGTCGGCATAGCGCCGGATCGGCGAGGTAAAGTGGCCATAGTGAGTGAGCGCGAGGCCGAAATGGCCGATATTCTCCGGGCTGTAATGGGCCTGTGACTGCGCGCGCAATACGACCTGGCTGACCAGGTGGGCGTAGGGCAGCTTTGCCGCCTTGCGCAGCACCTGGTTGATCTGGGCCGGGCGGATGCTCTGCCCCTTGGGCAACGACAAGCCGAAACCGTCGATAAATTCGCGCACGCTTTGCAGCTTGTCCGGGTCGGGCCGGTCGTGGATGCGGTAGACGCAGGGCGCCTGTTTGTCCTCCAGCGCGCGGGCGGCGGCGACATTGGCAAGGATCATGAACTCCTCGATCAGCTTGTGGCTGTCAAGGCGCCGGCGCAGCTGCACACCTGTCATCTCATTTTTGTCATTGAGCAGGATCTGCCGCTCCGGCATATCCAGTTCCAGCGCGCCGCGCTGATCGCGCGCCCGCCAGAGCGTTTCATAGGCGTCGTAAAGCGGGGCGATGACCGTATCTATCAAAGGCCCGGTCAGATCGTCGGCCAGTCCGTCGCGGGCGGCCTGCACCTGCTCATAGGTCAGGCGGGCGGCCGAGCGCATCAGGCCGCGCACAAACTTGTATTTCACGAGTTTGCCATCTTTATCAATCCACAGATGAACGGCCAGACAGGCGCGGTTTTCATTAGGGCGCAGCGAGCATAGATCGTTCGACAGCCGTTCGGGCAGCATCGGAATCACCCGGTCGGGGAAATAAGTGGAATTACCGCGCGCATAGGCTTCGCGGTCGAGCGGGCTGCCGGGCCGGACGTAATAGGCCACGTCGGCAATGGCGATAATCAGGTGAAAGCCGCCATCGTCCTGTTTTTCGGCAAAGACGGCATCGTCGAAATCGCGGGCGTCGGCGCCGTCGATCGTCACCAGCGGTATGGCGCGCAGGTCTTCCCGGCCTTTGAGATCCGGCACCTTCATCGCCTTGGTTTCGCTGGTCACCGAAGGCGGAAAGTCCTCGCGCAGGCCCATCTCGTGGGCGCTGATCAGGCTGATCGCTTTCGGGTCGGCCTCATGGCCGATGACGGTGATAATGCGCACTTTTTTGTGACGCACGCCGCGGGCGGGCTGGATTTCGCCAATCGCAAGGTCGCCGTCTTTTGCCTCGCCGAGATCGGCCTGCGGGATATCGAAATCATATTTGGCTTTCTTGTCGGTCGGCTGCAGCACCCAGCTCTTTTTCCGCCGCCGGACTACGCCCATAACCCGGCCTTTGGGCGTGTCGAGGCGGCGGACGGTCCGGGCTTCGTAAACCCCGTCCTCCTGCCTTTCGAGGCGGGCCAGCAGGCGGTCGCCGGCGGTAAAGGCCGGGTGGCCCTTTTTGTTCGGCAGCACCTCGATACGCGGCATTGCGCCTTGCGCGCTCTCATCCCACTGGGCCGGCCGCGCCAGCATATCGCCGTCAATATTAATGTCGATGATCTCAATAACGCTGACTGAGGGCAGGGCGTCCGGCACGCAATAGCCGCCGCCGGGCTGTTTGGCGACCAGCCCGTCGCGTTCGAGCGCGCGGAGCAGGTTTTTAAAGCCGATCCGGTCATCGCCCTTAATGCCGAAAGCGCGCGTCAGCTCGCGCTTGGTTTGCGGCGTTTTCGCAGTTTTCAGATATTCGAGAATGTCGTCGCGGGTGGGAGTCATCGTGCCTGTCTTTCATATGACTGAGTACGAATCTAAAGCGTCATTGCGAGCGACTGCCTTGTGCCCGAAGCAGCGTAGCTGCGTGGGCACGCTGGCGCATGCGACTTCGTCGCTTCGCGCCATAAAAAGGAGCGAAGCAATCCAGGCTCATCAACTGGATTGCTTCGTCGGCGTTATACGCCTTCTCGCAATGACGCCTGAGATTCATTTGTGGTTCACGGTTACGCTTTTTTCTTTTTGGCAGGGGATTTTTTCTTCGTGGCTTTCTTCTTCGTGGTTTTTGGGGCCGCCGTTTTCTTTGTCGCCGGGGCTTTCGCTTTTGCCGCCTCTTTTTCGGCCTTGGCCTTCTCGCGCGCGGCTTTTTTCTCGGTGGCCTCGGCGATAACGACCACGGCCCGGTTCAGGCCGATAGACAGCACATCATCATCCTTGGGCAGTGACGTGTATTTATTATCATGCTTTAAGAACGGGCCGAAGCGGCCGATACCGGCGGTAATTTTCTTGCCGGTCTCCGGGTGCGCCCCGACTTCGCGCGGCAGGGCGAGTAGTTTCAGCGCCGCGGCGAGATCAACGTCATTGATATCGGTGCCGCGGGGCAGGCCCTGGCGCTTGGGTTTGTCTTTTGATTCCGGCGGCGGGTCGAGCTGGACATAGGGGCCGTACGGGCCGCGCCGTAGCGATACGGTTCGTCCCGTTTCGGGATCCGCGCCCAGCTCTTTTGGCTCGTTGCTCAGCTTCGCGGCATCGGCGCCATCAGCGCCGTCTTCGTCTTTGACGACCAGCGGGCGGGTGAATTTGCAATCCGGGTAGTTTGAACAGCCGATAAAGGCGCCGAATTTGCCGAGCTTTAATGACAGTATGCCGTCATCGCAGGCCGGGCAGCCACGGTCCATCTCGCCCTTGTCGTTCTTGGGAAAGAAATGCGGCCCCAGCTCCTCGTTCAGGTGATCAATGACCTCGGTGATCGTCAGCCCCTTGGTGTCGGCGACGGCCTGTGAAAAATCGCGCCAGAAATCCTGCAGCGCGTCTTTCCAGTGCAGCTCGCCGCTGGCAATTACATCAAGCTCTTCTTCAAGCTCGGCGGTGAAATCATAATCGACATAGCGCCTGAAGAATTTGACCAAAAAGGTGGTGACGATGCGGCCGCGATCCTCAGGGATAAAGCGGCGCTTTTCGAGCGTCACGTAGTTGCGGTCTTTAAGGACCTGCATGATCGAGGCATAGGTTGACGGCCGGCCGATGCCAAGCTCTTCCAGCTTCTTGACCAGCGAGGCTTCGGAGTAGCGCGGCGGCGGCTGGGTGAAATGTTGTTCCGGGTGCACCGAGGACAGGCGCGTCGCATCGCCCTGTTGCAGCGGCGGCAGGCGGCGGTCTTCGTCTTTCTTGTCCGCCCCGTCATCATCATCGTCGTTATTTTCCTGATAGAGCGTCAGGAAGCCGTCAAAGGCCACGACCGAGCCGGTGGCGCGCAGCACCACGTCGTCGGTGCCGTCGGAAATATCGGCGCGGACCTGGTCCATCACCGCGTTTTCCATCTGGCTGGCCATGGTGCGCTTCCAGATCAGTTCATAGAGCCGGGCTTCCTGCTCGCCGACAAAGCGGGCGACATCTTCCGGTGTGCGCGATAAATCGGTCGGGCGGATGGCCTCGTGGGCTTCCTGCGCGTTCTTGGCCTTGGATTTATACAGGCGCGGCGCGTCAGGCAGGTATTTGTCACCATAGCGGCTTTTGATCAGGCCGCGGGCCTGCCCGACCGCGTCCTGCGACAGGGTGGTGCCGTCGGTCCTCATATAGGTGATCAGGCCGGTCTGGTCGCCGCCGATCTGCACGCCCTCATAGAGCTTTTGCGCCGTGCGCATCGTTTGCGAGGCGGAGAAGTACAGCTTGCGCGCGGCTTCCTGTTGCAGCGTCGAAGTGATAAAGGGCGGCGGCGGGTTGCGGCGCACCTGCTTTTTCTCGATCGTCTGCACCGACAGGGCTTTGCTTTCGATCCGGGTGACGGCGTGCTGCGCGTCCTGCTCGCTCTTGATATCGAGCTTGCCGAGTTTGTTACCGGCAAGGTGGGTCAGCTTGCCGGTGAAGGGCGCACCGTCCGGGTTTTTCAGCCGTGCTTCGATGCTCCAGTATTCATCGGCTTTGAACGCTTCGATCTCGGCTTCGCGCTCGCAGATCAGCCGCAGTGCGACCGACTGCACCCGCCCGGCGGAGCGGGAGCCGGGCAGCTTGCGCCACAGCACCGGTGAAAGGTTAAAGCCGACCAGATAATCAAGCGCCCGCCGCGCGAGATAGGCCTCGATCAGGTGATTGTCGAGATCGCGGGCGTGGGTGAACGCTTCTTTCACGGCGCTCTGAGTGATCTCGTTAAAGGTCACGCGGTAAAGCTGGCGCGTGTCGAGCAGCTTGGCCTCGTCCAGCAGGTCCTTAATATGCCAGGAAATGGCCTCGCCCTCGCGGTCCGGGTCGGTGGCGAGATAAATGGCCTGCGCCTTTTTTGCGGCTTTTTTGATGTCGCTGATATGCTTGCCGGAGCGCTCGCCCGGCTGCCAGGTCATGGCGAAATCCTCATCCGGCAGCACCGAACCGTCTTTCGGCGGCAGGTCGCGGACATGGCCATAAGAGGCCATGACCTCGTAATCCGGGCCGAGATACTTATTAATGGTCTTCGCCTTGGCGGGCGATTCGACGATAACGATATTAGGCGCGCTCAATAGACATAAACTCCGAATCAGTCGCGTTCCTTTTAGGAAGTGACATGGATAGGACCGTTCGTCAACACCCCTGACAGAACAGACTATGTGCATAAAGTTTGTTTTTTTACATAATATACTATAGGGTGGCGTGAGTTTGTGATTATTCAGGCAAGGAGATTGTGCATGGCCGAACAAACATCCACGATATGGGCGCAGTTGCCGGAAGGGCGCAGCTTTCTGGTTCTAAGCTTCGGCGACGCGCTGCAGGGAATGGACCCGCATTTTCAGGCCCAGCTGTTAAGAAGTGTCGCGAACATTATTTCCGACACCCTGCGGCCGCAGGGTATTTTTGCCACTGCTGCCGGCCTGCCGGTTTATAACCCGGAAACACGCACGGCTGAGATCATGATCACTGCCGACCAGTTGACGGGACCGCAAGCTGAAACAATGACGCGTCTTTCAGCAGGCGGCGCTCCACAGGCGCAGGATCCTGGAAATATAGCGGACGTTTTACGCCGTTTGCAGCCGTTGATTGATGCCACTGCCGGAGCTCTGCCTGACAACGGTTCCGGTCCCGGCTCGATTTCAGAGCCTGCGCCGCCTAACCCGCCGGTTCCTAATTCCTAAACCAATATCGCCCGGTTGCCGGGCAGGCGCTGCAGGCGGCCCGCCAGCTCCAGTTCGATCAGGATGGTTTGCGCCAGCGCCGGGCTGGTCCCGGTCTGGCGGATCAGCTCATCAATATTGACCGGCGTATAAGATAATGTGTCCAGGACCAGCTGCTGCGCGTCCTCGCGGTCCGGCCCGGTAGCCTGCTCATCAAGCATGTCGTTGGCTGGCGGCATCATCAAATCTGGACCGGCGGCGCCGTCGCGCAGCCCGCCGCTGAAATCATTCAGCGTTTCCATGACATCCGCGGCATTCCTGATTAGCGTCGCGCCGTCGCGGATCAGCGCGTTCGGCCCGGCGGCGCGCGGGTCGAGCGGATGGCCGGGCACGGCATAAACATCGCGGCCCTGTTCACCGGCGAGCCGGGCGGTGATTAACGAGCCGGAGCGCTGTGCCGCTTCGACCACGGCCACGCCTTGTGAAAGGCCGGAGACAATACGGTTGCGGCGCGGAAAATCCTGTGCGCGCGGGGCGCTGCCGAGCGGGTTCTCGGCGATAATCAGGCCGCGCTCCCGGATTTGTTCATACAGCCCCTTGTTCTCCGCCGGGTAAATATGATCGATGCCCCCGGCCACAACGGCGATCGTGCCGGTCTGCAGCGCCCCTTCATGGGCGGCGGTGTCGATGCCGCGGGCGAGGCCGGAGACGATAATCTGACCCTGATGACCCAGCTCGGCAGCGAGCGTATGCGCGAATTTACGCCCGTTCAGCGAGGCGTTGCGCGCGCCGACAATCGCCAGGCAGGGCCGTTTCATCAGCGCCGGGTCGCCGAGCAGCGTGATGACCGGCGGCGCATCTTCGGTCGCCGCCAGCGCCAGCGGGTAAGTATCGTCGCCAGCCGCGACAATGTCGCCGCCCATGCGCCTGATTGCCTCATATTCACGCGCGATCCGGCTGCGCGGCGGGATGGTCAGGGGCTTTTTGCGGCCGCCGCGCCGGGCCAGTGCGGGGATGGCCTCAAGCGCCTTGTCAGCGCTGCCGTAATAATCGATGAAGCGGAAAAACGTGATCGGTCCGACATTTTCGGTGCGCGCCAGTTGCAGCCATGACAGCTTTTCTTCATCGCTCAGCGGCGGGGCGTGCAGTTGCGGATCGAGCATATTGTTGTTTTAGCGGCGGGACGGGAAAGTTGCAAGGGCGGGATTCGCCGTTTGCTACTCGCCACGCGCTGTTCGCATCTTGTCTTTCGCTTTTTTCCCGATCTTCGGCTCCTCACCTTTGATCAGGCGGTGGATGTTCGCGCGGTGTTTGACCCAGACCAGCAGCGTTACGGCGCCGAGCATGCCGGTCAGGTTCGGTTCGGCGTAAATGAGATGCGCCAGCGGCGGAGCGGCAAGGATCGCGGCCAGCGCGGCCAGCGAGGAATAACGGAACAGCAGTGCCATCAGAAGCCAGATCACACAAACCAGTGCGCCGATGGTTGGTGCCAGCGCGAGCAGCATGCCCAGCGTGGTTGCCACGCCTTTACCGCCCTTGAATTTCAGCCAGACCGGGAACATATGACCGATAATGGCAAACAGCCCGGCCGCCAGTGCCGCGTCGAACGAACCGAAATAATCGGCCAGCAGTACAGCCGCGGCCCCCTTGCCGCCATCCAGTACCAGCACCGCCAGCGCCAGCGCCTTGTTGCCGGTGCGCAGCACGTTGGTCGCGCCGATATTGCCGGAGCCGATGGCGCGGATATCGCCATAGCCGGCCAGCTTTGCCAGCACCAGACCGAAAGGAATAGAGCCGAGCAGGTATCCGGCTATGGCCGCAGTGAGCTCAATCATTTTTTACCGTCTTTGAAAATTTAAAAAACGTCATCACCCGCTTTATGCGGGTGACCTCTGTTGCCGCGCGCTGCCAGCTTCGCAATGGATTGCCCGGACAAGCCGGGCAATAACGACCATATGATGTACGCGTATCCGTGCTCATTCGTGATCATGTATTCTTCAGCAATAAATCCAGTACCGCCATGCGGGTCGGTACGCCGTTGCGGACCTGTTGCAGGATCAGGCTGCGCTGCGGGTGGTCGGCAACGTCATCGGCGATCTCGACATTCCGGTTCATCGGGCCGGGATGCATGACGAGCGCGTCCGGTCCGGCCAGTGTCAGGCGGTCCGCCGTCAGGCCGAACTCTTTAAAATAGGCCTGCTCGGACGGGATTGCGCCGCTTTCCATGCGCTCTTTTTGCAGACGCAGCATCATGACAATGTCGCAGCCCGGCAGGCCGTCCTCCATCGTTTCAAAGTGTTCGATTCCGTCGGCCGGAAATTTTTGCGGCATCAGCGCCGGCGGGGCAACAACCCTGACCTGCGCCCCCAGTTTTCTGAGCAGGATGATGTTCGAGGCCGCAACCCGGCTATGGGCGACATCGCCGCAAATAGCGACGGTTAACTTCTCGAGGTCGCCTTTGGTGCGGCGGATGGTCAGCGCGTCGAGCAGCGCCTGCGTCGGGTGTTCGCGCCAGCTGTCACCGGCATTGACAACCGGGCAGGACACCCGGCCGCTGATGAAATCCGGCGCGCCATATTCGCTGTGGCGCATGATAATGGCATCCGGCCGCAGCATGGCGTATAAGGTCTGAACCGTATCGAGCAGGCTTTCGCCTTTATTGACCGAACTGTGGCTGATATCGATATTGACCCATTCGGCGCCCAGCCGCTTGGCGGCGACTTCAAACGAGGTGCGGGTGCGGGTCGAATCCTCGAAAAACAGCGAGAGGACAATATCGCCGCGCAGGATGTCCGGCTTAAAGGACTTCTCATCCAGCCGGTCGGCGTAATAATCGGCAAGATCAAGGATGATGTTGATTTCCTCGGCGCTGAGCTGGTCAATGCCGATCAGGTGATGATGGCCGAACCGGCTACGGTCGACTTTCTGGAACGGTGCGGTCATAGGCGCAGATTGTCCGGATAAAGCTGTCATTAAAAACAGCACTATAAAACAAAATCGGGCTGGCGCAATGGATTTTGCATCCGGTTGTGCACAGGCCTGTGAAAGCCTATATCACGCCGTTTTCCCGCAGCGCTTCGATATCCGCTGCCGTTTTATCCAGCAGTTCCTCTAATATCTCTGTACTGTGCTGGCCCAGGTAAGGAGGCGGGTATTTGTAACGGACTTGTGTTTCAGAGAGTTTCAGCGGGCTGCCGACCAGCGCGATAGGGGCGTCTGCCAGACTGTGGGCCATGGCGATCTCCATTTCCCGTGCCTTGGTTTGCGGGTGGGCGAAGGTGGCGTCCATGGCGTTGACCGGTCCGGCCGGGACATTGATTTCATGCAGCCTGTCGACCCAGTATGCGGTGGGGTGCTGTTTCATCAATGCGGCGATTTGCGGCACCAGCGTATCACGGTGGCGGACGCGGTTCTGGTTCGTGGCAAAGCGTTCATCATCGGCCCAGTCTTCACGGCCGGCAAAGGCGGCAAAGCGCCGGAACTGCCGGTCATTACCGATGGCGAGGATCACGTGGCCATCCGCTGTTTCGAACGTCTGGTAGGGCACAATCGTTGCATGAGCGTTGCCGCGGCGCGGCGCGGTCGTGCCGGCGATCAAGTAATATTGCGCGATATTGGTCATGGCCGCCAGTGTGCTGTCGGTCAGGGCGAGGTCAACATGCTGTCCCTTACCTGTCCGTTCACGGCTGTGCAGCGCGGCCAGAATACCGATGGCGCTGTAAAGGCCGGTTATAATATCGCTAAGCGCGACACCTGCCTTCATAGGCACGCCGTCCGGTTCGCCGGTGATGGCCATCAGGCCGCTCATCGCCTGAGCAAGAAAATCATAACCCGGCTCCTGCGCCAGCGGGCCGGTCTGGCCGAAGCCGGTAATTGAACAGTACACAAGATGCGGATGGCGATCTTTGATCTGGTCATAGGCCAGCCCGTACTTCGCCAGTCCGCCGGTCTTGAAATTTTCGATCAGTACATCGCAGCGTGCCATTAATTCATGGATCAGGGCCTGGCCTTCGGGCCTGGTGATATCGATGGCGATTGAGCGCTTGTTGCGATTGGCCGACAGGTAATAGGCGCTTTCAGTTGTGTCCTGCCCGTCCTTGCCGGTCATATAGGGCGGCCCCCAGCTCCGGGTATCATCGCCGCTGCCGGGGCGCTCGACCTTGATAATATCCGCGCCAAGGTCGCCGAGGATCTGGGTGCAGAACGGTCCGGCCAGAATGCGCGAAAGGTCGAGAACGCGGATATCATGCAAAGAGCCGTCAGTCATGGTGATCTCCCGTTTCGTATTCATATCAGCGGATTGAAAGACCGGAACTGGTAGATGCCAGCGGCGATCAGGCCGATGGCGAAGCCGGGTCCGGCCGGGACCTCCATACGGTTGAAATCAGGTGCATTGCCGGTTTTATAAGCCTGGTAGCAGCCGACAGCGGCGCCATGCGCAAGGCCGGCCAGCGCGCCGACTGTCATCGCCAGCAAAATTCCGTCAGGGCCCAGCCATATTCCGCCGGCGCCCATCAGTTTGACATCGCCCAGCCCGAGCGCATCGGCCTGATAGGCATAGTTGGCCGCTGCCCGGATAAGGTATAGTATGCCAAACCCGGCCATGCCGCCCAGCGCGATATTCGCGAGCGGTACAAAGGTTGCCAGTGTCGTAAGATGAAAGACGATGCCCAGTGTCGCGAAACCGGCTACCATTTCGTTCGGCAGCAGCCGGGTTTTCACATCGATGACCGCCAGGGCGACCAATAAGATGAAAGCGCCGCAAAGACAGCCCAGGGCAATCCAGTCAAGCATCAGAAGGGTACCGGGCTGTAACAGGAAATATCTTCATAGGAAAAAACTACACAGTGCCGGCAGGCAACACAATCTCTATGTTGACGCTATCACAGTGTTTATGATGGGTTTGCCACTGTCCGGACAGGGCTGTGGATAAAATTGTGAGTATGGTCTGAACAGGGGCTTGCCGTTTTTTTGGTGGATAGCTTGAATGCGGTCGATTGCCACGCTTGCGTGGCATGGTCTAGTGTTAATTGTATATATCTGTGATTCGTGTGTGCGAATCATATCCTGATTACTTGGTTACGTTTGGGTCCTCTGTTTTGATCATCTTGTTATCCCGTGCGGTCTGGCATCTATGAGTGGCGAGCATCTGGTTTTGGTCGTGGAAGATAACGATTTTGTCCGTACACAAATCGTTACATACCTGTCGGGTGCCGGGTACGGCACGTTAGAGGCGTCGGAGGGCGAGGCCGCCCTTGATCAGATGGCGGCCAATGATGCGATTGATCTTGCGATTGTCGATGTCAGAATGGAACCGGTCGGCGGTTTTGAGTTTATTAAGGCGATCAGGGGGCGGGATATTGAAACGCCTGTGATTTTGGTGACGGGTGATCAGACGCCGGATTTGCTCGAGCGGTCCGGCAAATGGGGGGTTAGTGCCGTATTGATGAAGCCGGTTGAAAAGGACCGTTTGTTGACCACGGTGACACGGACTATTCAGTCAAGTAAGAGGCTGGCGCAATGAAAAGGGGATTGGCGATCAGGCGATTTGCAGAACATGCCGGGATAAAGATGCGCCGCGCTGCTGTGCTTTGTGTTGCGGCGTTGATGCTGCAAAGCTGTGCCGATGCCGATGTGCCCGGGGCGCGGAATGTGAATATTCCCAGTCCGGTGATGGCCGATGAGCGCCCGGAGGCTGTGAATGAACAGCCTGACAGCGTATTGTATCTACCTTTGGGGCGCGATGTTCTGGTGCCGATCGTCAGTGTCGGCGACAGCCTGCCGCGCGATTTTATCGGACCGTTTGAGTTGCGTTCTGAAACGCTGGCCGGGGCTTTGCAGTTGATTATGGCTGAGTATGATATTTCACTGGCCTTTGAAACCGAGGAAGGGCTGAACCGCCGTATCACAGTCGCCAACCTGCAGGGACCCCTTGATAAGGTTGTACAGCGCGTCTGTTCGCTCGCCGACCTGTATTGCGCTTATGAGGACGGGCTGCTGGTCGTCAAGGAAACCCAGACATTCTCCGTTAAGGTGCCGCCGATCAGTCAGGATGCCAGTTTCATGAGCAACGTGGCCTCCGGCCTGGCGGCCATAATCGGCAGTCGTCCGATCGTTGACCAGTCGACCCGGACCCTGATTTACGAAGCGACCAACCGGACCGCCGAATATGCCAAGCGTTATTTCCAGCGCATGCGGACCAGTACGGCGCTGATCGTGTTCGAAACCTATATCTGGGAAGTGAACCTGGAAAGCGGCAATTCGACGGGCGTACGCTGGGATATGCTTGAGTCCTTCGGCAAGTTTACCGCCAGCGTTGATCTAACCGGCAATGTCGGCGCCGGTTTTACGAACCCGGTCAGTATTGGTCTGCCGACAACAGGTTTTGAGGAAGGCGGTGCGTTCAGCCCGACCGATATTTTTGATTTCCTGACCCAGTTTGGGGCCGTGAAAACGATTTCGCAGCCCAAGATCACGGTGCTGTCGGGATCGGAAGCGCGGCTGCGGGTAGCTGACACGCAGAATTTCGTCTCGCAGGTTTCGCAGACAATTGATGACGGGCAGGTCAGTACCTCTGTTAATACAAGCAGTGTTGATACCGGTTTTGAGCTGACGATTGCCAGTAGCTGGGATAATTCGACGGTTTATGCGGATGTCGATATCAACCTGACCAACGTGATCCAGATTGATAACTTCCCGTTTTCTTCACAAGGCACGGGCGGTAACGCAACGTCAACAACGATCCAGTTGCCGCAAACCTCGGAACGGGAGCTGACGACCCAGGTGCGGGTGCGGCCCGGCGATTCGCTGTTGATCGCCGGCCTGGTGCGGGAGAATGACAATTATAGTGCCAACGGGCCCGGCTTTGCTGAACCGGTCCTGCCGACCAGCCGGACGGCCGAGACAGATAATCTGGAGCTGGTGTTCCTGCTGCGGCCGCGGGTGGTAGTTTACACCAGCGAGGAGGAAGAGAGGCAGTATAATGCTATTCGGGCCGGTGCGGCCAGAGGTGATGTGACGCCGCTTGACTATGATTTTGCGCCGTTCGGCGGCGCGACAGGGGCGGCGGCCGATGGCCCGGTGCCCCTGGGCGGAACGGTGACTTCGGAATTGCTCGATCCGTCCGTGTCGCAAAGGTGATATAATATGTACAGGCAGTATGGCATTGTGAACGGTTTTTTTGATACGGGTTGGCCAGAGTGAGAATGACGACAAAAATCTGGATGATACTGGGGGTTTTGGCAATTTTCGGATTGGCCGCGCCTGCCCATGCCCAGCCCGCCGGTTTTACAGATCCGGGGGCGCGCACATCCGGGGGCGCTGCCGGTGACCTGGTGCCGGTTGATGATAATGTTGATGGCGGTGATATTACAGTCGGAGCGACCGCCCAGGTTGTTGTGCTGTTTCGCAATGATAGCGGCCGGCCGGTCCAGACCGGGGCGATCCAGCTCTACCCGTCTTCAACTGTGTCGGCCAGTGTAGCGCTGAACCAGTGTGCGGCCGAGGATCTGCCGGCGGGGGCGGTTTGCGCTGTCGGTCTATCGGTCAAAGGGTTGCAGGCCGGATCGTGGCGGATTGAGATGCTGATGCGGCATAGCGGCCGGTCACGTCTGGTCACCGCGACCCTGGGCGGCCGGGTTTCGACCGGTGAAGGCTCTGAAGACAGGTTTGTCAGTGATATTGAGGCCATTCCCAGCGAGCTGGATTTCGGCGATATTACAACCAGCCAGCCGGTGATCCGGGCGCTGGTGATGCGGAATATCACGTCGGAAGCGATTGATATTAATGCGATTTACATTGAGGCGGCGGAACAGTCCGGTTATTCACTCCGCACGGACTGTACCCGCCTGACGCCGGGGCAGGCTTGTGTTGTCATTGTGACATGGTCGCCGGTTCTTGCCGGTGAAGCGGCCGGTGTGCTGATTGTCGAACATACCGGCCCGACGACCGTGGCGAGTGTTAATCTGCTGGGTGATTTCGACCCGGATGACACAGAGCAGGCCGAGATTTTCCCGCAGGCGGTGCCTGGCAAGGGCTTGCTGGTGTCTTCGCAGGAGGCGATTGATTTTGGCGGCAATATTGAGACCGTATCGGCGATTACCGTATCGCTGGTTAATGTCGGTGATGCGCCGGTCACGCTCAACGAGATTAAACTGGCCAGTACAGATAATGGCGGCATGAGCATCAGCCGCACGGGCTGCATGGTTGAAACCGTGCTGGAACCGGTTGAAGCCTGCCCGTTGACTGTAACCTGGTCACCGGTGCGTGAGGGACAAATTCTTGATGACGTCCAGATTTGGCATGATGGTGCCCGTGGCGTTTTGGTCTTACCGGTGCGCGGTACGGCGAGCGATATTGTCAGCCAGGATGCGAAGCCGGTGCGGCTGGCGAGCGGCGGGACGATCAGCGCGACGCTGGGCACGGGGGATGCCACGACCGAAGGGCTGCAGTTTGTGCGTGATGAAACGATTGACCCGGCCAGCGTGCTGGACGGGTTTGTGGTGACCTCGCATTCACCACAGCGGGCGATTATCGCCGGTCCGGGTGGGAGCCGTATTGTCTTTAACGGCGAAGAAGTCATTCTGGGTGGCATACTGTGGAATGTGAACATTCGCACCAGCGGCGTAGAGTTCCGCACCGGCGATGACACCGTTTTATTATTATTTGATAGATCTTTATCTTCTGTTAACCGCGTTAGCGCACAATCAGGGAGCAGCGGCGGTGGTTCCACGGCTGCGACAGCCGTCGATGATGGCGGTTAATCTTTTGATTTAACGCTGACTAACGGACGCAGATGACCGACGACCAGATACCAACAGATACACCGCCTTCTTCAGAAAGCGGTGACAGTTCTCCGGCACCGGAGCGCCGCGGCGGCGACCGGCGGCAGCAACCCGGTATGCCGCCGGACGGGATTGAACGGCGTCAATGGCATGACCGTCGCAAGGTCAGGGCACAGGAAGGCCGGGAGCGCTATCTTGACATGGTGCAGCGTGAGCGGGTAATGCTGCTCGATCAGGGGGTAACCCGCTCCACCGACCAGTTACTCGATATGGCCGGTGCCGGCGGTTCGTCGGAGCTTGAGGAAGAGGGGGTGCGCGACCGCGCGACCGGCGACCAGTTGCGGTCGATTTTGCCGGTTCAATCATGGTTGCCGCTCAGTATTCACCTGATCGACCTGCGCGAGGGTGTCTTACGCATCGCCCCGTTGCATGAATTGAATGACCGTCAGATCCAGACTCTGATGTCGACGGCGCAGCGCTCGGGATTAAGTGTCGAGCGGGTGGAGGTCGAGATATGGGATCGTGCTGAATTGCTCGATACGCTGCGCTCCGTGCACGATCTATCCGCGGACCGCTGTGAAAAAACACTCGCCCAGTGGCTTGGCGATGTTGATAACGGTCTGCTTCTGAACCAGTTTCAGCGTGACATGCTGGCGGAATCGCTACAGATGCGGGCCTCGGATATTCACTTGCTGCAGGATAATAACCCGGATTCGCCAAACTGGATCAAATACCGGATTGATGGTGATCTGGTGCCCATGCATTTGTTGCCGCCGGAAGCCATGGCCCGTTTGACGACGCTGCTCAAACGGGATGCCGGTCTGAACTTCGGTGATAAGACAACGCCGAAAGATGGCCGTTTCGGTTTTTCGTGGCAGGGCCGGAATATTGATGTCCGGGTGGCTGCCGGCCCGCAGGCGCAGGAAGGGGAAAAGCTGACATTACGTATGCTCGACCGTGCGGCACTGAAAGGTTTTGATGAGCTTTTTCGCCGGCATGAGGATGTTGGTGATTATCTGGCTAAGCTGCTTTCACCGGAAATTAAGGGTGGTGGTGGCCTGATCCTTTTGTCCGGCCCGACCGGGTCCGGTAAGACAACGACAATGTACGCCTGTGTCCAGCAGATCGACCGGCGGCGGCAGCATGTTCTGACGATTGAAGATCCGATTGAATATGAACTGCGTTATGCAACACAGTGGCAGGTGCGTCCGGGTATGCCGGGCGGTGAATTTCCCGACCTGATCCGGGCCGCGATGCGTCACGACCCGGATTATATCGTGATTGGTGAGATGCGGGATGCCGATACGGTGGAAACCTCGCTACGGGCTGCTGAGTCGGGCCACACCGTGATTTCAACCATTCACGCCGATACGGCGCTGCAGACTTTTGAGCGTTTGCGTTCGCTGATGCCGCATGAACGTGAGCGTTCTTCAACTTATACGTTAGCACAGCAAGTCAAATGTGTTTTGAATCAACGCCTTGTCCGTACGCTGTGTCAAGGCTGTGCCCATAAGGAAACGGCGGGTGCCTATCTAAATGACGGTGAGATGGCACAGCTGGGGATTGAGCCGCAGGCGGAAATCCGGCGTCACAATACCAGCGGTTGCGATCTCTGTAACCGGACCGGTATTGTCGGCCGGACATTGTTGCTTGATGCGCTGTTGATCACGCTGGGACCGGGCCAGCGAAATAACATCTATGAATCGCTTATGAAAAACGTTAACGATATTCATGACGAAGACGGTGTGATGGTCCAAACACGCCGCGAAGGTCTTGTGGATCTGGTTCTGAGCGGGCAGGTCGACGCCAAGGCCGCCCTTTCCCATTTAGAAGAATAAGTTATATAATATATATAGTGACAAAATTTAAGGGTATGTTGCTATGCAGCAGTGGATCGCTGAAGTAGCCTATGATACGGCTTATGGGCCGAAAAAAGTGACAGAGACCTATTATATGCCCTCTGTCGACGATGTGCGCTTTGCGGTGGCCAAAACCGGTGGTCATGTTCTGACGATCCGTCCCCACGAGCGTTCGCCGTTGGAGCGGCTTCTGGCGCGGTCGACCTGGTGGCAGGTGCAGCTTTTGCGCGGCATTCAGTTCCGCTCAACATCAACATCGCCGGGCGTCGCGCTGTGGCGGATTATCGAAGCTGAAACTAACCCGATGCGCCAGAATATCCTCGCCCCGGCACGGGAAGCCCTTTCGCGCGGTCTGGGCGTCATTGACGCGCTCAAATCGCTGCGGATTTTCGATCATGGCACGATCGCTATCCTGGCCGCGAGTGAGAAGGCAAATAAGCTGCAGGAAGGGATTCCGCACGCGATCCAGTCCATTACCCAGAAACGTAAGAATACCCGCGCTATCGCTGCGACAATGTCATGGCTGGCAATCGACGTGCTGATGATCGTGCAATCCCTGTTCTGGGGCAAGGGCATGGTGTTGGAATGGTTTCGCGGCAATGCGCCGACCGACCCGGCCGAGTTGGAGAATTACCTCAGGATCGTGAACAATCTTGAGCTGACCTGGGACGTGCTGATTGCGATCGCAACGGCTTGCGGGGTATTTATGGCCTGGACGATTTTTTCGCACTGGATCAATAAAGGTAAGACTGACTGGCCGACAGCCCGGATTGTCCGCAAAATTCCCCTGATCGGCGCGTATTTGCGCGATCTTGGTTTTGCTGACTCAATGCGGGCTGCCTCAGGGATGCTGCGCGGACTGGTTCCCATTGATATGACGCTTGAGCAGTCGGCCGAGGCGACAACAGTGCCTGAAGTTGCCGACTACTGGCGCAGCTCGAAAAAAGACCTGGAACGCGGCGTGCTTTTGGGGGCAGCGCTCGACCGGAAACCGTTGAGCCGTAGCGAACGACTGGAACTGGCGAGCTTGTCTGATCTTGGACAAGTTGCTACAGTATTAGAGTCTATTGCCGAAATGCGGTCTGCATCGGCAAAAACCAAACACGCCCTGATTGTCTGGATTGCCTTTGGCATGACGGGTGTTTTCCTCGCTATCGCTTTCGGTAGTGCCATTTATGCCCTGACTGTTATGAATATGAGCCTTGACAGTATGATGGGCGGGTTAATGCAAGGAGCGATATAAACTTGGCCTTACTTTCCAAGGACAAAGACCAGCCTGTCAAGCAGACACGCAAGGCCGATAAGGACCAGGTCGGCACGGCGAAGCCGAAGCCGGGCCTCGCCGACTATATTGCCGGTGAGTCGGCGGTGTTTGTCGGTAATTTGTCGCCCTACTTGCCGCAGGAACTTGTGGGCGGTTCGTTGCCGCATATTCCCGGTACGGAGGATGAGGCGGTCTGGAATGCCGCTGCGCAGGCGACAGGTACGGAGCGGGTCCATTTCGCCTATACGGTCGAGGAAGGACGGGTCTGGTATCTGGCGTGCCCGTCATCGGTTCTCTCGTCAAACCCGGATAGCTGGTGTCCGCTGGCGGCGGCCTTGCCGGGCAATAGCGAATATTGGGATAAAGAAACGGTTTACCTGTATGAACAGGAAGGGATTGCCTCGGCCCTGCGTTGGGATCCGGAAACCGGGCGGATGCAGGTTTATCTGGGGGCGGCCCGGACCCTGCTGCCGCGGATTCAGAGTATGGATGCCAATTTCGTCACCATTAACGCTGATGTGGCCCAGGTCGTACCATGGCGCAACCGGCAGCTGCGCACCGAAAAGCTTTCCCGCGCGACGGCGATGGCGTTGCTGTATGTCGGGTTGCTGCTGAATGTGATCGCCGTGGTCGTGTTGCTGGTGCAGATGACAATCAGCAATTTTGTCGAGCGTGACCTGGCAACTGTGAAGCGGGAAACCGAAAAAGTTTCGACCGACCTGATGTTTAACGCGCTGAACGCGCTGCAGAGTGATTCGGTGAAACATATGGTACGGATTCAGGAATTACTTGATTATCTGGCCAATATTGACGGGACGCTGGTCAAATACGAAGTTGATCGTGGCCGGGTGACGTGGGAGGCGCTGGTGCCACAATCTTTCAGTAACTGTGCCGGGCCGCTCGGCGGCTGCCAGATTCAGCCGGGGCTGGAGCCTGATGGGCGGGTCCGTATCCGGGGCAGCAGTTAGTTAAGTTGTTAATATTATTATTAATAACTGTGCTAATCTGTTGATTTATAATGTTTTAATAAATTAAGGTTAAACTTGAATATAGGGTAAAGTGACGTAAAGTCATGATGGGTGCCGCTTGATAATGCGGTTTACGAATAAAGCAAACAGATGATCGGAGAGTTCGGCTTTGGATTTCAAGTCTTTTGACTGGCGGTCGCTGCAAAAATATGTCAGCCCGCAGGCGACAAACGATTTAAATGAATTTCTCGAAAAACTGCCGCAGACGGCCGGGCAGACAGCGCTGGTTGCGGCCGGTATTGCCTGGACAGCGGCGGCGGCGATCGGGCTTTACACAGTGGTACAGGTCCAGCACATGACCGAGATGCGGGCTGAACTGAAAGAAGTCGAGGCGCTGAAGCCGCTGGTACCGAATTTACGTGATATCCCGGTGCCGCAAGGCGAAGTGGCGCGTTTTGCCGAGGACCTGAAAAATACATACCCGAATCTGAATATACGGCAGCAGGGGCCGAGTATACAGATTACAACCAAGTCAACGGCGCAGTTTGGCATGTGGCGTGAGGCGGTTGGCCATGTGCAGAATGGCGGTGACGGCTGGCGGGTCAGCGTTGACAAGCTTTGCGTTGGTCGTGAGTGCGGATCACAACCTTTGGGCGCGCTTTTGAAAATCAATAAGGTTTCCGTGGATAAACCGCGTGGATAGGGCTTTCGGTTTGATTTGAAAGCGTTTACACTATAGCCAGATATTATAAGAGCCTGCTGGAGCGGAGAAACAAATGAAACAAGAGGTCAACTTTAAAGGCTGGAAAGATGAGCGCGGTAACGTGCTGTTCCTGATCCTGATTGCCGTGGCATTGTTTGCGGCCTTGTCTTATGCCGTGACGCAGTCTACACGGTCGAGTGGCGGCGATGCCGGTTCTGAAACCAATCGTATTAACAGTGCGCAGCTCACGCAATATCCGGCCAGTGTCCGGACCTCGATTGTGCGCATGGTTATTGGCGGACAGGATGTCGATCGGATTGAGTTCAATAGCGCAGGTAACTTTGCAAACTGTACTGAAAACCCGGTGGGTTCCGGCCAATTTCCGCGTTGCGTATTTCACCCGACGGGTGGTGGTGCAACATCGCTCGAAGCGCCGGGCACTTTGATGGCGGATGGTGGTCCGGGCCGATGGATATATAATGGTGCCAATGAGATCGAGGATATTGGTACGTCCACCATTCCCGCAGCTGATGGTGTCGCTGCCAATGCGACTACAGCTGATCTTATCGCGTTTTTGCCAGGTATTACGCTTGGCTTGTGCCGTGCCATTAACGAAGAGCTGGGCTTGCCAACGGACCCGATCCCCACAGAGGCTGGTATCGTTTTTACAGAGGCATCAGATATGATTAATCCAGACGGTGCAACCGATACGAGTTTGGCTGGCGGCGGCGAGTCGATAGGGTTTGGTGGTAACGGCCTGCAAGGGCGGCCTTTTGGCTGTTTTCAGCAGCCTGCCGGAACTTACGTCTATTATCACGTGCTGGTCGAGCGCTAGGCCGGTTGGCGTGATGGTCTGAATTCACCGAACATGGTCTTCGCACGCGAGGACCATGTTTGTATTTTAAGGGAAGAGAGTTATGGGTGATCGTCGACGCCATCATCGTTATGAGGAACGAGGCAGCGCGCTGGTTTATATCCTGATCGCGATTGCGTTGCTGGCGGCGCTCACTGTCTCCTTTATGAACCCCTCGAGCAACCAGACCTCCAGCCAGAATACGTTCCGCACTGTCTCGGAGGTTAAAACCCAGATCGATTTTATTCGCAGCGCGATTCAGGAATGTGTTTTGTTGCACCCTGGCGGCGATATCAATGTGATCAGCTTCACCAGCAGCCAGAATTACCCGATATTGCCGGATGAAACCTATCTTAATACGTGCGTGCCGAATCCGGCAGAAGCGGATGGGACACATGACGTCCGTTTGATCCGCTGTCCCGGCAATCCGGGCGATGATGAATGCCATGCCGATATGTTCGGCGGCGCGTCGGGCAAGTTCCTGCCGCCGCCGCCGGCTTTGTTTGGCGAGTGGCAGTATTATAACCGCGCCGACGGCGTGTTCTTCTGGATTGAAAGCGAAGCCAGCGATGCGTTTATTGATACGGTGCTCGACCGGCTGGAAGAGGATTTCAGCGAATGCGAAGCCGATGTGATGCGCCCCACCGGTTCTGACTTCCAGATGACAAGCGATATGGGTAACGAGATTGTCTGTCCGGAGGACAGCCGCTGCTTCCGTATCTGGATGAAGCAGCAGACGAACCCGGCCTTCGGCGATCCGACGTTCCTGAGCGCGGATGAAATCGCTTCCTGTACCTAAACCGTTTTTTTAGACTATTCGGCTTTTAATCCCGCAACCGCTTCACCCACCCGGGTGAATTCGGCGGTAATCTGCGCGACCAGGTCGCCGCAATCCTCTGCCTGCTCCTGCGCCGCGTCCTGCAGCCTGGCGGCGATATCGCCAAGCACGTTGCAGCAGGCCGAGCGTGCGCCGCCTTTCAGGCTGTGTGCCGCTTCGTGCAGGTCATGCAAATCACCGTTTTCATGGGCATTGCCAATCCGTTCGATCAGCGGTGCAGTCATATCAACGAACATATGCAGCATCTCGATACTGCCTGCATCGATCGCGCCCATCTGGGCTTTCATGGCGTCCAGATCGACAGCGGGCGGCAGCGCGCCGGGGTTGTTGTTACCGGAGGGCTGCGTGTTTCCGGTCTCTTCCGGCGGCGTGTCGGTTTCATCGAGCAGGCCCCAGCGGACCAGCAGGCGGCGGAACTGGCCGAGCGATACGGGTTTGAGCAGGCATTCATCAAAACCGTGGCTCAGATAAGTCTGGCGCTGGCCCATCTGGACATCGGCGGTCAGGACAACAACCGGGAAATGCGGCGCGTTTTTGTCTTCGTTTTCGCGCTCGCGGATAGTATTGACAAGCTCGTACCCGTCTATCTCCGGCATATGCAGGTCGCTGAACAATATGCCGTACCGTCCGGTTTCCAGCGCCGCCAGCGCCTGCCTGCCGTTTTCGACGAAATCGGCTTCGACGCCGAGCTTGTCGAGTTGCCGGCCCAGTACATCGCGGACGCTTTCGGTGTCTTCGGCGATCAGCAGCCGGGCCGGGCCGTCAATGCCGATTTTCAGCGTGCGCCGCGCCGCATCCTTGACCGCTTCACCGAGGCCGATGCGCGAGGCGGGCTTGGTCAGATATTTAACGCCGAGCGCGTTCAGGGAATGCTGCAGGCCGATATCGTCGCGCACCGTGTACATGATCAGCCCCATAAAGGGCCGCAAATCCATGATCTCCTTGATCAGGTCGAGGCCCAGCCCGTCGGGCAGGCCCTGGTCGATGACCCCGACATCGAACGGCCGCCGCTGCGCGAGGGCCAGTCCTTCCGCGTAGGTGGGGCAGCTTTCGACAGTGGCACCCATCGATTCGAGCGAGCGCTTGATTTCCTTGGCACCCTGCGGGTGGTCTTCGACCGACAGGACACTCAGCCCGTCGAGCGCCGGCATCTCCAGCGTGGTGGTCTCGGTGCCGACCTCCTCGGTCGGGATTTCGAACCAGAAAGTCGAACCGCGGCCTTCTGCTGACTGCACGCCGATCCGCCCGCCCATCAGTTCGACCAGTGCCTTGCAGATCGAAAGGCCGAGGCCGGTGCCGCCGAATTTGCGTGAGGTCGAGCTGTCGGCCTGGCTGAACGGTTTGAACAGCCGGTCCTGTGCATCGGCACTCATGCCGATACCGGTATCGACGACTTCAAAACGCAGCCCGACGCCGCGCTGCGGCGGCTCGATCTCGCGGATATCCGTTGTCACACGCAGCGTAACCGATCCGGCGGTAGTAAATTTGAGCGCGTTGCCGGTCAGGTTCATGATGATTTGCCGCAGCCGCTTCGGGTCGCCGATAATCACGAACGGCACCGCTTCGTCGATATCATGCTCCAGCGCGACGTGCCGGCCATGTACCTTGACGCTCATGGCTTCGAGGATACCGTAAATCAGTGTCCGGACCGGGACCTCGAACGTATCAAGCTCCATCTTGTCGGCATCCATCTTGGCGAAATCAAGTATGTCGTCGAGAATTTCAAGCAGGCCGCTGGCCGATGTCTTGGCCGTGCTGACCATGTTCATGACCGTCTCGGGCGGGTTTTCTTCTCCGATCAATTCCAGCAGGCCGTAGACCGACTGCATCGGCGTGCGGATTTCATGGCTCATGGTGGCGAGAAAGTTGGCTTTGACCTCGGCCGCGGCATCGGCAGCCTGCACGGCCTGTTGCAGTTCGGCTTCGGCCTCTTTGCTGGCGGAAATATCGGTCGCCCAGAGGATAAAGGCGTCTTCGCCCTCAAATTCGTCTTCCTGGATGGTCAGCTTGGCCCAGCGCTTGCCCGGCATATCCTCGTCATAGACCGGCAATGTGTAATCGCGCGGCGGCACCGTGCTTTTGAGCTTGCGCACCAGCGCTTCCATCTCCTGGCTTGGCCAGACTTCCAGCAGCGGTTTGCCGATCAGATCGGCCGGGCTGACCGGCCCGCCCTTGCCATGCCAGAGCGAGGGGGGCTTCATCATATGGGTCAGGCCATGGTTGACATACAGGATGTCCAGCGTCTTGCGGTCGCGCCGCACGACACAAAGCCCGATCGGCACCTGCTCGTAAAAGTCTTTGATCTGCATGGACGGCCTGTGGTAAATGGCTTTCAGGAGTGTGCTGTGAAAAATCCTAGCACATTACGATTTATAAAGTGACCCTGTTTGTTAAAGGTTGATTGCGATGAGCTATAAAATTGCTGTGGTCGGGGCGACCGGGAATGTCGGGCATGAGATGCTTACGATCCTTCATGAGCGCGGCTTTCCGGTCAGTGATGTGGCGGCGCTGGCCTCCAGCCGGTCAATCGGGCGCGAAGTTTCGTTCGGTGATGAGACTCTGAAGGTTCAGGACCTGGCCACATACGATTTTACCGGCACGGATATTGTTTTGTCTTCGCCGGGTGCGAAAATCTCGGCGGAATATGCGCCGAAGGCGGCCAAAGCCGGGGCCGTGGTGATTGATAATACCAGCCATTTCCGCATGGACCCGGATGTGCCGCTGGTGGTGCCGGAGGTGAATCCGGAAGCGCTGTCCGGTTTCAATAAAAAGAATATCATCGCCAATCCGAATTGTTCGACGATTCAGATGGTTGTTGCGCTTAAACCGCTGCATGACCTGGCGACAATCGAACGTGTTGTTGTCTCGACCTACCAGTCAGTCTCCGGCGCCGGCAAGGCGGCGATGGACGAGCTGTTCAGCCAGACCAAGGGCATTTACATGAACGAGGACCCGCGGGCCGAGGCGTTCCGGAAGCAGATCGCCTTTAACGTCATTCCGCAGATCGACGTGTTTATGGACGACCATATGACCAGGGAAGAATGGAAGATGGTGGTCGAGACAAAGAAGATTCTCGGCGGCGCGATCAAGGTATGCGCCAACTGCGTGCGGGTACCGGTTTTTATCGGCCACGCCGAGATGGTTAATGTCGCTTTTGAGCGGGATATTTCGGCGAAAGACGCCAAAAAGGCGCTGCGCGATGCCGATGGGGTCACGCTGATCGATCTTGAAAGCGAGCTTGAATATGTAACGCCGATTGATATTCAGGGCGAGGACCCGGTCTTCGTATCGCGTGTGCGCGAAGACCCGACGGTTGAGAATGGCCTGAATTTCTGGTGCGTGGCCGATAATCTGCGCAAGGGTGCGGCGCTGAATGCGGTGCAGATCGCCGAGCATCTGGTTAAAGATCACATGAAGGCGGCGGCCTGATGACCGCAGCTGGTCATACACATATGCCGCCATCTTTGCTGGGGCAATTTGAACGCGAGGCGATGGGCCTCATCCCCGCTAACCACAAGACCCGCAACAGTACAAGACTCAGATTTCCAGTCGCATTGTATGATACATTGCGGGCTTTACATGGCCGGTCGCTGGCTATGGCACGGCAATTACTGGCGGTGATGGATGATCCGGAACATGGCTTCATAATGGAATTTGGCCGCTGTGCCAATAAACGCATGCCTGATGTCGATGCGTTTTATACCGATGTGTTGTTGTATGCTGATTTTTTAGAAGGGTTTTCCTTTGACGGTGTGCAGCCTGACAAAAGAGAGGGCCATGTCAGTGTGCCGGCCGCTATGGCGGCGGCGATGAAGCATATGCTGCACTACAATGGCTACATGTTGAATGCGATCCGCTGTCATCTTCAGGATACCGATTACATGCAGGTGTTTACCGATGCAAAGGTGATGGGTTTGATTTATGAGGGTAAAAGCGCCCTGGCGGAGATTCTAAATCTGTCGTTGGCGGGGCAAACGGCCCGTTCGCTATCTGAAACGGCGCTTGATCCGGCACGCTGGCCGGTTGTCAGGGAAAAGTCTGGCGATGCGGCCGGGCCGCGTGTGCTCCATTGATCCGTTTATTCGTCCAACAAATCGATACCGAAATGCAGGCAAAGCTGGTCAATCAGGCCGTTCAGCCCTTCGGTCGGCCTTAGTGAATTCATTTTGACCTCATGGATCACCAGCTCCTGGCTGACATTGGACCGGACTTCCTTGCGAATCTCCTCCATCGGCAGGTTGTCCGTGACGGTCGTGTGAAGTTTTTCCAGGAGCGCTTCTTCGGACGGATGAAGCGCGCCGTCCTTGTAGGCGAGCAGGCGGGCGAAGTAGATAATCTGCGCCCGATAATTCGGGTCGTTCACATGAGAGAGCATCGCTGCGCAGTCCTGCGGCGATTCAAGGTCTGTCAGCAGGGTATCGTAATAATCCTGCGGTAAACCGGCGCGGGCTTTCATGTTGTCGAAGATTCTGGTCAGGTACGCGCGCTCATCGTCATGAACCATGCTATCGGCATGGGCCATCGCCACAATGGTTCGCCACATATAGAATTTACTGGCAGTGAAGTCGATATCGGTCTGGTTTTGTGGCATTGTCATGATCGCGGGTCCCCTGAGATGATTGATGTCTGTAACCTTGCCTTGGCACATTACGAATATAGCTTTAATACAAGGAGGCGTAAATGCATCGCAGGCTCTTTTTAAGCAAGATCGCTATATTAGGTGCGGCCGGTATGGCCGCGTGGATGTCAATGCAGGGGAGCGCTATGGGATTTTTTGGCAAGGACAGGAACCGGAAAGGCAAGGTTTTCCCGTTTCAGCTCAGCGATGCTGAATGGCGTGAACGGCTGAGTCCGGAGCAATATTACGTGCTGCGTGATCATGGCACTGAACGTGCCTTTACCTCGCCCCTTAATGAAGAAAAACGAAACGGATCGTATTTTTGCTCTGGCTGCGGTCATGAATTGTTTTCATCGGCTCATAAATATGATTCGGGAACGGGATGGCCATCTTTCTGGCAACCTGCTGCTGACGGGGTCGTCGGCACCTCTGTTGACTACAGGCTGATTGTGCCGCGCACAGAAGTGCATTGTGCAAATTGCGGGGGGCATCAGGGCCATGTGTTTGAAGACGGGCCGCAGCCGACGGGGCTGCGTTACTGTATTAACGGTGTTGCGCTGAGGTTTGTTGCAAAAGATGCATAAGCCTTTGTTATAAATTGTAAATGCAAGTATTTTCTTTTTACCGCTTCTTATGTTTTTTGCCTTATAATGATAAATGATATAAGGGTAAAAAGAAAAACGTGATACCGGAAGGTCTGGGCTAAATGGCCGAAGCGACGCAAGAGCGCAAGAATCCGATCAATCTGTTAACAGGCGGCTATGTGATGGCGTTGCTGATCATCGCTATCATGTCGCTTTGTATTCATATGGCTCTCGTACAGGTTGTTGCTGAGCAAAATAATGCTGCTGTGGTGACCAGTGCGCGGCAGGCGAAGTTGTCACAAAAAGCGGCCTTTTACGCCACACAATATGTTGAGTACAAGGATGCGGTGTTTAAAGACCAGTTTGAGGACGCGGTGCGATTGATGGAAACCTCTCATGCGGCCTTGATTCAGGGCAATGACACCATGGATCTGCCCTCGCACCTGTCACCGGTTCTGCGGCGCATATACTTTGCCCTGCCTTATAATCTTGATAGCCGCATGGCCGATTTTATCGCTCAGTCCGATATCCTGCTGGCCGTGGACAATGATGATGTCGACCGGAACAATGAATCCTATCGTTACATTATCGAGACCGCGCGCGGACCGTTACTGGGGGCGCTGGATGCGGCGACCATGCAATATGAGGCCGAAAGCGATGCGCGGATCGGTAAATTGCAGTTTTATCAGGTGGCAGCCCTGGCGATTATTTTCGCGACCCTGCTGGCGGAAGCTTTGTTTATTTTCCGGCCGCTGGTGGCAAGGGCACATAAATATGCAGAAAAGCTACGGCAAATGGCGGATAGCGATCCCTTGACCGGCATCGATAACAAGCGGGCGTTTATGCGCAAAGCGGCCAAGGAAATCAAGCGCTGCCAGCGCCACAAAAAACCATTGTCTGTGGCGGTTATCGATATTGATAACTTCAAGGCCGTCAATGACCGTAATGGTCACCTGGTTGGTGACGAGGCCCTGAAGGCTGTTGCCCAGTTTGTCTTGGCCAGCATGCGTCTTGAGGATGAGTTTGCCCGGCTTGGCGGTGAAGAGTTTGTCGTCTTATTACCTCATACGCCGTTGGAAGGGGCTGAACTGGTGGCAGAGCGGATCCGGAATATCATCGAAATCAGCCCGGTGCGGCATGGGAATGACGGGGCCGAGTTATTTATTACGGTAAGTATCGGTGTGGCCGAGATCAACCCCGAAGCGGAAAATATCCAGCCGGCTCTGGACGCCGCCGACAAAGCCCTGTATGAGGCTAAGAAAGGCGGTCGTAACCGTGTTGTGCTCAGTGACTACTATTCGTCTGAGGGCAATGTCGTCAAGCTTTCGCGTTCGCGCAAAAAAACCTAGCCTCTTCTTGCTTTTGGGGGTTTAAAATTCCCGGCAGCCTGCCTATTATCGTTAGAGAATTCCGGAACGCAGCTGCAGGCGCACTATGATCGACCACTCCAAGAACCAGAACCGTCCGCTGTCACCGCATTTGCAGGTTTATCGTCCGCAAATGACTTCGGTGATGTCGATTTTACACCGCATGACCGGTTTTGCGCTGGCGGTGGGTATGGTAATGATTGTGTGGCTCCTGCTGGCGGCAGCCACCGGTCCGGCGGCGTATGAAACGTTCCGGTGGTTCGTGATGACGCCGGTTGGGCAACTGATGCTGTTCGGCTGGTCAGTCGCATTGTTTTATCATATGTGCAACGGTGTGCGGCATTTGTTCTGGGGTATGGGGTACCTGTTCAAGCTGGAAAATGCCTACCGGGCCGGCTATGCCGTGCTGGCGGCGACTGTGCTGCTGACAGGGCTGGTCTGGTATCTGGCCTGGCCATGGACGGGGGGCTGATAATATGGCGCGTTTCATTATCCGCAAGCCGTCAGAGGGCATGACGATTAATCAGGCGAAACACATGATTGAAGTCGCCGGGGGCATAGAATTTGCCGACAAGCCGGCCCATGCGCGGGATATCATGGAACAGATGGGTATATTCCTTGTGGACAGCGATTTTTGTATGCATGAGCTGCAGCAAAAGCTGCCGGGCTGGCATATCGAGCCGGATGTCCGCGGAGTTGTCTTTTCACAGGGGGCGCAATCCGCCCCGAAATCGGGGGCGCCATGACGATGAAACAGCAGGATGAAGCACGCGGTCGTGGGGCCGGGCACAGTGCTGTGTCCCATTGGCTGCATCAGCGCGCCACGGCGGTTTCCAATTTTGTGTTGATGGTCTGGCTGGTGTGGTCTGTCGTGCAGATGCCGGGCTGGTCGCATCAACAGTTTACTGATTGGCTGGCGATGCCCGTGAATGCGGCGTTGATGACATTTGCCCTGTTGTCGGTCTTTTATCATGCCGCGATGGGGTTGCAGGTGATTATCGAAGATTATATTCATCAACGGGTATTCAAGATCGTCACCATGATCGGGATGAAGGTATTTATCGCCGCGGCGGCGGTTATCTGTGTGTTCTCTGTCATGAAAATCGCACTGGCGGGATAGGTTCGGACTATGCTTGGAAATTTGCGTATTGTGGAACAGGAGCGGCCGACGGCGCAGGAACTGGCGGCTGGCGCTGCCGGCGCGAAGATCGCAGAGGCGGCTTTTTACATTCACCAGATGCTGGGACCGGGCCTTGATGAGAGCCTTTACCGCGCATGTTTTGCGCGCGAGCTTGCGTACCAGAACGTCCCGGCGCAGGCGGATGTGATGTTCCCGGTTATGTTTCGGGATGCACCGGTCGAACCGGGTTTTCGCGCCGATTTTGTTGTTGGCGGACAGGCGCTGGTTTTTGTCATCGCCGAGGAGAAAAGCGATTTTCACAAGCTGCAAATTCGCTCACTGCTCAGGCTGTCAGGTCTGGAGGAAGCTTATATCGTCAATTTCCGGGTGCCGGATATGCGCCAGGGAATCATGCGGGCCACGCTCCAAAAAGGGCATGTTGGCACGCTGATGAAGCAGGATAACGAAAAACCGGGTGAGTAAAGGCGGATGAGCGAAGCTTACGAAATCATCGATCATGAATATGACGTCGTCGTTGTCGGCGCCGGCGGCGCGGGGCTGCGCGCGGGGTTTGGCTGCGCTGAAAAGGGACTTAAAACCGCGCTGATTTCCAAAGTATTCCCGACACGGTCCCATACCGTTGCCGCGCAGGGCGGGATTAGCGCTGCGCTCGGTAATATGGGTGAAGATGACTGGCGCTTTCATTTCTATGACACGATCAAGGGCTCCGACTGGCTGGGCGATCAGGACGCAATTGAGTATATGTGCAAGGAAGCGATCCCGGCCGTGATCGAGTTGGAGCATTACGGCGTACCGTTTTCGCGCACCGAAGACGGCCGGATTTACCAGCGCCCGTTTGGCGGCATGACGACCGGCTACGGCAAAGGCACCGCGCAGCGTACCTGTGCCGCCGCCGACCGTACCGGCCACGCGATCCTGCATACGCTGTATACGCAGGCATTGCGGCACCGGGCCGAGTTTTTTATCGAATATTTCGCGCTCGACCTGATTATGGGCGAGGACGGTGAGTGTCTCGGTGTGATGGCGTGGAACCTGGATGACGGGACGATCCACCGGTTCCGGGCGCACCAGACGATCCTGGCGACCGGCGGCTACGGGCGGACCTATTTCTCCTGTACGTCGGCCCATACCTGCACCGGCGACGGCAACGCGATGGTATTGCGGGCGGGCCTGCCGCTGCAGGACATGGAATTCGTGCAGTTTCACCCGACCGGTATTTACGGCGCCGGCTGCCTGATTACCGAGGGCGTACGCGGCGAGGGCGGTTATCTGACCAATGCCGATGGCGAGCGCTTTATGGAGCGTTATGCGCCGTCGGCCAAGGACCTGGCGAGCCGTGATGTCGTCTCGCGCGCGATGACGATTGAAATTCGTGAGGGGCGGGGCGTTGGTGAAAATAGTGACCATATCCACCTGAACCTGAACCATCTCGACCCGGCGGTGATTCATTCCCGCCTGCCGGGCATTGCCGAAACGGCGCGGATTTTTGCCGGCGTCGATGTGACCAGGGAGCCGATTCCGGTCCTGCCGACGGTGCACTACAATATGGGTGGCATCCCGACCAACTATAAGACCGAGGTTTTGAATCCGGACGCGAAAGACCCGTACCGGATTGTGCCGGGCCTGATGGCGATCGGCGAGGCGGCCTGCGTGTCTGTTCATGGCGCGAACCGTTTGGGTTCAAACTCGCTGCTTGATCTGGTCGTGTTCGGGCGGGCGGCGGCGATCCGTGCGGCCGAGACGGTTGAAGCCGGCGCATCGCACAAGCCGTTAAACGGCGGTGATGACGGCAGCAAGGCGCTGGAACGGTTTGACCGCTACCGCCACGCGAATGGCAATACGCCGACGGCTAAATTGCGGCTGGAGATGCAAACGGCCATGCAGAATCATGCTGCTGTATTCCGGACTGGTGAAACGCTCGACGAAGGCGTGGAAAAAGTCGATCGCTGCTTTGCCGCGCGCGGTGATATTGGTATCTCTGACCGTTCGATGATTTTTAACACCGATCTTGTGGAAACGCTGGAGCTGGATAATTTGCTGTATCAGGCCGTGTCAACCGTTTATCCGGCGGCGCAGCGCACGGAGTCTCGCGGGGCCCATGCGCGTGAGGACTACCCGGATCGCGATGACCGGAACTGGCTCAAACACTCGACCGTCTGGGTCGATGACAGCGGCGCTGTCACGATGGGCGACCGCCCGGTTGTCCTGACCAGCCTGACCAACGAGGTCGAGCCGATCTCGCCGAAAAAACGCGTTTATTAGGCGGCCCTGTATAATCCGGAAAATCTGGCGCATATAGACAGTTTGCGCTATCATACTGCCATAATAAAAAATATACAGAACAGGGAGTATGAGATGAGTCTCGAAACACAGGCGAAGCTGTCGCCTTATTGGACGCGGATCGTCAATCTTGCAGATACATTGCTTTCCGGGGAAATCGCACAGATAAAAGAGATGACTATCGACCCGTCATTATGCCTGACGGATGGTGACAAGTTTACCATGATCACACGCCAGCGGCAGCAGAGTGGCCTGCTGGATATACAGGCGACCGTGCGATCGGGAAGCCTTGCCGGGAAGTTATGGGCACTGGACGCTGTGCTGCGGCATAGCCCGCTGCAGGCTCTGCCGCGCTTGTGAATCTTGCGTTTTGGCAGATTCTTCGCTATTATTCCTAATTGATATTATGGTAATAAGAATATGCATGAGTTGCAACCAGTCAAAATAAGAGCGAATGAGCGACGTGGCGGCGGCGGGCCGCCTGAGCGTGAGCGGACGTTCCTCCAGTTTATCGACGATACGGTGTCTGCGCTTAGTGAGCGCTGGCGCCGGCATGCCCGTGGTCTGGTTGATTATGCCATACAAGATTTGGATTTACTGCGTCCTGAGGCTGCTGACAACCCGATATACCGGCGTCTTGATCAGGCTTTGACCACAATTCGTGATGATATTGTTAATGGTGGGATCAACGGGGTGCGCCGGGCGTTTGCGGCGCAGGCGGCTCTTTCAGGCTATGAGGGTGCGTCGCCTGCCGATAAGTCCCGGAAAATACGACAGCTTGCCGGCCCGGAAATAAAGTAAGATCCGGGAATAAGCCTTTCCTTTTGTTATTAAAGTCCTTATTTTAATCTATAAGTCAGACCTGTAATCAGGATATGAGTTATGGCCCAGTTTAACCTGCCGCCCAATTCAAAGATTCAAAAAGGCCGTACACATGACGCGGCCGGGGATGCGGCGCGCAAAAAGACCTTTCGCATTTACCGCTGGAATCCCGACGATGAGGAAAATCCGCGTCTGGATGAATATACGATTGACCTCGATAAATGCGGGCCGATGGTTCTTGATGCCGTCATCTACATTAAGAATGAAATAGATAGCACGCTGACATTCCGCCGTTCCTGCCGTGAAGGGATATGCGGTTCGTGTGCGATGAATATTGATGGCACGAATACGCTGGCCTGTACCAAGGCGATTGATGATGTGAAAGGTGACGTGAGGGTTACACCGCTGCCGCATATGAAAGTGGTGAAAGATCTCGTTCCTGACCAGAAACATGCGATCGCGCAATATGAGGCGATTGAGCCATGGCTGAAGACAGACTCGGCCGCGCCGACCCGGGAACGGTTGCAAAGCCCTGAGGATGCTGATGCCCTGAACGGTGCGGACGGGCACGGCCCGGCGGGTTGCATCCTGTGTTTTTGCTGTTCGACCGGCTGCCCCAGCTATTGGTGGAACAGCGACCGATTTTTAGGGCCGGCCACGTTAATGCAGGCCCATCGCTGGATTATTGATTCCCGTGATGAAGCGACAGACGAGCGGCTTGATCAATTGGAAGATTCTTTTCGTTTATACAGATGTCATACGATCATGAATTGTACAAAGACTTGCCCCAAGGGTTTGAACCCGGCAAAATCAATTGCAGAGATTAAGAAGCGGCTTGCGACGCGGCGCTAAATCGCGTTGCTGTCTTCATTCTCTTTATCTGATTATACAAAGGCTTTTGACCATGGAATTTGCTCTGCCCATTACGTCGACTCTTGTCTCCGGTGTTTTTGCGTTTTTACTGGGAGTGCTCTGGTATCACCCCAAAGTATTGGGAACACGGTGGCTTGAAGCGCGTGGCGGTTCTGCTATGGAGATTAAGCCGGTATGGCGTACTGTGATTCTCTCATTGATGCTGTGGATCGTAGCGGCCTGTTTTTATTCCTTTCTGGCCGATCTGCTGAATATTACCGATGTGCCGGGCTTTTTCAGCCTGTCATGTTTGCTGTGGGTCGCTTTTGCCATGCCGCCTCTGTTGATGGGCGCTCTTTACACCGGTTATGCATTCGAAGCGGTGTCAATTGATGCGGCTTATCAGCTTGCTGGCTACTATGTATTTGCTCTTGTGCATGTGCTGCTCGATAATATTGCTATTTAGAGTCGGCCAGCTTGTGAATAGTCCGCCTTTTCTCCTTTCTGGCCGGGAGCAGAGCTTTTAGACTATCGTCAGCGTATTTTAAGACAGTATAGCAGAAGGAGATCATCCTTATGGTGACGGCAATTCTGATCGCAGCCATTCTGGCCTTTCTTTTAGGGTTCATCTGGTACTCACCGTTCCTGTTTGGCAAGGCATGGCTTGGGGCGCTTGACAAGCGGCCTGATGATATCGAGGAGTCGAGTATGGCGCACCATGCCGTATCGATTATCGGCTGGCTGGCGGCGGCCTTTGTTTATGCCTTCCTGATTAGCAGCCCGATGCTGCAGGATGACCTGCAGGATTACCTGTTCCTGTCGATCGCATTGTGGGGGGCGTACATGATGCCCCCGAAGGCGATGGCGATCATGCATGGTAACTTTAACACCAAGCTGCTCTGGATTGATGGTGGTTACCACCTGACCGGTTACCTGATCTTTGCCTTTGTCTTCCGGATGTTCGTTTAAGCTTTTATTGCGGAACAAGGGGTTTACCGGCGAACGGATCGAAGCTGATATCGGTTTCACATTCGGCGCGGGCCATCTGAATGAAATTGTTAAACGAGACGATCAGGCGCTGCCGGCAGGTTGATTGACCTTCGATCGGGATCATCTCAACATCGTTCGGCTTTTTCGGGTCTTTGGGGAACGGCATACGGCCTTTTTCCGTGATGACACTGGTAAAGGTTGCGTTTTTGCCGCCGCCGCCGATTTTCAGATCCCTGATTTCGATGTTTGACTGATAATCTTCCATCATGAACCGGCCCTGCAGGATCGTGCCGATATACTCTTCCTTGTTCAGTTTCATCTCGGTCGCCTGTGATGGGAAATTCGGGATGTCATAGTGCATCTTGCTTTTGAAGACAGCCTTGTCCGAAACATGGTTGTTGAAGTAATTCGCTACATCGTCGTCAAGCAGATCGGGCCGCTGACCGGTTGAGATCGCGCTGACTTCCTCGAGAAAAGCCCTGATGTTGCGTTCGTTCAGGGCGGTGACAAAATCCTTGCGGGGATCTTTTTTGAACTGGGCGGCAGCCGGCGTAGCGGTCAGGCACAGCACGCTGAAGGTGAGGGCAAGAACCAAGGGCAATAACAGAATAGTTGATCGCATTAGTAACTCTCCTGGAAGCTGATACTGGTGCTGCATTCCGCGCCGGCCATCTGGATGGTTCTTTTTTGGCTCAGAACCAGCTTTTGTTCGCAATATGAGGTGCCCATGACCGGCATCATGCGGATATCGCCGAACCCGTCATCGACAGGCATAACACCGCGCTCATAATTGGTGGTTACGACACGGGCGCTTTTGCCGTTGTCAGCGATATCAATATGATCGATCTGGACCGCGCTTTCATGCTTATCCATTGCCTGCATGCCTTGCAACACATGGCTGATGAAGGTCATTTTATCCATCTCAAGCTCACGTGCGCTGTCTTCCATGTCCGGCATATTATACTCGATGGTACTGACGAACGTGCTGTCGTCGCTGATATGATCCATAAAAAAGCTGGTAATACTGTATTGATCCATGGCTTCATCGCGACCGCCGCTAATCTCGGCAACCCGCGTGATAAAGCCCTCAACATTGCTTTCATTCAGCGTGTCAACGGACACGCCGGCGTTTGTCAGGAAAGTTGCTGACAGGATAATGGCCAGGAAAATGTTAAAGGCCGCCAGGCCCAAAAGCTCAAAGCTTTTTCCCATCGGGTTCTGTCCCCGCTTTATGTTTTACCGCTTCGTTTTGACCGTTCAGGCAGGTTTCTTACCCACTTTTTTATTATGCCGGGAAAAGGTAAAAGAAGTAATAAATATGTAAAATTAAATAGTGCTGGGATGGTTGTTTTTTTATTTTGTATCAAATGCTTATGTCGAGCCCGATATCCAATGCTGTAACACTGTGGGTCAGGGCGCCGACAGAGATGATATCGACACCGGATTCAGCAATCCCGCGCACCGTGTCAAGATTAACGCCGCCAGAAGCCTCAGCCAGTACCCGGCCGTCAATCAGGCTGACGGCCTGATGCAGGTTATTGTGCCCCATATTGTCCAGCATGACGGCATCGATATCGTGGCCGAGGGCGGATTCAAGTTGTTCCAGCGTATCGACTTCAATCTCGATTTTAACCATGTGACCGGCATTTTTATGTGCCCGCTCAATCGCCGGGCCAATTCCGCCGGCCAGTGCAATATGGTTGTCCTTGATCAGAATCCCGTCATCAAGCCCGAAACGGTGGTTTTTGCCGCCGCCTGTCCGCACTGCGTATTTCTGCACCGCGCGCAGGCCGGGCAGGGTTTTACGGGTACAGGTGATGGAGGCCTTTGTACCGCTTGTGGCCTCAACATAGCGTGCGGTTTGCGTCGCGACACCGCTTAAATGGGTCATGAAGTTCAGGGCGGTGCGTTCGGCGCTCAAAATCGAGGCGGCCGAGCCTTCGACGGTCAGGATGGCGTCTTCGGGCTTCAGCGCCTGGCTGTCCTCAAGATGGCTGGTGACGGTCAGTGACGGGTCGAAGAGGCGGAACGCGGCGGCGGCGATATCCTTACCTGCCAGTATCCCGGCCTCCCGCGCGCGCATGACCAGCGTGCCGTTGGTATTTGCAGGAATCAATGCCTGTGTCGTGCTGTCATGGCCGTGGCCGAGATCTTCGAACAGGGTGCGTCTGACGAGATCGTCAATGACTATTTGCGGCAGCTTCATTGGTTAATGTCCTTATGCGCTCATTTCCAGCATTCTCTCAACAGCCACGCGGGCGCGGGTGGCAATCGCCGGGGCGACGGTGACTTCCTCCTGCATGGTCTGCAGGCAGGTCAGGATTTTCGGCAGGGTGATGCGTTTCATATGCGGGCACAGCTGGCAGGTGCCGATCAGCTCGACCTCCGGGTTGGCGGCGGCAATATTATCGCTCATCGAGCATTCGGTCAGCAGCACGGCGCGGGCAGGCTGGTTGTTGACAATATAATCGTTCATCTGCGCAGTCGATCCCGCGTAATCGGCGTTCTCAAGGATTTCAGGCGGACATTCGGGGTGCGCCAGAACGACGAGATCTTCGCCGTAGCGGTCGCGGAATTTGTCGATATCCTTGCGGGTAAAGCGCTCATGAACCATGCAGGCGCCTTCCCAGAACAGGACCTTGATATCGGTCTGGGCGGCGACATTTTGCGCCAGGTACATATCGGGGGTCATGATGACCGTGTCGTGTCCCTCGCGGCCCAATGCTTCGACGATCTGCAGCGCGTTGGATGAGGTGCAGCAGACATCGGACTCGGCTTTGACATCGGCGCTGGTATTGACGTAGGTAACGACCGGAACGCCGGGATGTTGCTCTTTCAGGGCACGCACATCGGCGCCGGTGATCGATTCCGACAGCGAACAGCCGGCGCGGCTGTCAGGGATCAGAACCGTTTTGTCCGGGCACAGGATTTTCGAGGTTTCGGCCATGAAATGCACGCCGCACTGAATAATCAGGTCCGCTTCGGTCTTTGCCGCTTCCTGCGCCAGTTTCAGCGAGTCGCCGACGATATCGCCGACGCCGTAGAAAATGTCCGGTGTCATGTAATTATGAGCGAGGATGACGGCGTTTTTTTCCTGCTTTAGACGGTTGATTTCATGGATATACGGCGCAAGCCGCTGCCAGTGATCCTCGCGGTACTGGTTTGCAAGCTTTTCATAGACCGGCCGGGTCGCCGTGGCAACTTCGTCGGTGTAGGGCAGGGCTTTCATCAACATGGTTTCACGCGCCTGTAACGCTTGTTATCGCAGAGGCTTTCATAGCACAAAATAGAACGTTTCGGAAATATTGCCAGTTTTTTTGCATGCAGTCGGTCTTGGCTGGCCGGCGCGAAAAAAAGAAGGCCGCATCGGGCGGCCTTCTTCCGGTAAGCTGCGAAAAACCAGACGATTACATCGGCAGGTTCGTGTTTGTGTTACAATCCATACGGGTCATGACCAGCTCGTTGGTGCCCATACGGCTCAGGTACATTTTGCACTTGGAGTTTGCGTGCAGGACCCGCGTTGTCAGGGCCGGGCTGTACGGCGTGTATGCCAGGCTGTATTCTTTCAGATCGACATCAACGATGGCTGTCGTGCCGTACGGATTAATGACCGTATTGGTGATGTCGATGCGAGCCTGATAGCCCGGGATATTACGCTTTTTGTTTTCCAGCATGTTGATCTGGTCCCACTTGCTCATCGAGCGCATGCTGACCGGGTTGTAATACGGGCTCCAAGGATAGCGGTAATACGCCCAGTGCGACGGATGCGCATGATAAACGCGGTGCCACTGATGGGCCGCGCCATGCAGCGCGACGCGGTTTTCAAAGATCGCGTTTTCCGCTGTCGTGCGGTTCAGGAAATTGCGGCTGACGCTGATCAACGGGTTGTTGACCGCGCTGTTTTTGTCACTGACAAAATTATACAGATCGCCGACATGAATACGATTTTCCATTGCCTGCGCCTGTGGCATTACCATCACCATCAGCGCACACATCATGACGAAAAGTCTCATAGTCCCCTCCGATAAGGTTATTGATTTAACAAACATTTCTATTAAGCCCGAAAGTCATTACGATTTAGTAAATATGAAAATAAAATGCAGGGATATGGTATTCCTATGGCTATGGGCACAAAAAAAGCCCCGCTTTTGACAGCGGGGCGGAATTTCCGGCCAGTGGTTTGGCCAAGGGAATGGTTCGTCCAAATCGCTAAACTCTAAATGCTTTCTTCAAAGCTGATCGCTGTGTGGCACTCACCGGCGGTGGCGACCAGCTTTTCGCCTTGCAATTCATGCTTGGTGCGGCAGGTGGTGCGGCTGATAAAGGGTTTGCCGCTATCGAAGCGCTGGGTCATCATTGTACCGCGCTCGATCATCACATCCATTGTGTAAGCCTGATCAGTCTGCGGGTCGTACTGGAACGCGGCCGTTTCCAGCTCGACGCTGTAATCGACGACATAATGTGTGCCCTGGATATAAGTGTTAATGTAATCCTGCTTACTCAGCTCCATCACCGGGCTTTTTTGACCGCCGCTGACCGGGTTGCTGACCGTGACTTTAAAGCGGGCGTCATCGCCGATATGCTCATGCAGCGCCTTGACCATGTCCTGAAACGCGCCCCGGTTGTTCAGCGCCTGCTCCAGCCGTTCATAGTTGCGTGCGACCATATCCCTGGTGATGTTCTGGGTTCCGGCGGGCGCAGGTGTTGCAGTGATCATGATCAGGGCCAGCGCCAGTGAAAGCTGTTTCAGCATATTGTTTGTCTCCCGCGTACCGGCCTTTGAAGACAAGTAAGCTGTTGCGGATTATCATCAGACAGCTTAATTTTCTTAAAACGCCGCTTGTATTGGTTAATAAATGATTAACAGCGTTATAACCCATAAAAGCCGCGCTTGTCCAATTCTGTAAATAAATGACTGACTTTGCTGCATTTTTCATATTGCATAAAAATAACCAATAATGGCCGAATCGTCTAACAGCCTTAAAACAAAAGAAAAAAAGAGTTGCGGCTCACGGGCGGTCGGGGCGTGGTGCCTGTACGACTGGGCCAATTCGGCCTTCGGGACGGTGATTATCACCTTCGTCTACAGCATTTTCTTTGCGCGTGGCATTATCGGCGATGAAACGCAGGGCAGCGCTTTATGGGGCTATGCTATTGCTTTTTCAGGCTTTTTGATCGCCCTGACCAGCCCGGTTCTGGGCGCAGTCGCCGATTATTACGGCGCGCGCAAGCGCTGGCTGGCTATATTTGCGGCGCTTTCGATTATCGCGGTTGCGCTGCTGTGGTTCGGGCGGCCCGACCCCTCTGTCTACAATATCATATTTATCCTCGCGCTGGTGGTGGTCGCCAATGCGACATTCGAGCTGAGCCTGGTTTTTTATAACGCGATGCTGCCGCATATCGCGCCGCCGCACCTGATGGGACGGCTCTCCGGTTGGGGCTGGGGGCTGGGCTATCTGGGCGGCCTGTCCTGCCTCGCGCTGACGCTGTTTGCGTTGATCGGGCTGGGTGGGGCTGCGCCGTGGCTGCCGTTGCCGCAGGACGAGTCGCAGCACATCCGGGCGAGCGCACTGTTAACGGCGCTGTGGTTCGCGCTGTTCGCGATCCCGCTGCTGTTGTGGGTGCGCGATGACGGGCGCAGCGGCCTGTCGCTGCGCGAAGCTGTAAGCAAGGGGCTGGCCCGCCTGAAAGAAACAATTATGCATGTGCGGCAATACGGCAATCTGGTGCGTTTTTTAATTGCCAGCGCCCTTTACCGCGACGGCCTGGCAACCTTGTTTGCCGTCGGCGGGCTGTATGCGGCGGGCACGTTCGGTATGGATTTTGATGAAATCCTGATTTTCGCGATTGGCCTGAATGTGACCGCCGGTCTGGGGGCGCTGGCTTTTGCCTTTATGGATGATTATGCCGGTTCCAAGCGCACGATCATGATCGGGCTGGCCGGCCTGATTGCTTTTGGCGCGGCAACGCTGCTGGTCCAGGACAAAACGGTATTTATCCTGCTCGCCCTGGGGCTGGGGCTGTTTGTCGGCCCGGCGCAGGCGGCGGGGCGGACGCTGGCGGCACGGCTGGCCCCGCCCGGCATGGTGGCGCAGACTTACGGTCTGTATGCCTTTACCGGCAAATCTATAGCGTTTCTGGGGCCGCTCTGTTTTGCGCTGGCCACGGACATATTCGACAGCCAGCGCGCCGGGATCGCGACGATCCTGCTCTTCTGGCTGGCGGGGATGGCGCTGCTAATGAAAGTGAGGGAGCCATGAGCCGACAGATTGATATAGAGCGCGTTGCCAGCGATCACTGGGATGAACGCCGCGGCGGGGCGCGGCCGGGCTTCATCATCCTGCATTACAGCGATACGCGTGATTTTCGCGAGGCGGCGGATTATTTCACCGGCGTGCAGGTCCACCCGTCCGGCGGCCGGGTCAGTGCCCATTACATGATCGACCGGGACGGGCGCGTTGAGCAATATGTCGATGAGGATCAGCGGGCCTGGCACGCCGGACGGTCCTACTGGGCCGGGACCGAAGACCTGAATTCGCACTCTATCGGCATCGAATTGTTTAATCCGGGCCGGCGCTTCGGCTATCAGCCTTTCCCGGTCCAGCAGGTGGCGGTGCTGGTTGATTTGTGCCGCGAAATTATGGCGCGGCACAGTATTTCCCCTTACCGCGTGCTGGGGCACTCGGATGTCGCGCCGTCGCGCAAATCCGATCCTGGCGAGCTGTTCGACTGGAAGCTGTTGGCCCGGGCCGGTTGCGCCGTCTGGCCGGAGCCGAACGAGGAGGACCGCCGTATCGGCAGCGATTATGTCCGTGACCAGGCGCTGTTGCGCGAGGCCTTTATCCGGGCCGGTTACGATCCTGCCGCGTCGCTGGACGACCTAGTGCTGGCGTTCCAGCGTCACTACCAGCCGGAGATCTTCGGCGATCAGGACAAGGACCGGATCGGCAATATCAATGAAACCATGACGGCGCGGCTGCACTGGCTGGTGCGGACCCGGCCCCATCTCTAGAGACTTGCATTTAAAGTGCGAAATATCCCATATTAGCCCCGTCAGAAGACCGGGCAGCCGCTTGTGCCATTGGTACAGGAGGAAAGTCCGGGCTTCACGGAAACACGGCGCCGGGTAATGCCCGGGGGGCGCGAGCCTACGGACAGTGCAACAGAGAGCAGACCGCCTGATGATTCAGGTAAGGGTGAAAGGGTGCGGTAAGAGCGCACCGCGTCTTTGGCAACAAAGGCGGCACGGTAAACCCCGCCGGAAGCAAGACCAAATAGGGACCGCACATGACGGTGTTTCCCCGTCGCGATCCGGGTAGGTCGCTTGAGGTGTCCGGTGACGGACATCCCAGATGAATGGCTGCCCCCCTGCTTTGGCAGGGGACAGAACCCGGCTTACAGGTCTTCTGATATTTTATTGATACTTATGAGAAACCGGCTGTGATCGCAGCCGGTTTTTCTTTGGCGGCTCGCCTGACGGCCGGCCGGGCCATTGACAGTTTCCTGTGGTTAAAAGCGCGCTTGGGGCTGCATGGCGTTGCAGGACCATTAAAATCCATGGTATCCCATAAATATCCATGTTATTCCGTCCGGGATAACAGGTGTCCTGCCTTATTCGGTCCTGCGGCATGTGAGTCATGCGGGGATTGGTGTATGTGAAATAAAGAGCGGAAAACAGGTCGTATGGCGCTGTTTCTTTCGACATATGTGAACAAAGTTGACCGCAAGGGGCGGGTGTCCGTGCCGGCGCCGTTCCGTGCGGCGCTGGCTGATCAGCCGTTTCAGGGCATTGTCCTGTTCCGTGCCTACGGCCATGCCTGTCTTGAGGGGTTCGGGCAAGCGGCCATGGAGGAGTTGTGCGCGCGCATGGACGAGTTCGACCTGTTTTCGGCCGCGCAGGACGATATGGCGACGGCGATTTTTGGCGAGGCCGTGCAGTTGCCGTTTGACGGTGACGGGCGGGTTATTCTGCCGCCGCCGCTGGTTGAGTATGCGGACTTAAGCGAGCAGGCGGCGTTTGTCGGCATGGGGCGCAAGTTCCAGGTCTGGGCGCCGCAGGCATTCGAGGCCCGCCGTGCAGCGGCGCGCAAGGCGGTAAAGGAGCAGGGCCTGACCCTGCCAAAAGCGGGGGGCGGATCATGATGACAGCGGCGGATACGCCCCATATACCCGTTATGCGCGATGAGATGGTGGCGGCGCTTTCGCCGCGTGACGGCGGCGTCTATGTTGATGGGACGTTTGGGGCCGGGGGCTACAGCCGCGCGATATTGGAGGCGGCGCAGTGCACGGTCGTGGCGATCGACCGTGACAAGAGCGCGCTGGCCCGCGGTGCGGCGCTGCAGGAAGAATACGGCGCCCGGCTGGTACTGGTCCACGGCCGGTTCGGCGAGGCGCTGGCGCTGGTGCGGCAGGCCGGTTTTGACGCTGTTGACGGGTTTGTGCTCGATGTTGGTGTTTCGTCAATGCAGCTTGATGAAGCGGCGCGGGGCTTTTCATTCCGGCATGACGCGCCGCTCGACATGCGGATGGATGTTGATAGCGGCGAGCCGGACGCAGCGCAGGCGGTTAATGATCTGCCCGAGGCAAGGCTGGCTGACATTATTTATCAATATGGTGAGGAGCGCCATGCGCGGCGGATCGCAAAAGCGATCGTGGGCGCGCGGGCCGCGGCGCCGCTCGAAACCACCGGGCAACTGGCCGACATTGTCCGTGCGGCGGTACCGGGGGCGGGGCGCGAGAAAATCGATCCGGCGACCCGCACGTTTCAGGCGCTGCGCATCTATGTGAATGACGAGCTGGGCGAGCTAAGCCGGGCGCTGGACGGCGCGGCGGCGCTGCTGGCCGAGGGTGGGCGGCTGGTGGTTGTCTCCTTTCATTCGCTCGAGGATACGCTGGTGAAGCGTTTCCTGCGTGATTACGGCGGTGGCCGCGGCCAAGGTTCCCGCCATCTTCCTGCCGCGGCGGACTCCGATCCGCCGCTCTTTTCCGTTCCGTCCCGCAAGGCCGTGTTTCCGGCCGAGGCGGAGATCGCGGTCAACCCCCGTGCACGCTCGGCGCGATTACGCTGGGCCATCCGCACCCCCTCCCCGTTTGAGCATGACACCACCAAGGCGCGTTCCGGCGCGGGAGGGGGCGGCGGATGAGATTAAGGTTCTTGCGAACATCGACATTGCTGGCGCTGGCCGGGGCGCTGGCGGCCGGGGCGCTGCTGTTCTGGACGTCGCAGAGTGTGCAGCGGGCCGAGGATAAGCTGGCGCGGCTGGAAAAAGCGGTCGCGGCAGAGCGCCAGGCGCTGCGGGTATTGCGCGCCGAATGGGCGTATCTGAACCGCCCGGACCGGCTTGAGGAGCTGGCCGGCGATCATCTGGGGCTGGCGCCGGTGCCGTCCGCGGCGGTGGGCGGCGACTTTACCGTTGTGCCCGACCCGTTTATTCCGGCGTTGCCCGCGCACAAGCCTGAGCGGGCGGTGCTGACGCCGCAGCCGGCTATGGTGGAAACGGAGCAGGGCGCAAGCTTTCAGGGCCTGCTTGACAGTCTGAACAGCAGCGGGGAGGAGCCGGATGAGTAGCCGCGCCTTTTCCGTCAAGACGTGGCTGCGCATCAGCGGCGCGCGCCATGCCGCGCTCGATACGGCGCGCGGACGAATTGTGATGATCAGTGCGGTGTTTGCGCTGTGCTATATCCTGGTGGCCGTGCGCGTGTTTGACCTGGCGGTTGTCCAGGGCAAGGGGCGCGCGGCGGATCACGGCCAGATGGTCACGGCGGCGCCGGCGGCGGAGACTTATCGCGCCGATATCGTTGACCGTAACGGGGTACTGCTGGCAACCTCACTTGATACGGCCTCGCTGTATGCCGATCCGGCCCTGATCACCGCGCCGGCGGACGTGGCTGCGGAATTAACGGCGCTCTTCCCGGAACTGGTTTACGGTGAGATCTTGCAAAAGCTCCAGCAAAAAGGCCGCTTTGTCTGGATTCGTCGCAGCCTGACGCCGGACGAGCAGTTCCGGGTTCTCAGGCTCGGGCGGCCCGGCCTGGGATTCCGGCAGGAGCAGCGGCGTATTTACCCTCAGGGCAACCTGGCGGCACATATCGCCGGCTATGGCAATGTTGACCAGCGCGGACTGGCGGGGATTGAGCGCAGCTTCGACAACCTGCTGCAGCGCGGAGATGAGATGCCTCTCACTCTGACTCTGGATGTACGGGTTCAGCACATTCTGCGGCGCGAGCTACAGCGGGCGGTGGATACGTTTTCGGCGATCGGCGGGGCCGGGGCGGTGGTTGATATCGCCAGCGGCGAGATTGTGGCGGCGGTGTCGCTGCCCGACTTCGACCCCCATAACCCCGGCGCAGCTTCTGATACGGCGCGCTTTAACCGCCTGACTCTTGGTGTCTATGAGCTGGGGTCGACCTTCAAGATTTTCTCGACCGCGGCGCTGCTGGAGCTTAGGGACGTGCCGATGGATTTCGCCTTTGATGCGCGTGAACCTCTGAAGCGCGGGCGGTTTACCATTGCCGATTATCATGCTGAAGAGCGGATTTTGACGGTGCCGGAGGTGTTTATGTTTTCCTCGAATATCGGTTCGGCGCTGATGGGTGAAATGGTCGGTACCGAAGCGCTGCGTCATTTTTACGAAGATCTCGGGCTGGCCGATCCGCTGGCGCTGGAGATTGAGGAAATCGGCAAGCCCTTGTTACCGCCGGTCTGGCGGGATATCAACACGCTGACAGCCTCCTATGGTCATGGCATCGCCGTGACGCCGTTGCAGATGGTGATGGCGGCGGCCAGCATCGTTAATGGCGGTATCCGTGTCCAGCCGACGCTGGTTCTTGACCGTAATAAGGCGGAGATGCCCCAAAATAAAACCGATCTGCGCATTGTTTCGCCGCAAACCGCGCACAGGATGCGCCAGCTGATGCGGCTGACTGTGACTGACGGCACCGGCAGCATGGCTGCCGCCCCCGGTTATGTTGTCGGCGGCAAGACCGGCACGGCGGAGAAGATTGGGCCGCGCGGCTATGACAAAAGCCGGCTGATCTCCTCATTCCTCGGTTTTTTCCCGATGGATGCGCCGCGCTATGCGGTGTTCGCGATGGTCGACGAGCCGCGGGGCACGAAAGAGAGTTTCGGCTATGCGACCGGCGGCTGGGTGGCCGCGCCGGTGGTCGGGCGGGTGATTACCGCCGCCGCACCGTTGCTGGGTGTGAAGCCGCGCAAAGAAGGGGGCGCTGACGATATCGCCTCATCATTAAAACAATACGTATCGTTTAAATCTGAAGAGGGAGACGCTCTTGCGGCTGAGTGATCTGGTTGACACATATGACGGCCCGCCCGATCCGGTGATTGCCGGCCTGACGCAGGATAGCCGCCAGGTAAAGCCGGGCTGGTTGTTCGCGGCACTGCCCGGTCACAAGGATGATGGCGCACGGTATATTGCCGATGCTGTGCGTAACGGGGCTGTGGCGGTGTTGGCGGCGAAGGGAACCACGATTGACGTGTCCGGCGATAACGGTATTGCGTTGCTTGTTGATGAGCATCCGCGGCGGCTGTTTGCCCAGTTATCCGCGCGCTTTTTTGGAGCGCAGCCGGACGTTGTCGCCGCGGTCACCGGCACCAACGGCAAGACCTCGACGGTTCTGTTCACCCAGCAAATCTGGGCGCAGCTTGGCCTTGCCGGGGCGAGTATCGGTACGCTCGGCGTGCGGGGGCCCGGCCTGATCCGCTCCGGTTCCCTGACGACCCCCGACCCGGTGGCGCTGCACGCTGAACTGGCGGATCTGGCCGCCGCCGGGATCACGCACCTGGCGATGGAGGCCTCCAGCCACGGTCTGCATCAGCGCCGGCTTGACGGTGTGAAGGCACAGGTTGCCGGGTTTACCAACCTGTCCCACGACCATCTCGATTATCACGGCACGATGGCAGCGTATCTGGAGGCCAAGGCGCATTTATTCGACGGGATCTTGCAGCCGGGCGGGACGGCGGTGCTGAATGCCGACATTCCCGAATATGAAACGTTGCGGGACAGGGTGCTGGCGCGGGATTGCCGGGTGCTGTCCTACGGTAAAGGCGGGACGAACATTGTGCTGCAAAGTGCGACACCGACGCCGCAGGGGCAGGCGGTCGGTCTGGCTGTGGGCGGGGTAACCTATAGCGTGATCCTGCCGTTGGTCGGGGCGTTTCAGGTTATGAACGCACTCTGCGCACTGGGGCTGGTGATTGCCGAAGACGCGGCTTTGACAGAACAGGCCGTCAGGGCGCTGGCGCATCTGACCGGCGCACCGGGGCGGCTTGAATATGTGCCGGGCCATCAGGGTGGTGGCGCGGTCTATGTTGATTATGCCCATACGCCGGATGCGTTAACGCATGTGCTGGAGGCGTTGCGGCCGCATACGGCGGGGCGCTTAATCTGTGTGATCGGCTGCGGCGGCGACCGCGATCCGCACAAGCGGCCGCTGATGGGCGCGGCGGCGGCGCAGCTTGCCGATCTGGCTGTGATCACCGACGATAACCCGCGCAGCGAAGACCCCGCGGTGATCCGCGCGGCGATGATGGCCGGTATTAAAGAACCTGATCAGGGCAAGGTCAAAGAGATCGGTGATCGCCGAGCGGCGATTCAGTTTGCCGTAAAAGAAACCGGCGGCGGCGATGTGCTGGTTGTGGCCGGTAAGGGGCATGAGCAGGGGCAGATTATTGGTGAACAGATCGAGCCGTTCGATGATGTTGCGGAAGTGAAAAAATCTATGGGATTGCATGAAGGGGCACCAAAAGGGGCATAAGGGGTAGAAAAGACTATGACTGTATCATCCAACATTATCTGGACAGCCCGTGAGGCGGCAGATGCAACAGGTGGTGATTGCCGCGGTGACTGGACGGCGACGTCGATTTCGATCGACAGCCGGACAATGCCGGGCGGTGCGCTGTTTGTGGCCTTGGCAGGCGATAAAGGGGACGGTCATGATTATGTGGCGCAGGCGCTTGAAAAGGGCGCGGCGGCGGCCATGGTATCGCGCGTGCCGGAAGGGGTGCCGGAGGACGCGCCGCTGTTGATTGTCGGGGATACTTTGGCCGGCTTGCAAGCGCTGGCCCGCGCGGCGCGGGCGCGCTGTGGCGGCACGATGATCGGCGTGACCGGGTCGGTCGGCAAGACCGGCACCAAGGAAATGCTGGCGCTGGCCTTTGGTACTCTGGGACAGGCGCATGCCAGCGCGGCTTCCTACAACAACCATTGGGGTGTTCCTTATACGCTGGCCAACATGCATGCGGGCACTGATTACGGCGTGTTTGAAATCGGTATGAACCATGCCGGCGAGATTACGCCGCTGTCGCAGATGGTACGGCCGGATATTACGATTATTACGACGATCGCCGCCGTCCATATCGAGAATTTCGAGAATATTCAGGGTATTGCCGATGCCAAGGCGGAAATTTTCGCCGGTGTGTCGCCGGGCGGCACGGCGATTCTCAATCATGATAATGAATTCTTTGAGTATCTTAAGGCAAAGGCTGAGGCAGGCGGCCTGCGCGTCCTGTCCTTTGGCGCGCATGACGATGCCGATGCCCGGCTTGTTGACTGTCTGGAAGCGGCAAACGGTTCAAAAATAAAAGTTCAGATAAATAATCAAAACGTATCGTTTAGCTTGATGGTGCCGGGCCGGCACCATGTGATGAACGCGCTGGCGGTATTGCTGGCGGTCGATGCGACGGGCGGCGATGTGCAAAAAGCGGCGCAGGCGCTTGAAACCTATGAAGGCTTCACGGGCCGCGGCAAGCATGAATATCTGAATGTCGGTGACCCGGATAATCCGGTAACACTAATTGATGAAAGCTATAATGCTTCGCCGGTGGCGATGAAAGCGGCATTCAAGGTGCTGGCGCTGATCGATCCGGGCCGCGGCGGGCGGCGCATTGCCGTGCTGGGCGACATGTATGAGCTGGGGCAGGACGGGCCGCAGCTGCATGCCGATTTGGCCTTGCCATTGGCGGCGGCGGATGTCAGGCTCGTCTACACATGCGGACCGCTGATGAAAAACCTGTATGACGCCCTGCCGCAGGACCGGCGCGGCGCGCATGAGGATGACCATGTGAAGATGGCGAAAATCGTGCCGGATGTGCTGACGCCCGGTGACGTCGTGATGGTCAAAGGCTCGCGCGGCGGTGGCGATAAGCCGCGGATGCAGGTTGTCGTCGAGGCGCTGCGCGCGAAGCGGCAGGATTAAAATGATATGCGATATGAATTGTAAACACTGATGCTGTACTTGCTTCTGACGCCGCTGGCGGATGATTTTATCCTCTTCAACCTGTTCCGGTACCTGACATTCCGGACGGGCGGCGCGATCATGACTGCCCTTATTATCTGCTTTCTTATCGGTCCGGGTATGATTCGCTGGCTGAAGAGCAAGCAAACGCAGGGCCAGCCTTTGCGAGAGGTCGGGCCGGATCACGCCGGCAAGGCCGGAACGCCGACGATGGGCGGGCTGATGATCCTGATTGCGGCCGGAGTGGCGGTGCTGCTCTGGGCCGATCTGGCCAACCCGTATGTCTGGATCGTGCTGGGGGTGATCGCCGGGTTTGGCGCGGTCGGGTTTGCCGATGACTACATGAAGCTGACCAACCGCTCGCACAAGGGTGTGCCGGGCAAGTTGCGCCTGTTGCTCGAAGGCGGGATCGCGGCGGCGGCGGTGCTGGCCTATATTGCCGTGACCGCCGATGGCATGGATACCGGGCTGGCGATTCCATTTGTCAAAGACTTCCTTTTGCCGCTCGGGCTGTTCTTTGTGCCGTTCGCGGTGCTGGTGATTGTTGGTGCCTCGAACGCCGTGAACCTGACCGACGGGCTGGACGGGCTGGCGATCGTGCCGGTGATGATTGCCGCCGGCTGTTTCGGGCTGATCTGCTACCTGGCCGGTAACGCCGTGTTTGCGCCGTATCTTGGCATTCACTTTGTGCCCGGCGCGGGAGAGCTGGCGATTATCTGCGGCGCGCTGATCGGCGCGGGGATGGGATTTTTGTGGTATAACGCGCCGCCGGCGATGGTGTTTATGGGCGATACCGGTTCGTTGTCCATGGGGGCGGGGCTGGGCGCGATCGCGGTGGTGGTCAAGCACGAGCTGGTGCTGGCGATTATCGGGGGCTTGTTTGTGCTGGAAACCGTTTCGGTGATTGTACAGGTCGTATCTTATAAGCTGACCGGTAAGCGGGTATTCGCAATGGCGCCGCTGCATCACCATTTTGAAAAGAAGGGCTGGTCCGAGCCGACAATCGTTATCCGGTTCTGGATTATTGCGGTTATACTGGCCCTGGTAGGATTATCGACACTGAAGCTGCGATGATAAATGTAACGCCTTTTGTACAGACATTGAATGACAAGCCCGTGGCCGTGCTGGGGCTCGGCGTTTCTAACGTGGCGGTGGTCAAGGCGCTGGTGAAAGCCGGCGCGGCTGTTGTCGCCTGGGATGATGATGAAGAAACCCGCGGGCGCGTTGAGGCCGAGATCAGGGATTTGTCCCGGGAGGATCTAAGCGGTTATGCCTGTCTTGTTTGTGCGCCCGGTATTCCGCTGGACCGGCCCAAGCCGCATCCTGTTGTCTCGCGGGCGCGGGACGCCGGCATTGAAATTATCGGTGATCTTGAGATCCTGCATCGTTGTGGTCACGGGCGCAAAACGATCGGGATTACCGGCACCAACGGTAAGTCAACGACGACGGCGCTGATCGGGCATATTCTGAATGAATGCGGGATCAAGACTGCGATTGGCGGCAATATCGGCAAGGCGGCGCTTGACCTGAGCATGCCGCCCAAGGCCGGTGCTTTTGTGCTGGAAATGTCTTCGTTCCAGTTGGAGCTATGCCCCGGCTTTGCCCCGGATATCGGTGTGCATCTGAATTTGAGCCCCGATCATCTCGACCGTCACGGTACGATGGAACAATACGCCGAAGCCAAGCTGCGGATTTTCCGCGGTCCCGGCAAGGCTGTGATCGGCACCGACGATAAAGATTCGCAGCGCATGTATGACATTGTCGAAAAACAGGGCGCGCGAGAATGTTTTCCCATTGGTACGGCCGGGCACCACAAGGACGGTGTTTATGTTGAAAACGGCCGCCTGTTCGAGGCGATGTACGGCGAGCCGGTGGAAATCAGCGAAATGACGATTGATTCATTGCCCGGTGTTCATAATCACCAGAATGCGGCGGCGGCCTATGCAGCGGCCCGGCTGATGGACCTTGAACCCGAAGCGATCATGGACGCGATGCGCAGCTTCCCCGGTCTTAATCATCGGCAGTATCTTGTGCGTACGATTAACGGCGTTGCCTATGTGAACGACAGCAAGGCCACCAACGCGGCGGCGGCCGGGCGAGCGCTGGCTTCGTATAAAAATATCTACTGGATTGTCGGCGGCCGGGCCAAGGATGGCGGCTTAAGCGGACTGGAGCCTTTTGCCGGTCATGTGCGCCATGCCTTCCTGATCGGTGAGGCGATGGATGATTTTGCGACCTGGCTCGATAATCACGGTGTCGCCCATAATTTTTGCCATACACTGGATAAGGCCGTTGACGAAGCGCACCGGCTGGCGCAAAGCGAGCGGGGCCAGCCCGGCGGTACGGGTACTGTGCTCCTGTCGCCGGCCTGTGCCTCTTATGACCAGTTCGGCAGCTTTGAGGATCGCGGCGATCTCTTTACGATGCTGGTTGAAGCCTTGCAGGAGGAAGCGGCTTAAAGCCCGTGATAGTCTTCCAGCAGTCTGGCGGCGGTAGCGTATTTATCTTCCGGGCCTGAGGAAATGTTCCGGAGTTTATCTATTGTTGCCAGAATATCGTTTCGGCTGCGGTAAGTGAGGCAATTTATAACATCATGCCAGGTCGAGTCTGCCAACTGTACTGTAAACCCTTTCGTCTGGGCGAGTGTCTCTTCAAAATAATCACCGTCAAGCTGTGCGATGGTAAAGCTGTCGCCGATCCTCTCGCGGCTTTGCCGGACGGTATCTTCCAGATGATCAAGCAGGGCTGCGCGCATCATCGGCCGGGCCCGGCCCCGCAGATGCATCTCAATCCCGATAATCGTTGATATCCGGCGCTCTCTGGGAGCCTCAATGCACCATTCGGCGGAGACTTCCGCATATTCGGTACTGTATTTCAGAATAAAAGGATGTCCGGCGGCCAGATGGCCGGCCATTGCTTCCAGCCGTCCCGGGATATGAAACTCGATCCTGTCGGCTTTACGGCAGGTGGTGATTTTGATGGACACAGGGCTGTCGTCATGTTGAACGGGCATGATCACGTCCGCGAAGCGGATCCGGTCAATCCAGCGATCTCTGAAAGCGCCTTTTATCATGAATATATCCTAGTAAATGTCAGGGTAACCATATTCCCTGCTGGCAACCAGTGTTTTTTGCGGGTAGAATTATCAATGTATTATGATCCATTTGCTCCGGATATGTTTGCCATTTGTCTTTGCGAACCGTATTGGCGGTGACGCCATCCGGTACGTTTCGAAGCCGTCCGGGAGCGGCATGAACGACCCGGTTTTTTGCACCGTACCGCCGACAAACTGTGTTTTTAAGGCGGCGTTGGCATGAGTCTTTTTTCCCGCACGGACCGTTCGGTGCTTGGCGACTGGTGGTGGACGGTTGACCGCACCATGCTGACCCTGTTCCTGGTCTTGATGGCGGCCGGGTTGGTTTTAGTGGCGGCGGCCAGTCCGCCGGTGGCGGAGCGGATCGGGCTGGGCCAGTTTCATTTTATCACACGTCATGTCATCCTGCTCGGCCCGGCCTTGATCCTGCTGTTTGGTACATCGCTGCTCTCACCGCGGATGGTCTGGCGGATGGCGAGTCTGGCCCTGATCGGCAGCATTGCCGCACTGGTGCTGGTCCTGATCGGCGGCACCGAGATCAAGGGCGCGCAGCGCTGGCTCCATTTGCCCGGCTTTTCCCTGCAGCCGAGCGAATTCGTCAAGCCGGCCTTTGCCGTGACGGCAGCCTGGCTTATCGCCCGGCAGAAAGAGTTACCGTCTTTTCCCGGTAGCCGCATTGCCGCCGGGCTTTTCCTTGTGATTGTCATGCTGCTGCTGTTACAGCCCGATCTCGGCATGACATTTGTGACCGGCGCAATCTATGGCGCGATCATCTTTATGGCCGGTTTTCCGCTGTGGATTGTCGCGGCGATGATCGCGGCCGGCGGGCTAGGCCTGCTGGGGAGCTATTTTATGTTCTCGCATGTCCGCAGCCGGATCGACCGGTTTCTCGACCCCGATGCAGGCGACAGTTTCCAGGTCCAGCAGTCGCTGGAAGCGTTCCGGCAGGGCGGCGTGTTTGGCACCGGGCCGGGGCAGGGCAGCGTGAAGCTTAACCTGCCGGACGCTCATGCTGACTTTATTTTCTCTGTGGCTGGTGAGGAGCTGGGTCTGGTTTTCGTGATCGTGCTTGTGCTGCTGTTTGCTTATGTTGTGCTGCGCGGGCTGAACCGTGTCATAGATTCAAGCGACATGTTCGCGGTGCTGGCGGTTGGCGGACTGCTGACGATGTTCGGCATGCAGGCGCTGGTGCATATGTGTTCGGCGGTCCACTTGTTGCCGGCCAAGGGCATGACCCTGCCGTTTATCAGCTATGGCGGGTCTTCGCTGCTGGCGATGGCATGGGCCATGGGCATGGTACTGGCGCTGACAAGGCGGCAGGTCAGGTCGTCGATCGCGCGTGGCGGGGCGCTGACCCGGCGGGCTTACCGGATGAGGCAGGCATGACGGATGATCATGACAAGAGCAAGACGATTATTTTGAGCGCCGGCGGTACCGGCGGGCATATGACGCCGGCGGCGGCGCTTGCGCAGGATTTATTGTCGCGGGGCTATAAGGTTGTGCTGGCGACGGATACGCGTGGCGGCCGTTACCGGGCGATGTTCAGCGATGATGTGGATATCCAGGTGCTAAAGGCCGGTACGCTCGGCAGCGGCCTGATGGGCAAGATCAAAGGCATAGCTGCGCTGGGGCTGGGTATGATACAAGCGGTGCGGCTGGTTGACAAATTGAAGCCTGCTGTCGTGGTCGGATTTGGCGGTTATCCGTCATTCGCGCCGGTGCATGCGGCGCAGCGGCGCAAGATCCCGACAGTCATACATCAGTCCGACGGCGTGCTCGGCAAAGCCAACGCGATGCTGGCGCCCAAAGCCGACCGGATTGCGCTGTCGTTCCCGCATGTCGAGGGGCTGGATGAGGTCGACAAGGTCCGGGCCGTGGTCACCGGTAACCCGGTGCGGGAGGATATCGCGGCGCTCTATAATAAACCTTACCCGGCGCTGGAAACCGACGGCAAGCTGACCATTGCCGTGTTTGGCGGTTCGCTTGGCGCACATATATTCGCCGAGGTTCTGCCGCCGGCGCTGGAAGCCCTGCCGGTGGATTACCGGGCGAGGCTGGAGCTTGTCCAGCAGTGCCGGGCCGAGGATATTGATCAGGTGCGCGGCCGTTACGAACAGGCCGGGATTGCGGCCCGACTGGCACCGTTTTTCGATGATGTTGCGGATGTGCTGGGGCAGGCGCATCTGGTGATTGCCCGCGCCGGCGCGAGCACGGTGGCCGAGGTTATAACGGCGGGGCGCCCGGCGATTTTCGTGCCCTATCCGCATCACAAGGACCAGCAGCAGAAGATTAATGCCGATATTGTTGCCGATGCCGGCGGCGCGTGGGTCATGACGCAGGACGGGTTTACAACCGATGCGCTGCTGGCCCGGCTGGAGAGCTTTTTGCAAAACCCTGAAACATTGTTCCGTGCTGCCGAAAACGCGCGTAGCTGCGCCAGGCCCGATGCGGCACGGCGGCTTGGTAACCTCGTCACCGCCATTGCGGCGGGTTGGGACAAGGACGCTTCGCGCCCCTTCGATCTGACCCAGGGCCGGGAAGCGTAAAGACAGCGGTGCGGGGCAGGCTATGACCGTTCTCAACACAGACCGTCTCGTGATGCGTCCCTGGCGGGATGAGGATTACCCGCCGTTTGCGGCGCTCAATGCCGATCCGCGGGTAATGGAATTTATGCCGGAATGTCTGCCGGAAGAGGGCAGTATCTGGGTTGCCAACCGGTTTCGCGCTTATCTTGATGACAAAGGGTTCGGGTTGTGGGCGCTGGAAGAGAAGCGCTCCGGCGCGTTTATCGGTTTTACCGGTATTCAGGAGCCGCGTTTCGAAGCACACTTTACACCCTGCATTGAGATTGGCTGGCGGCTGGCGTATGAATATTGGGGTAAAGGGTATGCCACCGAAGCGGCGCTGGCCGCCGCGCGCCATGGGTTTGATGAATTGGCGCTGCAAGAAATAGTTTCCTTTACCGCGCGCGATAATTTAAGGTCGCGCCGTGTCATGGCAAAGCTGGGCATGCGCTATGATGAGGAATTTGTCCATCCGTCGGTGGAGGCGGACAGTCCGCTCAACCCGCATGTGTTGTACCGGCTAGGCAGAGAGGAATTTTATGCGCACACAGCCGCTTGATACAGGCACGATCCATTTCGTCGGCATTGGCGGGATCGGGATGAGCGGGATTGCCGAGATCCTGCACGGCCTTGGTTACAGCGTGCAGGGCAGCGATCTTGCCGCCGGGGTCAATATTGCGCGCCTGAACGAAAAGGGTATCAGAACTTTCAAGGGCCATGACGCCGCGCATATTGAGGGTGCGTCGGTGGTTGTGACGTCTTCGGCGGTGGCGCGCGATAACCCTGAGTTGGTGGAGGCGCGTGCGAAAAAGCTGCCGATCGTGCGGCGGGCCGAAATGCTGGCCGAGCTGATGCGCTTTAAATGGGCAATCGCGATCGGTGGCACGCACGGCAAGACGACGACGACTTCGCTGGTCGGGGCGATGCTGGAGGAAGGCGGACTTGATCCGACCGTGATCAATGGCGGCATTGTGAACCGCTACGGCACCAACACAAGGCTGGGGCAGGGGCAGTGGATGGTGGCGGAAAGCGATGAGAGTGACGGCACCTTTACCCGCCTGCCGGCTACTGTGGCGGTTGTTACCAATATCGACCCGGAGCATATGGAGCATTATGGCGGCTTTGATGCGGTGCGCGAGGCTTACCGCCAGTTTGTGAATAATATCCCGTTTTACGGTTTTGCCGTGCTGTGTCTCGACCATCCCGAAGTGCAGGCGCTGGTCGCCGAGCTGACCGACCGCCGCGTTGTGACGTACGGCTTTAACCCGCAGGCCGATGTGCGGGCGCAGAATATTCGGCACGGCGCGGATGGCAGTACCTTTGACGTGGTGTTTGAAGACGGTGAGCTTAAGGATGTGTATCTGGCGATGCCGGGTGAGCACAATGTGCAAAACGCGCTGGCGGCGCTGGCGATTGCGCGCGAGCTTGAAGTTGCGCCGCCGCTGATGAAAAAGGCGCTGGCCCATTTCGCCGGGGTCAAACGCCGCTTTACCAAAACCGGTGACGTGGCGGGCATTGGCGTGATTGATGATTACGCCCATCACCCGGTGGAGATTGCGGCCGTCCTGAAAACCGCGCGGCATGTCGTGCATGAGAGCGGCGGTAAAGTTATCGCCGTGATGCAGCCGCACCGCTATTCGCGCCTCAAGGACCTGTTTGACGAGTTCTGCACCTGTTTTAACGATGCCGATATTGTGGTCGTTGCCGATGTCTATGCAGCAGGCGAAGCGCGTATTGAAAGCGCTGATCGTGACGCGCTGGCGGAAGGGATTCGCAAATGCGGCCACCGCGCCGTTAAAATCCTTGAAAGCGCCGAAATGCTGCCGCAATTGATTGCTGAAATCGCAGAGGCCGGTGATCTGGTTGTCTGCATGGGCGCCGGTGATATCACCAAATGGGCGCAGGATTTGCCGAGGGCGCTGGAACAAATCAGAGACTCTGGCGAGACGAAGAAAAGACAAACGTCATGAGAGTCGGGTGAAAGGAGAAATGTGTCATTGCGAGGAGTATAGCGACGAAGCAATCCAGGGTCTTTCCAATCTTGTATGCATTCTGGATTGCTTCCCCCGGCTCAAGGCCGGGGTCGCAATGACGGTTTAGGATTGAATTGTCTATGATGATGCAAATGGCTTATAAATTAGACGATTTTCCAGCTGTCCGCGGGCGGATCACGGAGAACGCGCCGCTGGGGGCGGTCGGGTGGTTTAAAACCGGCGGGACGGCGGATGTGCTGTTTAAGCCGGCGGATCAGGATGACCTGGCCGCGCTCATGCAAAACCTGCCGCCGGATGTGCCGGTGCAGGTCTTTGGCGTCATGTCGAACTGTATCATCCGCGATGGCGGGGTGCGCGGGGTGACGGTGCGGCTGCCGCGCGAGTTTGCACAAATCGAGGTGCTGGAAGGCGGGCGCATCCGCGCCGGGGCGCTGGCGCTTGATGCGTCTGTGGCCAAGGCGGCGGCGCAGGCCGGGATATCCGGGCTGGAGTTTTTCAGCGGCATCCCCGGCACGATTGGCGGGGCGCTGCGGATGAATGCCGGTTGTTACGGCACGGAAACCAAAGATGTGCTGGTGGAAGCGACGGCGCTGGACCGGCAGGGCCGTCTGCATGTTTTCAATCCCTGTCATTCTGAGGCGCTTGCGACGAAGAATCAGGGACCGGGTGGCCTGAGATCCTTCGCTAACGCTCAGGATGACAGTGTTAGAATGGCGCTTGCCTATCGCAGTAACAGCCTGCCCACCGATTACATATTTATTAGTGCGGTGTTTCAGGGGGGCGACGGTGGCCCGGCGGTTATTCAAAACCATATGGATGATATCCGCGCCCGGCGCGAGGCCAGCCAGCCGATCCGGGAGCGCACCGGCGGCTCGACCTTTGCCAACCCCGACCCGGCTGACCTTGCTGCGGCGGGCTTGCCGGACGATACAAAGGTTTGGCAACTGATCGACCGGGCCGGGTGCCGCGGCCTGATGGCCGGCGGCGCGCAGATGAGCGAGAAGCACTGTAACTTTATGATCAATACCGGCAGCGCCACCGCGGCCGATCTTGAGAATCTCGGGGAAGAGGTGCGCCGCCGCGTTGCCGATGATTGCGGAATCACGCTACGCTGGGAAATAAAGAGGGTTGGGGAACAGCCATGAACAGCAGCTATATAGTCATTGCGAGGAGGCGTAGTCGACACGGCAATCCAGAGGCCTTTGGCCTTGGCGTTCTGGATGGCTTCGCTGTGCTCGCCATGACAGAAAAGGGAGGGCTCGTTCTATGACCAAAAAAGTCGCATTACTTGTCGGGGGCTGGTCGGCGGAGCGGCAGGTGTCGCTGAGCAAGGGCAAAGAGGTTGAACAGGCTCTGCGCGCCGGCGGCTATGATGTTGATGTCATCGATGCTAAAAAAGATCTATCCTATCTTGAAGCGGCTTTGAGCCCGCGCCCGGATGTCGTGTTCAATAACTTGCACGGCAAGGGCGGCGAGGACGGCACGATCCAGGCTTTGCTTGATGTACTGGAGATTCCCTATACCCATTCTGGCGTAACGGCGTCGGCGATTGGCATGGACAAGCCGCTGTGCAAGCGGCTGGCGGAAAGCTTCGGCGTTAAGGTGCCTGATGGCATCGTTGTCAGTGTCGCCGCGGCACTGGCCGGGCATGTCATGGAGCCGCCTTATGTCGTCAAGCCGGCCTGCGAAGGGTCCAGCGTCGGTGTACGGATCATCATGGATCAGGAGAACCAGCCACCGCTTGATGCCGAGAGCTGGGCGTTCGGCGAAGAGGTGCTGGTGGAACGTTATGTTCCCGGCCGGGAACTGACCGTCGCGGTGCTGGACGGGCGGGCGCAGGCGGTGACCGAGATTGTCTCGCATACGCGCTTTTTTGATTACGAGGCCAAGTATCACGATACCCGCACCGAGACGATCCTGCCGGCGAAGCTGCCCGATGATGTGTATAAAAGCGCTCTGAATTCCGCCGAAGCCGTGTATAATGGGATCGGGTGTGCGGGTCTTGCGCGCTGTGATTTTCGCTATGATGACAGCGCGGGCGGCCCGGACGGTCTTTATTTTCTGGAGATCAATACCCAGCCCGGTCTGACGGCGGAGTCAATCGGCCCGTCCCAGGTCATCCATAACGGCATGTCTTTTGTTGAACTTTGCTCTCACCTTGTTGAAACCGCACAATGCCACGGACGCGAACAGGAACCACAAAAACAGGACTCAAACGCCGGCGCGCCCGCCGCGAAAAAGCGGCCCGCCTGATTGATATCGCGGCCTTGTGGGCGCGGCGTTTCGGCATCGCTGCCGGGGCGGCGGTGTTTGTCATCTGGCTTGGCGCGTGGGTTGTTCTCAGCGGCGCGGCACAGCGCACCGGCATCTGGACCCAGCAGCAGCTTTACGAGCTGGCGGCGGCCGGCGGTTTCGCCGTTGAGAATATCTTGGTGGAAGGGCGGTTTCACAGCGATCCCGACGTCCTGCGCGCACTGATCAATATTGAGCGCGGCGATCCGCTTTTCGCTTTTGACCCGGCTGAAGCCAAGGAGATGATTGAACGGATTTCCTGGGTGCGTATGGCGCATGTTGAGCGCCGCCTGCCGGATACGATTTATATCGGCCTGATCGAGCGCGAGCCCGTGGCGCTGTGGCAGAGCAAGCGCAAGGTCCGGGTGATTGATGCGGACGGCGTGACGCTGACCGATCGTGATCTTGCGCCGTACAAGGACCTGATCTTGCTGGTGGGTGAGGACGCGCCGGCGCATGTGGCGGCGTTGCTGCCGCTGCTGGCGGCGGAACCGGTCTTACAGGCACGGGTTGAAGCGGCGGGCTGGGTCGGCGAGCGGCGCTGGGACCTGACCCTGAAAAACGGCATTACCGTGCGCCTGCCGGAAGAGGACCCTGGTTTTGCGCTGCGCCGCCTGGCAAAGGCACAGGAAGAGGACGGGCTGCTGGATAAGGATATTACCGTGGTCGATATGCGCCTGCCGGACCGGATCACGGTGCGCACCAAACCGGGGGCGGTACAGGAATACAAGGCCGGGCTTGAGGGAGGCGATATATGATATTTAACCACGAAGCGCACGAAGCGCATGAAGAGCACGAAGATGTCTTTACGTTTGTGCGCCGCAGGCGCAACGATGTAAACGCTTTGCCAATGGTATCGTTATCGAATGATGCGCTACGCGCGGTTTTGCCTCGCTGTCTTCGTGCCCTTAGTGTCCTTCGTGGTTTAATAAAACTGAAAAGCGGCATGTCATGAACCATAAACCCAAACCCAAAGGCTCTGTTATTGCCGCGCTGGATATCGGTTCCAGCAAGATTGCCTGCCTGATTGCCCGCGTTATTGATGATGAAGGACGGTTCGAGGTTCTGGGCTCGGGCCATCAGGCGTCGAAGGGAATCAAGTCCGGCACGGTAACCGACCTTGATGCGGCCGAGAGCGCCATCCGGCAGGCGGTCCATGCTGCAGAAAATATGGCGGCGGCGGCGATGAAAGGCTACCCGCTGCGTGAGGTCGTGATAAATGTGCCCGGTGTGCACGCCCGTACGCACGATTTCACGATTGATGTCGAGATTGCCGGGCAGGAAGTGACCGACAATGATGTACGCCGGGCTTTGGCGCAGGCGCAGGGACAGGCGGTAAATGGCGATTCTGAACTGATCCATACTATTCCCGTGACCTATACGATTGACGGCCATAACGGCATCCGCGCGCCGCGCGGTATGTTCGGCGACCGGCTGGCGGTCGATATCCGCCTGGTAACCGGAGAGATTAACGCGTTGCGTAATATTGCAACCTGTATCGAACGCTCCCATCTGGATATCGCCGCCTTGTGCGAGTCCTGTTATGCCGCCGGCCTGTCCTGTCTTGTTGAAGATGAAATGGACCTCGGCTGTACCGTGATTGATATGGGCGGCGGTTTAACCTCTATCGCCGTCTTTTATAACGGGGCGATGGTGTACGGTGATGCGTTTCCGCTCGGCGGCCAGCATGTAACCAGCGATATCGCCCGCGGCCTGACAACGACAATCAGCGATGCCGAGCGCCTCAAGGTGCTGTATGGCAGCGCGGTCGCCAGCGCGATGGACGAGAACGAGTTGATCGATGTGCCGCAGATCGGTGAAGATCACCAGACTCACCCGAACCATGCGCCGCGCTCCCTGCTGGTCGGCATCATCCAGCCACGGCTGGAGGAAATTCTCGAAATGGTGCGGGCGCGCCTGCAGGATAGCGGCGCAGGCCAGTATGCCGGCCGGCGGGTAATCCTGACCGGCGGCGCCAGCCAGCTGCCGGGCCTGCGCGAACTAAGCCAGTCAGTGCTCGACAAGCAGGTGCGGCTGGGCCAGCCGCTGCGGGCCGAAGGGCTGGCGGATGCGGTCAGCGGCCCGGCTTTTGCCACGACAGCGGGGCTGTTGACCTATATCGCAGAGCGTAGCGATGAAATCCCTGCTGAAATCATGGCGCAGGTCGAGCCGGGTACGCTGTGGGAACGGGCCCGGTTTTGGCTGCGGGAGAATTGGTGATCGGCGAGTCTGATCATAGATTGTCCCAGGATTCACACCTTATACACATCCCCGTCAACAGCCCTAAAGCGGCCTTAATCCTTTGTTATCTTGAAAAACTGTGCATAAACCCTAACTTATCCACAGGAAGTTGTTTTTACGCTCTTCACGAATCGGCTGTCCTTTGTCACACTCGAAAATATGAATCGCCAGAGTCGGTTAGCGAAATCGTTTCAAGTTTTAAACCAAGTCATGGGAGAGTAAAAGCGCCTGAAATTCTTGAGTTTCCTGTAGACATCTTTAAATCCCCTCTTTCCCGCCAACTAAAATCAAAATAAGATCAAAGTATCTCGCCTACGGAGGATCCCACCTATGATCAACGTCAGAATGCAGCACAAGGAAGTCCAGAAATTGTCTCCCAAAATTACCGTTCTCGGTATCGGCGGCGCCGGTGGTAATGCCGTCAATAACATGATCGCCTCGGGCCTGCAGGGCTGCGAGTTCGTGGTCTGCAATACCGATGCGCAGGCGCTTGAAGGGTCGCTCAGCGAAGCCAAGGTCCAATTGGGCGCGACTGTGACGGGTGGCCTCGGTGCCGGTGCCAAGCCGGAAATCGGCAAGGCTGCTGCCGAAGAAACGCTGGATGACGTGATGCGGCATCTGGAAGGCTCCAACATGGCCTTTATTACAGCCGGTATGGGCGGCGGCACGGGGACGGGCGCCGCGCCGGTCATTGCCAAAGCCTGCCGCGAAATGGGTGTTCTGACCGTCGGGGTTGTGACCAAGCCGTTTCACTTTGAAGGCTCGCACCGGATGAAGATGGCGGAAGCCGGTATTGAGGAAATGCAGGGCTATGTCGATACGCTGATCGTGATCCCGAACCAGAATTTGTTCCGCGTCGCCAATGAAAAAACGACGTTTGCCGAGGCCTTTAAGATGGCGGATTCGGTTCTGCAGTCGGGTGTCCGCGGCGTGACCGACCTGATGGTCATGCCCGGCCTGATCAATCTCGATTTCGCCGATATCCGCAGCGCGATGCTGGAGATGGGCAAGGCGATGATGGGGACCGGCGACGCCGAGGGCGAGAAGCGTGCGATTGAAGCCGCCGAATCGGCGATCAACAACCCGCTGCTTGACGATGTGTCGATGAAAGGCGCGCGCGGCGTGATCATTAACGTGACCGGCGGCATGGACATGACGCTGTTCGAAGTCGATGAAGCCTGTAACCGCATCCGCGACGAGGTCGACCCTGACGCGAATATTATCTTCGGCTCGACGTTTGACGAGAAACTTGAGGGTATTATGCGGGTTTCTGTTGTAGCGACCGGTATTGATGCTGAAAGCCAGCGACGGCAAAAGCCGCAGGGCGGCGGGCTGATTAATGCTGTTACCAGCCGTCAGCAGCCCGAGCGCAAGCTGGAGCGGGCACAGCCGAACACGGAGAAAGCCTCTGTTTCCGAGACTGTTGCCGCGGAGCCGGTTATTGCAAAAAAGCCTGAGGCGCCGGTGTCGTCTGCGTCGGCGCATATTCCGCAGGCCGGGCCGATGACCGCGTCATCAATGAGTTATGCTGCGGCACTGGCGGCCACTAAGAAGACCGAAGAACCGGAAAGCGATATGTTTGAGCAGCAGGCGTTTGAGGCGCCGGCCGCGCCGGTGCCGGCACAACCGCCCGCATCACCGGTTACGCCCGCGCAGCCGGTGATGCAGGTTTCTGCTGCGCCTTCTTCTTCTTCGCAGGCCGCCGAAACCGGAGTCCCGCGCGGTACGGTTTACAATGACTCATTCATCCCGCCGCAGCCGGCTGAGCCGGCCCGTTATGAAGCGCCGTCATTGCCGGAACAATCAAGTCTGTCGGCGCCGCCGGCGGCTCGCCAGCCCGAACCGCCGGTTCAGACCGCAACATCGCCGGGCCTGAACCTGCGTCCGCCTGTGCCGGGCAGTAGTCATGCGGCTGCGCCGAAGAAGAAAACGCCGACTTTGTTTGAACGTTTTACCAGTCCCCTGCGCACTCATGTGGGCCGTGATGAAGAGACCGGACAGGGCGAATCATCCGGCGGCGCTGCTGGTGGTTCCGGTGGCGGTTTTATGACCGGCCTGCGGGCGCCGCAACGTGAAACGCAGGCTGCGCCAGCCGTCCAACAACAGGGCAGCCTGAATATTGAAGCGCCGCAGACTGATAATGCGCCGTCAGAAGACGAGCTTGACATACCTGCTTTCCTCCGTCGCCAAGCCAACTAGCCGTCCAACGGAGCGGCTACTCTCCTCCGTGGGGTCCTTTATGGACCCCACTTTTTTCTTTGAAATACAGGAGGATGTCATTGTAACAAAGCGCAACAAAGCGTGATTTGTTTTGTAAAGTCCTCTGCCCTATACTCAGTAATCAGGAAAAAATTTAACTTTTGCGAGAAGTGCGGCGGTTTTTTTATGAAGCAGCATACGATCAAAGCGGATATCACTATTAATGGCGTCGGCCTCCATTCCGGCGCTATGGTTCATATGACTTTAAAGCCGGCGGCGGTGGATACGGGCATTGTGTTTATGCGTACAGACATTGCCGGTGACGGCGGCGTTATTCCGGCGCGCTGGGACCGTGTGGCCGATACCCGGTTATGTACGGTGATTGCCAATGAAGCCGGGGCGCGTGTCGGCACTGTAGAGCATCTGATGGCGGCGTTGCGCGGATGCGGCGTTGATAATGTGATTGTTGAACTGGACGGGGCTGAAGTACCGGTTATGGACGGCAGCGCCGCGCCGTTTGTTGCGCGTATTGATGAAACAGGTCTTACGGCGCAGGGCAAGCCGCGCCGCGCGCTTAAAATTCTGCGTGAAGTTACAGTCCGCGAAGAGGGCAAGTTTGCCCGGTTGATGCCGGCGGTTGGCAGCATTTTTGGCGGTGCAATTGAATTTGATCATCCGTCGATTGGCCGCCAGACCCGCGAGATTACATTGGTGAACGGGAATTTCCGTCACGATCTGGCTGATGCGCGCACCTTCGGCTTCCTGCACGAAGTCGCCGCCTTGCGTAAGAACGGCCTCGCGCAGGGCGGATCGCTGGAGAATGCGATTGTGCTTGATGAAGACAAGGTCCTGAACGAAGACGGTCTGCGCTATGGCGATGAATTTATTCGCCACAAGCTGCTTGACGCGATCGGTGACCTGTATCTTGCCGGCGCGCCGATTTTGGGCGCTTATGATGCTGACAAGCCGGGCCATGCCCTGAATAACCAGCTTCTGCACGCGGTTTTCGCCGACCAGCGCAATTACCGCTGGGTCGAGGTGACTAGTGAAGCAGAGGCTCACAGTCCGGTGCCGTATCGCGCCGTTGTGTCATCGTCCCGTAGCGCGCGCACCTAATCTATGGCAACAAAGCCGCTTCCGTCTGTCGCCTTGCCGGCCGTTGATTTCTTCGACGATATTCGTGCGGGCTTTCGTCATGTTTTCCTGCACAGCGAACATGTAACCGTGCGTGAGGACAGGATCGCGGCCTATGCTGACAGCCTGCCTGACGAAGCCCCTGAAGACACATACGATCTGGATCATCATTATATCGGTGATGCTGAAACGACAGCGGCCTATGTGATGTGTGTCGAGGCTGTGAATTTCGGTTCCGGTTTTGAACGGCATTTGTTGCAGGAGGCTATGCCGTTTATCGATGAATCGCTGTATTTCACAGTCGCCACGCGGCTAAAAAGGCATTTTGAGAGCAATGCGCCCCTGACGGCGCGCGATCTGGTCGCGATGAGTGCGGCGGATTGTGCGCGTTTGTTCCACTTTGATACGACTCAGCCCTACAGTCGCCGCCTGAATGGCATGTTTCATGACTCACTTTGTGAGCTGGGCCGGTACGTGAATGATCAGGCAGGCGGCCGTTTCGAAGCGCTGGTCGAGCAGGCCGGGGGATCGGCCGGGCGTTTTGTCGGACAACTGGCGCAGATGAAGACCTTTAATGATGTGTGTGACTATAAGGGCCGGTCCGTTGCTTTTTATAAACGGGCCCAGCTGGCGGCGGCGGTGATGAGCGTTGAATTCGAGCGTCTCGGGTTTACAATCTTCTCTGACATAGACCAGTTGACTATGTTTATCGATAATTGCCTGCCGCATGTTTTCCGTCAGGAGGGTATACTGGAGTATACGCCGTCATTGCAGGCTGTGGTCGATAGCGGTACGGAGATTGCGCCTGGCTCGGCGATGGAAATAGAGATCAGGGGGTGCGCTGGCTACGCGGGCGCTCTAATTGCCGCTCACAAGGGCATCCGGGCGATGGATCTCGATTTTTGCATTTGGCATGCCAGTCAGGGCGCGGTCTATAAAAGCGGTTTAACACACCGGACTTTCTCGCGCTTTTACTGATTTCTGTACAGATTCCATGGGGACGGGTGCGATCTGCCTCTTTCCTTACCCGCCGGAGTGTTTTAAATAATAAGAACACGAACAAAAGAGGATGGCGATGAAGGGCATACAATTCCTGGCAATGCTGGTTTTATGCGGCGGTGTCATGATCGGGCTTGGCGGCTGCGCCGGTACGGGCGGCGGTGATGAAACACGCGAGGAACGCCCGGTCGAGGAGTTGTATAATGCCGCGGCGGCAGCGCTGGATGACGGCGATTATAATGAGGCCACCACCCTGTTCGAGGAAGTTGAACGCCAGCATCCTTACTCGCAATGGGCGACACGGGCCGAATTGATGGCGGCATTCGCGTCTTACCGCGATCAACGCTATGACGAGGCGGTTCTGGCGCTGGATCGCTTTATTGAACTTCATCCCGGCAACAAGGATATTGATTACGCGCTCTACCTGCGGGCGCTGTGTTTTTACGAGCAGATTTCCGATGTCGCCCGCGACCAAGCGATGACTGAAGAGGCGCTCGATGCGTTTAACATCCTGATTCGCCGCTTTCCGGACAGCGAATATACCCGCGATGCCATCCTGAAGCGCGACCTGGCGCAGGATCACCTGGCGGGCAAGGAAATGGAAATCGGCCGCTATTACTTAACGCGCGGGCAGGTCAATGCGGCGATCAACCGTTTTCGCACTGTGGTCACGGATTACCAGACGACAACCCACGTGCCGGAGGCGTTGCACCGGCTTGTAGAGGCTTACCTGACACTTGGTCTGAAGGGTGAAGCGACGAGAGTGGCGGCGGTGATGGGCCATAACTATCCCGGCGACCAATGGTATGAGGATACCTATAACCTGCTCGACGCCGAGCAGCGCACCGCCCTGCTGGAGGGGCGCAGCTGGCTCGATAAGACTGTCGATTCCCTGTTCAAGCCGGATTAGGGGCCGGGACGCGATGTCTTGGGGGCACAGGCCATGTTAACCGCGCTGACGATCCAGAATATCGTTCTGATCGACCGGCTGGCGATAGAGTTCGCCGCCGGTTTCTGCGCCCTGACCGGTGAAACCGGCGCCGGCAAGTCGATCCTGCTTGATTCGCTGGGGCTGGCGCTCGGCGCACGCTCTGAAGCGGGGCTGGTGCGCAGGGGCGAAGCGCAGGCCCAGGTGACGGCGGCTTTTGAATTGTCTTCCGATCATCCGGCCTATGAGACTCTTCATGGTTCTGATCTTGTCATCGAAAGTGGGGAACCGCTGATTTTGCGCCGGATCGTCAAAGCGGACGGCGGTAGCCGCGCGTTTATTAACGATCAGCCGGTCAGTGTCGGCCTCCTGAAACGGGTCGGTGACCTGCTGGTCGAGATTCACGGTCAGTTTGATACGCAGGGCTTGCTCGATCCCAAAACGCACCGCGTTTTGCTGGATGATTATGCCGCGGTCGACACAGGCGGGCTCGCCGCGCGCTGGCATGAGTGGCGCGGTGCGCAAAAGACGCTTGATGAGGCGCGGACCGCAATCGAAACAGCGCGGGCCGAGGAAGCGTATCTGCGGCAGGCGCTGGAAGATCTGGATGCGCTGGCGCCTGAGCCGGGCGAGGAGGAGCGTTTGGCTGCATTGCGCGCGCGGCTGATGAAGCGCGAGCAGATTATGGAGAGCCTGAACACGGCTTATCAGGGGCTTTCCGAGGCTGACGCCACGATCGGCACGGTGGCGCGGGTGCTGGAGCGCACCGGCGATGACGGGGCAGAGCTGCGGGACGGGCTGGACCGGACGGCGGCGGAACTGCAGGAGGTGATTGGCGGCATCCAGGCCCTGTCGGCCGATCTGGAGCATAGTGGTTACGCCTTAAGCGAGATTGACGACCGGCTGTTCGCGCTGCGCGGGCAAGCCCGCAAACATGAATGCACGGCCGATGAGTTGCCGGCAAAGCGCGATGAGCTGGCGGCGCAACTCAATATGATCGAAGCGCAGGACGATGCGCTGGCTGACCTGACGCGGGCGGTTGAGACAGCGCGGGCTGCCTATGTCGCGGCAGCTGAAACGGCGCGGTCGGCGCGGCAGAAAGCGGCGGCGAAGCTTGACCGGCTGGTGGGCAGGGAACTGCCGCCCCTGAAGCTTGAGAAGGCGCGCTTTGTTACGCAGGTTGCGGCGCTTGACGAAGACGGTTACGGCCCGGCCGGGATGGATGATGTGCGGTTTCTGGTCGCGACCAATCCGGGGCGGGCGCCGGGACCGTTGCATAAAATCGCTTCGGGCGGCGAAATGGCGCGCTTCATGCTGGCGCTCAAGGTGGTGCTCGCCGGTACCGGCACGGCGGGCAGCCTGGTGTTCGATGAGGTTGATAGCGGTATTGGCGGCGCGACCGCCAGCGCGGTTGGCGAGCGGCTGGCGCGGCTGGCGCAGGACAAACAAATTCTGGTGGTTACCCATTCGCCGCAGGTCGCGGCGCGGGCGGCGCATCACTGGATCATATTGAAAAGCGGCGACAAAAATGACGTGACGACGACGATTATCCCGCTGGCCGAACTGTATGAGCGCCGCGAGGAAATCGCCCGCATGTTGGCCGGTGCCGAGATTACCGGCGAGGCGCGGGCCGCGGCGGAGAGGCTAATAGAAACAGCCTGATCGCCGGCTTATTTGTTTACCGGCCCGGGCGGTTGCTGCGATTCTTGCTGTTGCCGCCTGTCTTCTTGTAATTTCTGAACATACTGGTCGACCTCGGCCCTGCTAAGGTTGGTCATGCCGATTGCATGCAGGACCCGGATGACGGCAGGCCGCATGACGATATCTTGAAAAAGATTTCTCATATTTTGCACTCCTCTTTTCAATGCGCATTTTTATGACAAAGCATGTATTCCGTCAACAAAAAACGCATGGCAGCGGATACTAAATCCCGTGCTGCGCGCGCGGGGGTATGGTAGATACAAAGCTATGAGTGACGCTCTGTTCGATATGTCTTTTGAAGATGCCCGCGCCCGGCACAAAGAACTGGCGGCGGCCATTGAAAAGCACGACCGTCTTTATCACGGTGAGGATAATCCCGAAATTTCCGATGCCGAATATGATGAGTTACGGCGGGCGTTGGAGGCGCTGGAAGCTGAATATCCGGCCCTTGTCACGCCCGACAGCCCGACCCGAAAAGTCGGGGCGGCTCCGGCGCGCGGCTTTCGCAAAGTCGAGCATGCCGTGCCGATGCTGTCTTTGTCCAATGTATTTGATGAGAACGAATATCTCGAGTTCCGTAGCCGTATCCTGCGTTTTTTGAACGAACCGGAGGATGCCGGGCTTGCATTGCTGGCTGAACAAAAGATCGACGGTTTGTCATGCTCGCTGCGCTATGAGGGCCGTCAGCTGGTGATGGCGGCGACGCGCGGTGACGGTTATGAAGGCGAGGATATCACCGCAAATGTCAAAACCATTGCCGATGTGCCGCAAACCCTGCCTGATGACGCACCCGATATTCTCGAGGTGCGCGGCGAGATCTATATGAGGCGCGATGAGTTTGCGGCGTTGAATGAGGCATTGGCGGCCGGGGATAAAAAAACCTTTGCCAATCCGCGCAACGCGGCGGCGGGCAGCGTCCGGCAACTTGATGTTGAAATCACGAAAACCAGGCCGCTTCATTTCTTCGGCTATGCGCTGGGCGAGGTGTCGGCGGAGATCGGCGATACGCAGGATGGCGTGCGTGAAACGCTGAAAAGCTGGGGCTTCCATATCCCGGAGCCGCATTATGTCGGCGCCGATATTGATGGTCCGCTCGCCTTTTACCGCGAGATCATGGCGGCGCGGCCTGATTTGCCTTACGAGATTGACGGCATTGTTTATAAGGTTAACCGCCGGGACTGGCAGGAGCGGCTCGGTTTTGTCTCGCGGGCGCCGCGCTGGGCGACGGCGCATAAATTCCCGGCGGCCCAGGCCGTGACGGTGCTGAACGCCATCGATATCCAGGTCGGGCGCACCGGGACCCTGACCCCGGTTGCACGGCTGGAGCCGATCACTGTCGGCGGGGCCGTGGTTTCAAACGCAACGCTGCATAATGAAGACGAGATCGCGCGCAAGGGCGTGAAAATCGGCGATCATGTTGTGATCCAGAGGGCCGGGGACGTTATTCCGCAGGTGGTGAAAGTGCTGAAGGATAGGCGCAATGGCACGGAAACGGATTTTTCTTTCCCGTTTCGCTGCCCGGTTTGCGGGTCACTGGCGATTCGCGAGGAAGGTGAAGTGGCGCGGCGGTGTACCGGCGGGCTGATTTGCGAGGCGCAGGCGCTGGAGCGGCTCAAACATTTTGTTTCCCGCGGTGCGTTTGATATTGAGGGTCTGGGCGAGAAGATTATTGCGCTGTTCTGGGAGGCAGGGTTGATTCGTTCTCCTGTCGATATTTTCCGCCTGCGCGATAAGGCGGCTGCGCTTGATCCGCCGCTGACAAAGTGGGAGGGCTGGGGCGAGAAATCGGTTGAAAATCTGTTCTCTGCGATTGACGAGCGCCGCCGGATCGACCTTCACCGCTTTCTCTATGCACTCGGTATCCGCCAGGTCGGCGAGGCCACGGCCAGGCGGCTGGCGGCTCATTACGGCACGCTTGAACAGTTGAAGGATGCGATGGCGCTGGCAGCCGACCGTGGTAGCGCGTCTTACGATGAACTGCTGGAGATCGAGGATATCGGGCCGGGCGTGGCCGATGACTTGCTTGGTTTTTTCACTGAACCGCATAACCGCGACGTTCTGACGGCGCTGGAAATGGAACTGGACATTCTGGCTTACGAAGCGCCGCAGGTTGCCGATAGCCCGGTGGCCGGCAAGACCGTGGTGTTTACCGGCAAGCTGGAAAAGATGGGCCGCGCCGAAGCCAAGGCGAAAGCGGAAGCGCTTGGCGCCAGGGTGGCCGGCAGTGTGTCGGCCAAAACCGATTATGTCGTTACCGGCGCCGATGCCGGTTCCAAGCTGAAAAAGGCGCAGGCGCTGGGGGTTACCGTGCTGACCGAAGATGAATGGCTGGCGCTGGTTAATCCCGCTTAAGCGTTTCCAGCCGTTCCAGTGCGGCTTCTATATCCGGGGCGTGGGTGCGGCGTTCGCCGAATTCCGCCCCGCCGGTATTGCGGGTCATTGCGCGTTCCAGCGCCCGGGCCAGTGTCTCGGCGATATCGGTATCCTGCTGGTCGAGGGCGAGGTTGAGCGCAGACAGGATACGATCACTCAGCCGCGCCCCCTGTTCATCATGCGCGGATTGTTCGGGCGTCTCACGATCGGGGGCATAGGCGGACACGGGCATTCTCCTTTATCTTTAGGGTTCGATAAAGTCTGCCCGCTTGTCAGGGCGCCGGCAAGCCTGGCTGAATACCGTTGTCTGCGGCCAGTTGAAAAAAAGCATCAAAGAAAGCGTCTCTGTACGGATCGCACTCCATCAGGATTTCGTGCCTGGCATTCTGTAACTCAAGAACGGTCGCTTGCGGCATCGCCTGGGCCAGCTGCCGTGCGGCCTGATTATCGACTAGCGTTTCCTGTCCGGCCAGTGCAAGCAGGCAGGGTGTTTCAATAGCGGCGGCGTAGTCTCTGCGTTGTAGCGTGTCAGCTGAGTCTGTGGCGGCATGAACCCAGCCATAAGTGACATCGCCGATCCGCAGGCTTTCGTCCTGCTCGCACCAGTATTTGTGAATGTTCTGGCGGACCGGATCTTGTGAGTGGATTTCATTTTTTGGTATGCTGTTCGTGGCATCAGTGAAGCCGACATATAGCTGGCCGAATAGCGTTTTTAACAGGCGCGTGAGGTTTTGGCGCACGCGTTGCGGTATGGAGGCTGTGGCCTTAATGTCAACCATTGGCGCGGAAAAAGCGGCTGCGGCGAACAGGCCGGGATAGTCGTGCAGCACCCGCAGGCCGATATGGCCGCCCATGGAGTGGCCGATCATCAGAAGCGGTATGTCATGCCCATTGCCATCCTTCACCATCGGTTTGACATGGTTTTCAACAAGATCGTGAATGTCATCGACATAGTGATTGAAGCTGGTGGCGTGTCGCTTAAACGGGTCGGACAGGTACCGGTGCGACTTGCCCTGGCCGGTCCAGTCCATCATCACGAAACCGATATTACGGTCCAGCAGCGTGCGCGCCGTTTCAAAATACTTTTCGCCGAACTCCCCCAGCCCCTGAAGGCCGACGACGATCGCGACCGGGTTGGGCGGAATGACCGCGCCGTAACGAACCGTGTGGCCGCGTGCGTTTTCAAAATGACGCCACAGCCAGCCTTCCGGCTGCTGGAACCGTTCCGGTAAACCTTTTTCAAACATGGTTTTACGCTAGCATAGTCAGTCAGCGGATAGTAGCGAAAATCAGGTGTGCTTCGGCTGGGTGGTTTCAGGCGCGGCAGTGCCGGGATTTGCAATGCCCGCTATGAACTTGTCGATGGCACGCCATATTTTTTTTTGCGTTTTATCGCCGTCATACCAGATACCGTGGCAGGCATCCTTGAAAGTTCTCAGAAGACCTGCAGGCAGGCGATTGGCAGCCTTTTTCTGTGCCTTGATGCATACAAGGCTATCGTGATCGGTGCTGAGAATCAGGACGGGTACCCTGATTTGTTCCAGAACGTTTTTATTCTGTAGCTTATCGGCAGATTTCATAGCGGCGCGCAGCCATCCCATTGTCGGGTCACCGATGGACAGGCCTTTGTCCTGCACCTGTTGATTGAAATGCTCGTGCGCTGCTACACGCGCCGCACCTTTGTTTTTGTGCAGACGCCAGTCGCGGGCCCCGTCGATAAACCAGGCGGCCAGGCGGTTGAAGTGCTTGCCTAACTGGGGCAGCTTCATATGTTTCATACCGTTAATATCAAGGCGCTTGACGGCCCGCTCGAATGTTTTTCGCGGCATGATATGGGTGTTGACTTCAATCAGCGGTGCACCAAGAATGGCCGCCGTAAAGGGCATGTCGGGATTGTCTCTGTGCCGGTAGAGATAACGGAGCATGATATTGCCGCCCATGGAATGAGAGCATAAAAAAGCCGGCTTATCCTGCGCCGGCTTTACAATCTCTGTCACGAACTGGTCGAAATCGCGAACATGATATTTGAAACTACAGGTCGCTGGGATATCCGGCTTTTCGGGTTTTTCCCGTGACGACCCGCCCTGACCATACCAATCCATCGCATAAACGGCATAGCCGCGGTCCAGCCAGTTATTAATGGTTTCGAAATAATACTCAATGGGCCGGTTATATCCGCCGGTAACAACAACGGTGCCCCGTGAAGGCCCTTTCGGCAAAACGTGACCAAAGCGGATATACGAGCCCGCTTTGCTTTTGAAACAGCCAAAGGTCCAGTTTTCAGGCTGGTAGAACTTTTTACTCGTCACAATCTTGAGATTACATTTTGTAAGCTCCAGCTCGGCCAGTTTAGCCGATTCGCCTGTGCCGCGCAGCTAAAAAGACGGCTTGAGGCGCAGATACGCCAGATGGGACAGCAGCAGGAGGATGGTCATTCCATCGCCTTGATGATGTCCTCGGTCATCTTCTTGGCGTCATCAAGCAGCATCATCGTGTTGTCGCCGTAAAAGAGCGGGTTGTCGATTCCGGCATAACCGCTGCCAAGCGAGCGTTTGACGAACAGCACTGTCTGGGCGTTTTCGACATCCAGTACCGGCATGCCGTAAATCGGCGAGGAGGAATCGGTTTTCGCCGCCGGGTTGGTGATATCGTTGGCGCCGATCACGTAGACGACATCGGTCTGGGCGAAATCGCGGTTTATATCTTCCAGTTCGAACACTTCGTCATAGGGCACGTTGGCCTCGGCCAGCAGCACGTTCATATGGCCGGGCATCCGGCCCGCGACCGGGTGGATTGCGTATTTGACGTCAACGCCTTCCTTTTTCAGCAGATCGGCCATTTCGCGTACCGCATGCTGGGCCTGTGCCACAGCCATGCCGTAGCCGGGCACGATGATGACCTTGGAGGCGTTTTTCATCAGGAAAGCCGCGTCTTCGGCGGCGCCGATCTTGGCCTGGCGGTCGCCGAGATCACCGGCAGGACCGGCGGCTTCACCGCCAAAACCGCCGAGAATAACGGAGATAAAGGAGCGGTTCATGCCTTTACACATAATATAAGACAGGATCGCCCCGGCGGCGCCGACCAGCGCACCGACGATAATCAACAAATTGTTATACAGCGTGAAACCGATCCCGGCGGCGGCCCATCCGGAATAGGAGTTGAGCATTGAGACGATCACCGGCATGTCGGCGCCCCCGATCGGGATTATCATCAGCACGCCGAGGGCGAAGGCCAGTATAACAATCGCCCAGAAAAAGAACGGGCTGCCGGTAATGCAGAGCATGATGATAAAGAGCAGCAGCAGGCCACCCAGCCCGGCATTGATGGCATGCTGGCCCGGGAAAACCAGCGGTTTGCCGGAGATCGTGCCCTGCAGCTTGCCCCAGGCAATGACAGAACCGGTGAAGGTGATCGCCCCGATGGCCGCGCCGAGCGACATTTCGATCAGGCTGACCAGCTTGATATTGCCCGGCTCGCCGAGCCCGAAAGAGCCGGGATCGTAGAAAGCGGCTGCGGCAACGAATACGGCGGCGAGGCCGACCAGCGAGTGGAAGGCGGCGACCAGTTGCGGCAGGTCGGTCATGGCGATCTTTTTGGCTATGACCGTACCAATGCTGCCGCCAATGGCGATACCGAGAATAATCAGCCCGTAACCGGACATCATCGGCATCATCAGTGTGGTGACAATCGCCAAAGCCATACCGGCCATGCCGAAGCTGAGCCCGCTGCGCGCTGTTTCCGGATGCGACAGGCCGCGTAACGCCATAATGAAACAAACGGCGGCGATCAGGTAGATAAGGGGGGCGAGCGTGGCCATGTTTTTTCAGTCCTGTTTGCTATAAGTCTCTTAAAATGGTTATCTCGGGAACATTGTTCGGGGCCTCTCGATGTGATGTACATCCGGGTCTTTAATCAGTTCTTCGATTTGTGCCAGTGTGGCGTTGCCGGTCAGGACGGTGCCTTCTCCTTCTGAGGTTGTTTCAAAGTGCTCCGACTCAAAGCCCGGCTTTGCCCGCATGATCAGCGAGATTGTTTCATCTTTTGGAAAGTTGCCTGCGGCGGCTTCGTCAAACAGGCGTTTTAACTGCGGGCCGATTTTAGAGCGTTTGGCTTGGATGGTGTTCATGGCTTTATCCTTTCTTCTTAAACATGCTGAGCATCCGGCGGGTCACAATGAAACCGCCGAAAATATTAACCGAGGCCAGGACGACGGCGAGAAAGCCCATAAATTTGGAAAAGCCGACTTCCGAGGCGCCGACAGCGATCAGCGCACCGACGATAATCACCGAGGAAATCGCGTTGGTTACGCCCATCAGCGGCGAGTGCAGGGCCGGTGTAACCCGCCAGACGACGTAATAGCCGACAAAACAGGCCAGCATGAAGACCGTAAGGCCGGTTATGAGGAAGCTGTCACCGTGGCTGACAGCGGCCTCTGACACAGTCTCACTGGCCTGTACGGCGATGGTGGCGGCCTGTTCGGCCAGCGCCTTGGCCTGGTTGGCCAGATCGGCAGCGCTTTCAGTCAGGTTATTTTGTGACTCGGCCATGACTTATTTCCTTTTTCTTATTTGGCGTTTGCCGCGCTTTTTTTTGCGGCCGGTTTTTTGGCGCTTGCGGTTTTGCTGCTGGCCTTCTTCGCCGGCGCTTTTTTAGCAGCGAATAAAGGGTGGATCACTTTGCTCTCTTTCGTCAGGGCAATGCCTTGTACGATCTCGTCTTCCCAGTCGATTTCGAGTTTGCCGTCCTTGATGAGAAGCTTGAGCAGGTTCAGCAGGTTTTTGGCATAGAGTGCCGAAGCCGTGGCCGCCAGGCGCGAGGGGACATTGCGGTGACCGATAATCGCCACGTTATCTTTACTGACGACCTTGCCCGGCGCGGAGCCTTCGACATTGCCGCCCTGTTCGACCGCCAGATCAACCAGCACCGCGCCGGGTTTCATGCTTTTAAGCATCTTGGCGCTGACCAGTTTGGGGGCCGGGCGGCCGGGGATCAGGGCCGTTGTGATCACGATGTCCTGCTTGGCGATATGTTCCTCGACCAGCGCGGCCTGCTTTTTCTGGTATTCTTTGGACATTTCCCTGGCATAGCCGCCGGCCGTTTCTGCCTCTTTGAACTCCTCATCCTCGACCGCGACGAACGAACCGCCGAGCGATTCGACCTGTTCCCTGGCGGCAGGACGGACGTCTGTGGCCGACACAACGGCGCCGAGGCGCTTGGCCGTGGCAATCGCCTGCAGGCCGGCAACGCCGGCGCCCATGATAAAGACCTTGGCCGGGGGGACGGTGCCGGCGGCGGTCATCATCATCGGGAAAGCGCGGCCGAAATGCTCTGTGGCGTCCAGAACCGCCTTGTAACCGGCGAGGTTGGCCTGCGAAGACAGCACGTCCATCGCCTGCGCCCGGGTGATTCGCGGCATCAGCTCCATCGCAAAGGCGTTAACACCCGCTTTAGCAAGCGTTTTCACAAGCGCTTCATTGGCATAGGCGTTCATCTGGCACAGAAGCAGCGCGCCTTTGGGGATCAGCTTGACTTCGTCTTCGAGCGGGGCCTGTACCGCAAGGATAATGGCTGCGCCTTTTAAAGTTTCTTCCGCCGATTTACCAATCTTGGCTCCGGCCTCCTTGAACATGTCGTCAGTTACGGCGGAAGCCAGTCCGGCGCCGCTTTCGATCCGCACTTCGCAGCCGAGATCGGCTAGTTTTTTGACAGTCTCGGGGGAGGCGGCGACACGTTTTTCATCCGCTGCGGTCGCTTTTGGTATGGCTATTTTCAAGCTCACGGGCACCCGTCCTTGTTTGATCCTGATTAACGGTAAAATTAGCAACCAGAACCATGACTCATCCTACCCTGTTTGTGAAGCCCCTTATTATACCCGTTCATGGTCCGGTTTATAATGCCGGTTGATGAAGCGGCGGGAAATCATGATACGGGCTTGCACGGGCGGGCGCACTCGTTTAGATTCAAAGTGATACGTTTTTATTCTTACCTGTTTTTTGTATGTATCCGCGCAAAAATATTATGTCATATTATCGCTTCGCTTCAGCGGTCAAAACCGGCTTTTTGGCGCTCGGCCTGTGGTGTGTGGCACTATCGCCTGCGCAGGCAGAGCCTTTGGCCAAGGCCGTGGAAGCGGCGCTCAATAATCATCCTGCGGTTGAGGCGGCGATTGCCAACCGTAATGCGCTGGCGCAGGAAGCGCGCGAGCAGTGGGCTGATCATTTCCCGACGCTCAATATTCGCGGCGCGGGCGGGCGCGTTTTTGGTGATAACAGCACCAGCCGCGGCTTACAGGTGACAAGGGACAGCACCTACTCATATTTGTGGGAAGGCTCGGTAACGCTAACCCAGCCGCTGTTTGACGGTTTTGAGACATTTAACCGGGTCGATGCGGCCCAGTTTCGCCGTGAGTCGGCCAATTTCACGATTATGGACGTGCGCGAGGAACTGGCCCTGCGTACGGTGCTCGCTTATCTGGATGTTTTGCGCAGCCGCGAGTCACTCGCGCGGCTGAGCGGTCACGGCAAGACGGTTGAGGATTACCAGAACCGTATTCAGGCGATGGTCGATGAAGGGGCCGCTGATGAAAGCATGATCGTGCAGGCCCGCGATATCCGCGCCCAGCTTGACAATACGATTGCCGATATCGAAGGCCAGCTGAAAGCCGCCAATGCGACATACATGGAACTGGTCGGTGCGATGCCGGGTGATCCGATGGAACTGCCGGTACCGCCGGTTGATATGATCCCGGCCGGTGTGCAGGAAGCGGTGGATTATGCGAGTCGGCATCATCCGGCTTTGCGGGCAGCCGCGCGCACGGAAGAGGCACTGTCCTATGATGTTGAGGCCGAAAAGCAGGCTTACTTCCCTGATGTCAATGGCGAGGTGTCTTATCTGAAGCGCGATCAGCGCGAGGAAATCGGCGGCGAAGTCATTGACGCCAAGGCCGTTGTGCGCCTGAACTGGGATATTTCGGTCGCCGGCGGACAGATTTCACGGGTTCGTAAGTCCCAATATCGCCGCTTTGAAAGCAAGGCGCAGCGGGCCGAGACTGAGCGGCAGATTGTGCGCGATGTACGTATTGCCTATAGCGATCTGGCAACGGCGCAGCGCCAGCTCGCAGTCCTACGTGACCGCATGGAGATTAATAACGACTTGTTTGAAACCTATGAAGCGCAGTTCGAGGGCGCGCGCATCAACCTGCTGCAATTATTGCAGGCGGATAATGCGCGCTTCAATACGGCGCTGTCCCTGATGAATGGCGAGTTTCGTATGCTTGCGTCGCAATATTCGGTGCTGGCAAGCATGGGTCAGCTGCAGAACGGTCTGAACATCGTGGCGGCGCGCACTGATCAAAACTAACCGGACACAGGCCGGGCATGGACAGCAAACAGGCAAAACCAGACAGGCCGAAAACCGGCGAGACGGACAAAGCACGTGCGGGGCTTGCTGGCCGGGGCGACACTCTGCTTCATTCTTTAGTGTTCCTGACGGCTCATTACGGCCGTGCCAAATCGGCCGAGGCGATCCGCGCCGGGCTGGCCTATGACGAAAAAGGTATGGGGCCGGAGTTGTTCTGCGAGGCGGCGGCGCGGCTTGGCCTGAAAGCGAAAATACAGGCGCGCAAGGATCTCGCGCAGATCGCGGCGCCGGTCCTGCCGGCCGTGGTGATGCTGAAAAAGGATCAGGCCTGTGTGCTGCTGGCGCTCAAAGGGAACAAGGCACGAATCTTTGTGCCGGAAACCGGCGCGACCAAGGAGATTGCATATGCCGATCTGGCGAAGGCGTATAGCGGTTATGTGATTTATGTTCATCCCCGTGTCGAGTTTACCGACCCGGAAAACCCGGCGGCGCATGACACTGACCGGCACTGGTTCTGGGGTGTCGTGAGTGAGAATACCGGTCTTTACGGCCGGGTCATTCTGGCGGCGGTGCTGGTCAATCTTTTTGGTGTGGTCGGGCCGCTCTTCATTATGAATGTCTATGACCGGGTGATCCCGAACAACGCGCTGGAAACCGGCTGGGTGCTGGCGATCGGGGCGCTGACCGCCTATGTATTCGATCTGATCATGCGCACGTTGCGCGGCTATTTTATCGACCTGGCCGGGCGGCGGATTGATGTTGTGGTTACGCGGCGGATTTACGACCAGCTCCTGAACATGAAAATGGCGGGCCGTCCGCCTTCCAGCGGCGCATTTGCCAATATGCTGCGGGAATTTGACTCGGTACGCGATTTCCTGACCTCGGCGACTCTGACCGGCCTTGTCGATTTGCCGTTTACGTTTTTCTTCCTCTTCATCATTTATCTCCTTGGCGGGCCGATCGCCTTTATGCTGGCCTGCCTGATTGTGATCGTGATTGGTGTCGGCATGCTGTTGCAATGGCCGCTCAAAATCATGGTTGCGCGCTCGATGCACGCGGCGGAAGCCAAGCACGGCCTGCTGGTGGAAACAATCGGCGGGCTTGAGACGATTAAGGCGGTCAGCGCCGATGGCCGCATGCGCGCGCGCTATGGCGCCCATGTCGGTGAGAGTGCGGCGCTGGCGCAAAACTCCCGCTTTATCTCCGGCCTCGGCGTCAATATCGCGACATTTTTGCAGATGAGCGCTTCGATCATCATCGTTTTAATGGGCATGTATCTGGTGAAAGATGCGGAGATGACGATGGGCGGCCTGATTGCCTGCGTCATTCTCGGCGGGCGGGCGATTGCGCCGATCGGCCAGGTTGCCAACCTCGTTGCCCGTTACCACCAGGCGCGCAGCTCGCTCGATACGCTCAACAGGATTATGGCGATGCCGGTCGAGCGTCCGGCGCAAAAGCAGTTCCTGCATCGGCCGCTGTTAAAAGGAAAACTGGCTTTTGACAAGGTCGATTTTACCTATCCGCACACAGAACAAAAAGTGCTGGATGCCGTGTCGTTTACGATCGAGCCGGGCGAGAATGTCGGCCTGATCGGCCGGATCGGCTCCGGCAAAAGCACGATTGCGCGGCTGATTCTCGGCCTTTACGATCCGGATGACGGCGCGGTCTATGCGGACGATACCGATTACCGCCAGATCGACCCGGCCGATTTGCGGCGCAACGTGGCCTATATCGCACAGGACGTTGTGCTGTTCCGCGGTACGGTGCGTGAAAATATCGCGGTCAGCCGCCCGCAGGCCAGTGAGGAAGAGATACTGGCAGCGGCGCAGAAAGCCGGCGTGCATGATTTTATCTCGCGTCATCCGATGGGCTATGACGCACCGGTCGGCGAGCGCGGCGAAGGACTGTCCGGCGGCCAGCGGCAGGCGATTGCGCTGGCCCGCGCCATGCTGTTGCAACCGAATATCATGGTCTGCGACGAGCCGACTAACGCGATGGATATCCAGGCCGAGGCGGCCTTTACCAGGCACATTCAGGAGCAGATTAAGGACAAGACCTTTATCCTGATTACGCACCGCCAGCATTTGCTGTCGCTGGTTGACAGGCTGATTTTGATCGATCAGGGGCGGATTGTTGCCGATGGCCCACGTGACAAGGTTCTGGCGGCGTTGTCCGGCGGCCAGGTCGAGGTGCCGAAGGGGCCGGAATCATGAGCGCCGACACCGAATTCATGAGCGAATTGGAGGCCGCAGCGCGGTTGAAGCCGCATCTGGCGGCGAATATCTTCCTGCTTTCGATTGCGGCGCTGATCGGGTTTTTCATCATCTGGGCAAGTTGGGCCGAGATTGAGGAAATCACGCGCGGCAGCGGCCAGGTCGTACCTTCACGCGAAGTGCAGGTTATCCAGAGCCTTGAGGGCGGCATCCTCGCGGCGCTGGAAGTCAGTGAGGGCGACCGGGTCGACGAGGGGCAGGTGTTGTTGCGGATTAGCGATGTGGCTTTTTCTTCGGAAGAGCGCGGCACCGAAGCCCAGTTCCTCAACCTGAGTTCGAAGCGCGCGCGGCTTATGGCCGAGGCCCGCGGCGCGGCGTTTACTGTGCCGGATGAGATTGCGGCGCAATTCCCTGCCGTGGCTGAAAATGAACAGGCTTTGTATGCGTCGCGGCAGGAAGAACTGTCGAATGCGAAGGCGATCCTTGACGATAAAATTGCCCGGGTGCAGGCGCAAATTGCCGAAACCAATGCTGACATGAAGCGTATCAGGGACAGCCGCGGTTTGCTGTACCAGGAGCTTGAGATTACCCGCGAGATGGTGCGTCAGCGCGCGGTGCCGAAGCTTGAGGAAATAAGGTTGCAGCGCGAAGTCTCCGACCTGTCCGGGCAGCTTAATGCGAATGAGGAAAAGTTGGTGGGGCTGGAGGCGGAGCTGAGTGCCGCGCGCAAGGAGCTTGAGGATCAGGAGGACAAATTCCGTTCCCAGGCCCTGGGTGAGTTGAACGAGGTTGAAACCCAGATCCGCCAGCTTGAGGAAAGCCTGAAATCGATCGAGGACCGGGTGTTCCGGACCGAACTGCGCGCGCCGGTGGCCGGCATTATCAACAATATTGCGATCAAGACGATTGGCGGCGTGATCGAACCCGCGCAGCAGCTGGTCGAAATTGTGCCGGTTGACGATGAACTGAAGATCAGCGCGCGGGTGCGGCCGAGCGACATCGCTTTCCTGCAGCCGGGCCAGCCGGTCAATGTCAAGATTACTGCCTATGACCCGCAGCGCTATGGCAGCCTGAAAGGGCGCCTGGTCAGGATCGGGGCGAATAGTGTGAATGACCGCGAAGGCAATATCTTTTTCGAGATCGAGGTACGCGCCGAACGTAACTATATGGGCAGCGCCGATAACCCGCTGCCGATTACGCCGGGCATGGTTGCGGAAGTCGAGGTGATTACCGGCAAGCGGACGATCATGGAATATTTGCTCAAGCCCATCCTGCGCGCCCGTGACCGGGCCCTGACGGAGCGGTAGGAGGCCGGGCTGCGCGATGACCAAACTTCTGACCAGCCGTACCGCGCATATCCTCATCCTGCTGTGCCTGCTGGCGGTAGCGATTATTGTCCGGATGCAGGATTATGACTGGAACCGCTCGCTGCGTTATCTCGCTTTTGATGCCTATAACAAGATTGAGCCGCGCCTGCCGACCAAAGATGTCGTGATTGTCGATATTGACGAAGAGTCGCTGGGGCGTGAGGAACTGGGCCAGTGGCCGTGGCCGCGTAACGTTATGGCGCGGATGGTGGCAAATTTGACAGAGATGGGCGCAAAGGTGATCGTCTTTGATATGGTCTTCCCGGAAAGTGACCGGACCTCGCCGCAGGCGATTATCGACCGGTTGCCGGATGCTCAGCGGGAGGGTAACGTTCGTGATTTACTCCAGGCTCTGCCTGACAATGACGAGACATTTGCGCGGGCAGTCAACCGGTCCGGGCGTGTTGTTACCGGGTTTGTCTGGTCGAGCGATAAAAAGGCGACCCGGCGCACGCCGGTGCTCTCGCAGCCCATCCTGTTGGCGCGTTCAGTCCAGCCGGTTGCGGAAACCGTGCCGGCGATGGTGGGGGTAACAACAAATATTCCGGTGTTGGCGCAGGCGGCGGGTAACGGCAATTTCGGCGTCTCGCCGGAGGTTGACGGCATTATCCGCCGGGTGCCGCTGCTGTTTAATTTCCGTGATCCGGCGCGCGACGGGGCGTCGACGCTCTACCCGTCGCTGGCGATCGAGGCCGTGCGGGTGGCGCAGGGGCCGAAAACCCTGATCCGTGTGCGGGCGCTAAAGGCCGATGAGGCCGGCCCGTTCGATTCACCGCTGGTGATGAATATCGGCCAGTATGACGTGCCGTTCGACTGGGACGGCCTGTTTTTCGCTCATTTCAGCAAGCAACGGCGCAATCTTTACATCCCGGCCTGGCAGGTGGTTGACGGGTCAGTCGATCCGGAAAGAGTCCGCGATAAGATCGTTTTTGTCGGCACCAGTTCGGAAGGGCTGAAGGATATCCGCTCAACGCCGCTCGATTTGTTTATTCCCGGCGTCGAGGTGCATGTGAACGTGGTTGAGCAGATATTGACCGGCTCTTACCTGCTGCGGCCGTCCATCCTGGAAGGTGCTGAATTGATGAGCATTGCCGCGGCCGGGTTACTGATTATTATGCTGGCGCCATTCATTGGTGCGGTTTTCATGGCGATTTTTACGCTGACGCTGATTGCCAGCGCCGGCCTGTTGTCCTGGTATGCGTTCGAGATTCACGGCCTGTTGCTCGACCCGGTTTATCCCGGCCTGTGTTTTCTGGCGCTGTTCATTATTTCCTCGCTTCTGACCTATATCCGGACCGAGGCGGAACGGCGGCAGGTACGCGAGGCGTTCGGGCACTATGTGTCGCGCGATCTGATGCGTGAACTGACAAAATCGCCGGATAAACTCAAGCTTGGCGGGGAAACCAAGGATCTGACCGTGATGTTCACCGATATCCGCAATTTCACATCGATTTCGGAAAGCATGACGCCGGAAGCGCTGATCCAGCTGATGAATGACTTCCTGACGCCGATGTCTGACCTTGTCATGGCCAACCGCGGCACGATCGATAAATATATGGGCGATGCGATGATGGCATTCTGGAACGCGCCGCTGGATGACGAAAATCATGCGCGCCATGCCTGTAAAACGGCGCTGCTGATGAACCGGGCGCTGGACCCGATCAATGAAGAATTGGCGGAGCAGGTGGAAAAAGAGGGGCGCACCCCTGTGGTGCTGGAAGCCGGGATCGGCATTAATACCGGACCGGCCAGCGTCGGCAATATGGGCTCCCGGCAGCGCTTCGCCTATTCGGCGCTGGGCGATACGGTGAATCTCGCCAGCCGGCTTGAAGGCCAGACCAAGCAATATGGCGTGCGGGTTTTGATCGGTGAAGAAACGCGGCGGCAGGCGCCGGAATTCGCAGCGCTGGAACTTGACCTGATCCGCGTCAAAGGCAAGCGGGAGCCGGAACGGATTTTTGTATTGCTTGGTGATGAAGAGATGGCGCAAGGGGAATATTTTAAGGGTTGGCGGGAGAAGCACGACCGGATGCTGGCCGCTTACCGCGCGATGGAATGGGATACGGCACGCAAGCTGGCCGATGAATGCCAGAACCTGTCGAAAGAAGGAATGACGATTTTCTACTATATGTTCATGGATCGTCTGGCTGAAATGAAAAAGAACCCGCCGCCCGATGACTGGGACGGCGTGTTCGTTGCAAAGTCAAAGTGAGTTTTTAAATAACGTCGACGTTACTTTGAGCAAAGAGATTCTTATCAATTTGCAATGCAATGCCCAAGCCGCCGACATCGTCAAAGTTCCATGTGGTGCCACCATCAAAGACGCCTGCAGCGCCAATATATCCGGAGAGGGTGGCTTCATTTACATCTGTGCCGGCATTTGCACCGAGATCATCAATAATGAGATTGACTTCGCCTGCCGCTGTGGCGCCGCTGGCCGTTATAGTGAGAACGTTTGTGCCGTTCGCTTCTGCGATATCAAGCAGGTTCTGTATTGAAATGGTCAGGGTGTTGCCGGTTGTGCCGGTAATATCGATGAGCTCAATCCCGGCAATTTCATCTGCGTGAAAATCGCGCAGGTCCATACTATTATTGATATTGATCGTATCGCTTCCCGCACCGCCGTGGATCATCTCGAAATTACCGTTATTGAGATTAAAGATATCGTCGCCGGCCATACCGAACATCGCGATATCGTCCTGCCCACCATTACCGAATGTGTCCGCGGTCTGACTGCCGACAAGCGATTCGCCATCGGACGTGGAGTTGATAGTACCGCTTCCCGTCACAACGTTACCGGCAACTATGACATTGCCGTTATCGATCAGGTCGTCACTGATCCATAGCTTGTAACCTCCGAAAGCAAAAGCTTCGAATGTTACATCTGCGGCTTCCGTGCGTGTGCCAAAGTCGATCAGCTCACCTTCGCCGGCATCTAATGTGCCGAAGTCGTTATCGGCCAGAATGCCGAACGCGCCATCGTCGAAGTCTGGCAGTTCGATCACGAAAATATCATTAGTGCCGCCTTCGATCTTTGCGGTCTTGTTCGGGCCTGACTGCATCATGTCGAAAACATCATCAAGGCCGAGGACGACGGTATGGTCATCGGCGGCCATCATGTTGATACCTTCGACGTTGGTAAATTTCTCAGACCCGACATTGGTGAAATCAAGCGTCCATGGCGAAGCATTGGCAGCCAGTTGGATCGTGTCGGAACCGCCGCCGCCATCGATATTGGCGAACTGGTCGTTACCGACAATGATTGTATCGTTGCCCGCGCCGCCAGACAGGCTGACGTCATTCCAATCGCCGTCAACAAGCGTTTCGTCGCTGTCACTGCCAACCAGGCTCAGCCCTGCTGCGTTGGCAATAATGCTGTCAACCGTGCCATCGGAATCGCCTGCCGCGTTATCGGTGACGACTACGCCATTCTCATCCCGCCCGTAAACAACGATGACTTCGCCGTCATCCTGGTTGTTCGGGCCGTCGGTATCGGTTTGTGAAAAGCCGAGGGCAATGTCGGCAAAGCCGTCGCCATTGACATCACCGGCAGCCGACACGGTGACGTCATCGCCGGCATCGTCGAGCGTGTAGGTCATTTTGAAGGCATTCAGCGGATCATCCAGCCACGCATTATCGACTGTACCGGGCGAAGTCATGCTGCCGTAGATGACATAGATGTCAACGGCTGTGCCATTACGCATCGCGACGATACCGTCATCGTAGCCATCGCCGTTAAAGTCACCGGCCGCGCCGCCTGCGACCAGTTCAAAGCCGGCGGCGGCTTGTATGGTCATGCCGGCTGCGCTGATAGTGGTGCCCGTGGCCGCGCCGGCATTGCCAAAGTAGATACGAATCTCGCCGTCGCCATTATCGGATGCGATGGCAATATCAGTAAGCCCGTCACCGTTGATATCACCCATATTCACGATCGGAATGTTATTACTTGCGTCGGCGGTTATGCCTGTGATCTGGATATATGTGCCGGTATCGTTGATGTCGAAATCAAGGGCTTCATCGCCCCCAAGAACAAGGGCGACGGTGCCGTCGCCGGGTATGGAAACAAGGAAATCCTCATAACCGTCATCATTAAAGTCGCCGGCTGTGCTGACAGTCTTGCCAAGTTCCTGACCAACTGCCGTACCTTCAAACTTCAGAGGCGCTGTGTCGTAAGCCCTTATAGTATCGATGTCTGCGACATAAATCTCATCGCCATCGCCCCAGACACCTATAGCCGTGTTCGGTGTGTCGAAAGTGCCAACTTCGGTAAAATTAGTACCGTCAAATGTATAAGCGCGTACGCCTGAACCCCCGTCTGCCAGATAAATATAGGTTCCGTCACCCCATACCAGTTCGGCATTGCCTGGCGTATCGAAAGCACCGACTTCGGTAAAGCTGGTGCCGTCAAATGTGTAAGCCCGTATACCGGAAGCGGCGTCTGCCACATAAATATAATTGTCGTCGCCCCATACGCCGCGGGCGGAGCCTGGCGTATCGAATACGTCTATTTGGGTAAAATCAGTACCGTCAAATGTGTAAGCATGGACGCCGGAAGTCGTATCTGCAACATAGATATGAGTCCCATCGCTCCAAACCCCGTTTGCATAGGCAGTTGTATCGAAAGAACCGACTTCGGCAAAACTGGTGCCGTCAAATGTGTAAGCCCGAACGCCGGAGTCTCCGTCTGAAACATAAATATAAGTGCCATCTCCCCACACATTGGTGGCTTCGTGGGGTGTATCAAATGAATCTATTTCAGTGAAGCTCGACCCATCGAATGTATAGGCGCGAATGCCGGAGTCGTTATCCGCTACATAGATGTAGTCATCATCGCTCCATATGCCGAGAGCAGCTCCTGGTGTGTCTTCGGTACCTGATAAGGTAAAGTTGGAGCCATCAAACGTGTAGGCCAGGATGCCTGAAGCGCCGCCAGCGACATAGATATAGTCTTCATCTCCCCAAACATGGCTCACATTACCCGGTGTTGTTTCACTGCCCAATTCCGTCAATGTATCAATGACAGTAATGCTGCCGCTGTTGTCATCACCGAGCAGGATATAAGCCGTGCCTTCACCGCCGCCGGTTTGCGGCGCGCCTATGATGACATCGTCAAAGCCATCGCCGTTAATATCGCCGATAAAGGAAACCGATGCCCCGGTCTGGTCGCCGAGAGCCATACCGTCCAGCTGGGTGATAACTGTGCCGCTGCTGCCGTCGACAATCTGGATATTGCCTGAACCGGCGTTGGTAGCGCTGTTTGCGTTGAGGGCGCCGACGATATAGTCAAGAATGCCGTCGCCGTTAAAGTCGCCGCCGCCTGCGATGACCATATTATTTGTATTGTCCGTATTGGTGGAGTTAAGAAGCCCGTCATCCAGCAAGACAGGCGTTGTATCGCCGTTACTGATGATGTAAGTACGTCCGTTATCGCTTAACCCCGCTGTTTTGGTCACGCCGATCTCGTCCAGCCCGTCATTGTCGATATCGCCGAGCGCCGCGATATCGTAGCCAAAACCCTGTCCGGCATCGTCGGTGATTGTGAATCCGTCAGGTCCTGTAATATTGTTCAGGTCGAGGGCACCGGGCGCGCCTGTGGCTCCCGTTTGGGTAAAGGTGCCGTTCCATGCACCGCCGAAATTGACGACTATGTTATAGCCGTTGCCGGTATAATGCAGCGTGTCGTTGGCGGCATCGGTACCAGATACATAGCTGTAGCCGGCGCTCTGGAAATCCAGCGTCAGGTCATCCGCATCGTCCACATTAATGGTCAGCGTATTGCCGTCCATTGTGGATAGCAGGGCATTGCTTATATGAACCGTGATGTTTTCATTGTTGCCGCCATTAACGGCGTTAATCGTTTCGAGACTGCTGACATTGCCGCTATCAAGGGTGAAGGTGCCGCCGTTATTCAGGCGCAGCGTATCAGATCCGGTTCCGCCATCGGCGTCTACTGTGTCATCTTCGATGGTCAGCATATCGTTACCCGCACCGCCGTCAAGCATCACACCGTTTGCCCCGGTCAGGTAATCGTCGCCGTCAAGACCGGCGATGCTCAGCATGCCTGTATAAGCGCTGCCATCGATATGGTCGGTAAAATCGCTGCCGATAATATGCTCGAAACCGTTGATAGCATGAACTTCTGCGGTATTGCTGTTGTTCTCAACCGCGGAGTCGACCCCCATCGTGTTGAGCGTGATTTTAACGCCATGTGACGCTGTGCTGTAATCAATTGTATCGATTCCCGTACCGCCTTGGGCATCAACATTGACGACATTGCCGCTAAGGAAGACGGTATCGTCGCCATCGCCGCCGATCAGTGTGTCGTTTGCGCTGCCGTAAATATCATCGTCGCCGTCGCCGCCCTGTATGGTGTTGGCGTTGCCGTCGCCGCGCAGGATATCGTCATTTGAGCCGCCCATGATATGCTCAAAGCCGTCGACATTGTAGCTGGTGCCTGCGCCATTATCAGCCGTCCCGGCGGCCAGATCGATATCAACGATAGCTGTAGCGCTCGACGCATCGACAGTGTCGTTTGCATTGGTGCCGACACTGACGATTTCTATATCGGTCAGCGTGTCTGTGTTGCTGCCGTCAAAAATTGTACCGGCGACAACGTCGAAAGTTATTTGAGCTGTCGTTGTGGCGTTATCATATGTGTCTGTGCCTGTCCCGCCGATATAGGCAGCGCCGATCGCGCCGACACCGGCATTGATCAGGAATGTGTCATCACCGCCACCGCCGTCCAGTATGGTCGAACTTATACCGCCGGTGATCGTGTCGTTAAAGTTCGAACCAGTGATATTTTCGATGTTGGTTGCAACGGTGCCTTCGTTATTGCCAAAGCTGTCATTGGTGACAGCGCCGGTGACGAGGTCGATAACCGCCCCTTGCGTGCCATCAGAGAAATCAATCGTGTCGATGCCGGCGTTGCCATCATAATTGTCCAGACCGGCTCCACCGCGCAGCGTATCATCACCGTCGCCGCCGTGTAGCGTATCATCGCCGTCGCCGCCAATCAGAAGGTTTGCGCCGGTATTACCGGTGATGACGTTATCCAGCGCGTTGCCGGTGCCGTCAATGTCACCGCCGCCTGTAAGGGTCAGGTTTTCAACATTTGCGCCGAGCGTATAATCAATGCTGCTCTCGACTTCGTCTGTACCTGCGCCCGGGTTTTCTATGACAACGTCACCGGCATTATCGACGATATAGGTGTCATCACCAATGCCGCCGGCCATCGTATCTGCGCCAAGGCCGCCATCCAGGGTATCATTGCCGATACCGGCGGTCAGAATATCATTGCCTGCCGTGCCGGTTAAGTTTTCCGGACTAACGTCGTTCAGGTTGATTGTGATCACCTGGTCCGTAAACTGGCTGCCGTCATGAGCGCGGACGGTCAGGTTAAATACCGGGTTGGTTTCAAAGTCGATATCACCGGCATCATTAACGAAGATAGTTCCGACACCATCAATCGAAAACGCACCTGTGCCGTCGCCGTCAACATCTGTATTACCGTCTTCAATGCTGTAAGTAATGCCGGCATCGTCCGCGCCGCCGTCGCCGTCATTGGCATCGACATCGCCCACGGCGCCCGCGGCGTTTTCATTGATATTGAACGGTCCGGTGGTGGTGAAAACCGGCGCGCCATCAATGGCCGTGATCGTAATAGCAAATGTCTGGCCTGTTGGCCCGCCGTTCGTGCTGTCAGTCACATCGAATATGAAACTGTCGGCTGTTGTGTTGGAGCCGTCATGGACATAGACGACCTGGCCGGCAATTAACTGCGCCTGTGTAAAGCTGGTAATAGCGCTGCCGGGGGCGGCGGTCAGTTCAAGCTGGCCGTTTGTCGGTGCTGTCGTTACTGTAAATGTAATACTCGGATCGAGCGTATCGACATCCGAAGCGTCCAGAACGGCCGTCGTCAGTGTGACGGTGTTTCCTTCAGCCACGGTTGTGCCTGCATTTTCATCGAGCGTGGGGGCGGTGTCATCAAGGTTGCTGACATTGACACGAACCGTTTTGGTGAAGGTAATCAGTTCGCCCGCATCGTCTGTAGTTTCGGCGCGCAGTACAACGTCGATGTAACTGCCGATAGACTCGCGGTCAACGGCTGTATTCAAAACAAGCTGTGCCTGGTTTGCATTGCCGAAGCCTGTATTGAGTGCCATATTGGCGGCAATATCAGTGCTGTTTGATGACAAGGCACTCTCGATGCTCCATGTAACATTTTGCGTCGCCGGGGCGTCGTCAAATGCGATAACCGCAGTTAAATCGGCCAGATTGCCGGTGGCATTTTCATCAATGTTGACAGAAGCGAAGCCGGTGTCCGAGTCCGGGGCGGCGATATCGTTGATACTCATCAGATCATCAACCTGTACTGTAAAGGTCTCGGTTTTGCTATCGCCGTTCGGGCCAACCGCACGCACAGCAAATTCAAGCGTATCCGCGGGATTCAGCGTGCCACCGCCGACATAGCGAATCTGTGCGCTGGCGCCAGATCCTGAAATTATGAAATCACCGGGCGCTGGTGCGCCGTTGATACGGGCGCCGATCAGGCCGAAATTCAAACCCGACACACTGTTCGTGGTGCTGACAATGGCAACGACGTTACCGGCGCCGGGGCCAAGGTCGTTATCGACGACGGTACGGTCGATCGTGATCTCAACCGGCAATTGCGGCGGTAGTGGTTCTGATGCCGGGTCATTGCTATTATTCAGGCCCGGACCGTTTTCATTTTGTCCATTTGGTGGTGCGCCGGGGCCGCCTGGCCCTTGTGTTCCTGGTCCGCCTGCGCCCGGTCCGCGCACATCCTGCGGGTTTGTGCCGGCGGCATTATCGAAGCCGGAATCAGCGTTGCCGTCAAAGCTGGTGTCAGTTTGCATCGCCGGGTCACCCGTCCCGTCTTCGTTTTGCGGGTCGCCATTATCCTGCGCACCTTCACCGTCGCTTCCCGGTGCTTCGCCCTGAGCTTCCCCTTCACCCTGGCCTTGCGCGCTACCGGTTTCATCACCCGTCCCGTCGCCTTCGCTGCCGGCAGGATCGTTCAGGCCGCTGAACAGGTTCGGGGCAACGGCCTTCAGCGCTTCGAAGCTATTGGCAAGCACAACGGAGTCGGTGGGACCGACAAAAATAACATCGCCGTTCACCGGATCAAAGCGGCCGGTATCGAACTGGTTGGCCAGCGTGATCTGGTTGCCGTTAAAACCCGTCATGACGATTGCGCCTTCCATGACGGTGATTTCGCCGGTCATGAGGTTACCCATGATGACGGTACCGCGAATACCGATCGACCCCATCGGTGTGTCGATATTGACATCATCCGGATCTTCACGGCCAATCAGGCCGCTGGTGAATACAAACAGGCCGCGCAGCACAGATACATCGGTCGTGCCGCTGTCGGTTGCCGGATCGAAGACATATTCATCAATGGCCAGTTTGGCGTTTTGTGAGATTGCCAGCGATGTTTCGTCAATAAAGACGATGTTAACGGCGCCTTCGCCTTCAGTCTCGACAATGTCGCCCTGATAAATGACAGTGCCGAGCGTAATCGTTTCAACGCTGCCGTCTGTGCGGGTAACGGTGGCCTGGCCGTTCAGCTCGTTAATCGCGCCGACGGGGCTTTCATCGCTCATCGTGCCGGCATCAGCGTACTGGAGTGGTCCGGCCTGTTGCACAAAAGACTCGACAAGGTCCGGCGACAGGGCCTGTCCATCGGGTGCCTGCAGCAGCGGTGCGGGCATGGCGTTGAAATAGCCTTCAATGACAATCACGCTGCCGTCCGGCGCTTCCAGGATCAAGTCCTGTCCATCGCGCAGGATATCGGCATTCTTAACAAAATCAGGAGAGGGAAGTGTGAGCACGTCCTGTCCGTCAACAGCAATAATCTGTTTGTGAACAGTGGTTGGTGCGCCTGATTGACCGCCAGTTTCAGTGTCCGGTGTGCGTGCCATGATTGTTTATCCCCACAAGAAAATTCAAAATAACCCAAAAAGCCCATACAGGTGCATGCGCACCTCCTAATATGTTAACCGACAAAAACTTAAGATCGGGTAAGGAGAAGATTGCGATTTGGTTAATATATAAGTATTTGTGAAAAAACGATTTTTTGTATTTCAGGCGATGATATTGACCGCATCGATGTTCTGATCGATTAATAACGCATAACCGCCGCCGAAATTGTACTGGTCGTAGGTCACGCCACCGCCCGCGATATCACCGACATCACCGGTAAAACCGGCGGCACCGCCGGTGAAGGTACTTGCGGTTCCCCCCTGATTCTGGATGATATTCAGTGTCGTTGTGCCGGATCCGTCGCCATTGGTCAGATCGGCGATTTGCAGGACTTTGCGGCCGCCGACAACGTCCTGGCTGTCCTGCATCAGGCGGAAAATATCGTCAAGGCCGAGGGTCATAGTCTGGCCGGTGCCCATCATTGATAATGTTTCAACCCCCGACAGGGCTTCGGAGCCGAAGGCGGAAAAGTCGATTGTGCCGGCACCGAAAATCTCGATTTTATCGCTGCCGGTGCCGCCATCAATGCTGCGGAAATTATCATTTTCGATCCGGAACAGATCCTCACCACTGCCGCCGCGGAAGGTTACGTCCAGAAAACCGTTAGCGTCGAGTATATTATTATTGCCGTTACCGATCAGGTGCTGGCCGTTACCGTTGGCGATCACATCGTCAAGGGCTGTGGTCTGGCCGGCGATATGAGTCTGCTGTCCGTCCGCGCCGCGGGCATCGTCGTTACGGCCGTAAACGATTGTGACCGCGCCGTCACCGCTGTTTTCATCAGGGGTGCCGACCAGCAGGTCGTCAAAGCCGTCGCCGTCGAGATCGCCGGCGGTCGATAGTGTGAAGTCGAACGGCGCTGTGTTGCCGATATCGTAAGTCATATGAAATGCCTGGCCCGGCGAACCGTGTAAATCCTGTACATCAATGGTACCGCTTAGACCGGGGCGGCCGTAGAGTACGAAAATATCGGCCTGCGTGCCGTGCCGCAGCGCAATGACACTGTCATCAATACCATCGCCGTTAAAGTCGCCGGCAAAAGCCCCTGATTCAAGTGTACCAGGCCCGCTATTGACGAGTGTAAAACCGTTGCTGTTGACGCCATCGGCGAGATTGGTATCCGCACCGCCGCCGCCGAAGAGGACATGGATACGGTTTGTGTTTGTGTCGGCGATGGCTATGTCGCTGATACCGTCACCGTTCAGATCGCCCATATTGAACAATGGAATATCCGTGCCGTCGCTGCCGATCCCGGTGAAGGTGAATGCCGCGTCGGTGATTTCGTTGTAGGCGGCGGCGTTGTTATCGCCGTAAAACAGCCGGATCTCGCCACTGAGCGGCCCGGTGAAATGGGCAACCATAAAATCGTCGCGCCCGTCATTGTTGAAGTCACCCGCGCTGGCGACATTGACGCCGAAGAACTGGTTGTCCGTGGTATTATCAATAAGCTGGCTTGTGCCTGTGGTGGCCACCGTTTGCGGTCCCGGCGTGTCGTTGCCAAACAGGATCAGGGCGCTGCCGTCATTGGCGCCGCCTCCGTTATCGCGGCCGGGAATGCCGATCAGGACGTCGTTATAGCCATCGCCGTTAATATCGCCGATACCGGCGACGCTACGTCCGGCTTCATCATTGGCATTCAGGCCGCTTATCAGAAGTGTGCCGGTAAAGTTGATGATGGCGCTGCCGCCATCGGCGGCAATATTATCGGACAGCGGATTACCGGCAACATAGTCAGGCGCGCCGTCGCCATCGAAGTCACCGACAGAGTCGATCGCGGTGCGGGCCGCGCCAATTATGGTTGTGTTGACGGCCGCTGTGCCGGTGCCTTCAAATGCGTATGCGGTGCTGTTACCGGCAGTCATGTTATTCACGACAATAAAATCAGTCACACCGTCAAGATCATTATCGCCAGGCGCTGTAAGGCTGAAGCCGAAACGCTCGCCGCTTGCGGCGGCGCCGGCCAGGACGTAACCGTCGGCCGCGCTGATGGTTGTCAGTTTCAGCCGCTGCGGGCCGTCATTGCCGTTACCGTTGCTGCCGCTCTGAATGACCTGCGGCGGGGGCGGTAATGTTGACGCTGGCGGCGGGGTGGTTGCCTGCGGCGGCTCTGCTGGTGACGGCGGTGGGCGCGCCGTGTCCATATTGGCATTGCTGCCGGGGGTTTGAGGCTCCTGGCCATTGGCGCCAGCCATCTTATCCTGACCGAAATGCTGGCCCGATTGCGAGCCGTCAAAGGACGTGTCGGTTGTAGGCGGCGGTTCGGGGCCGTTATCCGCGCTGTCTGGCTGTGCCGGGGTAGAACCGGGCGGCTGGTGTGCGGCGTCCGGCCTGTTCGTATCGGCGCTGAGGGCGCTGAAGGTCATCGGGGCAACGCTTTGCAACGCGGCGAATTTTGTACCGAAATCAACTGGCGTGATTTCGCCGATGATTCTGGCGTCGCCACCGGCCGGATCAAAGCGGCCGGTTGCGAACCGGTCGGCCAGAGTGATTTCCCTGCCGTTAAAGCCGCGCAGAACGATTGCGCCTTCCAGAACGGTAATTTCGCCGGTTTCAAGATTACCGGCAATGACAGTGCCGCGAATACCGATCGAGCCAAGCGGCGTGTCAATTTCAACGTCATCCGGATCTTCGCGGCCGATCAGGCCGCTGGTAAACAGGAATAAGCCGCGCAGGATCGAAAATTCGGTGTTGCCGCTATTCGACGATGGATCGAACACATATTCATCGATTGCCAGACGCGCATTTTGCGACACGGCGATGGCCGTATCATCGATAAAGACGATATTGACAGCGCCGCTGCCCGTCGTTTCGATAATGTCGCCCTGGTAAATTTTCATGCCAGGCGTGATCGTGTTTACACTGCCGTCCGCGCGGGTGACAGTTGCGTTGCCGTCGACAGTCTCGACGCTGCCGGCCGGGCTGGTATCGTTCAGGCTGTGCTGTTCGGCATAATGGCGCGGGGCGGCGAGAGTGACAAAGGACTGCACAAGTTCGGGGGTCAGCGTTTCACCGGTCGGTGCACGGATCGCCGGGGCGGGCATCGCGCTGAAATAGTCCTCAATGATGATGGCCGTGCCGTCCGGCGCTTCGAGAACAAGGTCCTGGCCGCTGCGCAACAGATTGGCATCCTTGATGAATCCCGTGTCCGGCACAGTGACAATGCTTTGTCCGGATAAGGTGATTGTTTCGACAATATCGCTTTGCGGCGTCTGTGTCTGATCCGTCTGCGTATTATGACGCTGATCATGTGCCATAAAATTATCCCGGTCCCAATAAAAAGTATTTCATTTAATGTATTAACCCACTTTATATTTTACGTAACCTCTTCTTAAGATGAGGTAAGTATTGCAGCGTATTTAAAGTAAATGCCGTGAGGGTTTGTGGTGTTTTTATGCTGAAAAAAGATAAAATGCCGGATGTTTGCCGCGGCGTAATCCCTGTTTTAAGCTGTAATCCGCGCCGGTTTCCAGCCGGCCAGCTCTTCGATAATCTTATCCTCGGGCATGGGCTTGGCGAAATAGAAGCCCTGGGCGCTATCACAACCTATATCCTGTAAAAGCTTTGCCTCTTCAAGGCTTTCCACACCTTCAGCAATCACGTCGAGATCCATGTTTTTGCCAAGGCCGACGATCGATTTAACCAGCTCCAGGCTGCGTTCTTCCCTGTACATGGCGCGGATAAAGCTTTGATCAATCTTGAGGGTCTGGATCGGGAAATAATACAGGTAGCTCAGCGATGAGTAGCCGGTACCGAAATCGTCAATAGCGATGCCGATACCTTTATCCTTGCAGGCTTGCAGGGTTTCCTTGGCATTATCGGGCTGCTGGATCAGCAGGCGCTCGGTAATTTCCAGTTTCAGTTGGTGTGGTTGAACGGTGCTGTCTTCTATTGTCGTCAACAGGTTATCGACAAATGTTTCTTCGGCAAAATCGTGGCTGGAAAAATTAACGCTGACATATAGGTCATCATTCCGGCCCAGAGCGCTCTCGATCCGTTTCAGGGCGTCGCACGCTTCTTTTACCGCCCACTTGCTTGCCTCAACAATCAGGCCGCTTTTTTCGGCAATCGGAATGAATACGCCGGGCGAGATAAAGCCCTCTTCTTTGTGAGTCCAGCGCATGAGGGCTTCAAACCCCAGCACATCACCGCCGCTCAGATCAATAATCGGCTGATAGTAAAGTTCCAGCTCGTTATTTTGCAGGGCGGCCTTGAACATATTGGCAATTTTGACTGACTCGACCACATCTGTCTGCTGTGTGTAGCTACGCTCAATGGCTTCCGGTGGGGGGTAGTTGTCGCTCTCACGGAAGATTTCCGAGCGGGTCAGCATGTCGCGGTATCTGGTCAGGATTACCTGGGAGATCATCTGGATGACAGGGTCGGTACTTTTCAGGCGCTGGGAGAAATCGTCACGGGATATCTCAAGCATCGTGCAGTCCTTAAGCGCCTTGACGGTGGCCGTACGCGGGGCATCGTCGACAATGGCCATTTCGCCGATAATCGCGCCTTCACCGCGCGTTCCAACGGACTGTGCTGTCCCATCGGCTTTTTCAATCAGGATTTCAACCTGGCCGCCTTCTATGATGTAGGCGCATGTTCCTTCTTCGCCCTGGCGCATGATGGTCTCGCCAGCCTTAAAAGACTTTTTTGCCTGTGCCCCTTGCATGATTATAGAGTTCCTCGTTTTATTCCACTGTTAATGACAGGGTTGTGGGCGCGGTTAGCACAAAATATCAGATTAATGATGCGCGAAAGGCGTTATCGTTTGGTTAATCATGCTGTTGTTTTTTCAGGAAATCAATGGATTGTTTTAGCGATTGTTTCGGTACAGGGCTTGGCACCCGCCGTTTTTCGCCGCATAATAACCTGGTTATTTTTGTTGAAAGCCTATGTTCCGATGACACCTTTCACCTTGCTTTGCCTGTATATCAGCTTCCGCCTGAAACAGTTTGTGTGTGATTTCATGCTGCAGTCGGACTGGATGGCGCTGACCAAGGGGCAGCCGGGGCGGGAGGGCTATAAAGCCTTGTTTTCGCATACGATTGTTCATGGTGTAGGGACAACCGTTGTGGCCGTGATTTTTGCACCGGCTCTGTGGTGGCTCGGCGTGCTTGACTTCGTTGTGCACAGCCTTGTTGACCGGATGAAGGGGCTGATTACTTACCACAAGGGCTGGTCGTATGACTCACGCTGGTTCTGGTGGTCGTTTGGTCTTGACCAGGAGGCTCATAATTACACGCATCTGGCGTATATCATCATTATTGTGGCTTTTGCCGGTGGTTTGGCTTTTTAGACTGCAAGGACAAGAAAGCTTGACAAACCATGCCGGGACTTTGTAATGTGCCGCTTCCTCAAAGGGACAGACGAGAGTTAAAGTTATGAAAGTCAAGAATTCTTTGAAAACATGGAAAGTGCGCGACCGCAACAGCAAGCTGGTACGCCGCCGGGGCCGTGTTTATATCATTAATAAGCGCAACCCGCGTATGAAGGGCCGCCAAGGCTAATACCGCTTGATATGACAGGCACAGGAAAGGTCCCGTCAAGGGGCCTTTATTTTGTCGATAGCCCGGAAAATCTTGATGCAAGCCGGGTACGAGTCTGCTATAAACAGTCTCTATTCATAAGGGACTGCAATGTTTTCAAAGATTTTCGGGTTTATGTCCGCTGACATGGCGATTGATCTGGGCACGGCCAATACGTTGGTTTATGTACGTGATCAGGGCATCGTGTTGAACGAACCGTCGGTGGTCGCGATTTCAATGGCGCATGGCAAGAAGCAAATTCTGGCCGTTGGCAACGAGGCGAAACAGATGCTGGGCCGTACGCCGGGCAACATTGTGGCCATCCGGCCCTTGCGTGACGGGGTAATCGCCGATTTCGAGGTCACGGAAGCGATGATCAAGCATTTCATCCGCAAAGTACATAACCGCCGTTCCTTTGTCTCGCCGAAAATGGTGATCTGCGTGCCGTCCGGCTCAACGGCGGTCGAGCAGCGGGCCATTATTGAATCTGCTGAAAGCGCCGGCGCGTCACAGGTCGGGCTGATTGAAGAACCAATGGCGGCGGCGATTGGTGCCGGTTTGCCGGTAACAGAACCGACCGGCTCGATGGTTGTCGATATCGGCGGCGGCACGACCGAGGTAGCGGTGATTTCGCTCGGCGGTATTGTATATGCGCGTTCCGTGCGGGTGGGCGGTGACAAGATGGATGAAGCGGTGATCGCCTATATCCGCCGCGTTCACAATCTGTTGGTTGGGGAAAGCACGGCGGAACGGATCAAAAAGGATATCGGCAGCGCCTGTCCGCCCGCCGACGGCGAGGGCCGGCAGATCGAGATCAAGGGCCGTGACCTGATGAACGGTGTGCCGAAGGAGATTGTCATTACCGAGCGCCAGGTGGCGGAAAGCCTGGCGGAGCCTGTCGGTCAGATCGTCGAGGCGGTTAAAGTCGCGCTGGAACATACGCCGCCGGAGCTATCTGCCGATATCGTCGAAAAAGGCATTGTTCTGACCGGCGGTGGCGCGTTGCTCTCCAATCTTGATTTCGTGTTACGCCATGCGACCGGTTTGGCCGTAACGATTGCCGATGATCCGCTGTCCTGCGTTGCGTTGGGCACCGGCCATGCGCTGGAGGAGATGAAGGCGCTCAAAAACGTACTGATCGGCACTTATTGACATATTCATAGCCTGTGTGCGGATATGTTATGTCCGCTTGCAGCTATACACAAATATGTATACCCTTGTAATGAAAGAGACTTGCGTCTTTCCGGTTTCTTTTTTAGCACTTATACTTTAGATCATGACATTGCTGCTACCTTGCAAGGTGACCATTGAAGCTAAAGCCGCGCCATAAGGGCCTCGCCCGTTTAATTCCGCTCCCGCTGTGGGGCGGCGTTGGCGGCCCGCTGGTTTTTATCGTTATTTCAATCGTGTTGTTTTCATTGTCGGCTCTTCATCCCGGCAGCTTGCAGGGCATGCGGACGCAGACCGCCGACCTGGCCGCGCCGCTGCTGGCGGCGGTCAGCAAGCCGCTGCATGATGCGGCGGCCTATGTACGCTCTGTCAGCGGTCTGGCTGATTTACAAGCTGAGAATGAGCGCCTGCGGCAGGAAAACGCCCGCCTGAAGCAATGGTACCAGACGGCGTTGCAGCTCCAGACCGAGAATGCGGCGCTGCAGGATCTGCTCAACGTGACATTGCCGCCGCATCATAACTTCATTACCGCACGCGTGATAGCCGACTCCGGTAATGCGTTTGCCCGCAGCCTGCTGGTGCTGGCCGGTGCGCATGACGGCGTAAGCGCCGGGCAGGCTGTGCTGTCGGATAGGGGCCTGATCGGCCGGGTGGTTGAAAGCGGTGGTAAAACTGCACGTGTGCTGCTGCTGGATGACATCAACTCCCGCATTCCGGTGATGGTTGAAGGCACTAATCAGCGCGCGGTGCTGGCCGGGGCGAATGACGGCTTGCCGGCGCTGCTTTACCTGCCGCCGGATATAGCGATCGAAGAGGGGGCGCGGGTTCTGACTTCCGGCCATGGCGGCCTTTTGCCGTTTGGCCTGCCGGTCGGGGCGGTGGTGCAGGATGATAACGGACGGCTGTTGGTACGGCCCTATGCTGAGATTAACCAGGTTCATATAGTCCGCATTGTTGAGCGCGGTGGCGATCCGCATTTGCGCCGCGGGTCCGGCGACGTAATGCCATGATTCCGTCTGATATCACAGCCAGGCACATGCAGGATAGCAGCCGTTTGCTGGCCGCCCATGCGCTGTTTCTCGTCTTTTTCTTACTCAATGTCAGTGCCGTGTCGTGGCTGCCGTCCGGGGTGATGGAGCCGTCATTCGTCCTGATGGCCGTGTATTACTGGGCGATTTACCGTCCGACCCTGATTCCGCCGGTGCTGTGTTTTGCTGTCGGCCTGCTGATCGATATTCTGACCGGTATGCCGCCGGGTGTGAACGCGGTGATTTTCGTGCTGACCCACTGGATTGTGCGCGAACAGCGGCGCTTCCTGATGGGCCAGCCCTACAGCACGATGTGGGCGGTGTTCGGTTTTGTCGCGCTGCTGGCGGCGTTGACGCAGTGGTTCCTGTATGGTCTGGGCCAGTGGCACTGGGCGCCGCCCGGCCCGGTGTTGAGCGGTGCGGTGCTGAGCCTGTGCATTTTCCCGTTTGTCACTTTGCTGCTGGTGCTGATCCACCGTATTCTTCCGGTTGCCTCAAAGCCCTATAGTTGAGTAAAGTAGGGCTTTCTTGCTCATAATCACGAATGTGGCACCCGGCCTGTGAAAAAAGACAATGACCGATCCCGGAGCTTTACCCGGCGCGCTTTCGTCATCGGCGCGCTGCAGACGGGCATTCTCGGCGTGCTGGGTGGGCGGCTGGCGTGGCTGCAGGTTGTCCAGGGCCAGCGCTATGAGACGCTTGCCGATAATAACCGCATTAACCTGAAAATGCTGGCGCCTTCGCGCGGACGGGTCACAGACCGGGCCGGTACACCACTGGCAGTCAATGATCAGAGTTTCCGTATCCTGTTGATACCGGAACGGGCGGATGATCTGGAAACGGTGCTTTCGGCCCTGCAAAAGCAGATTGACCTTGATCAGCGCGCGATCATGAAAGTGATCAAAACCGCGCAAAAGCAGGCGGCGTTTGTCCCTGTCGAGGTCAAGGAGAATCTAAGCTGGGAAGAGGTCGCGCGCGTCGAGGTTAATCTACCCGACCTGCCCGGCGTCTCGATTGATGTCGGTGAAATCCGCACCTATCCGTTTGGCGAAGCAACGGCGCATCTGGTGGGTTATGTCGGGGCGGTCAGCCGCGCCGAGCTGACCGGCGACCCGGTGCTGACCCTGCCCGGTTTCAAGATCGGGAAAACCGGCGTTGAAAAAGCGTATGATAAATCACTGCGCGGTACCGCCGGAACGGCGGAGGTCGAGGTCAATGTCGTGGGCCGTGAGGTGCGGGAACTGAAGCGCCACCACGGGGCAACCGGCCAGGCGGTGACGCTGACGATCGACGCGGATTTGCAGATTTACACGCAGCAGCGGCTGAAAACCGAGAAAAGCGCTTCTGCGGTGATTATGGACGTGCACAGCGGCGCGCTTTACGCGTTATGTTCTTCGCCGAGCTTTGATCCGAACCTGTTTACCCGTGGCCTGCCGGCGGAAACATGGGAGGAAATGCTGGCTGATCCCGGCCTGCCGTTGAACAACAAGGCGCTCGGGGGGCAGTATCCGCCCGGCTCGACCTTCAAGATGGTGACGGCGCTGGCCGCGCTGGAGGAGGGTATTATCACCCGCAATAGCAGTTTTCACTGCCCCGGCCATTTTGACTATGGCGAAGACCGCTTCCATTGCTGGAAATGGGGCGGACACGGCCGTGTCGATCTGGTCTCCGCGCTGGCCGAGTCGTGCGACACCTATTTTTACGAGATCGCGACGACGATCGGCATCGACCGGCTGGCGGCTTATGCGCACCGGCTGGGGCTGGGTGAACGGCTGGGGCTGGAACTGGCGGAGGAGCGGCCCGGCCTGATGCCAACCCGCGACTGGAAGATGGGGCATTTCGGCACGCCGTGGCGGCGCGGGGAAACCATTGTCGCCAGTATCGGCCAGGGCTACATCCAGAGCACGCCGCTACAGCTTGCGGTGATGACGGCGCGGCTGGTGAATGGCGGTTACGCCGTTAAACCCTGGGTCTCTGCCTTTGTCGGCGAACGGGCGCAAAAGGATGTCTCGTGGCCGTCGATGGGCTTCAAAAAAACGCATCTCGATCTGGTGCTGCGGGGCATGAATGCGGCGGTTCTGGACCGCGACGGCACGGCTTTTGACTCGCGTATCCAGCAGGCCGGGATGGAAATGGGCGGCAAGACCGGCACCTCGCAGGTCCGGCGGATTACGATGCAGGAACGGCTTGATGGGATCAGGAACGAGGATTTGCCGTGGAAATACCGCCATCACGCGCTGTTTGTCGGCTATGCACCGTTCAAGGCGCCGCGCTATGCCTGTGCGGTTGTTGTCGAGCATGGCGGCAGCGGCAGTGCCGCTGCCGCGCCGATTGCGCGTGACTTGCTGCTGAAAACCCAGCAGCGTGATCCGGCGGCCATTCCGCTGATTGCTGACAGCCGCCGGCAGCAGGTCGGTGTACCGCCGCGCAAACTTGCTGTGAGAAAGCAGGAGGGATAATGGCGCGCGCGATTTCAATACAGGGTGAGATGAGCCTGTGGCAGAAATTCGTCCAGATCAACTGGGGTCTGGTGGTCCTGATTACCGTGATTGCCGGTATTGGTTTTGCGGCGCTCTATTCGGCGGCTGAGGGCAGTCTGTATCCTTATGCGATCAGGCAGATAGTCCGCTTTTGCGTTGCCAGCGTCGGCATGATCATAATTGCGCTGATCGATGTGCGCTGGTGGTACCGGCTCGCTTATCCCTGCTACGCGCTCGGTCTTGTACTGCTGATTATCGTTGAAGCGATAGGGCAGGTCGGTATGGGCGCGCAGCGCTGGATTAATCTCGGCTTTATGCAGCTGCAGCCCTCGGAACTGATGAAAATTGCGGTGGTGATGGCGCTGGCGCGGTATTTTCATGCGGCGCCTCTTGAGGATACGCGGCGGCTGTTCTTCCTGTTGCCGCCGGCGTTGATGATCCTGCTGCCGGTCGGACTGGTTATGCTGCAGCCGGATCTCGGCACCTCTCTGATGATCGTGATGGCCGGGGCGGCGGTGTTTTTTGTTGCCGGCGCGCCGTTATGGCTGTTTATCGGCGGCATTGCCGCCGTTGCGGCGCTGATACCCGTCGCCTGGCAGTTCTTTTTGCATGATTACCAGAAGCAGCGCGTGTTGACGTTCCTTGATCCGTCCCGCGATCCGCTGGGCGCGGGGTATCACATCACCCAGTCGAAAATCGCGCTCGGCTCCGGCGGGATCGAGGGTAAGGGCTTTTTACAGGGGACGCAAAGCCATTTGAATTTCCTGCCTGAAAAGCAGACCGATTTTATCTTTACGCTGTGGGCTGAGGAGTGGGGGCTGACAGGCGGGCTGTTCCTGCTCGTTCTGTTCGGCCTTGTCTTTCTGTATGTAGGTTGGATTTCGTTCCGCTGCCGTCATGGCTTCGGGCGGTTAATGGCGTTCGGCCTGATGGTCAATTTCTCGCTCTATGTATTTATCAATGTTGCGATGGTGATGGGGCTGATCCCGGTGGTCGGCGCGCCACTGCCGCTGATTTCCTATGGCGGCACGTCAATGCTGGCGGTGATGATCGGCTTCGGCCTGATCATGTCCTGCAATATTCATCGTGACAGCAAGTTGCCGCGGATGTAAAGCGAGCTAAGCGGCCAGCAAACCCTTTTGCTGCAGCATGTCTTCAAGCTCGCCGGTTTCGTACATCTCGCGCACGATATCGCAGCCGCCGACAAACTCGCCTTTGACGTAGAGTTGGGGAATGGTCGGCCAGTTGGTGAACTGTTTGATGCCTTCGCGGATGTCGCCGTCTTCCAGCACGTTCACGTCTTTGAACGTGACGCCAAGCTGGCTCAAAATCTGGACAACGGCGGCGGAAAAGCCGCATTGCGGGAAGACGGCGGTGCCCTTCATATACAGCACAATGTCGTTGCCTTCGATGTCTTTACGAATACGGTCGAAAATTACATTTTCCATTGGTTCACTCCATTAATGATTTTGGATGATTGGATATTTAGATGTTTGGATGGTGGGATGTCCTAAGAGCTTCTAAGTCTCTGAATTTCCCATCATCTAATCATCCACCTTCCGGTACCGCGGTTTGAATGGCGAGGGCGTGCAGCTCGTCCCCCATCTTGCCCTGCATGGCGTCATACACCATTTTATGCTGCTGGACGCGTGTTTTGCCGGCAAAGGACGGCGATACGATATAAGCGGCGTAATGATCGCCGTCACCACGCAGGTCACGGATTTGCACATCCGCATCGGGGATGCCTTCCTTGATCAGCTTCTCGATCTCGCCAGCGTTCATCGCCATGGTTATGCGTTTCCTTCCATATAAGCGGGCAGCCAGTTTTCATGCAACTCTTTGAGCGTTGCAACAGACACAGACATAGCGTTTTCACCCGGCAGCTTCAAGTCATACTCGGCGGTTGTCACGCCCAGCGTCGTCAGTTTTACATCGCTGCTGGCGGTAAGGGCGGCTAGCCTGCCAGGATCGTTTGTCGCGATGATATAGCGCGCCTGATCCTCACCGAACCAGAAGGCGGCGGGTCGGTCGCCGGGATTACAGTCAAGCGCGATTCCGCATGTGCCGGCCATCGCCATATCGGCCAGGGCGCAGAGCAGGCCGCCATCGCTCAGATCGTGGCAAGCGTGCGCCAGCCCCTCATTAATCGCCGTACGGACGAACTCGCCATGGAGACGCTCGTTTTGCAAATCGACCGGCGGGGCGGTGCCGTCTTCTGTGTTGTGAATTTCGCGCAGGTAAAGCGATTGGCCGAGATGGCCGCGCGTTTGCCCGACCAGAATTAATGTCAGCCCGGCTTCCTTCAAACCGATACCAACCGTTTTGCGCCAGTCGAGCAGCAGGCCGACGCCGCCGATCACCGGGGTCGGGAAAATACCGTTTTCGTTGGTTTCATTATACAGGCTGACATTGCCTGAAATAACCGGGTAATCAAGCGCTGCGCAGGCTTCGGCCATGCCCTCGATGCAGCCGGCGAACTGGGCCATGATCTGCGGCCGTTCCGGGTTGCCGAAATTCAGGTTGTTGGTGATCGCCAGCGGTTTTGCCCCTGTGGCGCAAAGGTTGCGGTAGCTCTCGGCCATGGCCTGCTTCCCGCCTTCATGCGGATGGGCGTGGCAATAGCGCGGTGTGCAATCTGAACTGATTGCCAGTGCTTTGTCGCTGTCGGGTATTTTGACCAGCGCCGCGTCGGCCGCCCCCGGCCCGGCGACGGTTTCCCCCATAACGAGATGGTCGTATTGTTCCCAGATCCAGCGCTTGCTGGCCATATCCGGGCAGGCGATCAGTGTTTTCAGCGCGGCCAGGGGATCTTCGCCGGGTAGAGGGTAATCTGCAGCATTAACCGCCGGCGGCTTCGGGTATTCGCCGCGCGGACGATCGTAAACCGGCGCATCATCAACCAGCGGCGGCACCGGGATGTCGCACCACGTTTTGCCGTGCATGGTCAGTTTCAGGCTTCGTTCAGCCGTTGTGCGGCCAATTACCGCGAAGTCGAGATCCCATTTTTCGAAAATCTGCTGCGCCAGCTTTTCCCGGCCGGGCTTCAGGATCATCAGCATCCGTTCCTGCGATTCGGACAGCATGATCTCGTAAGGGCTCATCCCGGTTTCGCGCTGCGGCACTTTGTCGAGATCCAGCTCAACGCCGATCTCACCCTTGTCGGCGATTTCGACCGATGATGAGGTCAGCCCGGCCGCGCCCATATCCTGGATCGAGATGATGGCGTCCTCGCGCATCAGTTCAAGGCAGGCTTCCAGCAGCAGCTTTTCGGTGAACGGGTCGCCGACCTGCACGGTCGGGCGCTGGGCTTCGGCTTCGTCATCGAAGCTGGCGCTGGCCATCGTCGCGCCGTGGATACCGTCGCGCCCGGTCTTGGAGCCGACATAAACCACCGGCTGATCGACGCCCGCGCCGCGGGCATAATAAATAAAGTCCTGATCGGCGAGGCCGACCGTCATGGCGTTGACCAGGATATTGCCGTTATAGGAGGCGTGAAAATTCACTTCGCCGCCGACAGTCGGTACGCCCATACAGTTGCCGTAGCCGCCGATCCCGGCTACGACACCGGCCAGCAAGTGCCGCGTTTTCGGGTGGTCCGGCGCGCCGAAGCGCAGCGCGTTGATATTGGCGACCGGGCGGGCGCCCATCGTGAAAATATCGCGCATAATGCCGCCAACGCCGGTCGCCGCGCCCTGATACGGCTCAATAAAAGACGGGTGGTTGTGTGATTCCATTTTGAATATAGCCGCCTGGTTATCGCCGATATAGATGACGCCGGCGTTTTCGCCGGGGCCTTGTATAACCCATGGCGCGGCGGTCGGCAGCTTCTTCAGGTGCAGGCGCGATGATTTGTAGGAGCAATGCTCGCTCCACATCACCGAGAAAATGCCCAGCTCGGTAAAGCTCGGCGCCCGGCCCAGTATTTCGAGGATGTGGTCATATTCGTCTGCGGTAATCCCGTGCTCCGCCGCCAGTGACGGGCAGGGGACGGGGTCGTTGAATGCGGGATGGTTATCCCGTTTTTCTGCCATGTTTATCATGTGTTACTTTTACCGCGAACATTAGGATTTGCGAAGTTTTTTTAAGGGAAAACACCACATAAGAGAACTTGACATATTTTGCGCCCCATTGTATTGGTTATATGAAAAATGTATGGGGGAGAAAAGCCTATGCAATTTGAGGACACAATATTGAAAGACAGACCGATGTTGAAAGAAGCCTATGAAAGTTCTTTAGGTCACTTTCAATCCATAGTGGAATCTGTTTTATCAAGAGTTACATCTGATGAGGTACGGCAACAGGTTCTTGCGAATGTGGGGGGCTCCGCTGAAGCTTTTCATCGCAATACTTTTCTCGATCTGACCGTTTGCCTTGCAGAAAGTGATGTCGTTTCTGATGAAGCCATTGCTGCCACTTTTTATTATGGTCAGGCAAAAAAAGAATCCGTCCTTTGCACGCTCTCTTGATGAAAAAGTTGCTGCTTATCTGGCTAAGATTTTTAATTTTGATAGTAAACTTGAACAGGGCTTTTTAAAAAATATATCCAGGCTTGATGAGATCACGGACGAAAATGTGAGATCAAGAATTGTTAGTGGAATATTCAGTGATGTCATTGACGATGATTTCAAGGATAGCATCGAAGAAAAAACAATGATACAAGCTTACGCAATTTATGGGTATAGAATGATGAAGGGGCTTTCATCTGTACTGCCGAATGCTGCAGAAGTAGGAGAATTTTATCTGAAAGCTGTACATGATGCGTTTGCTGATGGTCCGGAAACGCCCTTGGACGGAAAAGTCAGAGAAATTCTAGCGGAAATAGATGCTGATAAGCAAGTTTTGAGAGATGATTCCTCTGTTCCGGTAGCGCGCCCCGGCAGCTAACCAATCGATTCAAAAATACTCTCAAACAAGGGCAGGCCGCTATCATTGGCCTGCCAGCCCTGTGTCGCGTTTTCCGGGTGCGGCATCATGCCGAGGATTGTCTTACGCTTATTCATGATGCCGGCAATATGGGCGGAGGAGCCGTTGGGATTCGCGTCATCCGGGGTTTCGCCTTTATCGTTGCAATAGCGGAAGGCGATGCGGTCTTCGTCTTCTAGCTCCCGGATGATTTCGTCATTGGCAAAATAATTCCCTTCGCCGTGCGCGACCGGCACATGAATCACGTGTCCCTTGCCAAGTTTCCGGGTGAATTCATTATCTACCGTTTCAGTGCGCAGATGGACATGTTTGCAGATGAAACTCAGGCTGTTGTTATGCAGCAGGGCGCCGGGCAGCAGCCTTGTTTCGATCAGCATCTGGAACCCGTTACAGACACCAAGGATACGGGTGCCGCGTTCTGCGTGGGCGATCACTTCCTTCATAATCGGTGAATGGGCCGCCATCGCGCCGCAACGCAGGTAATCGCCGTAGGAAAAGCCGCCGGGCAGGACGATCAGATCGGGCTTACCTAAGCTTGTGTCTTTGTGCCAGACCATAGCCGGGTCGCGAAAGCCGGCTGTTTCTAAAGCCATGGCCATGTCTTTTTCACGATTCGTGCCCGGAAATACAATAATTGCTGCTTTCATGCGCATTTTCTAGCAGGCTTCACGGTTCCTGAAAAGCCTTGATTTGCGCAAAGTTTTGCACAGATTTTTCCAGAAAACGAATATTTCATGCGTATATACCTTTAAAAAAGTAATTTTTGGTCTTGTCAAATCCCATAGTTTCATTTAAAGATTCTAATATTCAATAGAGCTACAGAGCTTTTAAGGTTTTCAATCCGCTTTTCACCACAGGTGTATGCGGATAAAAGCTGGCGGTGTTAGTGGGGGTGCAAGGCAAAAAGCCACGACTCTGGCCAGCGAGTTGAACAAGGGAATGACAAGAACTGAAAAGCCCCGCTAATACCGGCGGGGCTTTTTCTACAGCAGGCTCACCCTGCTAACGATTTTACCGTTACGTGTTGTCGTTGGCTTCCATGATCTGGACTTTGGCTTCTTCCATGTATTTGTCCAGCATCGCATCGATCATATGATCTGAGATATCAAGGCTCTTGGCTTCAAAGTCCGGCACCACTTTACGCTTGACGTCATCAAAGCCCGGCTCCTCGAGATTGGCGCCGACCACTTCCTTGGCATAGGTTTCGGCATCTGCGCCTTCAAGGCCCAGCTGTTCTGCGGCCCATAAGCCAAAAAGCTTGCAGCAGCGGGCCTCTACCTTGAAGGCCAGCTCTTCATCATGGGCAAATTTCTTTTCAAAAGCGTCTTTGCGTTCTTCGAAACTGGGCATATGAATACTCCGTAATCCATAAAGAATGAGTCGATGATGTGTTGTATCACTGGACGAACGAGAAATCCATGATTATATGGTGGGGTGCAACAATTAAGGAGCTTATATGGCCAAGCGTACAGTCATTCATGAGGGAAAGGCCAAGATCATCTATGAGGGGCCGGAACCGGGGACGCTGATCCAGTATTTCAAGGATGATGCGACCGCGTTTAACGCCCAGAAAAAGGATGTGATTGCCGGGAAAGGTGTTTTGAATAACCGCATTTCCGCGCATCTGATGACAAAACTGGAAGCGATCGGGATTCCGACGCATTTCCTGAAATGTCTGAATATGCGCGAGCAGCTGGTGCGCGCGGTGGAGATCATCCCGCTGGAAGTGGTGGTGCGTAACATTGCCGCCGGTTCACTGTGCAAGCGCCTTGGTCTTAAGGAAGGCACGATCCTGCCGCAACCGTTGATCGAGTTTTATTTTAAAAACGATGCGCTCGGCGATCCGATGATCAGCGAGCATCACATCATGACCTTTGGCTGGGCCGATCTGTACGAGCTTGAGGAAATCGTGACAATGAGTTACCGGATCAATGATTACCTGAATGGCATGTTTGCCGGAATCGGCCTGAAGCTGGTCGATTTCAAGCTGGAATATGGCCGGCTGTGGGGCGAGTATGGCGAGCTGTACCTGATGTTGGCCGACGAGATTTCACCGGATAACTGCCGTCTGTGGGACAGTGAAACCAATGAGAAGATGGATAAAGACCGCTTCCGCCAGGATCTCGGCGGCATGATCGAAGCGTACCAGCAGGTTGCCGAGCGGCTTGGCCTGATCCCGAAAGGCGGCATTATTAATGGCGGCAACATCAATGAACAGCTGGCGGCCGGGCTGGATGAAATTGAAAACGAGTTGGCCCGCGAGCGCCGTTTGCGCAGCATCAACAAAGTCAAACCACAAAAACCGGGTAGCAAGGGATAAGTTCTCATGAAAGCGATTGTACATATTACGTTGAAGCAGGGCGTACTTGATCCGCAAGGCAAGGCGATCGGTCATGCGCTTGAAGGTCTCGGTTTTGATGAGGTCGGCGCGGTCCGGCAGGGTAAGGTGATTGAGCTTGACCTTGCTGATGGCACTGATGAAGCCCGCGTTCGCGATATGTGCGAAAAGCTGCTTGCCAACCCGGTGATTGAGGATTACCGGATTGAACTGGCGGCATGAGCGGTCAACAGCCGCAATATCTTTATCAGGTGCCTCGAATCTACGAGGGGCTGGAATATCTGCTTTCCATCGACCCGGTCTTTAAGGCTTCCGGTATCAGGGCGGATGACATCACACGTGAATATATCGGGCCGGGCTTTGCCGGCCTGGTGCGCATCGTGATCGGCCAGCAGGTTTCGACAGCGGCGGCGGCGGCCCTTTGGAAGCGCTTTGAAAGCCGGATTCCGAATGTAACGCCGAACGCGGTGCTGGTCCTGACACAGGACGAGTTGCGGGAAATGGGTCTTAGCCGCCAGAAGGCGGGCTATATCAGTGCGCTTGCCGGGGCGGTTAATGACGGCCGGTTTGATCCGCTGGCCCTCGAACATCACAGTGACGAGAAGATTTATGACGCCATAACCGCGCTCAAAGGCTTTGGTAACTGGAGCGCGGAAATGTTTCTTATATTCGGGCTTGCCCGGCCCGATGTCTGGCCGGCCGGCGATCTGGGCGTGCAGGAAGGGCTGCGGCTTTATCTCGATGTCAAAAAGCGCCCGGATTTTGAGGCGACGCAAAAGGCCGGCGAACGCTTTTGTCCCTACCGCAGCGCGGCGGCACTATTACTGTGGCATTTAAAGGGGGTCGGAAAAGAAGACTTATAGGGCAACCGGGCTAACAGTTGCTTCCGGTCCGGCTTTTTCTCGCACAAAATTTTTCCATGTCGCGAAATTACCTTTGCCAAAGCGGTCATCTTTCATATCGGCTTCTGCAAGATTAACATGCAAAAAGAATTGGCCTTCTCGCGCCCCTAACGTGTCGACGACAAATCGTGGGTGATCCGTGTCTTCTATTGTTATTGCGGCGAGTTCTGCCATCAATTCTTCATATTGCTCGGCTGGCGGCGTTACAGACAAAGCAAATTGTGAGCGTACTGTTCTCATTATTTAATCCTTCATTCGTTTTGTACGTTATATACAAGGATGAAAGCCGCGGTCAAGTTTATGGTAAAAATCGCTCTTTTAAAATCCGTTCCTCAAGATTGTGATCGGGATCAAACAGGAGTGTGGCGCCAATGGATTGTGATTCATGGATGTCAACCTGTGTCACATTGCGGACCTCTATGGTGTCGGCAACAACGCGCCGCGCCAGCGCCGCGGGCGGAAGCGCTGATGGGGTCAGGGCCAGCACATTGGCCGAAATGCCGTTGCAGACCAGTTCGGCCTTACCGCACAGCAGCTTCTCTTTTGCTTTGGCAGCTCAAGGCGCTGGACTAGGCCATGGCCATGACCGGTCTTTCGCCGGCACTCCCGAATGGGCCGAACCCTCTCGGGTAACGCATTTGGGCCCGGCGCATGGTCATGTTTTTATATTCATCAGCGAGCGAGTGTTTGTCCCAATCGTCACGCAGGCTGATGAGCGGATCAGGTTCGTTGGCAAACTGTGTGTGGGTCATATATTCGGCTATTTTGCCGGCGTGGTGTGCGCCGACTTCGACGACCTGTTCACGATAGGCGATCTGTCCGGCACGGGCATGGCCGCTGATATAGCCAAAGCGGCTCATACCGGCAGCGGCGATACGGGCGCGTTTGTATTCCGGGTCACCTTTTTTGATTTCACCGGCTTCGTACTTGTCGCCAAGCATCCGGTCAGAGGCATGATAGCGTTCGTGATGTATCGCATTCATGACAAACATGAAACTAAACTGGAAAGCGAAGTTGTCGACGTTGAGCGCGACGACATGCTGGCCTGTCCGTTCATCGACAGTATGAAGCGCTCCCAGGCCCGGCGGGCCTTTGACATACTCGATCAGGACATGCTCTTCGTTGGCAAAGTCACTATATGCATCGCTGATAAACTGCAGGATGGCCTTGCGCCTGTGATAGCCGCCTTCGGTAATCAGTTCGGGCTCGGCAAGGTTCTGCGCTATAGTGTCTGCGAACGTGCCTTCCGCTGTTGAGATCAGTCCCTTTCTTTTTGCCAGCTCCCATCGTTGCTCGATAAAAGACCGGTTTTCAGGTGCGTAGAAATCTCTGATCGGCCTGGTCCACTCAGCCACCTCTTCTTTGCTGAGATCAATTGCACGATTTAGCATGTCAAGATAAAGGCTGTTGTCCCGCATCGGCACTTTAGCCATCGCTTCATAAAGATTGATGACAGTTTCAAACCCCAGAGAGCCTAGTGACTCACGAGCGCGCGGGTCAGTGATTCCCCGATTTCTCTGAAAGTACTTATGGTGATAGCTCTCAAGAAACTGGCGGGCCGTGTGGAAGTCAACCTTGCCTTCGCTGTTAATTACGGTATCCCAGAGAGCGCGTGAGCCATGCTCAAAACGTGACTGTGCAGGTTGGCCTTGTTGTTGCGCAGCCCGTAAAAATTCTTCACTGACCAGAACCATTCGTCCGTCAGGCAATTCAACCGGAATGAGGTCACGTGGACTCTGTCGCATTTTTTTTGTTTCCCTGTTCATTATGATTATGTCCATTAAACGCAGGCTGCGCGCCGATGTCAAGATCTGGATGGGAAAGATGAAAAATGCGCTACGGCATAAACTGCTCTTTTAAAATCCGTTCCTCAAGATTGTGATCGGGATCAAACAGGAGTGTGGCGCCAATGGATTGTGATTCATGGATGTCAACCTGCGCCACATTGCGGACCTCTATGGTGTCGGCAGTGGCGCTGACCGGGCGTTTGGCGGCATTGAGGATTTCGATGCGGATGGCCGCCGTATGCGGCAACAACGCGCCGCGCCAGCGCCGCGGGCGGAAAGCGCTGATGGGGGTCAGGGCCAGCACATTGGCCGAAAGGGGAATGATCGGACCGTGAGCGGACAGGTTATAGGCGGTGCTGCCTGCCGGCGTAGCAACGATAATGCCGTCGCAGACCAGTTCCGGCAGGCGCTCTATACCGTCAACGGAAATACCGATCTTGGCGGCATGGTGGCGCTGCCGCAACAGTGAAACTTCGTTAAAAGCCAGTGCTTCGACCGTTTCGCCATCGTTGGTCGTGGCGGTCATGCGCAACGGGTGCAGGATAACGGTCTGGGCGTGGTGAAGCCGGTCCTCCAGATCATCGGCGCGGTAGGGGTTCAGCAGGAAACCGACCGACCCGCGATTCATACCGTAAAACGGTTTGTCCAGACCGTGATAACGGTGCAGCGCATCGAGCAGCGTACCATCGCCGCCGAGAGCGATAATGATATCGGCCTCTTCCGGCGTATGCTGTGTGTGCTGTGTCTGGAGTTCGGCGAGTGCCGCCTGTCCTTCGTCACTATCGGCGGTATGAAAATGCAGCTTCATGAGGCTTGTTCCTTGTGCACCTGCGCTTCTTGCCACTCTTGCGGATTATGAAGGAAGCTTTCGACGGCATCCAGAGTTGAAACGTCAAAATAATTATGGTCTCTGGCGGCGGCGAGTATATCCCACCATGTGCACAGAGCGTGCAGTTCTACTTCCATATCCTGCATGGTTTGTTTGCTGGCTTCATGTATGCCGTAATGGAAAACAACAAAAATGTGCTCGACAATGTTACCTGCCTCGCGCAGCGCATCGACAAAGCCTCTTTTGCTGCCGCCGTCTGTAACCATGTCTTCAACCAGCAGCACTTTTTTATTCTCACCTTCTATATGGCCTTCGATCTGCGCCATGCGGCCAAAACCTTTGGGTTTTTTACGCACGTAAAGCATAGGCAGATTTAAGCGTTCGGCGATGAAGGCAGCATAAGGTATTCCTGCTGTTTCGCCGCCGGCAACATAATCGGTATCAGCGGCTTTATCCTTGAGAATATTCTCGGCCATTGTCATGAGCGCGGCACGTTCTTCCGGGAACGAAATCAGGCGGCGAATATCGACATAAACGGGGCCTTTTTTGCCGGAAGTATAAGTAAAAGGATCGGCGGCATTAAACAATACAGACTCTGTATCCAATAAAATTTTTGCAGCGGCTTGGGCGATCTTGTCATTCATGGTCAGTTCCTTTCAGCCTTTGTTTTAAACCACAAATGCGCCGGAATAAACAGGGAAGGCGGCTTATATCTGCTTTAGCTGCGCGTGAATATAGGCAACCTGTACGGTTAAGTCAGGCAGGGCATCCCAGTTATTATGATGGCGGTTGAGTCGGATGGCGCGCAGATAGCCGCTTATCAGCATTTCCCAGCAAGCCGGGCTGGTTGTGTGGGGCACTTGCCGCGGCGGCGGGCCATTATAGCGCATATATAGATCATACAATTTATACAAATCTTTCATCTGGAAAAGCTTACAGGATAACGCTTTCCAGTAAAAGGACTATTTTCCTACAAAATATTTTTGACATAATGCGATTTATGCCCGTAATGTTTTTTCATAAAAAATAAATAGGCGTTGTGCACGACAGGAGGACACGTTATGACGACGGAAACAATCTGCATGAATAAAGGCTATAAAGCAGGCGGCTGGGATAATGTTATCAGCTTGGCCGGTTATGTAGCCCGTTATGGCCGCAAGACGAACTATCGTTATGCGCATGAAGAGAACAATCTGGTCAGCCTGGCCGGTTGCCAGGTGATCAATCTGGCGGAACGGCGTTAGGATCAGGAGCGATTGCCGGTCAGAATATGTGCCAGCCAGACGATGTCACCATGTGCGACATGCAGTGATTCTGTTGGTGATGTGTCCGGCTTGTAAGTAACACCGCTCTTATCCTGCCTGATCAGTGTAGCAGTCGTCAGTGTTTCATCGGACTTCATAATCGCGATATGAGCGCCGGGCGCGGGCACGGCCGATTCGTCTTGCTCGTCCATCAGGCTGAGCAATTCAGCCATTGTGGCGCCGGTGACGGCCAGCACTTTTGACAGGCTCTCTGTTGAAGGCCAGCGCGGCTTGCCGTCTGCGCTGTGGCGCTTGCTTTTATTAAAGGTTGTCGGGTCAAGGCCGGCTTTGCGGGCGAGGCCGGAGGGGGAGTAGCCATGGGCACGGGCCAGACGGTCGATAGCACGCCATATATCTTCATGTGAAAACATAGGACCATAGTCACAATTTTCGTCTTTCCCGTAAATAGGAATAAAGTCTTATTTTTTCTATTGACTCATGTTTGTGTTTCTAGCATAACTAGAACATAAAGTGAACATTTGTGTTTAAAACAAGAACATTTGTCAACGAGAGGTTTATAGCAGATATGGCCGGCAGAGAGTTTTTTACCCCTAAGCTACAAGCGGAGAGCGAGACAGTTCCCTTTGCCAGTGCTGAAGAAGGGTGGTTCTGGTTCGTGCAGGCCCAGCAGGCGCGGGAAGAGGGCGCGCGGTTTATGGCAGGGGCGGGCCTTTATCCGCGGCCGTGCGAGCCGGTCGACATTCTCAAAATTCTCGACAGGCTATATCGCGGGCGCGTGATTACGTGGGACCATGTACTTGTTCTCAAACATTACGGCCGGCGGCTGATGCCGCCTGACCCGGACCGTGTCAGGGAGCGCCGTGCCTATCTGCTATGGGTCGAGGCGCTGGGGCAGATGGAAATGGCAATGGTCGCCAAGGGGATTGTCGCCATGCCGCTTTCTTACCAGGAGGCTGCGGAATGAGCGGCATGTTTAACCATTTATCCGGGGGGCTTCGCGCCTGGGTCGTGTTTAGCGGCCAGGCTGACCGGCCGTGGCTGCGGATCCTGAAGCCCGGTTTTCGTCATTGTTTTGCCGTGCTGCATGACGGGCGGCAATGGTTATCGTTTGATCCGATGCTTAATCATATTGACCTGAAGGTGCACAACCATGTGCCGAAAGATTTCGATTTGCCGGGCTGGCTTGCGGCGCGTGGTCACCGGGTGATGGCTGCGCCGGTTGACCGCAGCCGTAAGACACCATCCCCTCTCGCGCTCTTTACCTGCGTTGAAGCGATCAAGCGCCTGTTGGGATTACATCGGTTTTTCATCCTGACGCCGTGGCAGCTTTACCGTTATCTCGAATCATATAGCCGGGCGGCCGTGTCCGCCCCGCAATCCAAACAACTGAAAAGGAGACCATCATGGGTAGTCTGACATCCCGACCGAATATTCCGCAGGCGCAACAGCCTGTCGTTGTAACCGTTCCCGCTGCAGCGCCTGCGCCGGCGACCCAAAATGCAGCCACCGCCAGTCCGGCGGCATCGACGGCGGCCCCGGTGAAAGCCAATGAAGAAACGCCAGCGGCTGATACGGCATCTGACACGCCGGTGAGTGAGGCAGCGCAGCGGGAAGCCCGCGAACAAAGCCTGCTGCGTCGCAGTCGCGGCCGCTTCGGTACGGTCCTGACCGGCTTCACCGGCCTGCTCTCGCAAACGTCCGGTCAGAGCGGGCGCAAGACCCTGTTGGGAGAATAGTCATGGATATGAATGCAGCCTCCTTGCCCGGTAACGCGGCGGCCCTGCCGGATAATGATATGGCCGATTTGATGCGCCGTTTTGATGCGGCCCGGCAGCGCCGCGGCAATTGGGAAACACTGTGGCGTGAAGCGTATGAGTATGCGCTGCCGCAACGTAACGGCTTTGTGATGAACCGTGCCGGCGGTACGCGTCATGATAACCTTTATGATGCAACAGCACTGGATGCGGTGGAGCAGCTCGCCGCCAGCCTGCTCGGCAATCTGACCCCGCCCTGGGCGCAATGGTTCGGATTGAAGCCGGGCCCCGATCTGGAGCCTGCCGAAGCCGAAACGTTGGCGCCGGTGCTGGAGCAGGCAGCCAAGACGATGCAGGCGCATTTCGACCGCTCCAACTTTATTGTTGAAATGCACCAGGCTTATCTCGACCTGATTGTCGGCGGCACGGCAGCGCTGGCGTTCGAGGAGTCGCAGCCGGGCGAGCTGTCGGCATTCCGTTTTGCGGCGATCCCGCTCAGCGATATCGTGCTGGAAGAGGGCGAGAATGGAACGCTGGACGGGTCCTACCGCAATCTGAAGCTCACGCTGCTACAGCTGCGCACGCGCTATCCGCTGGCCGATCTGCCGGAGTCCGTTTTACGTGACGGCGGGAAAGACCCGCAGCGCCGCTTTGAAGTGCTGGAAAGCATCGTGCCGGATATGCTCGGCGCGTTCGAATACCGGGTGATGCTGCAAAATGGCGGCAGCCCGCTATTGCTGCAGGCGGCGCGGTTGACGCAAAGCCCGGTGGTTGCCTTTCGCTGGCTGAAAGCACCGGGCGAGATTTACGGCCGCTCGCCGGTGATGAAAGCGCTGCCCGATATCAAGACCGCGAACAAGGTCGTGGAGCTGATCCTGAAAAATGCCTCGATTGCCGTGACCGGCATCTGGCAGGCCGATGATGACGGCGTGCTTAACCCCGCCAATATTGAACTGAAGCCCGGCAGTATCATTCCGAAAGCAATCGGCTCCAAAGGATTGACGCCGCTTGACATGCCGGGGCGCTTTGATATTTCGCAGATTGTTCTCGACGATTTGCGCGGACGCATCCGTCACGCGATGATGACCGACAAGCTCGGCCCGATTGGCGGCGCGCGGATGACGGCGACGGAAGTGATTGAACGTAGCGCCGAAATGGCCTTGCTGCTCGGCGCGACATACGGCCGTTTGCAGAGCGAGATGATGACGCCCCTGATCCGCCGCGCTTACAGCATTTTGCGCCGCCGCGGTGAGGTGCCGGATGTGAATCTCGATGGACGGCTGGTGCAGATCGATTACCGGGCGCCGCTTGCGCGGGCGCAGGGGCAGCGCAATATCCAGAACACGCTGTTCTGGATCAATACGGTGCTGGCGATGGGCGGCGGTGCGGCCGGCGCTATCGACCTGGGCGCGGCTGCAAGATTTCTCGGCGAAGCGCTCGGTGTCCCCAGCGATCTGATCAAGGGCGCTGCGCCCGCGATCGTCAATCCCAATGACACGAACACAACACAGGAGGTGGATAATGTTCCGCAAGCTGACCAGGAACAGGCCGGTCTTCGCGATGCCTGAAACAAACCGTATGGACAAACAGGCCATTGAGAAAGCCTATGCGCGGTTGTTTTCGACCGAAGACGGGCGGGCTGTGCTTGGCCATCTGCAGGCGCTGGCCTTCATGCGCGCTTACAGCGCTGAGAGCAGTGACCAGCAGATTCGTTACGCCGAAGGGCAGCGGGCATTGGTGGCGCAAATACTGCGCCTGATCGATGCCGGGCGGCGCGGTTCGTAGGCGCTGTCATTCCGAGCGTCGCGAAGCATCTCATGAGATGTCTCACATGCGTTCGAGATGACACACAAGTGACTTTTTAACCTTAAGGAGAAAAACCATGAACGACCCCATACAATCACAACCCATGACGCAACAAGCACAGCCTGCGCAGCAGGCGCCGCTGCAAACATCACAGACGCCCGCGCTGCCGGCATCAATGCCGGTGCCGGAAAAGTTCCGTGACCCGGATACGGGTGAATTGCGCGCCGAAGCCCTGATCCGCTCTTATAAAGAGCTGGAGCGCAAGCTGTCAGCAATGCCGCGTCCGCCGGCTGATCCGGATGAATATTGCATCGACTGCAGCCATGGTCTGTTCGGCGCCGACCGTGAGGTTAATAAAAAGCTGTTTGAAAAGGGCCTGACGCTTGAACAGGTGCAGGCGGTTTATGATCTGGCGGCTGAAAAATTCGTGCCGATGATCCTGGATCTGGCTGAGGAGTTCCGTGCTGACCGTGAAGTCGAGCGGTTGATCGCGGCCTTTGGCGGCGAGGAAAAATGGGCGGAAGTCTCACGGCAGTTATTATCCTATGGCAAGAAAAATCTGCCCGAAAACGTCTTGTCGAACCTGTCGAATTCCTTTGAAGGCGTGATGGCTTTGTATCGGATGATGCAGGGGCAGGAACCGGCGCTGGCGAAAACCATCGCGATGCCGGGCGGCAATGGTGCCGTATCAGATGAAAACGACTTGCATGAGATGATGCGCGACCCGCGCTATTACCGCGATCGTGATCCGTCTTACGTCGCCAAGGTCACCGATGGCTTTAAACGCCTTTACGGTGATAAGTAAGATTGTCTTACCCCCGTGCTGTCATCCCGGCCTGTGTCGGGATGACAGTGTGTCTGCACACAGTCTGTTATTATATTTGCGAATTAGCAAACTGGCCGGCGACGTGATCGTCAATGACCTGTTGCAGACCGCGGTTAATGGTTTGTGTAAGAGGCTCGAAACGGACGGCAACCTTACCGCCGGACTTGCGTAACACGATACCTTTGTGACGGACATCGAGGATTTTATTACGGAGCTTAAACTTGATTTCGATGTCGATCAGCTGTTCCTTGCCGAACAGGCGTTCATCGGCTTGCAGCAGGACACCGCCGAGGCTCCAGTTTTCGACAGGGAAGGTCCGGCCGTGAATAACGGCGACACAACGGTCGGCATAACGGCGCGGGTGACGACGGACATTCGCATGATCGTTGCCCGGGTCGTTACTGGCACTGGTCTTGAGCGATGAAAGCAATGATTGTAACATGCGTCTGGACTCCTTGTTCCCGTATTAGTCTTCAGGATTTTGTTATTTATTTTAAGGACACACCCAAACGCCGCAATAGAAACGTGCATTTACTCCATTTTCGCACGGGACAAGTTTTTTTGCAATTTTTATTAACAAGCCGTCCGTTTTTAAAAAAACAAGTTGACATTATAGGAATATTATCCTAAATTGATCTCATCAACGCCCGGAGTGCATCTTGCGCGCGGGTGTTGTGGATTTCCTCCCTTGCTTTGTAAGCACCTGGCTGCCGCCGGAGAACGGGCGCTTTTTGTGCTCGCCCGGTGGCAGCGCCTTTTTTGCACGTCTTTTGCGGCCCTGGGCCGGAGGAACAGCGACAACCGCGCGGCGCGCTTTTTTTAACCCCTTAAACCTTCACCCTAATGAAAGAGGTATATTGTCATGGCTATGGGCGCGTTGAATACGGCATTATCATATATACCGCTGATCAGGGAGGGCGTTGATGTTGTCATGGGCGGCGTCAATAACGAGGCGGCCTACAAGAAGCAGCGCGAGGCGCAAAGCCAGGCGCTGCGACAGTTACAGCAGCGGCAGCGCCTTAATGAACAACAGCTCGCGCAGGATAGCGCGTTCGAGCGTGAAAAGCTGGCGCTTGAGTCTGAAGAGGCGGAACGCAAACGCATGAACGCGCTGCGCCGTGCGGTGGCGCGCCAGCGCGCGTCTTTCGGTGCCAGTGGCATCGGCAGCGGCGCCGGGTCTTCGGAGGCTGTGCTGCTGGGCCTGTTCGAGGAGACCGATGAAAACCGGCAGGAGCGCGAACGGATTGATAATCTGCGCAACCGGGTGATTGATGAGAACCAGGGCCAGCAGCGTAGTCTCAACCTGTTACAGGAATCGCAATTGCGGCAAAAGCAGGATCTGGATCGCGCCGCGATGGGGCTGACCCGTACCGGCAACATCATCGACACAGTGTTCGATGCGACCGATTTTGCTGGCAATATCCGCACTATTCTCGGCGCGTAACGACCATTTAAGGAGCACAGGAATGCCATTTCTTATCACCCGCCCGGTGGGCAATAACCGCGATAATGACGAAGACGACGTCTTTGCCGTCAAGGATGCGCTGGCGCGGCTTGAGCGGTTTGAAGCGGAGCCCGAACCGCACGGCTATATCACCCGCGACCTGGATACGGCCATTCGCGGCTTCCAGCGCGATAACGGTTTGCGCGAAGACGGCATGCTGCTGCCGCGCGGGGAAACCGAAACCGCGCTGTCGCAAAGCCTGGACCGGCAGTTCAGGGATAGGCAGGCCCGCCAGCTCGAAGGCGTCCGCCGTGCGCTGGGCCGCACGCCGTTATTCGGACGCAGCGTATCACGTTTGCAGTTCACCCGGCTTGGCGAAGGCGACGAAGGTGATGATGGCGACAGTAATGGCGGTAACGGCGATGAGGGTAATGGCAATGATGGCGGCGATGGCGGTGCCGATCCGGCACCCAACCCACCTCCGCCGCCTGCACCTGACTCGGAACCAGAGCCTGAACCGGAACCGCATCCGCAGCCGGATGATGAAGATGACGCGCCCACGCCACCTAAACCACCACGGAAGCCATCTACACCAAACCCGGAAGAGGGTGATGAGAGGGAGTGCTCTCACCTGGAGCTTGCTCTTGCAAATGCCCGGTCGATGGCAGAGCAAAGGCAAGCTCTTTTGGATGCACAAGAAGCCAAGGCCGGGCCACTGGAAAATGAATTGGAAAGTTTGGAAGCAAAAATCAGTGAGGCCGAGAATGCTATTAATGAAACTAAAGTGGGTGTTTCAGGCATTGCTTCGATCTCTGGAGCTATAGGCGCAGCAATTATCTCTCGCAATCCTCTAGCTGCGATTCCAGGTGGGCGATTAGGACTGGAAGGCGCAGAGAGAGTTAACTGGTTACTTGACCAACAGCTTGCTGCTTTACGCAAAAGGCGAGATGAAGTCCTTGCAGATCTTGAGCCTTTAAGAGCTGAAATTAGTGAATTACAACTTTTTCTAAATGACGCGAAGACAGTTGTTAACGAAGCTCAAGAAGCTCTTAATACTTGTCTTGCGGCGAGTGGTTAGGCTATGAATTGATTAAAAGAATGTGAGAAGTACTTCAATGAAGACCTTTGACAAATGGCTGTATATACAGTTGGACACTGATAAAGATGGTCGGTTGATTTATTTTCCCTGGGGTGTTCTTGGGGCCGGCTATGTCATAGATGATGAGAGCCGGGGCGCTCAAATCAGGCGCTTTATAAAACAGGACGTGCTGTTCTTAACGGTCGGCTTTGTGTTGCTGTCTTACATGTTAGAGAGCATGGTTCTGTGGCCGCTCTTTTTTGCTGCGCTGTGTTTTTATCACTGGAGAACCAGAGCGTTAACCGCGGGGCTTGAAAAAGTCCCCGAAACGACCTGTCTGAAAAGGAATGTACAGAAATTCTCCGCGTCTTACAGCTGGCCTTTGCTGGCGTGTCTGCAGGTGGTTTGTATTGTGCTCACTGCCGGTGGTTTGTGGAGCATCGTTGTCAGTACATCACTGGCGCAGCCCGATGTGATCGCGCTATTCGGGACGATTGCGATGACAGGTTTCTTCGGGTTTTTATTGTACTTAAATACGCTGGCGATGATTTTTAAGTGGTCTGCCTGATGCTGTCATAGTGACAAGAGGGCCTCTGTTGCCAGGCCATCCCCCATAACCAACCCGCCATGCCGGCGGGTTTTTTTATTGTTTTCAAATGTTGAGAAGGAGACATCATGACGACCGATCATATTAAAATACCGGATGTGCCGCCGCTGGTCCGCTATAACGCTGACGGCGTACAGACCGTATTTACCTACCCGTTCCCGATTTTCGCCAGCGAGGATCTCGCCGTTTCGTTTGACGGCGCACCGCAAAGCAGCGGTTTCACCGTTGCCGGTGCCGGGCAAACGGCGGGGGGTACAGTCACCTTTGATACGGCGCCGGCGGATGGCGTGATTGTGATGCTGGAGCGGCGCATGCCGCTTGAGCGCCTAACGGATTTTCTCGAGGGCGGCGATTTCAGCGCGCAGGCGATTAATACCGAGCTTGATTTTTTGATTGCCGCGATCCAGCAGGTCGGCCGCGACCAGGCGCCGATGCTGCGCTATACCGATGATGAAGCGCCGGGCGGCGTGATATTGCCGGCCAGGACGCAGCGCGCGAACAAGGTGCTCGGCTTTGACGGTGACGGCGACCCGGTGGCGGTGTCGGCCGAAGGCACGATGGCCGCGCCTGATTTCACCGCGTCCGGCACTGGCGCGGTGACGCGGACCAGCAGCGATAAATTCGCCGATCTGGTTTCGATCAAGGACTTTGGCGCGGTGGGCGACGGCACCACCGACGATACGCTGGCTATTCAGCAGGCGCTGGCGGCGCATTATAATGTCTTTGTGCCGGAGGGCACGTACCTGATTACCGCGCCGCTGACCCTGAAATTCGGGCAGGCTTTTTTTGGCGCGGGGCTGGCCTCGACCATCAAATGCCAGTCGAACAGTTTTAATGCGATCAACGTGCCGGTGGCCTTTACCCGGATTGCCGATCTGAAAATCGAGGGCGGTGACAAGGCGATTGCAATGACCGGCGGCGTTAATGAATGCGTCCAGAATGCGGTGACTGACGTGACGATCGTTGACGCGAATATCGGCCTTTTCCTTGATGGCGGCGATAATCTGTCCAAGCCCTGTTACTGGAATAACTTTAACCGCGTTCTGGTCGAGCGGCCGCTGACGCACGGCGTTCATATCATTCTGAGCGGGGCCGGCGATACGCCGAACGCCAATCACTTTTACAGTGTGCGGGTCTATTCCAAGGGCGCGGGCACGACCGGCAGCGGCTTCTATATTGAGGACGGCGGCAACATGAACACGTTTGTGGATTGCGAAGCCAATGTGAACGGCCCGACAGCCGATGCCTGTTTCCGTCTCGGTGCCGGGGCGAACAAGACGATGCTGGTGAATTGCTATGCCGAGAGCACGAACACCGTGCCGAACGTCCAGCTTGACAGCGGCTCGGTCGAAACCTCGATCGTCAACCTGCACGCGGTCAGCGACGGCGCGGCGATCTATGATTTATCGGGCGGCGAGTATGACGCCTATAATGCCGGTTTCCCTGACAAAAACCGCATGCGCAAAACGACGGTCACGGATCTGAAGGCCACGTTAATGCGCTTTGATACCGAGTTCATTGATACGGCCGGGACGACGGCGCTCGACCTGTCGCACTCCGTCCATATCGTCGATGCGACCAACGGCGCGATCACGATTGAACTGCCGAACGCAGCGAGCGCTGCAGGCGTGACCATGACCATCAAGAAAAAGGATGGCAGCGGCAATATCGTGACTGTCGGCGAAGTGAGTGGCGGCACCGGCGGGCCGGATGGCGCAGACTTCCAGCTTGGCGGCAGGAACGATTTTGTGACTGTGATTTCAAACGGCGCGGGCTGGTTCGTGACGGCTTCGAACCGGATGGCGGGCAATACGCGCTTTATCGACTCCTCCGGCACGGTGGATATCGATATGGCGGTCGATATTTATCTGCTGTCCATCTTCGGCGGCGCGATGACCGCGCGTCTGCCCCCCGCCAATGCGGCGGAGGCGATCGGGCGCACGGTCACGCTGAAGAAAACCGATGTCTCCGGCAATGCGATCACCGTCACTGAACAGGGCGGCAACGGTCCGGACCAGTCAAGCCAGACTTTAAGCGGCCAGTATGACGCGATCACCGTCGCGTCCAATGGCGGCAACTGGTTTGTTGTCAGTACGTATACTTAAAATCACTCAAGCAGAAGGATGATCCCTTGCACGAAAAAACCGAAGCGGACACGCGGCGGCGCATCGCCGCGTTCCTGCCCGATGCGATTGCACGGGCGTTGACCTCCTATCACACATTTGCCCAGCAACCGGTGCCGGAAGACGCGAAGGACTTTACCGCGCATCATAATGCCTGCAAGGTCGCGATTGCGCATATCGAGCTTTTGATCAAACTGGCGCGCTGGGCGGATTTGCCCGATGCGCAGGCTGCTGATCATAATCGGCAAATCGTGCTGGCGGCCATGATGCAGGAAGCGGAAGCCGAGGTCGATGCCTATAAAAAAGGTCACACCGAAACGGGGCCTGCCAAGCCCTGATTTTGCTTGCATTTTTTGCAGTGCAAAGCTATGGTGTTTTTATATAAAGTACAGCGTTCCTTTAATATTTTTCAACACGCAGGGAGGAAAATATGGAAGGAACAGGAAAGCGGATCAGAGAGACATTCGGGTCTCTTGCAGAAGACGTCAGCGGTTTATACAGCTCGGCCTCGACCCTTACCCGTAGAACATTTAATCATGCCGTACAGGGCGCCATTACGGGCGGCGTTGCCGGGCTTATGCTGACCGGCGGTCGTCTCAGGGCCGCGTTTTCCGGCGCGGTTGTCGGGTTCGTCGTCGGCGCCGGTGTGTCGCTTTACAGGTGGGCAACCAGCGGGCGCGCAGGTAACGGGCCGTCGGGTACGGATATATAAGCCCTTTGGTTCGTCTGCCAAACCGGAAAAACCCGCCATGACGGCGGGTTTTTTATTATCAGAAATTTCGAGAGGATGAATGGAGAACGTGATTGATTTCAGCGTCTTTGTGGCGCTGTGGAATTGCCGGCAGGGTATGGATACGCCGGCGTTGCATTTTCGCATTGCGGGCTGGTTGCAGGATATGTGGGAGCGTGGCAAAACGCGGCTGCTGCTGCAGGCGTTTCGTTCCAGTGGCAAGAGCACGCTTGCCGGGCTGTTTTGCGCCTGGCTGCTTTACCGCCGCCCGTCGCTACGTATACTGGTGCTGGCGGCGGATTTGATGCTGGCGCGCCGGATGGTGCGGAATGTGAAACGGATTATCGAGCGGCACCCGCTGACCGGGCGCCTGAAACCGGAGCGCGCCGACCAGTGGGGCGCGGACCGTTTCACGGTGCAGCGCGATATCGAACTGCGCGACCCGTCGATGCTGGCGCGCGGGATCAGCGCCAATATCACCGGCAGCCGCGCCGATATCATCATATGCGATGATGTTGAGGTGCCGAACACCTGCGATACCGCCGACAAGCGGGCCGGGTTGCGTGAGCGGCTGGCTGAAACCGCTTATGTGCTTGTGCCCGGCGGCACCCAGCTTTATATCGGCACGCCGCACACATGGTACACGATTTATGCCGATGCGCCGCGTACGGAGATTGGCGAAAGCCGGGTGTTCCTGGAGGGTTTCTCGCGGCTGACAATCCCGGTGCTGGAGAACGGCCGGAGCGCATGGCCGGAGCGCTTTACGCCGGAGGATATTGAGCGCATCCGCGCGACAACCGGGCCGAACAGGTTTTCATCGCAGATGATGCTGACGCCGGTCAATATCGCCGAAGGGCGGCTCGACCCGGCGCTGTTCCGGCGCTATGAAGCGGACCTGTCGTACCTTAAAGAGATCAACTTACTGACCATCGGTGATCGCAAGATGGTTTCGGCCAGCGCCTGGTGGGACCCGGCCTTTGGCCGGGCGGGCGGTGACTCGAGCGTGCTGGCCGTTGTTTACACCGATGAAACCGGCGCGTTCTGGCTGCACCGTATCGCCTATTTACAAGGTAAGAGCCGTGATCATGAGCTGGATGAAGCCACGCAGCAATGCCGGCAGGTAGCGCAGATCGCCAGGGCTTTGCATCTGCCCGCGGTTGCGGTTGAGATTAACGGTATCGGCCGGTTCCTGCCCAACATATTGCGCCGTGAACTGGCGCTGGCAAAGGTGCCGTGCGCAGTGCGCGAGATCAGCAGCAGCAAGGCCAAGGATGTGCGCATCATGGAGGCGTTTGATGTCGTGTTGGCGGCCCGGCTGCTACATGTGCATACCGGTGTCTATGACACGCCCTTTATCGGCGAGGTACAGGAGTGGCGCCCCGGTGCGAAAGGCGGGCGCGATGACGGGCTGGATGCTGTTGCCGGCGCGTTATCGCTCGAACCGGTGCGGCTGGCGCGGTTCTATCCCGGCGGCCGCCAGAGCTGGCGCAGCGGGAGTGCCGGGCCGCATGAAGCCAAAACGGATTTCGAGGTTTAAATGGCATTATTTTCACAGGATCTGGTCTGGTGGATCACCGTGTTCGATCTGCCGGCCATGGCCGGCCTGTTTGTTTTTGTCTGGCGGACGCGCCGTGACGCCGAGCAAACGGCCAATCATTTGCGCGAGGTGATTGAAACACGCAATTCCCAGCTGCGCGACGCGCTGGCGGCTTTCAAACTGGAAGTCGCGAAGAGTTATGCCTCAATCAGCGATCTGCGCGAACTGGAGGGCCGCCTGGTCAGCCACTTGCTGCGGATCGAGGCGAAGCTCGACAAGACGGCGATGAAAACCGAAGCCCTGCGGGCGGAAAGAGAAAGGACCGAATAGATGAAAGACCTGTTCCCCGTGACGGATAAACCCGTTTCCCCGCCGGTGCCGGCGCTATCGTTCGCACAGGGGCTGGCGATCGACGTGCTGGCCCGCACGCTGTGGGGCGAGGCGCGCGGCGAAGGCAGCGCCGGGATGCAGGCCGTGGCCAATGTTGTTATGAACCGGGTTGCGTGCGGCGGTTGGTGGGGCGATACGGTGATTGCCGTCTGCCAGAAACCGTACCAGTTTTCGTGCTGGAACAAGGGTGATCCGAACTATCACAAGGTTTTGAACGTGGATGCGGATGATCTGTATTTTGCAACGGCGCTGCGTGTTGCGCGGCGGGCGGTGTTTGGAACGCTGGCTGATATTACAAACGGCGCAGATCATTACCACGCCGCCGGGATCAGCCCTTACTGGGCCCGGGGTGAAAAGCCGGTCGCTGTGATCGGTCATCATATTTTTTACAGGCTGCGCGCCTAATCCCTGTTTTTGTTAGAAAGGAGAAAACCATGTTTACAACTATCGATAAGGCGATTGTGGCCCTGCTGGGCGCGGTCGTATTCCTCGTGTCCGAATATACAGACCTTGAGGCTGATTTCGTTTCGCAGGATCTGTTGCAATCGGCGGCGGCGATTATTACGGCGCTGCTGGTTTATATCGTGCCGAACAAGGACAGGACGCCGGCAGCGGGCAGGGAAGAAACCGAATGACTATTCCCTGGGGCCTGCTGGCGGCTCTGCTGGTGACCGGGGCGGTGCTGATCGTCCTGGTGCGGACGGTTTCCGGCCGGGCGCGCTGGCAGGCCCGGGCCCGTGCCGCCGAAAAAACACATCAAACCACGAGGAGGGCTCATGATCTGCAGGAGCGCGTTGCTCGCGATTCTCGTTTGCGTAAACGGGTGCGCCGCTATTTCGAGCGGACCTGACTTCTGCGCTGTCTATAAACCGGTGCCGACGATGCAATGTGGAACAGAGTACCAAAAGCTCGTCACTGACCAGAATAATGCCGTGTATCTTCATTTTTGCCTCCCCTATACGCCTTGATCCCCATCATTGCCCATTTCCATGAAATAGGCGCTGACCATCGCGTCGAAAATAACCTTGGCGCGCTCATGCCCGACGCCGCCGGCGCGGGCGCCGATATCGACCATCAGGGCGCTCGGCGTCATCGGCATGACGATCATCTCCGCTTCGCGCAGTACCCTGATGCCGTCGAGCAATAATTCAAAATTCCTGTCTGTGATCTGTTTCATTGCATGTTCCTTTCCTATCCTAAAGCCGTATTTTATTTTCATAATCAATGAGAGTCATTGCAGGTAGCAGGCCAAAATGGGAAATATTGCGCTTTGGGATAGGTCAGGGGCGGCGCTGCATTTTGCAAAATGGTTGTTTTTGTTATGAAATATATAACGGGGCGCGCAAAGGGGCGGCAAACTGGGCGCTTTGCTCCATACCAAAGGAGTAAACGTCTTCGCTTTGCAAATTGCGATTATTTTTGCAGATCGGGCATATTTTTCGCATTTTGCACAGAATGTTCACGCCAGATCACGTACAGCCCGGCGCCGATAATCAGCCCGGCACCGACCAGTGTCGGCAGGGACGGGATGTCGCTGAAGACAATCAGACCGATCAGCACGCCCCAGACCATCTGGGTATAATGGAACGGCGCGACAATCGCTGTGACCGGGGCGCGGGCAAAGCCGAAAGCCGTGCCGATAATCCCGCCCATCAGGAAGAGCGGCAGAAGCACGAACAGCCACCAGTGTTCCGCCGCGACCGGCGTATGGTCTAACAGCATCAGCGGCGTGTTCAGCGCAAGATTGCAGAGGAATGGATACAGAATATAGACCGGCAGTGGGTCGCGGTCGCCGATTTTACGCATGATCAGCAGGCTGGCGATGATAAAGAGTGCGGACAGGACCGTGTAAACAAGTCCGATATTGAGATTATCAAATTGCGGGCCGGCAATAATCAGGACGCCTGTAAAGCCGGCGATTAAAGCCCCGAAACGGTGAACGCCGACAGGCTCTTTCAGTAACAGGCCGGCAAGGACGCTGACGGCGATGGGGGCGATAAAGACAATGCCGTAAAAGTCGGCCAGCGGCACATGGCCAAGCGCATGAACGATGAAGAAAGAGGTCAGCATCAGGCCGATGCCCCGCGCCAGGTGCCAGCGCCAGTTAGGCGTTATGAATCGTGACAGGCCGCCGGTCGCGGCCAGCCATATGACCCCGATGATAACGGCCAGCGCACTGTTATAGGTCAGGATCTGCGGGACGCTGTAATAGGCGGTCAGAAACTTGCTGCAGGCATCGGCAAGACTATACGACAAAAAACCTGCTGTGGTCAGGATAATGGCGTGCAGGGCCGGGTGGGTGTCGCGCCAGAGCATGCGCTAGCCGTTAATCAGGAAGTGGGCGTAGATCGCCCCGGCATAGCCAAGTGCCGGCATCGGCGCCCATGCCATCGCAGGCATTAAGATCAAGGAAGACAGTAAAATCAAGCCGCTGCGGATTATCATTGATGTAAACTTTATTATGTGCTTGCAGACGGCGCCGATTGTCGCAGATTGAACCGGTATGTCAATTACGCTTTTGTATGCCCGTTATTCAATCCTGTGATATGATGCACGGCAACACGGAGGATTTTCAGCCATGACCAACAAGACCCCCATTACCATCGCGCGCGGTGACGGCATCGGCCCTGAAATTATGGACGAGACGTTGCGTATTCTTGAAGAGGGCGGCGCTGTCCTTGACCTTGATGAAATCAAAATCGGCAAAGATGTTTATGAAAGCGGCGTGACAAGCGGCATTCCTGATACGGCCTGGGACAGTCTGCGCCGGACGAAAGTGTTCCTGAAAGCGCCGATTACCACCCCGCAGGGCGGCGGTTACAAAAGCTTGAACGTAACGATCCGCAAGTCATTGGGATTATTCGCGAATGTCCGGCCGTGCGTGTCGTATGCACCCTATGTGGAAACGGTGCACCCGGATATGGATCTGGTGATTATCCGCGAGAATGAAGAGGATCTTTACGGCGGTATCGAGTACCGCCAGTCGCAGGATGTGATGGCCTCGCTGAAAATTATTTCACGGCCCGGCACGGAGCGGATTGTGCGCTACGCCTTTGAATATGCCCGCGCTAACGGCCGCAAAAAAGTCACCTGCATGACCAAGGACAATATCATGAAATTGTCTGACGGCCTGTTCCACCGCGTGTTCCGCGAGATTGGCGAGGAATACGGCGATATAGAGCAGGACCATATGATTATCGATATCGGCGCGGCCAAGGTTGCGGCGCATCCGCACATGTTCGATGTAATCGTCTTGCCGAACCTGTATGGCGATATTGTCTCTGATATTGCCGCCGAGGTGACCGGCTCGGTCGGGCTGGGCGGCAGCGCCAATGTCGGGGCCGACTTCGCGATGTTCGAGGCCGTGCATGGCAGCGCGCCGGATATTGCCGGGCAGGGAATTGCCAATCCGTCCGGGCTGTTACTGGGCGCTGTGATGATGCTGGTTCATGTCGGGCAGGGTGAGGTCGCCGCCAAAATCCACAATGCCTGGCTCAAGACAATTGAGGACGGTATTCATACCGGCGAGATTTTCCGCCACGGCACCAGCCGTGAAAAAGTTGGTACCAAGGGCTTTGCCGATGCGGTGATCGCCCGGCTCGGTGCAGCGCCGGATCGTTTACGTGCGGCCAATTATAATGGCGTCCCGGCGGGCGGTATGCAGTTGCCGCCGCTGCGGCCGCGGCAGGACGAGGCGAAGGAGCGGGTCGGTGTTGACCTGAACCTGAACTGGGACGGCACGGCCGATGAGCTGGCGGCGAAAATCCTACCCTGTGTTGCCGATGATCTGGAGCTGTCAATGATCTCTAACCGCGGGGTCAAGGTCTGGCCGGACGGGCGGCCGGAAACGTTTTGCGCCGATAATTGGCGGCTGCGTTTTCTTAGTCAATCCGGCGGGGTCAAAACATCGCAGGTGATTGCGCTCATGGACCGCCTGAACCAGGCCGATATGAATTTCACCAAGGCGGTGATGCTTCATACTTTTGATGGCCAGCCCGGTTTCAGTGCGGTCCAGGGCGAATAAAGTGAGCGAATAAAGCGGGCGAATAGTTAAGTTTACGGGGTTTTCGCCAGCGCATCGGTAATTGCCACGGTAATCTGGCCGGAGTCCATGTCCTTATTCAGCCGCCCAAGCTCTGCGCCTGTTGCCGGGTCGGCCAGCAGCATGAAGCCGGTTTTCCCCGCATTGGCGTCATAAAATTCACCGATACCCAGGGCCGAGGCCAGCAGTGACGCCTGGTGACGTGTGGCGGCGTCGGTCAGGTCGAGGCGGACGAACAGCACATCTTCGTTATCAAGGTCAGCCTTGCCGCGGGCTTTTTCAATTTGCGGATCAAGGATTTTACAGCTGCCGCACCAGTCGGCGTAAAACAGGATGCCATACAGTTTCGGGGTGCCGGACGCCGCCTGCGCGGTCAACGGGGCAAAGCCGAGAAAGACCAGCATCAGCGGTAAAACAAGATATCTCATTATCATGCTCCATTTTGTTATTCACAAAAATCATCTTATGAGCTGTCACACACAGACCCATAACCGTTATTCGCGGCCGTTTTGACAAAAGTTACAGATTGTTTTGATGATTACGCGAAAGAATTAAAAACCATAAATAATAATTCACAAATGAATTTATTTGTGATATATTTGATTTATGTATGAATTAGAAAGACTTGCTAACTTTTTATCAGCGCGTCGCGAAAGGCTTGGCATGAGCGACTACCACATTGCAGCTTTTAGCGGCGTGTCGCAGCCCACTATTTACAGGTTTTTGTCTGGCAAAAACCTGAATATCAGTGCCGCTAATTTAATAAAAATAGCCCAGGCGTTGGGAACGGATATCGGTCCTGATTTGCATGAAACCTATGACATAGAAGAGTTTCGCGAAAAGCGCGCTGCGTATAAAGCGGAGCGGATAGCGCGGGCAACGCAGGCAACCGCGGCCTTGGAAGGTCAGGGTGTAGATGAAAAAGCTTTGAGTGATATGAAAGAACGTCTCAAACATAAAATTCTGGCCGGATCCAATAAGAATTTGTGGGCGGACTGATATGACTTGGCGTGTTAAACACGGTGAGACGCCGCTTGATGATTTGTCCGGTCTTAAGCTTAGAGTTGCAAATCCAACGCGCGAACAGATTGAGGCATTTGAAGCCATCAACATTGCAAAAGCGCAAGAGAGATATTTTGCGCGGCGGCTCACAAAGCGTTCTGCGCCCTTTGATTTGCCATGGATGAAAAAACTGCATCGACAAATGCTGGGTGACGTCTGGCACTGGGCCGGAAGATTTCGTGAAACGAATAAATCAATTGGTGTTGATAAATATCAGATTCAATTAAAGCTGTTGCAGCTCATTGATGATCTGCATGGCTGGCAGAGCGTAGAGATGCCGTGGCTGGAACAAGCCGTACGTTTGCACCATTTGGCCGTGCAAATACACCCTTTTGAAAACGGGAATGGCCGCTGGTCACGCATGTTATCGAATATCTGGCTCCGTTTACATGGCCAGCCTGTCGTGCTTTGGCCCGCCACGATTGATAAAGAGAGTCCCATCAGGCAGGATTATCTTGCGTGCTTACGCGAAGCTGATGATATGGATTACCAGCCTTTCCTTGATTTACACGATCAATATCAGGAACGTTGAGCGGCTTTGACCGTGTTCGCGAGCAGGCAGGCGATTGTCATCGGTCCGACGCCGCCGGGGACCGGCGTGATTGCGGCGGCCATGGTACTGGCGGCCTCAAAATCAACATCGCCGCACAAGGTGCCGTCATCGCGCCTGTTAATGCCGACATCAATCACGATAGCGCCGGGTTTGATCCAGTCGCTTTTCACCATATGGGCCCGGCCGACGGCGGCGATCAGGATATCGGCCTGACGGCAGATAGCGGGCAGGTCCTGTGTCCGGGAATGGCACTGTGTGACGGTGCAGTTTTCCGCCAGCAGCAATTGCCCCATCGGTTTGCCGAACAGGTTGGAACGGCCAATCACAACGGCATGCAGGCCGCTCAGATCATCTTGAATGTCCCTGATCAGGCGCAGGCTGCCCTGCGGCGTGCAGGGCACCATGCCGTCACTGTGCCCGAGCAGCAGCTTGCCGGCATTGGCAACCGTCAGCCCGTCCACGTCCTTGGCCGGTGCGATCATTTGCACCAGCTCGTCCTGCACGGCGGCGAGGCTGTCCGGCAAGGGGAGCTGCAGCAGGATGCCGTGCACGGCCGGGTCGGCGTTGAGGTCCGCGATAACGGCCGCGATATCGTCCCGGCGGCGGTCAGCGGGCAGGCGTTTTTCAAAGCTCTCAATGCCGGTTTGGGCGCAGGCGCGGATTTTATTTTTCACGTAGACCTGGCTGGCCGGGTCGTCGCCGACAAGGATCACTGCCAGGCCGGGCGTTAACCCTTCGGCCTTGATCTGGTCGGCCAGATCCTGCCGCAGCGCGGCGGCTATGGCTTTACCGTCGATAATCCGGGCCGGTTTCTCTGGTGTTATTATCGGATCAGCCATCAAAACATCACAAAGATGATAAAGTCTTTTAACAGATAGAGGGCAAATATCACGATAATCGGCGTGATATCAATGCCGGCAATCGGCGGAATGAACTTGCGGATCGGGCGATAGACCGGTTCTGTCACTTTTTCCAGCAGCCGCACGATATTGGCAGCCTGTGCGTTGCGGATATTGATCACTTCAAAGGCGATCAGCCAGCTGACAACAACGCTGATGATAATGATCCAGAAATAGATATCGACCGCGTAAAGCAGGATTTTACCGAGAAAGTCCATCAGGATAGGGCTCCGTTAAGCTTTTCATCAAGATGCTTATGTATCATAATGGAAACAAGCTGTTAACCGAAATCTGCGATAATAAAGCCGTGTTTGTAAAAAAGGGGTGATGATGTTTCCGGGACTTGATTTACTGACGGCGGCGGGTTTGTTCATTTTGACAAGCGAGTCGATGACATGCACGGTGCCGCATGCGCCGCGCATAATGGTGACGCCCTCTTCGGCGCCGATTCAATATGAATTTTCCCTTTCATCTGAAGAGCTTGACAGGTTTCAGAGCAATACGGTCAACCCGTACGCGCCCGGCACAGATGTGACGACGGGAGGGTTGCGTCACGACCGCCCGCAGATCAAAACCGAGGTCCAGTGGGGCACGATGCATGATCCGCTCCGTGATACAATGTGTTTCTGGTATCAGTCGATTACGGTGAATATTGATCTGAGTCCAAAGATTTATGTGGCGAAGGAAAATGATAATAAAACCTGCCGCGCCGCGATCCTAGAGCATGAGCTTAAACATGTGGATGTCGACCGCGAAGTGATCAACGAATATGCCCGGACGATAGGTTTGGCCGTGAAACAGGCCGTCGATGGAGTCGGGGCGATCGGTCCTTATAACCGTCACGAAGCGGAGGGTATTCAGAAAAAACTCGTAGAACATATAAAGGCCGCTGTCGATTCTCAAAAATTCCTGCTGTATCAGGAAATGGCGCGGCGGCAGGGGCAGGTGGATACGCTGGAAGAATATGAGCGTGTGAATCAAATATGCAGAGAGGCGGAAAAGAATGATTTTTTCAGGAATTAGGCAATCGTTTTTTGTGATGGCATTGTGCCTGTTTTTGACGGGGCCGGCTTTTGCAGAAGCCGAAGAGCTGGATACTTGTCCGGAATTTGGCTCTCCTTACATCAATATGGTGCAGTTTGGCGGGCGCATGTATCAAAATCATGAAAAGACCGCTTTTGAACTCGCACGTGAAAAAAGCCATAAATACGGTATCAAGATGCCGCTGCGTCAGGGCAATATGGGCTGGCCGTCATTTCGGCTTGAGTCGGATATCGAGCTAAGGACTTATCCCTCACTGGGCTGTATCGTGTTGCTGAAAATGGATGTCAAAGTCTATGTGGATCGTCGTCTTGAGATCGCTGCCGATTATGAGAAAGGCAGCTGCATGTATAACGAGTTTTACACGCTGGAAATGGAATTGATGCAGCAGGACGAGGAATTCATCAATAATGAACTGCGAACCATCCGCAACCATATGACCACAGACCCCGGCGATCATTTTGTGACCGGTCCGGTCAAGGGCATCAATATTGATGAGGCGGCCAAAAAGAAAGAAGAGCAAATCCAGAAGATGATCGAGCACCAGATTAACAAGCTGGAAGAAAGGCTGTTCCGCTTGCGGGTGCAGAGTGATCTGCCGGAGTTTTTTGATGAAATTGCGGCTGATTGTGCGGGCGGCGTTTATGTTGAATGACCTGCCCGGCTCTTAACATATAAATTTCTTTTCATATTGCGCCAAGGCTGCTAGATTGCCCCTTCATTCACAAGGAAGGGGTAACCTATGCGGCTTGCCGGCCTGACCGGATTTATTCTGGGTCTGATGATTTTTGTATCGACGGCGGCGCAGGCGCAAAGCTGCGTTGCGCCGCGCCCGGTTATACAGGTCAAGACACTGGAAACGCCGGTCACTTTTGATATCAGTAAATCAGTCACAGAACTGAGCGCGATGGAGATGACCGGTACCTCGCCGTTTCCCGCGCATTACCATACCGAAATCGGCGGGGTTATGAGCGGCGAGATCACTGTGTCGCATAACATGATCTTCAGCCATACACAGACTGATGAAGCGCGTTGCGTGTTCCTGAAACAGGTCACGGTGACGATCGAGATCAGCCCGTCAATTTATATTGCCAGTGATTTTCAGGGCCGGTCCTGCTGGTTTAAAGAGATATTTGCGCACGAAGCCAAACATGTCGCAGTCGAACGGGCGGTGATGAACAAATATGCCGGGCGGTTTACCGACGCGCTGAATTTAATCCTGATGGAGCCGGCGGATTATACCGTGCCGGTCGCCAGCGATAAGGGCTTTGAACAGGCGCAGCGTGAGCTGCAAACCGGTATGGAGCATGCGCTCGGCGTGATGTTCAACCAGATGACACGCGAACGTAACGAACGCCAGCAGGCCATTGATACGCTGGAGGAATATCAGCGCATCGCCCGCATCTGCAGCACGTCGTCCTGATTGGGCATTATTTAATTTTAAACCTCGTCATTACACGGCTTGTCCGTGTAATCCGCCTGTTCGCGGTAGCTTTGGCCGAAAGCAAATGGATTGCACGCATAAAGCGTGCAATGACGGTATGTAAGTTAGCGTACAATGACGATATGTGAGTTATTGCATATCTTCTTCGGCCTCAAACGCCTGCATGTCGCGCAGCAGGCGTTCGCGGTAGGGGGCGGTGGCCGGGGCGACGGCGAGGGCTTCGTTAAAATGACGGGCGGCCTGGCTGCGGTCCTCATCAAGCAGCAAGGTAGACAGGGCCGCCGCGTAGTGGGCCGCGCCGAGCTTTTCGCGCACACCGTCATGATCCGGCGCATGAGCGCGGGCCATGTTCAGAACGCTGATCGCCTGCTGGAGCCGCCCGGTCTGCATGCGGATGCTGCCCAGCGCTAACATCTTTTCCACGTCCTGCGGCGCGCCGGCCAGCGCCTCCATCGCGGCCAGTTCCTGTTTCACCAGTTCCCGGCGCTCGAAATTTTCGCCGTTCGTTTCAAACATCGCCGGCTGCGACGGCAGGCCGGGCGCGCCTTGCGCCAGATAGATCCCCATCGCGCCCAGACTGATCGCGGCCAGCAGCAGCCAGCCCTGCCGGCCTTTGTCCGGGCGCAGCATTAGCGGCGTCAGCAATATGATAACGGTTGCGGCGGTCAGCAGCGCGGCAAGGATCATCACCATCATGACGGCGCTCTCCCGCTCGTCATCATGATACGCAGGCATAAGGCGCCGCCGCCCAGCAGCGCCAGCAGCGGCCCCAGCCACAGCAGCCATGTATGGGCGGCGAAGGGCGGGGTCATCAGCACGAAATCGCCATAACGCTCGTGCAGGAACGCCAGAATCTCTTCATCGCTCTGCCCGGCTTCCAGCTGGCGGCGGACGGCGGCGCGCAGGCCGACCGCGATATCGGCGTTCGAACCGGCGATGGTCTGGTTCTGGCAGGTCGTGCAGCGCAGCGCGCGATACAGCGCCTGCGCCCGGGCCTCCAGCGCCGGGTCGGCCATCCGCTCATCCGGGTGAATCGCGGCGGCGGCGGGCAGGCTGGTAAGCATGACGAACAGGACCAGGAGCGCTTTCATCGCAGCGCCTCCCTGATCTTTGCCAGCTCCGCAGCGCTGATCGGGCCGTCCTTGCGGTAGACGATTGTATTATCCGCGCTGATGGCAAAGGTCGTCGGTACGCCGAAGACACCGAGCGCAATCGCGGCTTCGCCTTCCGGGTCATCGCCGATCGCCGTGTAAGGATTGCCGAGCCGCTCCAGGAACGCATCGCGGTCTTCCGGCTCGTCCATGAAGTTCAGGCCATAGAGGCGGATACCGTCATCCGCCAGTTTTTTCAGATAGCCGTGTTCCGCTTCGCATGGGGCGCACCAGCTGGCGAACACATTGATCACCGCCGGGCCGTCAATCGCGGTTTCGCTTAAAGTGCCGGCGCTGAACGCGGGCAGTAATTTGCCGCTTAGCGGGCTTTGCAGGGCTGACGGATCGCCGCCGCGCCATAGCACAATACCCGCCGCGAAGGCGAACAGCGTAAAACAAATCACGGGGATGATATACAGCAGCTTTTTAATCATGCGGCAGGCGCCTCCGTCTGGTTGCGGCGGACCGGCCATAGTGCCAGCGCGCCGCCGAGCGTGATCAGGAAAAAGCCGAGCCACAGGCATTTGACGAACGGATGGGTTTTGGCGTTGATCACCCAGCCGTCATCGCCGCGCTCGCCGAGCACGACGTAAATATCGCTCAGCGCGCTCTGGCGGATGGCGGCTTCGGTGGTCATCTCATCGGCAATCGTAAAATGCCGGTTCTCCGGCATCAGGGTAAAGTGCCGGCCGGACCGGGTGTTGCGGCCGTCGATTATGGCGCGGATCGCGGTGTAGTTCGGGCCGAAGGCCGGGCCGACCTCGGTGAGTGTCAGTTCAAAATGCGCGACGCTCATTTTGTCGCCCGGCTGCAGGACGGCCGTATGCTCGCGCAGCCACAGCCCGGTGCCGGTCATGCCCAGTACGGCGATGCCGAGTCCAAGATGGGCGAGCGTCATGCCCCAGCGTGCCGGCGACGTGCCGGCCAGGCGGCGCATGATGTCAGAGCCGCTGAGCCGGAACAGGCCGAGGCGGGTGGCGGCTTCGGTCAGCGCACCGTAAATCAGCCATGCGGCGAGGCCGCTCCCGAGCAGCGAGGGCAGCAGCGGGCTGTGCCCGGCGAACAATGTCATCAGCAGGGTCAGCGCGGTCAGAAATGCTGCGGCCCTGAGCTTGCCGGCAATGCCGCGCGGGTCGCCTTTCTTCCACGGCACGAACGGCCCGATTGTGACGAGGATCAGCAGCGGCACAGCCAGCGGCACGAATGTCAGGTGGAAATAGGGCGGGCCGACCGAAATCTGCCCGGCATCGAGCGCGCTGAGCGCGAGCGGGTAGAGCGTGCCGATCAGTACCGTGGCGGTCATTGTCGCGAGGAACAGGTTGTTGAACACCAGCAGGCTTTCGCGGCTGGCCGGGCTGAAGGCCGCATCGCTTTTTAGGTTGCCGGCCCGCAGCGCATAAAGCAGCAGAGCGCCGCCGGTATACAAAACAAGCAGCGCGAGAATAAAGACACCGCGCTGCGGATCGACGGCGAAAGCGTGCACCGAAGTCAGCACCCCGCTGCGGACCAGGAACGTGCCGAGCAATGAGAGGCTGAAAGCCGTAATGGCCAGCAGCACTGTCCAGCGCCGCAGCCCGCCGCGCGTTTGCATGACGATGACCGAATGCAGCAACGCCGTGCCGACCAGCCACGGCATCAGCGAGGCGTTTTCAACCGGGTCCCAGAACCACCAGCCGCCCCAGCCCAGCTCGTAATAGGCCCACCACGAACCCAGCGCGATCCCGGCCGACAGCGCCGTCCAGGCGAGCATGACCCATGGCCGCACAGCGCTGGCCCAGTCACGGTCGGCCTTGCCGTCCCACAGCGCCGCGACGGCATAGGCGAAGGCGACCGAAAAGCCGACATAGCCCATGTATAGCAGCGGTGGGTGCAGCGCCAGCGCCGGGTCCTGCAGGACCGGGTTCAGATCCATACCGTCAAAGGGCGGCGGGTAAATCCGCTCGAACGGGTTGGAGGCGAGCAGCGTATAAGCGAGGAACCCGGCCCCGATCAGGCCGTGAATTTGCAACACGCGGCGCTCGTCTTGCCGCAGCGCGACCAGCATGCCGAAGAGTGAGAGCATCAGCAGCCACAGCAGCATCGAGCCTTCGTGATTGCCCCAGACCCCGGCGACTTTATAAATCATCGGCTTGAGCGTATGGCTGTTATCCGCAACATTCAGAACGGTGAAATCGGAGGTGACATAGGCCCATGTCAGCGCCGCGAAGGCGAGGGCGCACAGCACGAATTGCAGTACCGCGCCCTGTCGCGCCAGCAGCGGGTGGGTCTGCGCCAGCGCCACCAGCAGCGCGAGAATCAGAGCGTAATGGCCAAGCTCCGGGATCATGGCGGCCCGCCGTTATTATTATAGGCTTCCGGGGTGTGCTCGCCCTGATAATAAAGCCCGGTGTCCTTCAGGGCTTTGGCCAGTTCGGGCGGCATGTAGTTCTCGTCATGCTTGGCCAGTATCTCGGTGGCGATAAACAGGTTGTCATTATCGGGCGCGAGCCGACCGGTGGTAACGACGCCCTGCCCTTCGCGGAACAGTGACGGCGGGATGCCGTTATATTCGACAGCCATGCTGTGAACGCCATCGGTGACGGTAAAGCGCACCAGCGTACCGTCTTTTTCGACCGAGCCATTGGCAACCAGCCCGCCGAGACGGAACGGGCGGTCCGGGACGATATATTTACGCTCCGGCCCGATAATATCGCCGGGTGTGTAGAAAAACGTAACCGTATCGCGCAGCGCGAACAAGGCCAGCGTCGCCGCGAGGGCCGCGCCGCTGAGAACGAGAAGGATGGCGTACAGGCGCTGCTGTCTGCGGGTCATGATTGCGTATGGTGATCAGGAACAGGGGGGGCGTATTTATGTTCTTCGGCGCGCAGGCTATGGCGGCGCCACAGGCTGGCGGCGATCAGGCCGACCAGGATCAGCGCTGTGACCCCGTAGGCCGACCAGACATAGCGCGCGAAACCGTCCATATAGAAAAACTCATCCATGGCTGTAGCTCATCTCCCGCATATGACGGCTGCGCAGGCTTTCAAGGCGGCGGCAGCGGATTTCATTATCAAGGCGCAGGATCGCTAGCACCGCGAACAGGCAGGTAAACGCCCCGGCCATCACCAGCAGCGGCATAAGCATTGAGTTATGCACCGCCGGTTCGGCAATCCGGGCGAAGGTGCTCAGGCTCGCCGGCTGGTGCAGCGTGTTCCACCAGTCGACCGAGAATTTAATCACCGGCAGGTTGACCAGCCCGATCACGGCCAGCCAGGCGGCGGCCAGCAGGCCCTTGTCACGGTCTTCAAACGCATCGCCGATCGCGATGATGCCGATATACAGGAAGAACAGGATCAGCACCGAGGTCAGGCGCGCATCCCACACCCACCACGTGCCCCAGGTCGGTTCGCCCCAGATCGCGCCGGTAATCAGGCAGATCGCGGTAAAGGCCGCGCCGACCGGTGCGATGGCGCGGATATACAGCCCGGCAAGAATATGTTTCCAGACGATCAGGACAATCGCGGCGATGCCCATGCTGTTGTAGGTAAACAGCGCCAGCCACGCGGCCGGCACGTGAATATACATGATGCGCACGGTTTCGGATTGCTGCCAGTCCGGCGGTGAGGCAACCAGCGCCAGCCATAATCCCCAGATAAACAGGCCGAGCGCGCCTGCGGCGGATGCCCACAGCACCGGGCGGCTGATTGTCTCGTAACGTTTCGGGTTGGCGTATTTTAGCATGTCGTTCTTCTATCGAAATATAACAAAGTAAGTCATTGCGAGCGACTAACAGGAGCGAAGCAATCCATGCAGCGTATGGATTGCTTCGTCGGCGTAAAACGCCTTCTCGCAATGACGATGTATATATGTACCCACTCGTGTTTCCTTGTTCCCAAATTCCCTACCTCACCTGCCATTTCAGGATCGCGGCGATGACCAGCGGCAGGGCCGGCAGCGCAAAGGCCAGCATGGCCCAGAGCATCAGCAGCGGCGTATCGGTGATCTCGCCGCCACGGGCAAGGTCGATCGCCCCGGCGCAAAAGACCAATACCGGAATATAAAGCGGGACGACCAGCAAGGCCAGCAAAACCCCGCCCTGCCGGGTGCCGAGTGTCAGTGCTGCGCCGAGCGCGCCGATCAGACAAAGCAGCAATGTGGCCGGCAGCAGCGTGGCGATGATTGTACCGGTATAGCCGGTCAGGCCCAGCATCTCGGCCATGAAGGGCGCAATCAGGATTAGCGGCAGGCCGGTGAGCAGCCAGTGGCTGAGCAGCTTGCCGGCGACGTAAAGGCTGAACGGCTGTGCCGATAATGTCAGCGCGTCGAGTGTGCCGTCGCGGCGGTCGGCGGTGAAGAGATGCTCCAGCGGCAGCAGGACGGCAAACAGGGCGGCGATAGTCACGAGGCCCGGCGCGGCCAGCCCCAGCGTCTGGGCGTTGGTGCCGACAACCAGCGGGAACAGCATCGTTGCCAGCACGAAGAAGACCGGTACGATCAGCACCTGTCCCGGATGACGGCAGGCGGCGCGCAATTCGCGGGTGGTGGTGGCGGTCAGCGCGCTCATGCCGCTGCCTCCTGCGGCTGCGTTGTCAGGGCGCCCATATCGAGATTGTTATCCGGTGTCCAGAAGGTCGGGCGGTGGGTGGCGATGATGGCAAGGCCGCCGCCCTGCGTATGAGTTTTGACGGCATCGCTCAGCGTTTTGGTGGCGCTTTCGTCGAGGCCGGTCGCCGGTTCGTCGAGCAGCCAGAGCGGCCGGTTGCCGAAAAACAGCCGGCACAGGCTGGCGCGGCGCAGTTGCCCCGCCGATAGATATTGGGCGCGGGTGGCGGCCAGATGCGCGATATTCAGCTTTTGCAATGCCGCCAGAACCGCCTCCCCGTCATGCGGCGCGCCGAGTGCGGCGGCCCAGAAAGTCAGGTTTTCCATGACGGTCAGATCCGGTTTCAGCGGGTTTTCCGGGCCGATCCAATGAACCGATTCGCGGCGGAACTCGTCATTCATGGCTGCGCCGTTCCACGATATTTCGCCTGCCGCAGGGTCAAGCAGCCCGGCAATTATGCGCAGCAGGCTGGTCTTGCCGCTGCCGTTCGGGCCGGTCAGGGCCAGCAGCTCACCGGCGTTCGCCGTGAAAGAGAGCGTTTCAAAGACCAAAGCCCCGCGGCGCAGGCAGGTCAGGTTCTGTCCGGATAATGTCACCATAACGGCCATTTGTATCGGGATCGATACGGCGAGGCAAGAGGATCAAAAAGAAAAACCGCCGTTGCAAGGAGCAAAACAGCGGTTTTTCATTTTAACTGGACCTGTGTGTGTCGGATAACAACCTTTAACAACCTTAAAGGAGGGCTTGTAATCCTATTTTCATTATCGCCAGCGAATATGGCGGAAATATGGACAAATTAGCCCAATTTTTAGAGGCTTCGTAAATATCTGTTATATAATGGTTTTTTAGATCATCTTCTCCAAACGGAACAGCATCATGTGGCGGGTCAGGAAGTCGACCAGCTCCACCGGGCTGTGCAGGTATTTGCCTTCATGCGCATCGTATGGCAGGAATCCGTCGCAGACCATCCGCCGAACCGACACGGCAAAGCCGGCCTGCTGGAAGGCCAGCGCCATATCCTGCAGGCTGTATGTTTGCGGCGGCACCGGGGAAAATTCGGCGACAATGTCTTTCCAGCGCGGCCAGAGCGGATTCTCGGCATATTCGCCGATGGCGGCATAGTAGACGCCGCCGGGTTTCAGGGCCTTGTGAATCGTGCGGGCATGGTCATCAAGATCGGGCAACAAATAGAGCACTTCGTGCGAAAAGGCGATGTGGAAGCGCGATTCATATTCTGGCAGCATATCGACATGGCTGAACGATAACGGCGCCGGGCCTTTGCGCGCTTCGGCATCGGCGAGGGAGTCGGTGGCGATATCAACGCCGTGACCATGAGCGAAGGGTTTGTTCAGGTAAAGGCGGCGCAGGAAGCCGCCGCGGTTACAGCCGTAATCGAGGATGTCGAGATCACCCAGTTCCGGCTCGGCAATATGATCGATCAGCGCCTGCCATGACGGGCCGTGGCCGTCTTCCATGTCCATTTCGCCCTCGACACTGTCCCATGTGGCCGGTGTTTGCGCGGTTTGTACGGTCATTATCTATCTCCTGTGATTTTGCTATTGTCATGAGTCCTGAGCCTAAAAGCGCTGGCCCGGCGGCGACATCGAAATGCGCCGGTAATCACCGCGCCGCATTTCCCGCGGCAGCCGTCCGTATGACGTCAGCGGCGTCAGAATATGTTCGGGCAGGCGGCGGTCCGGATCGATTTCAAGCGTTTCGCCGTCTTGCTTAATTGCTCCTTCGAAGCTCTCGTGCAGTTCGCCGGGTTCAAAGCCGCCATATAATAACGGTTTGATATGGTCCGGCATCGCCTCGTTGGGGTCGGCGCTGTCGGGGGTGCGCATCAGCGTGTCGACGACCCAAGCCACGTCGTGGGAGTTGAGTTGCGGCAACTCTTTTTTGCCAAGAAATACATCATCATCCAGCGGGAAGCCGTCGGCGATCGATTCGTGTTTGACCAGCTGCCGCGCATCCGGCTTGTCATAGACATCGCATGCGGTGGTAATTCCCGGATTGACCTGGTACAGCGTGACGGATTTTTCGGTCAGCATATTGGCTTCGAGGTGGAAGGTGCGCCAGGCCAGCTCGTTCATGAATTTATCGGCGGCATCGGCGATCAGGCCGTAAGTCGCCCGCGTGCCGGCCAGCGCCGACAGCGAAACGATCCGCAGATCGTCCAGGTCGCGGTTGAGCAGCAGATCATAGCCCATGGCCGCCATGTTATAGACGAAGTTCAGCCGGCGCGCGGCGGCGCGTTCGATCTCTGCGACATCCTCGCGGTGCATGGGTTTGAACGGTTCGCCGTTATTTTGGGCGAAAGACTGGTACAGGGCCATGCTCAGCGTGCTGATCGGTGTGTCGGCGGCGAAGTCTTCAAGGGCTTTGTATAGATCGCCGAGAATCTCCCTGCCGCCCAATTCCCCGCTGATGATCCTGACGCGGTCCTGTGCGCCGTAGACGGCGGTTAAACGTTCGACCAGGGCCGGGTCTTTGGTATGAACGACAACCCGTTCTCCGGATTGGACCAGCCGTTCGAAAATCGCGGCGGTGTTGTTCATCAGGTAACGGGTTTCGTTATCATCCGAAACCGCGGCGTAAGCATGGCTGTCGCCCGGCTTGTGAATTTCGGGATCGAAAGCTGTGAAGGTGGCGCCGGTGACGATGTAGGCAGGCGCGGCGTTGCTGGCGCCGGGTTTCAGTTTGAGTTTTGTATCGAGCGGAACCCCGGCCTGTTCCAGAAAGGCTTTGACCTCTTGCCTGAAATTGCGGCGCAGGTCCGAGACTTCCAGCTCGCGCACCTGACGCGCAAGGGTAGGAGCAGGGGTGGGGGTGCATCTTTGCGCAAGCATGTTTGTGTCCTCTGTCTTTAAAGTTCCGTGTTTTTACCAAAAATGAAAATCATAATCATTCTCATTAAGGGGTCGTACCTGAAATGAGAATGATTATCAATAGCGATTATGCAGTTTTTTTGATTTTTTTGCGGGCGGCGATTGAATAGCCGGAGACGTGTAGTAGAATAAAGCCGGTAAAATTCGCAGACACAAAAGGCCTGACGTCAAAAGGCCGGCACAGAAGAGGACGCCCGCATGACCTTTACCGGACAGGACAAAATGAGCACCCGCCGCACAATGACCGTTGACGGCAAGGAGTATGACTATTTCAGCCTGAGCGCGGCGGCGGACCGGATCGGTAATATTGACCGTCTGCCTTACACGCTGAAGGTGCTGCTGGAAAACCTGTTGCGATTCGAGGACGGGCGCAGCGTGCAGGAGAAGGACATCCGGGCGCTGAAGCAGTGGCTTGATAATGGCGGTACGGTTGACCATGAAATTGCCTTTCGCCCCGCCCGCGTCCTGATGCAGGACTTTACCGGCGTACCGGCGGTCGTCGATCTGGCGGCGATGCGCGAGGCAATGAAAAGCCTGGGCGGCGATGCCCAGAAAATCAACCCGCTCGCGCCGGTTGAC
>CAYUKA010000002.1:105227-148283 GCA_964445195.1 uncultured Micavibrio sp. | reverse complement strand
TTCAGCGGCCGGTTATCCAGCGCGCTCGGCAGGCGGAAGCCATATTCGGACAGCACGGATTTGCGCTTCTGATCGCCGTTATACATGGCGCGCAGCTGCGGCACCATGACGTGGCTTTCATCAATGAACATCAGCGCGTCATCGGGCAGATATTCGATCAGCGTCGGCGGCGGCTCGCCCGGTGCGCGGCCGGTCAGGTAGCGGGAATAGTTTTCAATGCCGGAGCAAAAACCCTGCGCCTGCATCATCTCCAGATCGAACTGGGTGCGCTGCTCCAGCCGCTGGGCTTCGAGGAGTTTACCTTCGGCCTCGAACACGGCGAGGCGGTCTTTCAGGTCTATTTTGATCTGGTCCATCGCCTGCTTCATCGTCGGGCCGGGGGTGATGTAGTGCGAATTGGCATAGATGCGCACGCTGTCCAGCTTCGCGCTTTTTTCGCCGGTCAGCGCGTCGAACTCGACAATCTGCTCGATCTCGTCACCGAAGAACGAAAAGCGCCATGCGCTGTCGGCCATGTGCGACGGAAACAGCTCGACCGTATCGCCGCGCACCCGGAACGTGCCGCGCTCAAACGCGATATCGTTGCGGGTATATTGCAGCTCGACCAGCCGGGCAATCAGCGCCTGCCGATCCATCCGGTCATCCTTGCGAATGTCGAAGGTCATCGCCTGGTAATCTTCCTTCGAGCCCAGACCGTAGATCGAGGACACCGAGGCAACGATGATACAGTCGCGCCGCTCGAACAGCGCGCGGGTGGCGCTGTGGCGCATGCGGTCGATCTGTTCGTTCACGGACGAGTCTTTTTCGATGAAGGTATCGGATTTCGGCACATAGGCTTCGGGCTGGTAGTAATCGTAATAGCTGACGAAATACTCAACCGCGTTATCGGGGAAGAAACTTTTGAACTCGCCGTAAAGCTGCGCCGCCAGTGTCTTGTTCGGGGCCATGATAATCGCCGGGCGCTGTAGCTCCTGGATCACATGCGCGACGGTAAAGGTTTTGCCGGAGCCGGTGACGCCGAGCAGCACCTGATCGCTCAAACCGTCGCGCAGCCCCTCGCACAGCTTGGCAATCGCCTCCGGCTGGTCACCGGCGGGCGTGAAGTCTGAGGCTATGCGCAATGGCGGCGAGTCCTCTAAAGGTTCCGGCTTGGCCCCTTTGGCATAATCTGCGTTTGCGGCGATATCATTCATGCCCTCAATATAGGGGCAACAGGCTATTAGCCAAGAGAAAGTTGATAAGAACCGCCTGTTTCCGGCGTATAAGCGATAAGCGCACCGCCGGTTTCCCGAACAGGGGCAATAACAGCGCCTTCCTGCTGATCTGCCTCAGCCATTTCTGTGATGATATTACCGGCAATGATGTCTGAGACAGCATAACCACCATAACCGAGACCGGCCGCCGCTGCTATTGCTGTAAAAAACTGTGGCAGGCCACGGCTACCAAAAAGCTCAGCACTGACTCTTGCACCAAAATAACTTGCGAGGCCCGTTCCGACACCAATCCCTCCGGCTGCAGCTAAGCGCACTAATTCGCCCGCCTGCGCAATTTCCGGTGAGTTAAAATAGGACGCCAGAGCACCGGCGGCCAGACCGATCAAACCGATTGTTGTAAATTTCATTTCCATTGAACCTTCCAAAAAATGCGTAAGCCTTGCTACGTTAAAATTATGTCAATGTCAAGGGAGTACCAGGTAATGGATTGAAAACGCAAGAGTATTGGAACTCCCTGACCTGGCTGGGCGAAGAAGGATTATGGTAAAATATTTATTAAGCTTTTCCCATTACAATGGCGGGGAACTGTAAGCAATTGATTTAACAATAATATGCCTTTGATTTCGACTTTATTTTCCAGATTTGCGGGCTTTGGCCGTTCCAGAGTCCCCGCGGAGGCGCCTGTGCCGCACGGGGCATGGAATATTCTTGTCGACAAGGATTGCCGCCGTATCACGCACCGTGCGGCAGAACCGGGCGATATGATGGCGCGGGCCCCGGTGCAGACAATATACGGCGGCACGATACCGGGCTTCCAGCCGAGTAGCCACCAGAGCGATACGGCGAATATACAGCAGCGGATTGATTACGAGTTGCGGGCCGGACGCAATAAAGAGCTGTTCGAACAGGCTGTCTTTTTACTGTCGCAGACGCCGGACGGCCGGCGTTTATTGCATGCCGCGCTGAATAACAAATTCAAATTCGTCTTTGATCCTGGCCGGACGGCAGCGGAGGATGTCGCCGGTGGATTCGATGACAAAAACAAACTGATCCCCCTGGCGGAGGGGTACACACCGGAAGCAGTTGCGCTAATAATCAAACATGAGCTGCAACATATGGAAGATGCCAGAAAGGGCCTTGTTTATGGCCTTCAGGACACACTGGCCTCAGCCACGATCGCTGACAGGGGGCTGGAAGCGAACGCCCGTGTCTCTGAAGCGGTTTTTGCTATGGAAGCGATGCTCGGCGACCCGGAAGGACCCGACAGCCAGTTCCGCACCTATGCCGTCATGGCGCACCACCATCGCAATAACCCGGAAATGGGCAATGCTGCCTTGAATAACCGCGACCTGATCAAAACCCAGAGCCATGCAGAATGGGCGGCCTGGGCGAACAAGGTGTTTCCCGCCTATTACCAAAATATAGCAGTATTGGCCCGCTATGATGAAAAGCTGGCAAGAATGTATGCCGGCGGCAGCCTCCGTTCACCAGACGAATTGCGCGCGGCGGCAGAGGTTGATCCCGCTTACAAACGTGATCCCGGCCGCATCGAACGTCACCTTGCCGAGATGAAGAAAAGCATGGACGGTATTATGCAGCAAACGGGTACGACAGGCGCCGACCTCTCACAAAAACTGACAATCCGGGGGCTGCCTTATTTAAAGTTTGATCGTAAGTTCAATCCTGAATCAGAGGCCCTGCGCGGCATTACGGCACAGGGAATGGACGCTTTTGACAAGCTGAAAACGAGGATCATGCAGCTCGGTGTGTCACTCACAGATGAAGCGGCTGCGGCACTTGACAAGATGCCACAGCACCGTTCACGGCCGGCAAGCAAATATCTGCCCGGAAAATTTGCCGCGGCAATCGCCGCACGGCCGGAAACCCCATTCACACCTATCGTTCTGCCTTACAGGCTTGACGGTAATAAGGATACAAAAGGCACGCGAGAATATGCCAATGTCACAGAGAAATTCAGCGCCGATTACAACAAAGTCGATACCTCGACATCGCCTCTCGATAAGATCGAGTTTGCGGTCACGGCCTGGCTTCAGAACGGCACATCCGGTAATATAAAAAGCCGTATCAGTGCTCTCGCAGAGGCAGGGTTACGAGCACCGGTCAGCCATCTTATCTGCATGATCTGGCTGCACGTGTAAGGCGCTGCGGACAGCATAAGGTCAATCCGGAAGATACGGTATCGCGGGCCTTTCTCCCCGGCGAATTAAAACTTCTTGAGCATTGGCGCGAACTGAGCCGCCGCGGCCTGTCTCCGCTCTGGATTGATGACGCCCATAAAAAGCAGAGCTTTTATGCTGATGACAGTGAAAAAATGATTTACGCAAAGGTCATTTTAGACGGTATCGGTCATAAAGATGATAACAGCACCGCCCTCAAAGACGATGCCCGCGCCGCTATCACTTAAATTTGGCAGGAGCCTCAGATAAACCTAAGATGCCGAATACCCGCCGGTGAGCCAGCGAATACACTCCTCTTCCTTTTCCGCCGTATCGGCCAAAGTGCGCAGAGCGTGATGCCGGCACAGGGCAAACTCTATCGTTTCCTTGAACATATCGACCTGGCGCTTGCGCCCGCCCTTGACTATGTAGTCCTCCGCCCCCCGCTGTAACACGCTGCGGGCAATGGCCGGGTTATCATCGCCGGAGAGAACGATAATCGGCAATTTTTCGGCGTAAGGCGCTACGGCATCGTATGTATTCTGCCATTTCGGGGAGTCGGAAAGTTTCAGGTCGAGAAAGACGAGATCAAACTCTTTGTGATGATCATGCAGCATCCGTTTTGCGTCTGCCAGCGTTCCACAACAACGGATGCGGGGCTTGTCTTCCAAAATACGCTCAAGCGTCTGGGACAAAATATGAATTTCCGTTTTACTGTCTTCGATAATCAGGACGTTCATGCTGCGATACTGTTATGACCACCAGATTTAATTGTACCAGATTACCATTAAGGCACTGTTGCTAAACAATAAAATTGGATTTTAATTTAAGGGGAATTATGCGCGGTTTTTAATCAATCGAGAACAGGCCGGTGCAGCAATCCAGAGTCTTTCCATGAGATTACGGGCTGGATTGCTTCACCGCCATTGGCGGTTCGCAATGACAGAGAAGTACAACCAAAGTCCTTACGAATATTTGTCGATCGCGATTTTAACCATGGCTTTCAACTCGTCGGCCGCTGTGCCACCCTCATCGCGTAAGCCCTCGCGCTGCACGACGATCAGGGCATCGACATGCGCCTGGATGATGACGCGTTGCGCTTTCAGCCTCAATTCTGTACGGGCGATGTAATCGCGCAGAGACTCAGCAAAGTACGCCGCGATTTCATAACCGCACATTGCGCCCAGGTCTTTAATCTCGTGCGCCGTGGTGAAGATACGCTTACCCAGCTCGTCACGCTCGTCCGAACGCGGCTTGTCCTTCATCTCATCCCAGCACGCAACAATCTCATCAAGCAATGCCGCCATGGTTTGCGGGCACTCGGCGCACATTTTGTCAATCAGGGCATCAGCCTCCTTAATCGCTTCCGGATCGATATAGCCTTGCTGATCATTACGCTTCACCTGTGCGCCGAGCTTTTTACGCAAACGGTTGATCAACTCCAGCACCCGCACCTGCGGGCCGGATGAAACGGATGGATCATGCGGATCATTCGGTGCTGACATTGCGCTCCACCTCTATCAGTTCAGCCGGCATCACGCGCCGGTCCGGTCCGGAGAAGTCAATATCCTGCCGCCGCCGGTCGGGCCCAAAATACTCCGGCGCCTGAATGAACGGCCGTGGATGATCGATCACATTACATATACGCGAGGCGATCCCGTTCGCCGAAACCGGCTTAACCAGGATTTCATTGGCGCCAAGATCGCGGGCTTTGGCCGTGATCACGTCGGTTGTATAGCCGCTGACGACGACGACGGGCAGAAAGCGGACGGCATCTTTTTCATGGCTGCGAATCCAGCGTAATAATTCCTCGCCCGAGCCTTTGTCCATCAGCCAGTCCATCAGTACGATATCAACGCGTGTGATATACCGGCTTTTGGTCCGGGCCTGAGTCACGGTCAGCAGGTCCACAGCTTCCTCGCCCCCTTCGCTGACCATGATATCGCCGACGCTGAACACTTTCAGCATCGAGGTAATCAGCGTCTGCATATAAACAGAATCTTCGACCACCAGCACCGTAAAGTTGCTGAGATCATAAGGCGGCGGCTGACTTTGGAATATCTCGGTCATGACGCTTTATCTTGGGCGGCGGGCCGGGAATAGTCAATCGAAGAGTCAATGCTATTGTGCAAGCCCGGAACACTCCCTAGGATAAGGGCATGAATCATGATGACATCATAGCCGGGCAGCCGTCCGAAGAGGTCCTGACCTATCTGCGCAAACGGCGCAGCGTCCCGCTTAAACTGCTGGACGCGCCGGGCCCGGACGATACCCAACTACAGACGATACTTGAAGCCGCCAGCCGCGTGCCCGATCACGGCCGCCTGTTTCCCTGGTATTTCATTACCTTTAGCGGCTCAGCCCGGGAACAGATCGGCGAAATTCTCGAATGGGCCTGGCGGGAGCAGGAGCGCAACGCCGCCCCGGCGAAACTGGAGCTGGAGCGCGAACGGTTCCTGCGGGCACCGCTGATCATCGCCGTGGTTAGCCGTCTGCGTAAAGGCAAACACCCGGCCTGGGAACAAATTTTATCCGCCGGCGCGGTGTGCCAGAACTTATGCCTGGCCGCCAATGCGCTGGGGTTCGGCACCAACTGGCTGACGGAATGGTATGCCTATAATGATACAGTGCGCGCCGAGATAGGGCTGGACCAGCGCGACCATATTGCCGGCTTCGTTTATATCGGCACCCCGGCGGCGCAGCCGGAGGAGCGTGACCGTCCCGACCTGGCACAGATTGTGAATGAATGGCAGCCTGGCCGTAAGCTGAACAAGGGCGATCAATACGATCACGATAATTTCGGCTTTCCCGAAACGGGGTTTACGTTTGAGAAGACCGGGCGCTGAGGGAGCTTCTGTCGCTGTCAGCGCGCGCGACACTCTTCTCCGTCATTGCGACCCCGGACTTGATCCGGGGGAAGCAATCCAGAGTCTGTCCTTTTGGCTGGTCTTCTGGATTGCTTCGTCAAGCTTGACGCTTTCCTCGCAATGACACAAAAAATCAGGCCGCCTGCGCAAACTTCCCATCAAGGGCATCGTTGATCAGGGCGATGGTGTCGTCGCGGCCGTAAATCTCGATAAACGCGCCAAAGCGCGGTCCCTGCGACTGGCCGAGCAGAACCTCGTAAATCGCCTGGAACCACTGCCGCAGCTCTTTCTTGTCGTAGCCGTTTTCTTTACCGGCACTAAACACTTCGGTCTGGATCGCTTCGCCGTCGGCATCCTCGGGAAGCGCCGCCAGCCGCGCGGCCAGATCAGAAAGCGCCGCCCGCTCGCGCTCATCCGGCAGGCGGTATGATTTTTCCGGCAGCACGAAATCCTCGTAATATTTCACGGCATAGCCAACCAGCTTATCCAGAAACGGTGCGCTGTCCGGGGATGCATCAGGCGCATAGCGGCGGATGAACCCCCACATCGTATCCTTGTCATGCGCATTGGCCGCGCTGGCGAGATTGAGCAGCAGCGCGAAACTGACCGGCGTTTCCTGGGGCTTCTGCCCCTCATGGATATACAGTGCCGGATTTTCAAGCATTTTGTCCGGCTCGTTATGCTGGCCCGGCAGCTTTTCGGCATAGGTGATATATTCATCCACCGCCTTCGGGATGACATCGAAATACAGCTTCTTGCCCGAGGTCGGACGCAGATACACATAATAAGCCAGGCTTTCATTCGGCGCGTAGCGCAGCCATTCGTCAATCGAAATGCCGTTGCCTTTTGACTTGGATATTTTCTGGTTATGCTCGTCAAGGAACAGCTTGTAATGAAACCCGGCCGGTTTTCTGCCGCCGAGGATTTTGGTGATCTTGCCGGCGATATCGGCCGAGGATTGCAGATCCTCGCCCGCCATTTCGTAATCGACATCCAGCGCATACCAGCGCAGAGCCCAATCCGGCCGCCACTGCGCCTTGACATGACCGCCGGTCACCGGCACCTCGGCCCGGCTTCCGTCTTCGTCCTCAAAGACAATTGTCCCGGCATCGGCGTTGGTTTCGAGGATCGGCACCTGCAGGACCCTGCCCGTTTTCGGCGAAAGCGGCAGGAACGGCGAATAAGTCGCCGCCCGCTCTGCCCCCAGGATCGGAATCACGGCCTGTTTGATCTCCTCATGCCGCGCCAGCATTTTCAGCAGCGCGTCGTCGAATTCTCCTGCGGCGTAGGTTTCCGTTGAAGATTTGAATTCATACTCAAAACCGAAAGAGTCCAGAAATTCGCGCAGCCTGGCATTATTGTGATGCGCAAAGCTCTCATACTGGTCAAACGGATCCGGCACCCTGGTCAGCGGCATGCCGAGATATTGTTCCAGCATATCCTGCTGCGGCACATTGCCGGGCACCTTGCGGAACCCGTCCATATCATCGGAAAAGCACAGGATTTTGGTGGGAATATCACTCAGGCACCGGAAGGCATAGCGCACCATCGAGGTCCGGGCCACTTCCTGAAAGGTGCCGATATGCGGCAGGCCCGACGGGCCATAACCCGTCTGGAATAGCACATAGCCTTTTTCCGGCGTCTGGCCGCCGGTGCGGGCCAGTACCTTCCTGGCTTCCTCGAACGGCCAGCTACGGGCGGTTTCAGCGATTTCACGATCGATCCTGTACATGGTGTATGTTTTTATCACCAAGCGCGCACAGACACCAAGTTTTTATTTTAAACAGAGGACTTTGGCGGTTAGAATGACGCTATGAACGAGCCTCGGAAACAGGAAAGCGGTAACGCGCTGTGGTTTATCCTTTTGGCTGTCGCGCTGATCGCGGCGCTGACGGCCACAATCTCCCGTTCAACCGACACAGCGGAGCAAAGCGGCAATATCGAGCGCTTTCGCATCCAGGCCAGCAACATCATGCGGCACAGCACGTCTGTCAGACAGGCGGTGGAAAATATGCGGCTGGTCAATGTCGGCGAAAGCCAGGTCAGCTTTGAAAACGATTTTACGTCGGCGGACTACACCAACGGTACCTGCGCGGAGTGCGTGATCTTCAGCAGCCTGGGCGGCGGCATCGCCTATATGGCGCCGCGCGACAACTGGCTTGACGACGACGGCACCACGCCCCCGGGTTTCGGAGAATGGGAATTTACCGGTACGAATAGCGTGCCGGGCCTGCGCAGCGGACGGCCGGAGCTGATCATGTCGGTCGGCTATCTTAGAGAAGGGTTATGCGACCAGATCAATGCCGTACTGGATCTGCCCTTCGCGCCGGTGCCGATTGATGCCGACGGTTTCGATCAGACCGCCTTTCAGGGTACCTACACCTCAACAGCAACGATCAACAATATGACGGGTATCAGCAGCGGCTGTTTCAACGACACCAGTGTCGATGGCCGCGGTCATACATTTTACCAGGTGCTGATTGAGCGGTGAGCCGAAAGATCATGAAGGCATGACAATGGTCATGCCTTTCTCGCGGGCTTTAGCGAACGCTTTTTCGTTCGGCCGGCAAAACGGGCGGTAGCGCCATGCTTTCACATCGTCTTCAAAGTCCCGGTGATAACAAAACTCGCCCGATTCCATGTCATAGGCGGCACTGCGAACCGGGGCGTCGGAATAATGGACGAAAAACTGTTCCGGGGTTACGGGCACGGCACAACACATCACATCAACGACCAGGCCGGTTTTGTGGTCAAGCACGCTAAAGCCGCTGACCTTGCCCATGACGGGCGTTGTTTTCACGGCCTCACATTCAGCGACAGTGATGCTGTACCCATAGCCGGGCGGGAACAGCGCCCTCTCCACAGCGGCGCGCAGGTCATGACGCTCTTTCATTTCCGCATAACTGCGGGCCGGCGCCCGCATATAATGCGCTGCCAGTTCAAGATTATGCAAAAGTTCAGGTGTGCAGACCACGAGATCAATATCCTTCGGTCTTTCGCCGCGCATAACAGACGTAAAAACGCCGCCTATGACAAAGGCGCTGTGCGCAGACCGGCCCAGCCTCCGCTCCGTTTCAATAAAGGCCCTGCAGGCGGTCAGCGCATCGGGGGGAAGCGTCAGGCCATTATCCGGAGAGGCCGTACGGATAAACTCGTTAAAGGACGGGCGTAAAAGCGGCACCGTCATGGATATGACCCTTTATCAGCTGGTACGCAATTGCCGGCACGGTAACATTAGTTATGTCTAAATCTCAAGCTTTATTTTTACCAGACTTTCCGTTATCGTCCCCGCACAAACAATCACACGGATGCATGAAGATGAGCGGCAACACTAACGGCGATACCGTCACGCTGGCGGATTTCGGTGATATCGACAGCCTCGCGGCGTTATGGGCTGAAACGGTCGATGTCTGGCAACACGGCTTTATGGGCGTCGATATCGGCAAGATTATCATCGCGCTGGTCATTTTCGCCGGCTTTATGCTGCTGCGCGGCCTGTTCGGCAAATACGTCCTGTCGAAGCTGCACAGCTTCGCCGCCCGCACCGAAACCCGCATGGACGATAAGATTATCGAAGCGTTGATCCCGCCGATCAAGTTCGTGCCGGTGATTCTGGGCCTGTTCTTCGCCGCCCGCTACGCCGCGCTTGACGAAGCACTTGGCGCGGTCTTCGAACAAATGATGCGCTCGCTGCTGGCCTTTACGATTTTCTGGGCGTTACACCGGGCGCTGGAGCCGGTCAGCCATATGATGCGCGGCCTTGAAAGAATGCTGACGCCGATGATGGTTACGTGGCTGTTCAAGGCCCTGAAAGTCATGGTCATCTTTATCGGCGCGGCGGTCATCCTCGAAATCTGGGGCATCCGCGTCGGGCCTCTGCTGGCCGGTCTGGGCCTGTTCGGCGCGGCGGTCGCCCTGGGGGCGCAGGACTTGTTCAAGAACCTGATCGGCGGCATGACGATCATTGCCGAAAAGCGCTTTCACCCCGGCGACTGGATCAAGGTTGAAGGCGTGGTCGAAGGCGTCGTCGAGGATATCGGCTTTCGGTCCACCCGCGTACGACGCTTTGACAAGGCGCCGGTGCATGTCCCGAATGCACAGCTTTCCGATGCTGTGGTCACCAATTTCTCACGCATGACTCACCGCCGCATTTACTGGATGATCGGGGTTGAGTACCGCACGACAACAGACCAGCTAAAGATCATCCGCGATGGAATCATGGCCTATATCGCGGATAGCGATGCGTTCGAAAGCCCGGAAGCCGTTTCAACCTTCGTGCGGGTTGACAGTTTCGGCGCGTCCAGCATCGACATCATGGTCTATTGTTTCACAAAAACGACGGTGTGGGGCGAATGGCTGGAAATCAAGGAAGATTTCGCCTTCGCCATTAAAGCGATCGTTGAGGAAAAAGCCGGCACCGGCTTTGCCTTCCCGTCACAGTCGATTTACCTGGAACAATGGCCGAATAATGACGGGCGCGATACACCGGAAATCTTCAGCCCGCCGGACGGCGGCAAGGCATCAGCCAAGCCCAAAAGCCGGGCTAAAAAGAAAGCCGCCTAGCCAGCAAGAACCGGATGATTTTTATAATGGCGGGCATGCTTCGATACCGCGACACATTCACAGAATTTAACGCCAACTCATCAAAAGATATCGTGACCGCCCTGCTCACCTGAATAAAATTGACATAATAATAGCTTTATTGTAAAAACTATCCAAATTGAAAAACGCCTTCAAAGCGCAGGCAACAGTGATAAAAAATGGCAATTTTAAAGACAGTTCTAAAGAAATGGCAATTTTAAAGACAGTTCTAAAGAAATGGCTTCCTGATGGCCGCTATAACTTGGGAAATCCTCCGATGAATACGTCAGGGGATATCGTAGACCAGTCTGACGCCATCTCGAATGATGACCTTGGCACTATACGAGAGATGTTTTCCCTTTGCGGTATGTCTGTTCCCGCAAAAGGTGAGTTCTTTGAACCGCGTGGTAGCGGACCGTTGCTGCCGCTATCACGCTACGGCCTCGTTATGCGCTTTCTAAAACCGGGATTTGTAAATAAGAGGCTTCTGGCCGTAAACGGACACGATATGCTTTTACAGCCGCTTAAACTCGCCATGCTTGATACATCTGCGGTGGCGATCCTGCCCGGTGTCAGGACCGTGCTAACTAATGAATTAAACCCTTATCTTGATTTCGTTTCCCTTGAAGGCGCGCGGACAGGATTAGAGACACGGGATCAGACCTATAACAATATCGGCCTGCTGCCGGCACCGTGGTTAATCGACGGGCAGGAACATCCCTTCCCGGTCATTCTCGACTACGGATCCTTCGAGCCGCACTATATGTCAAACGATGCGCTACGGCAAAAATTTCACCAGGCCGCCTGGCGCGGCATCCAGGCCCGTACCTTTGCCCCGGTCGCTGACCGTCTGCGCGATGCATGGCCCGATGGCGAGGCCCTGCCCCGTCCAGCGGCCATACGGAAGGCACTGGCCTTTTGCGCCGATATTGTCAATCTGCCTGAAAACGACCCCGGACGGCTACTGGTGCCGGGCTGGCAGGCACACGGCGACGGTGTCGGCAAAAAAATGCGCAACGTCCGTAAAATAGCGGAGAATTACGAAAAACGACTGCAAGTTATCGGTACTGCACCGGGATAAATGACTCTGTCATCTCACACGTGTTTGTCATCCCCAACGGTTCACAATGACAGAGGAAGCAAGAGCCACCAGCAATAACGGCGGCGATTCAGGGGCGCAGCCTGGCAATAGCATTTCCGCTGCCGCCGGGAATCTGCTACAGATAAATTATGTCCTCACCCGGCGCCGCATCAGAGTCAAAACCGCAGCTTGCCCTGCCCGCCATCCCGGTGCTGGCCGTCAATGCGCGGCAGGCGGCGATCCTGACGACGGACGGCGAGATCCAGATCCTGCCGCATGAGCAGGCGCGGCTGCTGATCCACAAGCAGCCGGTTATGGTCTGTCATGCACCCTACACACGGCAGCGGCTGGGCGCGCAGGATTTATACGGTTTCGACCTGCTGGAACTGTTCGCCTTCGTCCACCCGGCCCGCTTTGCCGTGCCTACACCGGTGGGGCTGGCGGGTGCACTGGGGCTGCCCGCGCCGGGTGGCTTTGATGACTATCCTCTCACTCTGATGGATACGGCGCGCGCGCTGCTGGAAGATTTGCAAAAGGAAGAGCGCCCAAACGAAACAAGCAAACTCAAGAAAGCCGACCCGCTGGCAATCGCGCAGGCGATGGGCCAGAACGGTAAGGGCTGGCCGTGGACCCCATTCGTCTGCGCGGCGCTTGGCGAAGACTATAACCCGGCCCTGCCGGTGATGAGCAAGGTGGCGATGAATGCGTGGAAACACCTGCCGGAATGGAGCGAACAGGCCCCGGAACCGCCCCCGGCGCACCACCCGGTGACCGGCGAGGAAAGCCGCCGGAAACTGGCGGATATACTGGGGCCGGGCGCGGAAGCCCGCGCGCCGCAGCAGGACTATGCGACTAAAATGACCGCCGCCTTTGCACCGCGTGACGGCACGGGTAATACGCAGGCTGACGATGACGAGCCACCACCCCCTCATCTTGTCCTCGCCGAAGCCGGGACCGGGGTGGGCAAGACGCTCGGCTATCTCGCCCCGGCCAATGTCTGGGCCGAGAAGAACAGCGGTAGCGTCTGGATCTCCACCTATACCAAGAACCTGCAGCGCCAGATCGACCAGGAGCTGGACCGGCTGTTCCCGCATCCGGAAGTCAAAAAAGCGCATGTCACGGTGCGCAAGGGGCGGGAGAATTACCTCTGCCTGCTTAATCTCGAAGACGCCGTCGCCGCCGCCGCACTGGCCAAGGATGTCCGGCAGGCCATTGCCGCCGGGTTGCTGGCCCGCTGGGCCGGGGCGACCCGCGACGGCGATTTGCAGGGCGGCGATTTCCCCGGCTGGCTGGCCGGACTGCTTGGCTACCAATACACGACCGGGCTGGCCGACCGGCGCGGCGAATGTATCTATTCGGCCTGCGATCATTACCACCGCTGCTTCGTCGAACGCACGGTGCGCAAGGCGCAGCATTCATCGATCGTTGTCGCGAACCACGCGCTGGTGATGGTTAAGGCAGCGATTGCCGGACCGGACGACCCTCTGCCGCAGCGCTTCGTGTTTGACGAGGGCCACCATTTATTCGACGCCGCCGACAGCGCCTTTTCCGGACGCCTAACGGCGCGGGAAACGCAGGATCTGCGGCGCTGGATTCGCGGCGCGGAAGGCGGGCGCCGCACCCGCGCGCGCGGCCTGAAACGCCGGACCGAAGATCTCGCCGCCGGTGATGCGGAAGCCGAAGCCGATCTTGAAGCCATCATTCATGAGGCCCGCGCCCTGCCCGCCTATGGCTGGGCGAAACGCCTTAAAGACGGGGCACCGGACGGCCCGGCGGAAAAGTTCCTCGCGCTGGTCTATCAACAGGTCTTTGCCCGCGCCGATGGACGGGATGGGCCTTACTCGCTGGAAACAGGCACACAGCCGCCGATTGACGGGCTGGCCGATGCGGCGGCAACTTTGGCGGAGCGGCTGCGGACGCTACAAAAACCGATGCGGTCCCTGTCCGGCCGGTTTAAAAAACGCCTGCATGAGCAGAGCGAAACACTCGACAGCGATACACGGAAACGGCTGGAAGCCGCCGCTGCCGGCCTTGACCGCCGCAGTGAACATACCATCGCCGGCTGGCTCGGAATGCTGGAAACGCTGACAGGTGATGAACAGCACAGCGATGCGGCCCGCCTCGATTTCGTCGACTGGATGGCGATTGAACGGATTGACGGGCAGGCGATTGATATCGGGCTTTACCGTCACTGGGTCGACCCTATGCTACCGTTCGCCAAGTCTGTGAAGCCTTTTGCGCACGGGCTGGCGATCACTTCGGCGACACTGCGCGACGGCACCGGCAATGAAGACGAAGACTGGCGCATCGCCCGGCAACGGACTGGTGCGGATTATCTCGCGCCCGCACCCGTTTCCTTCGCGGTTTCCTCGCCGTTCGATTACGCGCGGCAAACCCGGATTTTTGTGATTAATGATGTCAGGAAAACCGATATGGACCAGGTGGCTGCCGCGTACCGCGCCCTGTTTACCGCCGCCGGCGGCGGGGCGCTCGGCCTGTTCACCGCCATCCAGAGGCTGCGCGCCGTGCACGACCGCCTTGCCGGGCCGCTTGAGGATGCCGGACTGCCGCTTTACGCCCAGCATGTGGACGAGATGGATACCGGTACGCTGGTCGATATTTTCCGCGAGGATACCCATGCCTGCCTGCTTGGCACCGATGCCGTCAGAGACGGTGTGGACGTACCGGGCGAGTCGCTGCGGCTGCTGGTCTATGACCGGGTGCCGTGGCCGCGGCCAACCATATTACACAAGGCCCGCCGCGAGGCCTTCGGCGGGCGGCGCTATGATGAGATGATTACGCGCCTGAAGCTGCGACAAGCCTATGGCCGCCTGATCCGCCGCTCGGACGACAAAGGCGTGTTCGTCATGCTCGACAGCGGTCTGCCCAGCCGGTTATGCGGGGCATTCCCGGACAATGTGCCGATTGAGCGTGTCGGCCTGGCCGAAGCCGTGGCCGCACTGAGAACCTTTTATAGTGAGAGTAGCTGAGCCGCGACTGGTGTCGGCGTGTCGGCGCCAAGATGAAGCGTCATCAGGACATGGCCGTTTTTGCTCTGCCAGATAACCCCCTGCCGACAAGGCTTTATGATTTTTGTGATACGTCTTTCGGCAAGGCCACGGCCATCATAAGGCGAGGCCTTGCCGAAATCCTGATTAAGACAGCCGTTTTTTCCGGCTGAACAGGCAGCTGATTAGTTCGGGCCGCCCGCCACTGGCGGGGCTGTATCGTTTGCAGCTTCGCCGCCGGTTGTCTCCGGTTGCCGGCGTTTTTCGAGGCGCGCGCTCGGCTTGTAGCCGGTATCAGCTTTATAGCCCTCATCAAAGGCTTTCCTAATGGTACTGATCACACTCTTAGCACCGCCCACAAGGGACAGGGCATGATCAAGAACATAGTCCGCATCATATGCAGCTCTATCGCCAAGCTCCTCCAGAAAGGCATCCCAAGCCTGCGCGTTCGCGTCAGAGACCTTTGCGGCCGCGTCACGAACAAGGGTTTTAAATTCACCTCTGGCCTCTTGCCGTGCCTGATTTGCCTGACTTATAGCATCGGCTGTTGCTGTTGAAGCCACTTGGTCTGCTTCACGCCGTTGACTGCGGGCATCTTTTCTGGCCTGTTTAGCGCCTTTTTGCGCCTGCGCCAGCAGATCTTTTAGACGCTGGACCTCCTGATCGGCTTTGGTAACCAGCTGCTGCGCCTGATCGTATGCAGAAGTCCGCGTTTCCTCGATTGCCTGCTTTTGTTCTTTCAAGTCAGCGTCAATTTTGGCTTTCGTCTTAGTAAGACTTTCCTTTGCTTCCGTGACAGCTCGCATACGGGCATGACGCACCGCGTGAACGTCTGCTGCCGTTTTTTCCAGACCGCCGTCGGACGAGGGGCCTCGATCTCTGTAACACCACCTTCATAAGGCCGTATCTCGACTTCAGGCGTTTCTTGAGGTTGTAGTTCAGTCATAACAAATGTTCCTTTCACTCTCTTTCGCTAAACTGGTAACGCATCTTTTGACTTATTTTTTTCCAGAACGCAAGATTTTATTACCATATTGCTAATTTTTTATGCAAACAATTAATTAAGACGTCCTGTAAACGGGCACGGTCATGCATAGAGATTTTCCATCATAATCACACCTTCCCTATATCAAAGCAATCTTGATACGCGCTGTTTACGCCCCATCCCACCAATATGTCAACAACTATATGGAGACTTTTTTTATTTTCTGTTGCATCACCATGACCAAAAGGCCATAAACAAGCGCGTGATGAAGCTTTACCATTTTCCTGTAGCAGACAAGCGCTTACCGCATGAAATATTTGCGCCGCTGAGCGCACAGCCCTACAGCCTGTTTCTCGACAGTGCCGATACCAGGCATGAGCTGAGCCGCTATAGTTTCATCACTTATCACCCGTTTGAAACGATCGAAGCCAGGGACGGCCGCGTCACAGTCACCAACCGGGAACAGCAATTCACCTTCACCGCCGACCCGTTCGCAATTCTGGCCGAACGGCTGGAGACTTACGGCCTGAACCACGAAGACAGGCCGGCGCATAAGATCCTGCCACCGTTCCGTGGCGGCGCAGCCGGCTATTTCGGTTACGACCTGGCGCGCAGTCTGGAAACCCTGCCGGCCACGGCACAATCAGGCACCACGCCGGATATGGCGATCGGGCTGTATAACCGGGTTTATGCCTTCGATCATAAAACCGGCGATGCCGTGTTCATGACCTATGCCGTCAATGAGACGGATGCAGAGGCGCAGTATAAACATTTTATGACCCTGGTTGCGGCGCCATACGAAGCCGGGACAAGCACCGGTATGATCAACTGGCGTGCTTCTCACAGCCCAGAGAGTTACGGCGCAACCGTAAAAAAAGTCATAGACTATATTTACGATGGCGATATTTTCCAGGCCAATCTGTCGCAGCGCTTCGATGCCGACCTGCCCGCAGGCTTCGACTCGTATGGTCATTATCTGACATTGCGCAGTGTGAACCCGGCCCCGTTTGCCTCTTATATGAACTTTGGTTCGCTAAGGCTGGCCTCCGCTTCACCGGAACGATTTTTACAGCTGCGCCACCGTACCGTCGAAACACGGCCGATCAAAGGCACGCAAAAACGGATAAATGATAACTGTATCGACCGGCTCTATCGTAACGGGCTGGAAAACAGCGAGAAGGACCGCGCCGAGAACACAATGATCGTCGATTTGCTGCGCAATGACCTGTCCAAAAGCTGCGAAGACCATTCGATTGACGTGCCAGAGCTATGCAAGCTGGAAAGCTTTGCGAAGGTGCATCATCTTGTTTCGACTGTGACCGGGACATTGCGAGCCGACAAAACACCCGTCGATTTGCTGCGCGGCTGTTTTCCCGGCGGCTCGATCACCGGCGCGCCGAAAGTGCGGGCGATGGAGATTATCGAAGAACTGGAAGACACGCGGCGCGGCCCTTATTGCGGGGCACTCGGCTATATCGGCTTTCACGGTGCGATGGATACGAATATCGCCATCCGCACGCTGGTTTATGAAGGCGACCGGGTCAGCTTCTGTGCCGGCGGCGGCATTACCGCCCTGTCAAAACCGGCAGACGAATATGAGGAAACGCTTGCCAAGGCCAAGGCCATTTTCGAGAGTTTTGAAGTCAAAGATATGAGTAGAGAGAAGCGAATAGCGAGACAATGATCCTGCTGATCGATAATTACGACTCGTTTGTCTATAACCTCGCCCGCTATATGGGCAAACTGGGGCGCCCGCACCGCGTCGTACGCAATGATGCGATTAGCCTGGACGAAATCGCCGCACAAATGCCCGATGCGATCGTGCTCTCACCCGGTCCCTGCACGCCGCGCGAAGCCGGTATCTGTAACGAAATTATCCGCCATTTCCACCAACGGATTCCGATCCTGGGCATTTGTCTCGGCCATCAATGTATCGGCGAACAGTTTGGCGGCCGGGTGATCCGCGCACCGCAGCCCTGTCATGGACGCAGCAGCCTGATCGAGCACAATGCCGACGAGTTGTTTATCGGACTGCCCAACCCGCTGGAAGGCGGACGCTATCATTCGCTGATTATCGAGCTGGCGGCCAACACGCCGCTGGAAATCACCGCCCGCACCGAGGACGACGACATTATTATGGGCGTTAAGCACACGCAATACCCGCTTTACGGCTTGCAGTTCCACCCGGAGTCAGTCCTGACGCCATATGGTCTGGATATCATGCGCAACTTCATGATGGTGGCCGACCGCTGGAACGACCGGCGGCAGGCAGCGTAATTGACAGGCAGGCACTTAAGGCCAGCTGCGAGAGCCTCCTCCTCCTGGTGCAGGACCCCGCCCTGACCGGCGCGCGGTAAGCGCTGTCAGGCCAATGCCTCCTCCCAATAAGAGACCGGCAGCCATAGACGCTACGACCAGGTCATGGCCGTGGTTCACCATTAGCCATCGTCTGTTCACATTCCTGTACACTGGCACAGTTTTCAAAAACATTCTGAATATGACTGTCATTCCAGCCTACAAGAGCCGTTTTGGCAAACACTGCAGTAAGCAATAAACCACCCACAATACCGGCTTTAGTTAAAAGACCCATCTTTTTCTCCATTGTTCCTTTAAACTAATTATCTTACATATAATCATCAAACTACGTACATTTAATAGACATAAAACACAAGAGAAATGTCCATCATAACCAGTTAAGGCAGACGACCCGGTGATTGTATCGCTTAATGGCGAATTTATGGAGACTGACCAGGCGCGGATTGCGCCGGGGGACCGGGGCTTCACGCTCGGCGACGGCGTGTTCGACACGATGCTGGCCGTTGACGGCGCGCCGGTCTGGGCGCACGAACATGCGGCACGGCTCAGCTACCATGCCTCTGTATTTGAAATCCCTGTGACAGTTGATATCGCGGCGACGGCCAAGGCGCTGCTTCAGGAAAACAAATTAACAGCCGGGCGCGCCGCTATCCGTACCACGGTCACGCGCGGGCCCGGCGTACGCGGCCTCATGCCGCCGGATGATCCCCGGCCGACGATTTTGATGAGCGCCGGCCCGGCGCCTGCAAAACCGCACCGCGTCGAGGCGATCATCGCCCAAACCGTCCGGCGCAACGAACACTCGCCGCTGTCAAAAATCAAATCGCTCAATTACGGTGATAACCTGCTTGCCCTGATGGAAGCGCAGCAGCAGGACGCCGAAGACGCGATCATGCTGAACACGGCCGGGCTTGTGTGCTGCGGCACAATCGGCAATATTTTTATCCGTGAGGGTCAAATTCTGGTCACCCCGCCTGTTGACGATGGCGTGCTCGCCGGGATTTACCGCGAAAAAGTCATCAGCGAACAGGGGGCGCGCGAAGAGACTATCACGCCGGAGCGGCTGCTGGAAGCCGATGCGGTTTACCTGACCAACAGCATCATGGGCGCCCGCGAGATCAAGCGCATCGATCATACCTATTTCGGGAAAAGCGCAGTCAGTTTTCCGGCTGTGAATCAGGCGGCGTAAGCGCGGCGCCTGCGGCCGCATCCTGCCAGGCCTCATCAATATAGGCCTTCGTCACCAGCGCGCTGATAATCTTTTTGGCCCCGGCCGGGTCGATATCCTCGGGCAGTGCAAAGAAGTAAACGGCCTGATCACGCTTGTCAGGCTCCAGCGCAATATCACCGAGCATCGACTCGATTACCGTCGCCGCCATATGCACGTTGCTGTGCCGCGCCCCGTCCGAAAGACGCAGATATACATATGATGTGCCATTGACCGTACCGTTCCGGGCAGAACCGTTCAGTATATCGCCTGTCATCGTCTCTTACCGCAATATTAATGTTTTAACCATTATCGCAGAAGAGATTTAACAGATGGTCAATGACAGACAGATTTTTACGTTGTTTTTAAGCTTGTTGCGCGCAACCAGCTAGACCACAAGACGCCCGGTCAAAGCGGCGAGGCGGGCCTGGGTAACCGCGAGCCTGCGGGCAATGCGGGCCTTGTCGGCATCTTCTTCGGCCAGGCCAATATCCTCGGTCAGGTTACGAATAGTCTGTTCCAGATCAGCTTCGTCGAGGTCTTTGACGTTAACGGCTTCCTCGGCCAGCACCGTGCAATGATCGCCGCTTATATCGGCAAAGCCGCCGGCAACGAAAATCCGCACCGGATCGTTGTCATTGTCGTTATCGACAGCGAACAGTTCAATCACCCCCGGGCGCAGGCTGGACAGCAGCGCACTGTGATCAGCCAGCACGCCGATATCGCCTTCCTCGCCCGGAATAACGACCATCCGCGCCGGCGCGGAGATCAGTTTTTCCTCCGGCGAGACGAGTTCGAAATGGAATGTGTTCTGTTCGCTCATGACAAGTCTCTTTAACGTTAAACGTTATGCCGCCTCTGCTGCCATTTTCTTGGCCTTCTCTTCGGCTTCCTCGATCGTGCCGACCATGTAGAACGCGCTTTCAGGCAAATGATCGTACTTGCCGTCAACAATCGCGCGGAAGCCCTTGACCGTGTCTTCAAGCTGTACAAAGACACCCGGCGTACCGGTAAAGACCTCGGCGACATGGAAGGGCTGTGACAGGAAGCGCTGGATTTTCCGCGCCCGCGCGACAACCATCTTGTCTTCTTCAGACAGTTCGTCCATCCCCAGGATCGCGATGATATCCTGCAGCGCCTTATAGGTTTGCAGCGTCTTCTGGACGTCAGCGGCACAGCGGTAATGCTCGTCACCGATAATCCGCGGATCAAGAATACGCGACGTTGAGTCAAGCGGATCAACCGCCGGGTAAATCCCCAGCTCGGCAATCTGCCGCGACAGAACCGTCGTCGCGTCAAGGTGCGAGAAGGTCGTCGCCGGCGCCGGGTCGGTCAGGTCGTCAGCCGGCACGTAAACGGCCTGCACCGAGGTGATCGAGCCTTTATTCGTCGAGGTAATCCGCTCCTGCAGCGCGCCCATATCGGTCGACAGGGTCGGCTGGTAACCCACCGCCGACGGGATCCGGCCCAGCAGCGCCGACACTTCGGAACCGGCCTGGGTAAAACGGAACACGTTATCCATGAAGAACAAAACGTCCTGCCCCTGTTCGTCCCGGAAGTATTCAGCCATCGTCACACCGGTCAGGCCGACCCGCGCCCGCGCGCCCGGCGGCTCGTTCATCTGTCCGAAACACAGCGCCACTTTGGACTCGCCGTCCGGCTTGATAACGCCGGCCTCGATCATTTCGTGGTAAAGGTCGTTCCCTTCACGAGTCCGCTCGCCAACACCGGCGAACACCGACACGCCGCCATGCGCCTTGGCAATGTTGTTGATCAGCTCCTGAATCGTCACGGTCTTGCCGACACCGGCGCCACCGAACAGGCCAATCTTACCACCCTTCGCGTACGGGCAAAGCAAATCAACCACCTTAATGCCGGTAACCAGCTGTTCGGCTTCGGTCGCCTGGTCAACGAAGTCAGGCGCCTTACGGTGAATCGAGTAACGCTGCTTGGTTTTCACCGGCTTACCTTCGTCGATTACTTCGCCGGTAACATCGAAAATCCGGCCCAGCGTTTCCGGCCCGACAGGCACGGTGATCGGCTCGCCGGTGTCGGTCACCGGGCTGCCGCGGACCAGACCGTCGGTGGTGTCCATGGCAATCGCCCGCACGGTGTTCTCACCAAGGTGCTGTGCAACCTCAAGCACCAGCTTTTTACCGTTATTGTCGGTTTCCAGCGCGTTCAGGATCGCGGGCACCGCCCCTTCGGCGAACTGAACGTCAACGACCGCGCCCATGACCTGCGCGATGGTGCCCGCTGCGGTTGCCTTTGCCTGTGATTTAGCCATGATCTCGTCCTCTTTCTTTTCGTCAGTCTCTTTGTTAGTCGTCTGTTATTCTAAGTTACTTTCGCATCATACACGGCCCGTGCCGGCGGAATCTCGGCATAAGCGGGCGCGGCTCCGAAGCGTGGCCTTCCGCCCCATTGGCCGTGCGCACTATCATAGAACTGGAATGTTAAAAATCCCGGCTTCTTCTGTTCCGCTTCCATCGCATCACCAGACAGGGGCATCGACATCAGCGCGTAACGTTTACCGTCAGCTTCGAAACCACCACCGCTTACGCGGGCCGCGAGGCCACCATCCAGCAACGCCATAAAATCAACGTCCCGGCTTTCAAAGAAGTCGCGGGCCTTACGCAACGCCGTAAAGGCATCCCCTTCATCCCCCACCGTGGCACCCAGCAGGTCCGCCGCCTCAGCGGCTACAAATTCCGCCGCCGCCACAAGTGCGGACTGTTCATAGCTGCCCGGCTTGTCAAACCGCTTCCGCACATTATCGCACATCTGCGCAAACACCTGCTCAGGCGACTTGACAAGCTGGGGCCGCGGCCGCCCGCCTTCCGCCTTGTCGCCAAACAGATAGGTCACGTTTGCACCTTTCTTTGCTGCATCTTCTGCCATTACACCGCCTCCGCACCGGAGATGATCTCGATCAGCTCCTTGGTAATCGCAGCCTGACGGGCGCGGTTATATTCGAGCGTCAGATCCTTGATCCGCTCGCCCGCGTTCCGGGTCGCGTTATCCATCGCCGTCATCCGTGCCGCCTGCTCACCGGCGGCGCTATCAAGCAGCGCACGGAAAATCTGGATACCGAGATTTTTCGGCAGCAGCTGCTTCAGGATTTCTTCTTCTTCCGGCTCGAACTCGTAATAAAGCGGTGCCCTGGCTTCGTTCTCATCAGCGGACACAGCCCCTTCATCGTTTGCCGGCTCCGTCATTTTGAACGGGATGAGCTGCTGCGCAGACGGTTTTTGCGACAGTACGGAGCGAAACTCGTTATACAACACCGTACAAACATCGAATGCGCCGTCATCAAATAGACCGAGGATATATTGTGTCACCTCGTCAGCATCGGCGAAAGACAGTCGGTTCTTAAAGCTTTTCAGGATACGGTCTTCAAATTCGCGCTTGAGGATATCGCGCCCCTTGCGGCCGATACAGACCAGCTTGACCGTTTTTCCCTCATCCTCGAGCCGCCGGACTTCGGTGCGGGCCAGCCGTGACAGGTTGGCGTTAAAGCCGCCGCACAGACCGCGATCCGCTGTCACCACCAGCAGCAGGTGCACATCGTCCTTGCCAGTCCCCACCAGCAGCGGCGAGCTTTGCGGACCGACGATGACATTGGCCGCAACACGGCCCATCATCTCGGCCATTGCGGTGGCGTAAGGCTGGCTGGCTTCGGCCTGCTCCTGCGCTTTTTTGAGCTTGGACGCCGCGACCATCTTCATCGCCGAGGTAATTTTCCTCGTCGATTTAACGGAGGCGATCCGGTCGCGATATTCCTTCAAACTCGGCATTTCTATCTAACCACTCACCTATTTTTTGCCGGGGCTGGAGGCACATGCCTTTCTGAGGCAATTGCGGCTTCTATATCCGCTTCAGTGCGATCCCTTGCACTTTGGTCCTGCGCCGCAAGCCATTCTGTGGCAACATTGATATGCGCTACGATAGGCGCAATTTCCTCACCGCCATAACCATGGGTTTCAAGAGCGCTGCGCATATCAGCATCGCGCTCTTCGTTGACCTCATATAACAGGCCAGCCCGATGAAACTCTTCAATCAGAAAACCCATAGCCCATTTTTGACGATCGGTTTGCTGATCGTAAGGAATGAAGCCTTCAGTTTCGCGTAGTTCTTCCGGCACCTGCTGCATATCAAAATCTCCTTAGTTAGAGGTGCTAAGCCGCTTTCGCTTCAGTACCGGCAAAGCCGTCGGTGAACTTTTCCAGATATTCGGAAATCCTGGCTTCCAGCTTGTCATCCAGCTTTTTCTCGGTCCGGATATCCTTCAGGATCGCCTTGCCGTTGGCGCGAATATCAGCCAGTAGCGCCTGCTCATAGGCCGTCACCTGATCGACCGCGATCCCGTCGAGGAAACCGCGCGTGCCGGCAAAAATGACCACAACCTGTTCCTCAACCGGCAACGGCTGGTACTGCGGCTGCTTCAGAAGCTGGGTCAGGCGCGCCCCGCGGGCCAGCAAACGCTGGGTTGATGCATCAAGATCCGAAGCGAACTGGGCGAACGCTTCCATCTCCCGGAACTGCGCGAGTTCCAGCTTGATCGTACCGGCCACCTGTTTCATCGCCTTGATCTGGGCCGCCGAGCCCACACGCGAAACGGACAGGCCGACATTAATCGCCGGACGGATACCTTTGAAAAACAGTCCGGTTTCGAGGAAAATCTGGCCGTCGGTGATCGAAATCACGTTGGTCGGAATATAAGCCGAGACGTCGCCGGCCTGGGTTTCAACAATCGGCAGCGCGGTCAGCGACCCGGCACCCTCGTCGTCATTCATTTTTGCCGCGCGCTCCAGCAGGCGGGAGTGAATGTAGAAAACATCCCCCGGATAGGCTTCACGGCCCGGCGGACGACGCAGCAGCAGAGACATCTGGCGATAAGCCACAGCCTGCTTTGAAAGGTCATCATAAATCGCCAGCGCATGCAGGCCGTTGTCGCGGAACCACTCACCGATCGCACAACCGCAATAAGGCGCGAGGAACTGCATCGGCGCCGGATCAGAGGCCGTCGCCGCAACGACAACCGAATATTCCATCGCGCCGTTGTCTTCAAGCTCCTTCACGAGCTGCGCCACAGTTGAACGCTTCTGGCCGACCGCAACATAAACGCAATAAAGATGCTCTTTCTCGTCTTTCGAGCTGTTGAAGTTTTTCTGGTTGATAATTGTGTCAACACACACAGCGGTCTTACCGGTCTGGCGGTCGCCAATCACCAGTTCCCGCTGGCCACGGCCAACCGGCACCAGCGCGTCAATGGCTTTCACGCCGGACTGCATCGGCTCATGCACAGATTTGCGCGGAATAATGCCCGGCGCCTTGACTTCGATCAAACGCTGTTCCTTGGCCTTGATCGGTCCCTTGCCGTCAATCGGGTTGCCAAGCGCGTCAACAACGCGGCCGAGCATTTCCTTGCCGACAGGAACCTGCACGATCTCGCCGGTCCGCTTAACGATATCACCTTCTTTAATGTCCCGGTCATCACCGAAAATCACGACACCGACATTGTCGGTTTCAAGGTTCAGCGCCATGCCCTTGATGCCGCCCGGAAATTCAACCATCTCACCGGCGCGGACATTGTCCAGACCATAGACACGCGCCACGCCGTCACCAACTGACAACACCTGACCGATCTCGGCGACATCGGCTTGTGCACCGAATTCGGCAATTTGCTTTTTCAGAATTTCAGATATTTCAGCGGCTCTGATTTCCATTGTCTTTCCTCTTTTCTAGCAGTCCTTTTAACCACGAAGTACACGAAGACCACGAAGGGTTTTTATCACAGAACAAATCTGCGGATCCCCTCTTTAAACATCTTCGAATTAAAGTTAATCAGCAGGCCAGCGCTTGTGCCGGACAGCCGCATGTAAGTGAGAATTTGCGCTTCATGAACAGGCACGAGCTTGTCCACGCTTTTCAATTCTACGATCAGTTTGTCATCAACCAGTAAATCAAGCCTGTAACCAACGTCTATCTTCTGTTTCTCAAAATGCAGGGGCATAGCAACCTGCCGTTTAAACGGGATCCCCCTATTCGCCAAGACGATCGCAAGGCATTCCTCATAAGCGCTTTCAAGCAATCCGGGGCCAAGCTGTTGATGCACATAAAAAGCAGAATCAACCACCTGGCGGGAAATATCGCCTTCAGCTATGTGGCTCTTTCTCAATGTCTGCACAGTCATCTTCGTGTCTTTCGTGCGCTTCGTGGTTTGAAATTACGACGCAACTTCCTTCAATGGTGTCTGGTTTTCATTTGAACCGGCGCTCATCGTCCGTTCCAGCCGTTCCAGCTTGCGACGGACCGAATCATCAATCATCATCGAGCCAACCGTTACGGTCATACCGCCAAGCAGCTCTTTATTCTCTTCGACTTCCAGTACGACCTGCGTTCCTATCGCCTTAGCCAGCGCGGCTTTCAGCGCTTCAGTCTGCGCTTTGCTCAGCGCATAGGCCGTTTCGACCCGTGCTTCAACTTCGCCGCGGCGGCGGCGCAATGTTTCGGTAAACGTACGAATAATCGCCGGCAGCGCAGGCAGGCGGCGGTTTTCAGCAAGAACGCCAAGAAAATTACCGGTAATCTGCTGGAATTTCGCCGCTTCCGCGAGAGCAAGAATACCATCTCTCTGCCGTTCACGGCTAATCAGCGGATTATCGATCAGGGCCTGCAGATCGGGCGATGCGTCCAGCATCGCGGCCAGATCGGCCATATCCTGTTCCACTTTGTCGACGAGTTTGGCGTCTTCCGCCATATCAAGCAAGGCCGCAACATACCGCGAAGAGACGATACTTGAATTTGAAAATCCTGAAGCCACAGTTTTTCCCACACAATACGCGCTAAAGTCTGGCGATGATGTAGCATAGGAAAAAGCCCGGCGCAAGGGGTTTGGGATGGAATTTTCAGCCTGCGCCGCCGCGGTTTTTTATTGACATAAAAATAAATCATTCTTATGTTCGCCGCGACTATTTCATGGCAAAAGGACAAACATCATGTTTCAAAAAGGCGGACTGGTTGAAAGGGTAGCATTAAGCAGACTAGGCATCTTTAACTATCACGCTCTTCTTGAGCGGCCACCAAGGCATCATGCCATCAGGGCCGCCCTTGCCGGATGCGCCTTGCTGGCGTCAACGGCAGTGACAAACGTTATCGTAAACCGTGAAAATCCTTATGAAACACCTGACGATGTCGTACTGAGCAAGACTGACCAAATCGGAAATATGCGCGATTGCTTCACTCAACAACGCCCGGATGACATTACTTTCAGATGGGATCAATCGCTTTATGATGCCTGCATTGCCGGGCAAACAACCGCCCAACAGGAGGTTGTGTTCGAAAACTATGACAGGGACACGATCTACGGCAGCCTGAGTGGCGGCATATTAATGCTGGCCTCGTTGCTTGCGCTGGCACACACCGCCGCCCCGCTTTACAGACGGGAAGAGAAACTCGCAGCATCAGAAGAAAGAGTCGATGGCAGTATCCGGCGGGGACGAGAGGCCGCGGCAAAAATTTCCAGCTCAAGGCCGAGGCCGATCTGCATGGGGCCACCGAGGGCTTAAGGCTTATTCCCGGCGCAGCCGCCCACATTTTCGTAAGCTATTAACCAGCCTCACAGCAATGCCGCAAGACCGGTGCGCTCGAGCGCCGCCGCGCGGCTGTCAGCCATGAAGGCACGCAGGGGCGCGAGATCGTCGTCATGGGTTACCGCATAACAGGTACCCGCCTTTGACTGGTAATCCGGCATAGGCAGGGCACCGTCGCCAAAGACGCGGGACACACGCATCTGCGCCACCGCGCTGCCCTCCCGGTTATGCGGAATCATGATATCCGACGGCGCAAACCCAAGCTTTTCCGCAAACGCTACCGTCGCTCTCACCCAGTCCTTATTCAGTAGTGTCGTTGCCCGGACCAGCGCCGCCGCGTCATCGTCATTCAGTTCATCGCGCTGCGATAGAGTCTTGACCGTACGGGCAAGGCTGCGGAAACGCTGCGGTGAAACGCCAACGCCATATTCAGTGACAACCCGGCTGCGCCCGGCGGCTACAGAATCGGCACCGATCTGATCGAACATAAAGCGCACAACCTCTAAATCCGGATCGCGCAGGCTGGCCGGATCGGCGAACAGCGTTTCCTCGACTTTGGTATTGTCACGCCGCCTCGTCGGCGTATCCTGCGACAAATGCAGATAGCGGGCGATTGCAGCCGGTTCGCCATTTTGTTCATAAACCATCTGGCGGTGACGATCACTGCCCGCGGCCTGGCGGTTAAAATATTCAAGCCAGCTGGCGAAATTCATCGTCGGACCCGCCCAGTTAAATTCCTGCGCCAGCTGCCGGTACCAGCGTCTGGCCAGATCATAATCGCCGATCCGGCCTTCATAGCGCTTCATTACCGGCGTCACAAGACTGGGAATCTCGCGTTTAGGGTCGCCCTCGGCAATGGCCTGTTCCCGTGCTGCAGCCGCCTGTGCCACAGCCGCGTTCACGTCGCTGAGGAACGGCTCGGGAATGATAAACGGCCGCACGGCCAGATCTCCGGGATCATCATTTATTTTTGCCATAATAGCAGACTTGTAACCCAATATATGGCAAAATGCAAAATTAAACGTATTGCCGGGACGGCGCGCTTAAAAGCCGCTGTAAAATAACGTCCAGTCGAACAGCGTAAATCTCTCAGGATCAAGCCACATGCCCAGCCCTTTGAACAGCAGCAAATGGCCGACATAAATCTCCAGCGTCCGCCGGCCGGTAAATTGCAGCAACCATACAAGCGGAGAGGGCATCGCCGCCGTTATCCGCGGAAAGGTCAGCGGCCGAAAGACCAACAGCGTACCCATAACCAGCAACGTACCCACCATCAGGGTGATCAGTTGCGGTTCGCCGAAACCGAAGGTCAGGTACTGGATCGCGACAAAGCCCACCAGCGCAAAGGCGAAATACTCTTTCACGATCCCTTTGTCGAGCATAACCTGCTGCGCATCCGTCACATCGGCCTCTTTATCGTCGCGGCGGCGGATCAAATAGCCGAGCATGGCGAGAATAAAGCCGAGCGTGCCGTATTCGAACAGCATGTTTAACGGCAACGCCAGCAGGAACAGGGCCGCATTCATCGCCCAGAACGCACTGGTCACGCGCATACCGCGCTGCATAAGCGCATCTATGCTCAGCCGAATCAAAATCATCGTCGCCAGGATGTTAAACGGGAAAAACTGCTGGCCCGACACAATATCGCTGATAATCAGGATCACGACACCGATCCACATTTTCGGACCAAGATCACGGCTGCGGGCATAGCCAATCAGGAAAAACCAGACCGGCACACAGAGACGTCCGAATACCCGCCACCACGCGTCATCCGGGGAAAAATAAAAGCCGACATGGTCGACCATCATCATCACGATTGCGAATGTCTTCAGAAAATCATAGGACGTCAGGTCCCTGGGCAGATTTTTTGGCATATGAATAAAGTCTATATGAGGCTGGCCAGAAGCGGCAAAAACGTCTTACAGTCATCCTATCATGGCACCAACGCTCATTCTATTCCTGATTATCTTCCTTGAGGGCTATGTCGTTCTCTCGGCTGAGCTGCTGGCAATCCGGCTGCTGATCCCGTTTACCGGCAGCGGTCCGGACACGATTTCGGTCATTATCGCCGCCGTGCTGATGCCGCTGGCCTTCGGCTATTATGCCGGCGGCCGGTTCAAAGTCCGGCACAAAAACCGCTACCGCGCCACCGTGCGCAAAAAACTGCTGCGCAACCTGCTGATTTCCGCGCTGATCCTGACGCCCGGCCTGTCCTATGATGTCATCAATCTCGGCTTCGATGCGCTTTATCTTCATACCGGCCTGCGCGACCGGGTCATCATTACGACGCTTTATGCCGCGCTGTTCATCGTCTACCCGGTCTTCCTGCTCGGCCAGACCGTGCCGCTGATCAGCAATTATTTTCCGCGCGGACGGCTACCGGCGCTGGCCGGGCGGATCCTGTTCTTCTCAACCCTCGGCTCCTTTATGGGGGCCGTGTTCTGCACGCTGGTGCTGATGACCTATATCGGCGTGCATTATACGGTCTGCGTGACGATCGGCTGCCTGGCGGTGCTGATCATGATCCTGTCGAAATCGCCGGCCAGCCGCGAAAGCCTTGCCGGAGTCGCCTGCTTTCTCGCGGCGCTGGCGCTCAATAACGGTTACAGCATGGCGTATCACGATGTTGTGGCGAATAACGCCTATCATATGATCCAGATCGAGGATCACGCCAACACCCGCTCTATGCGCATCAATCATAATATGTCGGCGATGATCGACCGCGAAACCGGCGACCCGGCCTTCAGCTATATCCGTCATATGGAACGCACCTTTATCGACCCGCTAATCTGGGAACACGGCCCGCCGCGAGATATCCTGGTTCTCGGCGCCGGCGGCTTTACACTGGGCATGACCGACAAGAAGAACAATTACGTGCTGGTCGATATCGACCCGGCGATGAAGGATATCGCCGAAACCGAGTTCCTCGAACAAAGCCTGCCGGGCAACAAGCGCTTCGTCGCCCTGCCCGCCCGCGCCTTTTTGTACCAGACCGAGGACAAATTCGACCTGATCCTGATCGATTTGTTCAAGGGGCCGTCGAAAACGCCCGAGCACCTGGTAACGAAGGAGTTCTATGAGAAGATCAAGGCCACTTTAAAAGATGGTGGCATAATGGCCGCTAACTATATAATTTCACCGGCATTTTCCGATCCATTCACAACGAGGCTAGACAATACGGTACGGTCCGTTTTTGCTAATATAAACCGCCATGTCGTCGAACCTTACGACCCATGGCGCATGGACGGCAAGCTGGGCAACGTGATCTACAGCTACCGCCATGATCCGGGGCGCGCCACCGGCCTGTATACCGACAACCTTAACAGCGCCGTGTTCGATAAGCCGGGCGGGCTTTAGGACAAGCTCTAACCACCAACCGTCATTGCGAGGACCCCCGTTCATGCCGGGGGCATGCTTGATCCGGGGGACGCGGCAATCCAGCTACAATACTGGCCAGCTACGATACTGGATTGCCGCGCTCCTTCCAGTCGCTCGCAATGACGAGGCAATGCAGTTTATAAAAGCGTTATATATCCTACCCCTTAACGCCCCTTTAACTGCGCACGCCCTATTATTATTTATGGAAATTTTTATCTGGGGCTGGGATTCTATTTTTGCGTGGCAATGTATTTTCAGCCGTGCCGCCGCACGACCCTGATCAATTCAATATTCTGCTCGGCGTTCCTTGGACTTTACAATCTTTTGGCTGTTTCTATCACCGGCGGTCTGGTCTGTTTTATCGCCGTCCTGAATACAGCCTACCAGATGCTGGCGCATAACGGCACAGACAGCCGCAAAACAAAGCGCCTGCTGGTCGCCGCGCTATCGACGCTGGCCGGTACATTGCTTTTCGCACAGTCGCAAATCGACTACCTGCCGGCGCTGGCCTTTCTTGTGGCCTGCTATGCCGAAACCTGTTCACGGCAGCGCAATATCTACAAACTGTATTTGTTGTCAGTGGCATTGTGGGTCGCCTATGCCGCCGCGCATGGCGATATGGTTTATGCAGCGCTAAGCACAGTGATCCTCGGTTTCAACCTCTATGCGCTGCGCCCGGACAAGACGGTGCAGGTGATGCTTACAAAAAGCTCTGCGGGTCGATATCGACATAGACGCGCACGGTCGACGGAATCCTGACCTGCGCCAGCCAGCGGTCGATCGCCTGTTGCAGATTCAAAGCTTTATCGGCACGCACCAGCAAACGGCGGCGGTAATTGCCGCGCAGCCGGTAAAAAGCCGCTTCAGCCGGGCCGAGCGTCTGGATGCCCTCCGCCTGCGGCGCGACCTTACCCAGCGCCAACGCGATCTCACGCACCTGCGCCTCATCCTTGCCGGATACGATCAATCCCGCCAATCTTGTATAAGGCGGCATGCGGGCGGCCTCGCGCTCCGCCGCCTCAACAGCGAGAAAGTTATCACGGTCATGGCGGCTCAGCGCCTGCATGACCTTGTTCTGCGGATAGAATGTCTGCAGATACACCCGGCCCGGACGCTCCTCCCGCCCCGCGCGGCCCGCAACCTGGTGCAGCAACTGGTACGTCCGCTCCGCCGCGCGCAGGTCGCCACCGGCCAGGCCGAGATCGGCATCAATCACGCCCACCAGCGTCAGGTGCGGAAAATGGTGGCCCTTGGCGATAATCTGGGTGCCGATAATAATATCGTACTCCCGCTCACGGATGGCGGTGAGCTTCGCGCGCAGCGTTTCGTGATCTTCGGCGGTATCGCTGGCCAGCACCAGCGTCCGGGCTTCGGGGAACAGGGACGCCACTTCCTCCGCGATCCGCTCGACACCGGGACCGCAGGCGGCGAAGCTGCCGGCATCATCACAGGACGGGCAGCTTTTCGGCACCGGCATGAAATAACCGCAATGATGGCAGGACAGCCGCCCGGCCTGTTTGTGCTCAACCAGCCACGCCGTGCAACGCGGGCATTCAAGCCGGTGGCCGCAGCTTCGGCACAGCGTCAGCGGCGCATAGCCGCGGCGGTTCAGGAACAACAGGCTTTGTTCTCCGCGCGCCAGCGTATCGTCCAGCGCGGCCTTCAGCGGCGGGCTGATGAAATGCTGCCGCTCCGGCTTGTCGGCCTTCATGTCTATAATATGCATATCCGGCAGCCGCGCCGCGCCGTGCCGCTCCGGCAGATGCAGGCAGTCATACTTACCGGCCCAGACATTGGCCATCGTCTCCAGCGCCGGTGTCGCCGACACCAGCACCACGGGGATCCGCCCCATATGAGCGCGCACCACCGCCATGTCGCGGGCGTGGTAAATCACACCGTCTTCCTGCTTGTAGGCCGGGTCGTGCTCTTCATCAATAACAATCAGGCCAAGATCTTCATACGGCAGGAACAGGGCGCTGCGCGCGCCGACGACAACTTTGGTCTGTCCTTCAGCCACGCCGCGCCATGTGCTGCGGCGCTGTCCGGCGCTCAGGCCCGAATGCCACAGGGCCGGCTTGCAACCGAACCGGACGCGGAACCGGTCGATAAAGGCGTTGGACAGCGCGATTTCCGGCAGCAGGATCAATACCTGCCTATCCTGCGCCAGCGCGGCTGCCACGGCTTCGAAATAAACCTCGGTCTTGCCGGCGCCTGTGACACCATCCAGCAATGCGGCATGAAATTCGCCACTGCGCACATAGCCGCAGAGCGCGTCAGCAGCACCTTGCTGGGCCTCGGAGAGCGTCACCGCCGTATCGTCCGCCACCGGGTTCCGGCACGGCGCAGGCGAAAGAATATCTATTGTCTCCAGAAGGTTATGCGGCAGCATGCCTTTTACGACTGCGGCAGAACACGCAGCCTGCTCGGCAATCTCCGCCGCCCGGCGCGGCATACCGTCACTCAGCAACGCCAGCACCCGGCGCCGTTGCGGTGTATGCTGTGACAGGAACTTGTCGCGGGCGTCCCCATCCGCCCCGGCCATGACCTCTGCAGCCCAGCCCGCCAGCTGGTAGCCTGTTGCCGGCTTCGGCGGTTCCAGCGCCACCGGCACGCTCAACGCCATTTTCATGACGAAACCGCGCGGGGCCATATTGTAATGGGCAACCCAATCCAGAAAGCGCCGCTGCACGTCCGGCATCGGCGGCAGATCATAGCGCGCAATCAGCGCTTTCAGCTTCGCCGCCGAGACCGCCTTCCCTTCATCCGGCTCGTCCCAGACGATCCCCGGCACCTCGCGGCTGCCCAGCGGCACGCTGACATAATCACCGGGTTGCACAGCCAGCCCCGCAGGAACGGTATAGCTGTAAGCCTTATCGACCGGGTATGGCACCAGAACACTGGCGACACTACCAGCCCTCGCCTCAGGAACTTTCGCAGGCGCATCATCAAAGAGGGTTTGAGTCATGGCTGTACTATGCCATGATCGCAACCTGAGCATAATCAATAATTCAAAACAGGGAGATGAATGATGGTATTTTTGAGACAGCTTTTCAGCCAACCGCAGGAAACAGAGATGCCCAGGGACGCTCTGGCTAGGCTGTTTGCGCCGCTTATGCCCGATCCGGACGAGCACAGCAACCACCTGATCGCCACGGCGCTTGAAGAGACAGCCGAGTGGTTGCGAATCGGTTTTGATTCGGAGACAGAAAAAGGCAGCCTGTATCACGCTGCGCATTACGCGCTACGGTCTATGGCAGGCACTGTCAGGCAGAGCACAGAGGAGACGCCGCACTTTGCGCTGAAGACAGAGCATCTGTCCCTGCTGCGCACAGCTGCCTGCCAACTGGGCGAAGCGGCCTTGCGGCTTGAAAGCATGAGTGCCGAAAAGGCAAATTACGCCCCTACCTATGTACAGGACCGGCAGGGCAATATACTGACCGTACCGTTCATCCAGATCTATAACCGCCCCAACGCTGCGCATGGCGCGATGGGCGAGCGGCTGCGTATGATCGCCGAAAAACTGGAAACATATTTCACGGATAGTGCGGTGAAACCGGCAGGCGAACGTCAGATCGGCCGTGTCCCGATGCCGCCGCGCTGATAATTTTGCTGGAAAAACGGTGTATGACGCTGTAAAACCTGTGGCAAATCAACTGACCTGACAGGAGCGCAGCCCTATGAAATTCTTTGTCGACACCGCCAATATTGACGATATCCGTGAGCTGGAGGCGACCGGCCTTCTGGACGGCGTCACCACCAACCCGTCACTGGTCGCCAAAACCGGCAAGGATTTCATCCCGCTGATCAAAGACATCTGCGGCGTTGTTGCCGGACCGGTCAGCGCCGAAGTGGCCGCCACCGATTACGAGACGATGATCAAAGAAGGCCGCAAGCTGGCGGCCATTGCCGACAATATCGCCGTCAAGGTGCCGCTAACCCCCGCCGGCCTTAAGGTCTGTAAGGAGTTGGCGGATGACGGCACGATGGTCAATGTGACGCTGTGCTTCAGCGCCGCGCAGGCCATTCTCGCCGCAAAAGCCGGGGCCGCCTTTATCTCGCCCTTTGTCGGCCGGCTCGACGATCTGTCGCATGACGGGCTGACCCTGATCGCTGAGATATGCACGATTTACGAGAATTACCCCGACTTCCAGACCGAGATACTTGTCGCCTCGGTACGGCACCCGATGCATATCGTCGACAGCGCGAAGATGGGCGCCGACGTTGTAACCTGCCCGCCGGACGTGATACGCAAACTGTACAACCATCCGCTGACCGACAAAGGTCTTGCCGCCTTTGTCGAGGACTGGAAAAAAACCGGCCAGAGTATTTTGTGAACGAGATGTGAGATGTGAGAAGAAAGACGACTATGGGGCGATTATTAACATTTGGACGAAAACTGACACGGCTGTTCACAGAGGTCCATGGCCCTTATAACCCGGAACCGGAGGCGCAAAAGGCGCTGGAAGAACTGGGCTATACGTTTGAAGTGTATGTCCCCGTTATCGCAGCAACCGGGCATGTGGCTGTTCCCATCACCATTATCACATCACCGAATGGTGAATTCATAGCGACAAATCCTGAGGCCAGAGAGCAGTATAAGCGCGACTACGCCAGCATCGTGAAGACGCTTAACGAGCCAAAACCGGATGATGAGGCACCTGCCGCAGATACTGACGCCCCTGCTGCTGCGCCGGATGCGCCTGACGCGAAAATTTAGGCATCGCCAGGCCAGCTTATCCCCACCGCGTGCGGCCTGCCTGACAAAAGCCCGTGATCTTTGGCTCGTGCGCCGTTACAATATGGTATAGTCTTTATCAGGAAGGCCAACCATGACCAATTCAATGACCGACAAACAGGACCCCCCGATACAACTTTCTGCCGATGACGTGGTCACATGGCTGCGCGATAACCCGGACTTTCTCAACCGGCATCCGGAAGCGTGCGACTTGCTGCATCCGCCGCGGGCTCACACAGATAAAGGCGTCGTCGATTTCCAGCAATTCATGGTCCGGCGGCTGCGCGAAGACCGCGATGGGATTATCGAGGAAGCCCGCGAAATCGTGGAAACCTCCCGCAGCAATATGAGCAACCAGGCCCGGACGCACCGTGCGGTACTGATGCTGCTGGAAGCGCGCAGCTTTGAGGATTTCATCCATACAATCACGATGGACTGTGCCAGCCTGCTTGATGTCGATATTATTTCCCTGGTCGTCGAAGCCGATGGCGACACCATTCCGCATATCAGTATGAATGGCGTGCGCGTGCTTGGCACCGGCGCGATCGACCTGCTGACCCAGGGCCAGCAGATCGCCCTTGAAGCGGCGACCAACGGCCTTGACGAGCTTTACGGTGGCGGTGCCGGGCTGGTGAAATCACAGGCCCTCGTCAGGCTGAATATTGCCGCCGGGGCACCGACAGCCCTGCTGGCGTTCGGCAGCCGCGATCCAGCCCTGTTCGCACCGGGTCAGGGCACGGAATTACTGAGCTTCCTGGCGCAGGTCGTCGAGCGCGGTTTCCGGCTGTGGCTTGACCTGCCGCCGCAATGAGTCCTGAGCCTAGATGAAACCCGAAACGCTTGAGCGCTGCGCCCCCGACCTTGCCGAGGCACTGCAAAGCTGGATGCGTTACCTGCAATACGAAAAGCATGTCTCGCGCCATACGCTGCGCGCTTACACCGGCGATGTGACCCGCTTCATCGAATTTTTAGCCGGGCATCACGGCGGCGCAGTCTCGCTCAATGCCCTGTCAGAGGTGTCAATCAATGATTTCCGTTCATGGATGTCGCGGCAAGCGATGAATGGGGCCGGCGCGTCGACGCGGGCGCGGGCGCTCTCCGGTGTCAAAAACCTGCTGGGCTGGCTCGACCGGCAGGGCACCATGCATAACGCCGCAATCAAGACGGTACGCAGCCCGAAACAGCCGCGCAAGCTGCCCAGGCCACTTTATGAGAAACAAGCGACCAGGCTGCTGGATAACATGGACGATGAAAGCTGGCTTGATAAGCGCAACAAGGCCCTGTTCACATTACTGTATGGCTGCGGCCTGCGTATTGATGAGGCGCTCTCGCTCGATATAAAAGACCTGCCGCGCGACGGATTCCTGCGCGTGACCGGCAAAGGCCGCAAGGAACGGCAGGTGCCGGTGCTGAGCATCGTCGAAGAGATGATCGCCGCCTACCTGCGCGCCTGCCCCCACGCGCAGGCGCCGGACCGGGCGCTCTTTCTCGGCAGCCGGGGCAAACGGCTTAATCAGGGCGTGGCACAAAAGGCGATGCGCGTTCTGCGCCGCGATCTTGAACTGCCGGAAAACGCAACGCCGCATGCGCTGCGCCACAGCTTCGCCACCCACCTGCTGCAGAACGGTGCCAACATACGTCAGATCCAGGAATTACTCGGCCATGCCAGCCTAAGTACAACACAGCGCTATACCGAAATTGATGCCAAAAAACTGATGGAGGTCTATAAAGACGCCCATCCCCGCAACCGCACATAAAGCGCTTTCTCCGTATATCGTTGCGGGACTCGCGCTTTAAATTTGCATCTGTGGGCAAAAAAGACTACTTTGCATTATGAATAATGATGACGTACCATACTCTCCGCTTATGGACACGCTGCGGCATGCGTTCGAAATGCACGCCCGCAACGAAAGCAACGCCTATCTGTTCGTGTTTTGGCAAAGCTGGGGCCAATCATGCACCTACCGTACCGTCGCCAAAGGGCAATATCCGTGGGCAGTTTACGATCAGTTCAAAGCGCATGATGATGAGGCCAGCAATCTTGTGCTCGGTTTTGATCTGTCCAAAAGCTTTGCAGAACAAATTCCGCCGCATATGCGCGGCTTCCAGACACTGGATGCGCTCGTCATCAAACCGCACATCCATATCCCCGACCGTACCGGAGTCGTACCGGCAGAGCGGACTGAACAGCTTATTGCAGGAATACTGAAACCGCCGCCGCCAAAGCTCAGTGTCGTGAGATAAGCGCGGATTGATACGCGACCCGATTCAGAGCCTAAATATGGATCGGTCGCTTATCAACCGCCAGAGCCGCTTCCTTGACTGCTTCGGATAGTGTCGGGTGGGCGTGGCAGGTGCGGGCGATATCCTCGGCGCTGCCGCCAAATTCCATCACCGCGACCACCTCCGCGATCAACGTTCCCGCATCCGGGCCGACAATATGAGCGCCGAGAACACGGTCAGTCTGCGCATCGGCCAGGACCTTGACGAAGCCGTCCGTCGCGTTCATCGCCCGCGCCCGGCCATTGGCCGTGAACGGAAATTTGCCCGCATTATAGGCGATGCCCGCTTCCTTGAGCTGCTCCTCTGTCTTGCCGACCTGCGCCGCTTCGGGCCATGTATAGACAACGCCGGGAATCAGGTCGTAATCAATATGCCCCGCTTGGCCGGCCAGCATCTCGGCCAGCACGACGCCTTCATCTTCCGCCTTGTGCGCGAGCATCGGCCCGGCAATGACATCGCCGATCGCGTAAATGCCGTCCACATTGGTTTTGAAGTGACCATCCGTGACAATGCGACCGCGATCATCCGTTTCCACACCCGCTTTATCAAGGCCGAGATTATCGGTGTATGCCTTACGCCCAACGGCGACCAGCAGGATATCGGCGTTAAAGGCTTCGGCATCGCCGCCGGCAGCGGGCTCCAGGCTCATATTGACACCGTCTTTACCGGCCTTGGCTTCGGTGACCTTGGTGCCAAGCTTGAAGGTAAGTCCCTGCTTTTTCAGGAGTTTGAGCATTTCCTTCGACACCTCGCCATCCATACCGGGCAGGATACGGTCGAGATATTCGATCACCGTGACCTCGGCGCCCAGACGCTGCCAGACACAGCCCATCTCCAGACCGATATAACCACCACCGATCACCGCCATGGTCTTCGGCACGGCGGCCAGTTCCAGCGCGCCGGTCGATGACACGATCTGCTTTTCGTCGATTTCGATACCCGGCAGGCTGATCACATCAGAGCCGGTCGCGATGATGATATGTTTAGCGCTATAGCTTTCACCGTTCACCGTCACTGCGCCGGCCTTTTCAACCGCGCCCTCGCCCTTGATCCAGTCAATCTTGTTCTTCTTAAACAGGTACGCCACGCCCTTGGTGTTGGCCTCAACCACGCCGTCCTTATGGCCCATCATACCGGGCAGATCCAGTTCCACACCCTTGACCCTGACCCCCATCGCCGCAAGATGGCCGTTCGCTTCATTATAAGTTTCCGAAGCCTGTAACAACGCCTTGGAAGGGATACAGCCGACATTCAGGCAGGTGCCGCCGAGCGTATCGCGCTTTTCAACGCAGGCGGTTTTCATGCCAAGCTGCGCACAGCGAATAGCGCAGACATAGCCGCCGGGACCGGAGCCGATAACGATGACATCGTAGGATTTGTCAGACATGATTTTTCTTACTTCTTTAGACGGTTAGAGCCACAAACGCTAAAACTGTAGAAGATCGACCGGTCAGCGGCAAGGGGGTTTTTGCTGTTCCCGCCCCCCGCACCGTCATTGCGAAGCGGGAACAAAAGACTCCCATCAAGCCGCGAAGGCCGGAGCCGTGGGAGAAGAGGAACGACGGGTGGTGAAAGCGTGCTTAAGGCGTGCATATTCATCGGCGGTGTAAGGCAGGGTGGGCTGCATGCCCCGGGCTGTGCGCGCTTCGTGCAGCAGGGCGAAGGCTTCGTCCTTCGTGTCCACGACCTGGATGTTGAGCCGCTTAAAGTCCTGTTTCGGAATCAGCTTCAGGAACGGGTCGTAATTGCCGCTTTCATTGACGATAATCAATGGCCGGTTTTCGACCGGGTACAGGCCGTTCTTACGCATAATCGCCGAAGCGATAATCTCCTGAATCGTTCCCGCACCGCCGGGAAGCACCACTTCCGCATCGCAATTCTGCAACTCGTGCATACGCTGGTAAATCGTCGGGTAGACCGCCCAGTAATCAACGTCGGTCAACAGCCCCTCTTCTTCCTTCGTATCCTGACACTGGATCGAAGAGACATGAGCACGCGGTACAACATCATCGTTATGACCACGCCGTGCCAAATACGGCCGGAATTGCCCGTTAAACAGCTTTGCCCCCTGCGAGGTTTCGAACATCAGCCCGTCCGGGCCGGTACCGCCGCCATTTTTCAGGTCATAGCCAAACGCGGCAAGATCAAAGCCAAAGTCGCGGGCATAGGCTTTCATATCGCCATCGGTCGTCGAGGCCGAGCAATAAATCGTGACCTGGAATTTTTCGCCCGTGTGCTTGTCCCCGTCTTCAAGGAAAACATGCTCCGGCACCTGGTCCGGCTCATACTCCGAGAACGGCTCGTTCATCTTATCGGCGAGCCAGGGATCGTCGGGCCTAAGGATGCCGGAGAAAATATGTTCCGGCATTTCCGGGATCAGCCCAGCGGCGTAATGATTAAACACGTTCATTAGCGGCCGCCAGGTCGGACAGTCCATCACGAAAAACGGCTTGGCCGAAACCGTCTTGTCTTTAATCTGTTTGCCGACAATTAACGAGAAAAAGGCAAAACTACGCTCCCAGAATGACTGGTCACCCTCAAGGTTACGACTGTCGGGCGTCAGCAGGAACCCTTCGGACTTACGGGTAAAGTCATAGAAATTATCAAGCGGTGTGCGCATGACAAATTTGCTGCCGTCTCCGCGCTTGATTTTGTGATCACGCGGCAGCGACAGGTCATGCATACCGCCATTACCGGCCATAAAGCGGTACAGCCCGCTCAGTTTCCGGGTCACCGTCTTGCTCAGACCGGTACTACGCCGCCCTTTATGAAGGCTGTGCTGCGTCCCCAAACGCCAGGCCTCTCCGGTCGCCTTGGCAAACTTGCCAGTGAGAGAAGCATCAGGGTCTTCGATCTCACGGAATCCGGCTGTACGGGCTATCGCTTTGACAACCTGCGCCGTATAGCTGTGTAACGTTATAAAATGCGGGTTTTCAGCCTGAGTCCGCTTCTCCGGGTCTTCTTTGGGCACAAGGAAGTATTTCGTATCCACCGCAGCATGATCCGGACGCGGCGCATTAATCAACTGGCTATCGGTCGTGGCCTGATAAAACCGGATCGGCATCTCGTCAAACGCAGTCCGCCAGTCTTTACCGGCCTCAATCGCCGCGATCATGTCTTTGAACGAGAACAGCATAGTCGTCACACGATCACGCACGTTTAACGACACGGCAGGCTCTTCGTAACCGGCCTCACGCCGTTCGTCTTCCAGCCTTTCGGCCGCTGCAAACATGCGCCTGACCATTGCCCGCGTGCCGCGCTTACCTTCAAAAGTCTGGTTTTGCATGGCATTCATGATATTCTTCAGCTCCGGCCCCGGCCCGTAATCACGGTAGTTATTCAGCCGGTAAGCGGCATGGGCAAACTCCGGCCCGCGTGTCAGGCCCGCGGCAGTTTCAAAGCCGCTGTCATCCAGCAGCGCCAGCGCCGTGTTGATATCGGAGCCTTTGGCAGCCAGTTCCTTTCGGAAGCGCGCCGGGCCGATATTATCGCGCAGATGCTCATAAAGATTACGGTATTTCTCAACCAGGTTGCCAACATAGGAATAGCTGAACTCCTCAGCGCCCAGCGGCTTGGCAAAGGCTTCATGGAACCATTTTACACTGATATCGGTGCCGCGGCGGTTAAAGACCTTGCGGTATTCCTGCACTTTCTTGCCGGTCCCTGTGACGACATATATATGGGCGCCCGGTTGTGCGACCGGTGGGATATCGCCTTTGCGGGCGGGGTAAGCCGATCGTGCGCCAAGCTGCGCTTTCAGCGCCGCTGCCGTTTCATGCCGGCTATTGGTAATGGTATGTCCGAGCTGACCTATTTCCGGCCCAAACGCCGCCAGCAGCGGTGCCCAGAATGAATCGCTGTTCTGCACAACAAACCGCTTATCACCATTCAGCGCCACACCATCCACGCCCGCCTTCAGGAACCGCAGATACTGGTAAAGCTCCATCAGCCCGCCGCGCGAAAGCACAAAAGCGTCCGCATCGTTGAGCATCCCAAATGAATCGCGGTGATAGCGGTAAGCTTCATCAACGCCGAACAATTTGAAATTGTGAATACCGTCTTCCTCAACCGTCAGATTGAGATATTTTTCTTCCGTCGTCAGGATTTTCGGCAATGGCTCGCGGATCGTCACGCCCTTGAGCTGGCGCAACGTCGTGCCGTGATCTTCATCAATCACCGCATTGAGGTCCTCGCCAGGCAGAGTGACGTAGCATTTAGGCTCTTCACACAAAAAACCCGCACGATACATGCGGGTCATTTGATCAAACAGCCATGACTGTTCAGGATTGCCAATATCTATACAGGGCTTGTCACCATAGAGCATCGCACGTAGGGTGGTGATCGCCCAATTAAGGCGGTTTCGGGTCGTGTCAGTTTTCGACTCTATACTCACGTCAGACATCTGTCTGGCCTGATTCCCCTTAACATACAAAGCGTAGATAACATGCACATTTTTACTGTGCAAGCGCGCAAATCAGGGTTTGCTAATTTACGCACAGGCTTTGCAGCAGCGCCTTAGGCGCCGCCCCAGTCCTCCAGCCACAAATCCGGCTTTTCCGCGCGGAATTTACTGACCAGCGCAACACAATCCGGATCGTCCATCACACTCACATTAATCCCGCGCTCACGCAGAAAGTCGACATTGCCGGGCGAATTCACCGTGTCACCAACAACGACACGCCCGATCCTGAACTGCACGATCGTGCCCGCACACATCATGCACGGGCTTAAGGTCGTGTACATCACGACGTGACGACGCGAGGCCATACGCCCGGCCTTGCGCATGGCATCCATCTCACCATGGATAATCGGGTTGCCTTCCTGAACCAGATGATTGTGACCCTCGCCAAGGATCGAACCGCTTTCCGGATCAACGATTACCGCGCCGATCGGACAGCCGCCTTCCTCATAGCTTTTCAGGGCCTGCAAATAGGCACGCCGCATATAATAGGCATCATCCTGCGGCCCTTCAGCCTCCATCACATGCTCTTGTATCGCTTTTGTCATTAAAATTGCTTATATAAGGAATGGGCCGTAAAAACAATATTGGAATGCCATTTTAATTATGCTGTTTTGCTCGTTTGAAGAAATGCAGAAAGCGATCGATATCATCGCCCTCAGCCGCCACCCGACAAACAAGATCGCCGCAACGATCTTCGGCACCGACCCGGCACAACGCTCCTACAGCTTGTCCCGCACCAATTACTGGCCCGATTCTATCGCCAACACAGTGGGGACAGAGAAGAAAATCGGCAATAGCAGCGGTACGGTCCATGCCGAAACAGCCTGCATTCTTGCCGCACCCTATACGGACGGCGCCAGCCTGTGCATCAGCGATCCGTTTTGCCCGAACTGCGCCAAGAATATGGCTGAGGCGGGCATCAAAACGATCTACATTGATCATAAAGGTTTTGAGAAGGATTTCGCCGCACGGCGCGGTGAGGATTTCGAAAATATGTCGATGCGTATCTGCGCCCGGGCCGGCATTAACGTCTTTGTGATCGACCGCGAAACGGAACAACTCAAACCGGTCATCGAAATTCCCGACACGTTCATGCCGTACGAAGACAACCCGGTCGAGATGGAACCGGTCAAAAGCGCAGATGATGAAACATTCCGCGCGTTGATC
>CAYUKA010000002.1:77576-105217 GCA_964445195.1 uncultured Micavibrio sp. | reverse complement strand
AGGCCGAAATACATAAAGGCCGTAAATTTGCCGTCGCTATAGCCCGCAACGGCCGCGGCGACATGTTCGGCCTCTCGGCCCGCGCCCACCCGGCAATCGGCTATACAATGCGTGAAGATGGCGAGGAAATTGAGCAACCGGAGGGTAAATACAGCTTTATGCTGGAACCGGTCAACCGGCTGATGATGAATGCGCCGCGCCACGGCCTCAAACTTATTGACGGGCTGTTGTTTTGTTCACAGGTCCCGACTGCGCGCGAGCAGGTCAACATGGTCGGAGCCGGCCTGACGAAAATCATAGTGCGGAATATGAGCGCCGCCCGTGACGACTGGGCCTTCCGGGCGATGGACCAGCTCATCAAAGCCGATATCATCGCGTTCCAGCCGCTTTGACCCGACGATAGATAATGTCCATGTGTGTGTTTTACAGACGCGGCTTGCGTTCGTCTTACTCTGCCACAACACGATGCAGAAACTGGACACAGACCGAGCCTTCACCGACAGCCGATGCGACACGCTTGACGCTGCCGGACCGCACATCACCAACGGCAAAAATACCGGGCCTGGTGGTTTCCAGCAGGTAAGGCGCACGCGGCACGTTCCAGCCGGAAGACAGCAGTCGGTTGGTGTCAAGATCAGAAGCGGCCATCACAAAGCCCCGCTCGTCCAGCTCCACGCAGCCATCGAGCCAATCCGTGTTCGGCGACGCGCCGATCATCACAAATATGTGAGGGATATCCCGCACCGTTTCCTCGCCGCCAGCCTTATCACGCACGGTGATCTTCTCCAGCCGCCGGTCGCCGTGCAGAGCGGCAATCTCGGTTTCAGTGTGCAGGTGAATACGGGGTGAGGCATCAATCCGCTGGACAAGATAATCCGACATGCTGGCCGCCAGCTCTTTGCCGCGCACAAAAATATGCACCGCTTTGGCCGTTTTCGACAGGAACACCGCCGCCTGCCCCGCCGAGTTGCCGCCACCGACGACAGCCACCTCTTCATCGCGGCACAGATGCGATTCAACCTGTGTCGCGCCGTAATAAATCCCCATCCCCTCGAACCGTTCCATATCCTCCAGCGGCAGCTTGCGGTATTGCGCGCCGGTTGCAATCACAACGGTCCTGGCGCTGACGACATCGCCGCCCTCAAGACTCAGCCGGTAGGGACGCTGATCGCAGTCAATATGTGTTACGCGGCGCGAGGACATGATTTTCGCGCCGAATTTCTGCGCCTGGTTATAAGCCCGCCCGGCCAGCGCCTGCCCGGAAATACCGGTCGGGAAGCCGAGATAATTTTCGATCTTGCTGCTGGTGCCGGCTTGCCCGCCCGGCGCCTCATCCTCAAGCGAAATCACTTTCAGGCCTTCCGAGGCTGCATAAACCGACGATGCCAACCCGGCCGGACCGGCGCCGACAACGGCCACATCGAACACCTCTTCCGGCGACACCGCGTCGGCCAGACCCAGCGCCTCGGCCAGTTGCTGGTTGCTCGGATTCCTGCAGACCTTGTCGGAGCAGAAGACGGCAGGCAGGTCGCTGCGCTCTAAAGCAAAACGTCCGACAATCTCCTGTGCCGGTTCGTCCTCATCAATATCGTAATAACGGAACGGCTGGCCATTGCGTGACAGGAAACGCTGCACCCGCAGCGTACCGGGGCACTCGCGCGAGCCGATCAGCACCATATTGCCCTGCCCTTCCTCAATCAGCGACACACGGCGCAGGATAAAGGCGCGCATAAACAATTCTGACAGGTCGGCCTCGATCGCAATCAGGCGGCGGAAATTATCATTGGACAGTGCCAAAACCCGCCCGGCCGTCAGCATCGTGCCGTTGACGAGATTCTTACGCTCAGACAGCATATTGATCTCGCCCGTAAAACCGCCGGGACCATGCGTGGTGATAATATGCTTATCCCCGTACATATCGGGCTGCGAGATTTCCAGCTCGCCATCGAGGATCACGTAAAACGGCACATTACGGTCGCCGGGCGCGAACAGCATCTCGCCTTCCGTCACCGGGCGTTCTTCACCAAACGGCAAGATCAGCGCGCGCTGCTCTTCGGTCAGAACCGGAAAAATCTGCTCGACACGGTCGCGGGTTCTGGCCATATACTAGATGTCCAGCAGCAAGCGCTGCGGGTCTTCCAGCGCCTGCTTGATACGCACCAGGAAGGTCACGGCCTCGCGGCCGTCAATGATGCGGTGATCGTAAGACAGTGCCAGATAAATCATCGGCCGGGCCTTTATCTCACCGTCGGGCATCACCACCGGGCGCTGGACGATATTGTGCATGCCGAGAATACCGGATTGCGGCGTGTTCAGGATCGGTGTCGAAAGCATCGAGCCGAAAATACCGCCATTGGTGATGGTAAAGGTGCCGCCCATCATCTCTTCCATCTGGATTTTGCCGTCGCGGGCGCGCAGACCGACATCCATAATGTCTTTTTCGATCCGGGCCATCGGCTTGGTGTCGCAATCGCGCACAACCGGGACAATCAGCCCCTGCGGCGTGCTGACGGCCACGCCGATATCGTAATAGTTCTTATAAACGATCTCCTCGCCGTCAATCTCGGCATTAACCGCCGGGAACTCCTTCAGCGCGTTCACCGCCGCCTTGACGAAGAACGACATGAAGCCGAGCTTGACGCCGTGCTTCTTCTCGAACCCGTCTTTATATTTGCTGCGTGCCGCCATCACCTCGGTCATGTCGACCTCGTTAAAAGTGGTCAGCATCGCCGCCGTGTTCTGCGCCTCCTTCAACCGCTCGGCAATGCGCTGGCGCAGGCGCGTCATGCGCACGCGCTCTTCGCGTTCACCGGCGGCGCGTTGCGGCGCAGGCTGGCCGCCCTTGTCGACGGGATGGGTCGAGGCCGCTTCGGTCGCCGGCTTCTCGGCGTGGCGGCCGTGCTCGTCAATGAAGCTCTGCACATCGCCCTTGGTCAGGCGGCCGTCCTTGCCGGTGCCCTTGATTTTGGCCGGATCGAGATTATGTTCGTCAACCAGCTTACGGACGGCGGGCGAGAGCTTGTCACTGTCATCTTCGGCATCAGAAATTTTTTCCCGCGCCGGTTCGGATTTCTCTTCTGTTTTTTCTTCTTCTGTTTTTTCTGGCGCTTTTTCGGCCTTGGCCGGGGCCGAGTCGTTTGCCGCTTCGCTCTCGCCGATCTCGCCGAGGATCGCGCCGACTTCAACCTCAGAGCCTTCCCCGGCAATAATGCTGGTGATTACCCCGGCCTGCGGCGCGTTAACCTCCAGCGTTACTTTGTCGGTTTCAAGTTCAACAACCGGCTCGTCAGCTTCAACCGCCTCGCCTTCTTTTTTCAGCCATTGCGCGACAGTCGCCTCGGAAACGGATTCGCCCAGCGTCGGGACTTTGATCTCAGCCATCATTCACCTGATATGATTTATTTACACCGCCTTTAATGTGGCCCGGTTGCCGGGGAAAATCAACGGTCAAGTGGCGGTATGAATACATATTCCCAGCTATGGCCGAGCTGGCATCGGGTTGCAAAGTTACGTCAAATAATCCATTGGCATAAAATCAACCTAAATCTATAGTCCTGACTGAATTTTTTTGCAGTCCTGTTCGAGGGAAAGGAAGATCATGGGCACCAGACAAGCAATGCCGGGCGACACAACAAAAACACGAGAAACATCCGCAGAGGACATACGCGATTACGCGGTCCGTAGCGGGCTGTATACCAGCTGGCTGGGATATAATCTCAAACCGTGGGTCGTGATTGACCAGATGACCGGCCATACATATGGCGTTGGCGACCACGAACACAGCAGCCTTTGGGACTGGTACAAAGAAAATAAGCCGCAAGCGGCACTGGCAGCCCTTAAAGGCAGCAATCCAGAACGCTATGAAACGTTACAGAACGCAAAAATCAAAAGTGACGAATGGGAAGCAATTAAAAAAGCGTTTTTCGACCATAATAGAGGTAACAAAGATAGGCCCAATTTGTGGCGTGAACTACAGGCAACCCACGCCGATTTGCTGGCAGCTCATGGATTGGTTCAAAGTTTCACCCGCGAAGCTCTGAACGAGTACAGAATCGACGACATTTACGGCAATATTGAGGAGCGCGACAGGAGTCACGCACTGCCTTTAATGCATTATGCTCTGCTTTATAATGAAGATGAAGACACATACCTGTCAGTAATGATCGATGCGCGGCATAACCTTTCCGCCATCGGCCGGGATGCCCGGCTGAACTTCGTTGCCATTGATGAGATTGACGGCGCTGGCCGGCTATCGGCCGAAGTGACCACGCAAGCCCGCTGGGGCTGGGCAGAGCATTTCCTGCACAGAAACCGCTACCTGCCGTTTTTTGATAGCGCATCCGTTGATGCCCTTGAAGAAGCCGACCGGTTGCGTGCCGTGTTTAACGGCGAAGCCGAGAACACGGAACCGGCAGTCAAGGTCGGACTATTTCGCTTCTTTCCTGCATTCCAGCGCGCTTATCAGGGTGAAGACGGATACTTTCAGGCCCTCGTCGATGTGCTGGGCCCCAAAGGCAATGTGCGTTATTGCAGCGATCAGGGCGTGCGACACAGCCACTGGGGTCCCGGCTTCGTCGGCGACGCCGCGCATATCGGCGAAGCCTATGAAGTCACCGGTGATGATTTCCTTCGGCTTTATGAACAGATGAACACGCAGGACCGCACCGCGTTCGAACGCGCCACAGACCGCTTTATTCAGGACGTGTTACCAACCGTGATCGACGATATCGACGACAAGGGAAATAAAGGCTTCAGCATCGCCCGAAACATCGCCGGCACGCTGGCGACCCTGAAGTTAGCTATGACCCACGGTACAGGCATGTTTAAAGCCGCCGACTGGTTCCGCTCACATGAAGAGACAGAACACGAATTGCTGGACATAGCCATGCGAACTCCCGGCAGATGGACGCGCTATAACCGCACAGAAACAATACAAGAGCGTGCCCCGCGTTTTTAGATCGTCAGCGCCTCATCGACCAGCCTGGCCTGCTCTTCCTGATGACGTTTGAGAAAGCCGGTCGCTGGTGAAGCTGCGGCCGGGCGGCCGACGTAACGGGGCCTGTCGGCTTTGTGCTTGACCAACCCGAGAGAGTCCTCAATCCACTCACTGACATAATGCCAGGAGCCCATATTCTTCGGCTCCTCCTGGCACCAGACAATTTCCGCATCCGGGAACTTTGCCAGTTCCTCGGCCAGCGCCTGATGTGGAAACGGATAAAGCTGCTCAAGGCGCAGCAATAAAACATCATCCACGCCGCGCTCGCGCCGCTCTGCCAGCAGGTCGTAATAAACCTTGCCGGAGCACAGAACGATCCGTTTGATATCCTTGGCCGCCGCATTATCAAGCCAGTCATCATCCCACAGGAAGCGGTGGAATGTGCTTTCGCCGGTGAACATCTCCAGCGGCGAAACCGCAAGCTTATGCCGCAGCAATGACTTCGGCGTCATGATCACCAGCGGCTTGCGGAAATCGCGATGCATCTGCCTGCGCAGCACATGGAAATAATTGGCCGGCGTCGTGCAGTTACAGACCTGCCAGTTATCCTCGGCGCTGTTTTGCAGGAAGCGCTCCAGCCTCGCCGAACTGTGTTCCGGACCCTGCCCTTCATAGCCATGCGGCAGCAACATCACCAGGCCCGACATGCGCAGCCATTTCGACTCGCCGGAGCTGATGAACTGGTCGATCAGCACCTGCGCGCTGTTGACGAAATCGCCGAACTGCGCCTCCCACAGCACAAGGCTGCGCGGGTCGGCTAGCGAATAGCCGTATTCAAAGCCTAGCACAGCCGCTTCGGATAGCGGACTGTCATGCACCTCGAATTTGGCCTGCTGTGGATCAACAAACTGGAGAGGGTAATGCTTGGCCCCGTTTTCCTGATCATGCCAGATGGCATGGCGCTGGGAGAATGTTCCCCGGCCGCTATCCTGGCCTGACAGGCGCACAGAATATCCCTCGTTAAGCAAACTGCCGAACGCCAGTGCCTCCGCCGTGGCCCAGTCAAGAGCCGTTTCGCCGGCAATCATCTTCTGCTTGGCCTTAAGCTGGCGGACGATTTTCGAATTCAGGTTAAAACCGTCCGGTACACTGGTCAGCGCCTTGCCGATTTTTTCAATGATCGGCGGTTCAACCGCCGTGACCCCGCGCCGCTCAATCCCGTGCGCAACCGTCAAACCTTCCCATGCGCCTTCCAGGAAATCCGCCTTATTCGGCTTATAGCTTTTGGTCGCCTCATAAGCCTCTTCGAGGTAGGTGTGAAACTCATCAACCATGCTCTGCGCCTCGTCGGCAGTAATGACACCCTCACCAACGAGCTGCGCCGCATATTGCGTCCGCGCGCTTTCATGCCGCGCGATCTTGCGGTACATCAGCGGCTGGGTAAATGACGGCTCGTCGCCTTCGTTATGGCCATGACGCCGGTAACAGACGAGATCAATAACGACATCCTTGTTGAATTTCTGGCGGTATTCGATCGCGATTCGCGAGACATGGACTACAGCTTCGGGATCGTCACCATTCACGTGAAAGATGGGTGCCGCCAGCATCTTGACCACATCGGTCGGGTGCGGACCGGAACGCGAGAATTGCGGTGTCGTTGTAAAGCCGATCTGGTTATTGTGCACAATATGAATGGTACCGCCAACACGATAGCCCGGAAGATCAGATATCATAAGGGTTTCGGCGACCAGCCCCTGACCGGCGAATGCTGCATCACCATGCAGCAAGAGCGGCAGGACTTCCCGTGCTTCACGATCATTACGCAACACCTGTTTCGCGCGCACCTTGCCGATCACAACGGGATTGACGGCTTCCAGGTGAGAGGGATTGGCGGTCAGTGACAGGTGAATGACATTACCGTCAAAATCACGGTCGCTTGAGGTGCCGAGATGATATTTGACATCGCCGGACCCCTGCACGTCTTCCGGGTTGGAGGAATGGCCCTGGAATTCCGAGAACACGGCGGTAAAGGACTTGCCCATAACATTGGTCAGCACATTCAGCCGCCCGCGGTGTGCCATCCCGATCACGATCTCTTTCAGCCCAAGCTGGCCGCCGCGCTTCATGATTTGCTCGATGGCCGGCACCAGGGACTCACCGCCGTCAACGCCAAAGCGCTTGGTACCGGTATATTTGGTGTTCAGGAACGTCTCGAACCCTTCCGCCGCCGTCAGGCGCTGCAGGATCGCGCGCTTGCCGTTAACGGTAAAGTCAGTATGATTCATTCCGGCTTCGATCCGGCGCTGAATCCAGCCCTTTTCCTCCGGATCGGTCATATGCAGGAATTCAACCCCGATCGTGCCGCAATAGGTATGCTTTAGAATGTCGAGAATTTCGCGCAGTGTTGCGTATTCCAGCCCCAGCACATGATTGAGAAAAATCGGCCGGTCATAATCGGCATCGGTAAAGCCGTGCTGCGCCGGGTCAAGCTCAGGATGATATTCCTTTTCCTTCAGCCCAAGCGGATCAAGATTGGCAACCATATGGCCGCGGGCCCGATAAGCGCGGATCAGCATCAGCGCGCGCACAGAGTCAAGCGTCGCCTGCCGCGCTGCATCGGCATCCGCCGGTGAAGATGGTTGTGGTGTTGTTGTCACAGACTGAATGGGAGGCGCCTCAGCATGGGTAGCGCTGGCAAAGCTGTCAAAACCGTTGCGGTCCTTGCGGTTCTCAGCCGGCGTCCAGCTTGCGCCGTGCAACTCCTGCAGCAAATTGGCTTCGTTATCATTCAACTCGCCGAAGAAACTGCCCCAGCTATGGTCAACTTTTTCGGGATTGATCAGATATTGGTTATAGAGATGGGCGATATATTCAGCATTCGCACCGGTCAGAAATCCCAAGCGGGTCTTGGGAGCCGCATTCTGTTTGTCAGTCATGATCTAACGGATCGGGGATCCTGTTCTCCTTTTGTCAGTCAGTTTACGCGTTTCCCTGGAAGGCGGGCGGCGGCACAGCCGGTGAATCGTCGACGGCGCCTTCATACAGAGCCTTTGAGAGTTTTGATAAAGCCATATCTTCTTCATAGCTGATATTCAGCATGCTTTCGCTTTCATAGGTTTTATCGCGTTTAATGATCCGGAAGATTGCCTCAAGGAACAGGCGGTACTGCGTCCATAATCGTACACCCAGCGGCGCATCGGCGTCGAACTCCCGGAATGCCTTGGCAACCTCGACCGCGATACTCATAATATTTTGCCGGTAAGCGTCAATATCCTTTTCCGCCAGCCTGTCGGCGATAATTTTGACGGCATTCGTGCATTCTACCAAAACCTTGTCGGCGCCGTCTGCCCAGGCTTTCCAGTCCTGCTGGCGCGTGCATGTCTCGGCCATCACTTCGTGGACGAAGGCCGATTCGAACATGCCTTTGCCTTTCTCGCTGATAATCCGTTCCAGCGCTTCGAGTTCTTTGTAGTCTGCCGCCGTGCCGCCGGCATCGTCAATCGTGCTCACCCACAGCCCTGCCTTGTATGGCAGGGATACAATCAGGTTACGCTCATCTTCGGAGAATTGCTCAAGAAACGCCATGGTCACTGTCCTTTCTCTACCGTATCTCAGGCCGCCAGAGACTCCAGCGGGTTGCCGTGCATATCAACTTTAAGAACCGTTGCAAGCTTTTGCAAAACCTTATGCTCGGAACGGCTGATATTCATGATTTCATCAAGACTCGGCGGCTGTTCTTTGCGAATGTAAGCCTTCAGTCTTAGCCAGTAATGCAGGGAATGAACCCGCAGCATTGCAATCGTATTCGTCTGTTCATCAAGTTCACGATAGGCCATAGCGATCGCGCGCGCCACTTCCATCAGTGTCTGACGAAAGGATAGCACATCCTTGCTCTCTATATGATCCTGCATCATATTGATCGCGGCCTGGCATTGCTGCGGCACATTATCCAGAGACCGGCTCCATGCCGGCCATGTCTCTTTGCGGGCCAACGTGCCGCGCATGACTTCTTCCACGAATTCGGATTTCAAAAAATCTTCGGCGTAGCCCATGATCAGGGTTTCAAGGGTTTGCATTTCCGCTTCGGACGAGTGATCGCCACCGCCCTGATCACTCTCACTGACCCACAAACCGACCCTGTAGGGTAAGGAAACCAGCAGTTCACGCTGCTCTTGTGTGAAATGTTCCAGGTAAGACAATGTATCCCTTTATGTATCCCTTTTCAAAACCTTATCCATTCTAGCGCAAACACAGATTTTGAAAACCGAAAATAACCGGCCGGCAGGCGATCAGGCTTCTTTATCCCTGAGGGCCGTTTTCAGGCGCTCCAAAGCATCATTTTCAGCGGGGCTGATATTCATAAATCCGTCCTCCGCCTCCTCACCCTTCAGCTTGCCGACAACCTTGCCCAGGAAACCGCCCAGCAACCCTTCATCTTCGTCCGCCCCCATGCCGAATTCGCCATAGGCCGCGGCAACCGTCTCGGCGATATTCACCAGCGTGCGGCAATAATCCTTACGGTCATTGTCATTGACGCGGCTCTTCAGCACGGCTGCGGCTTTTTCGCAGTCGGCAAGAATGTCGAACGAGTGGTTCGCCCATCTCTCCCATTGCTCGCGCCGCGCCAGTGTCTGCTGCGCCACTTCCTGCACGAACGCCGATTGCTCATGCACCTGGGCGATCGATTTGATGATCTGTTCCAGGGCCTTCATCTCGCGGATATCATCGGCTTCGCCGGCCTCATCATCGGAATGGCTCATCCAGACGCCGACACGGTAAGGCAGGCCCACTAATAGCCCCCTGTCCTCGGGTGATAATTCGGAAAGTTGTGACATTCGTGATCCCTCCTTCAGTTCCGGAACAATCATGCTAAAGCGTGACACTGCTCCTGTCGAGAGGGGATTAAAAAGCCCGCAATGTGTAACGGTCCTGATTCAGGAGCGCGTTGGCGTCCGCAAGGGCCTGCTGCTGGGCGCTATCCAGCGCGTCATAGCCACGGCAGCTATAAGGGTATTTCTGACCGGCGGTGCCGGTGCAGAGCGTGCCGGATACGAAATTGAATTCCGTGTAGGGCGCAGTGCCGTTCTCATCCGGTTCATCATAACGGCAGGCCGCAACAACAATACCGTCCGGCCGTTCGCGCAATATGTGCAGATCACCCGCATTCGCCGGGCGGGCCGCATCGTAAAACTCGCCACAGGTTTGAAGCGGTTCAGCCACAGGCCGCTCGGCCGATGCCTCATCCGGCTCTTCTCCCGGCCCGCAAGCCACGAGCACAAGCGCCAACGGCACAATATAAAACCAGTTTCTGGACATAAAAAAAGGGATAACAGGATTAAACGTTCCTGTCACCCCCTTAAATTATGGAATAGCGTTTTTTACGCCGCCATCGCCTTTTGCACGGCATCACCGAGCGCAGCCGGGCTGTCAGACACAACAAAACCGGCGGACTTCATGGCCTCGATCTTTGATTCGGCCGTGCCCTGCCCGCCGGAAATAATGGCGCCGGCGTGGCCCATGCGCTTGCCCGGCGGAGCGGTGACGCCGGCAATAAAGCCGGCAATCGGTTTCTTGTTCTTGACAGTCTTGTAAAATTCAGCGGCCTCTTCCTCGTCAGTGCCGCCGATCTCGCCGATCATCAGGATCGCTTCGGTATCCTCATCACCGAGGAACATTTCAAGACAATCAATGAAGTTGGTGCCGTTAACCGGATCGCCGCCAATGCCGATACAGGTTGACTGGCCAAGGCCCGGCGCCGTGGTTTGCGCGACCGCCTCATAAGTCAGCGTGCCGGAGCGCGAAACAATACCGACCTTGCCCTTCTTGTGAATATGGCCCGGCATAATACCGATCTTGCATTCATCCGGCGTGATCACACCGGGGCAGTTCGGGCCGATCAGGCGCGACGCGCTGCCCTGCAGGCCGCGCTTGACCTTGACCATATCCATGACCGGGATGCCTTCGGTGATGCAGATAATCAGTTCGATCCCGGCATCGACCGCCTCGAGGATCGCGTCCGCGGCAAACGGCGGCGGCACGTAAATCGCTGTGGCGTTCGCACCCGTACGCTCCCTGGCCTCGGCAACCGTATCGAACACCGGCAGGCCGAGATGCTCGCTGCCGCCCTTGCCCGGCGTCACCCCGCCGACCATTTGCGTGCCGTAGCCAATCGCCTGCTCGGTATGGAATGTTCCATGGGCACCGGTAATACCCTGGCAGATCACTTTGGTGTCTTTATTCACAAGTACGGTCATTATGCAGCCTCCTGCGCTTTTTGTGTTGCGTCCACGACCTTCTCGGCCGCGTCGGCCAGATTGTCGGCGGCGATGATCGGCAGGCCGGACCCGGCCAGTATTTCCTTGCCCTTATCGACATTCGTGCCTTCCAGCCGGACGACCAGCGGGACACTGAGCGCCACTTCCCTGGCGGCGGCGATAATGCCCTCGGCGATCACATCACATTTCATGATGCCGCCGAAGATATTGACCAGCACGCCTTTGACGTTGGGGTCGGACAGGATAATCTTGAAGGCGGCCGTCACTTTTTCCTTGTCGGCACCGCCGCCGACATCGAGGAAATTGGCCGCAGCCCCGCCATAAAGCTTGATGATATCCATCGTCGACATCGCCAGGCCCGCGCCATTGACCATGCAGCCGATATTGCCGTCGAGCGCCACATAGGACAGGTCATATTCATGCGCCTGCCGTTCCTTTTCATCCTCTTCGGTCTCATCGCGCATCGCGGCGACCTCTTTCTGGCGGAACAGGGCGTTCTCATCGAAATTCATTTTCGCATCCAGCGCCATAACCTCGTTCCTGTCGGTGACGATCATCGGGTTAATTTCAACGATCGCCGCGTCGAGCGACACGAAACTGTTGTAGAGCGCCATGAAAAACTTCACCGCGCTTTTGCCGGCGTCACCGTCAAGCGCCAGCGCCTTGGCCAGCTTGCGCGCATGGAACGGCATCATACCGGTGGCCGGATCAACCGTGACCTTGTGGATTTTCTCTGGCGTTGCCTCGGCCACTTCCTCAATATCCATGCCGCCTTCGGTCGAAACCATGAAGGTAACGCAGCTGCTGGCCCGGTCTATCAGAACCGAGCAGTAATATTCCTTTTCAATCTCCACACCATCCGTCACATACAGGCGCTGCACTTCCTTGCCTTCAGGTCCGGTCTGCTTGGTGACCAGCACCTTGCCCAACATAGCCTCGGCGGCTTCTTTGACTTCATCGGCGGTTTTGCACAGCCTGACGCCGCCCTTGCCCTCGGGGTTATCGGTAAAGTGCCCGGCTCCGCGGCCGCCGGCATGAATTTGCGCTTTCACAACATAAAGCGGCCCTGGCAGCTTTTCGCCGGCAGAGACAGCCTCATCGACGCTCATCGCCGCAAAACCGTCCGGTACGGCAACGCCGAATTTTTTCAAAAGCTCCTTGGCTTGGTATTCATGGATATTCATAGACTCGATTCCCCCTCGATATGGCAGGTAGAACGGCTGACGCCGCCAGAAAACACATATCGTTTTAACATTTTCCTTTACGGTTGCAAACCCGGCAAACGATCTGCACGCAGCCGGGTGCAAAAGCTTGCTGAACAAGCCTTAAAGCGGTGTTCTTAAGATTATTTTAAGACATTTAACGTAATTAATAGACATGGCTGTACGACAGCCAGGCCGGGCGCCGCTGTATGAGCTTAAAATTCATCAGTAAAAACAAAGCGCTAGGCCGCCACGGACAAACGGCTAAATAATTGATTTATTTTGTGAAATTTTGACTTTGTTAGTAAAAATTCCGTAAAATAGATATAGGCGCGCAAAAGGTGTGTAAATAAATGTAGAGGCGCGCCGTAATAAAAAGTTGCAGTTAGGGGTGTGACACTTTGGCGGACTCGCTGATCAGAAGCTTTACCGCGGCCGGACAAACACCGGCATCGACAGGCATGGACAACGTCTTTGCCGCACAGGGCGGCGGTATGAAAGCGGTGTTCGAAAGGCTGTGGGGCAGCGGCGGCATGGACCGTGTCAATTTCAACGACTTGTGGGATGAGGGCAGATACTGGCGGGGCAGAGACCCGTTGCTCGGTAAAGCAGCGCCAGACGGCGTAGACGGCGAAACTGATCCCGATGCAGATAATCCCTCTGCCGGCCCGGCGGATCTTGATGAATTCATTGCAAACGCACACGATCGCACCCCGGCAGAACAGGCCGTACATACTGTCGACAGCATGAATGACGGGCAGCGCGCTGAGATCGAACAACGCCTGACCGCCCTGCTGACCGAGCCAATGAACGGCGACGACGGATCTTTCAGCCTGACGGCGCTGACAGAAAATCCCGACACGGTTTTACAGGAATATCTTGATAAAATAAGCGCCGCCGACCGCGCCCTGTTCGAAGGGGCGCTTGACGACATGCTGCCCGAAGCGGAAATCGAGAACGGCGAACAACCCGGCGAACAGCCACTGGAAGCCGGCCACGACGCGCTGGCCTTTATGGCGCTGGCAATCGGGCCGGACGCTGCCGGCCGTATACACGTGTATCTTGATGAAATGGACAACGGCGCCACCCTCGCCGGCACCGGCACCAGTGGCAATGACAGCAACGATCCGCGCGACCGCGCCCGCCAGCAGGCCTACCAGCAATTCATGGTACAGAGCCAGATCAATTCCCAGATAATGGCTATCAATCAGCAATTAAGCGCCCTCAATGCAGAAAGTACTGCATTGCATGCAGAACAGGCGAAAAACGCCGTACGGCTTGAAGAACTGCTTATCCAGCAAGCCGAAGCCGACGCCAACGTCGAACGCCTGGAGGATGAGGTCGCCGAAGCCGAAGCCGCCGTGGCAGAAACGGAAGCAGAACTGGAAGCCGCCGAAGCTGGCCGGGACGGGGCCAGAGAGGACCTGACCGAATCAGAACGCGCCGTCGCAGATGAGCATCAGGACCTGAAACAGGAAAAGGAAGACTTCCTCAGCGAAGGTGAAAACGGCGACCGTTATAACTTCACAGCTGATAGTGAAGGAAATATAACATTCTGGTCGGTCGGCACCGGCCCTGACGGCCAGAGCGAACGGGTGACAGACCCGGAAGCGCTTGCCCGCCTCGAAACCAGAATGAACACTCCCGAAGGCCAAGAGATGCTACGCCGCAATCAGGAAGTTCAGGCACGGATCAGAGAAGAACCGGGAAGCCATGAAGCCATATGGGACCAACAGGCCGTCGACAGGATAGAAGACGATCTGGCGCAGGAACGTGCGAATCTTGAACGGGCAGAACAGGAGCTGGAAACAGCCCGCGCCCGGCAGGAAGAGATCGGCAGCGAAATCGAGACACTTGAAGCCCGGCAGGTTGAAATTGATGAACGGCTTCTTGAAATAGAGCAGGAAGTGGAAGCCCTTGAAGCGGAAAAAGCGGAACTTGAACAACTCACCGTAGAAAGAGAAGCGCTGCTGGAAGAACAGGCGGACCTGACGTTGGCCACCGCTGACCTGCAGGGCGAAACTATTGGACTTAACGAAATAATTATCGCATTGACCGAAGATCGTAATGCGGCCCAGCAGCAGATCTTCGCCTTAGAATCACAGCTTGAAACCGCACAGGCCGCGCTGGCGGCCGTAGAAGCCGAGCGGGCCGATGTCACAGACGATATGGACACATCCCTGACGCGCATGGAAGCGGCTGAAAACGCGCTGGACCAGATCGAAGCCAGCCGCGAAGATTTTGATCAGCGGGTCAGTGAGACTTACGGTGAATACTTCGCGGCCACCAACGAAGCCGAAGCGGCCCTCGGACTGGATAATCACATGATCTATCAGGACGAAAACGGCCAATGGGTCGCCATGAGCTTCGATTTTGATCATCCGTACGGCGGTCAGGCCAGCCCCGTTGAAGATCAACTGCCGCCGGAAATCCTCGATCGCCTTAATGAAGCCCATGAGGCCCGCGAACAGGTCTGGGAGGACATCCGCATCAACGACGATTTCGAAGCGCAGATGCATGAGATTATTGAGCAGGAACGTGAAAATCTCGACAACTTAAGAGACCGCGCACGCGAACTTGATACGGAAATTGAGAGTGAACGCGCCGAGCTAGAGCAACTTGCAAACCAGATTGCCAAGCTGGAAGGACGTTTGGACCGCTTTGAAACACAGCTGGGACAAAGCGACCTTTATGACCAGCTTGAAGCACTTGGCGCTGATCCGCAAATGCAGCAAGCGATGTATATGATGGCCGATCCTAATCTGACCGGCGAGCAGCGTGGCGTCTACGCGCAACAGATATATGAGGGTGGTTCGCCGGAAGTACAGGCATATCTGGCAAATAACCACCCCGAGATATTCGGTGCCTTTGCCGAACAGGGACAGGAACCAGACACAGAGGCCACAGCGGAAGCCACAGCGCCCGCAGGCGAGTCACGCACAGCCACCAGCGCTGCCGGCTCGCATATTGATGATCCGCCGCTGGGGCAATCGCTGACCGAACTGCACGCCAGCGCGCAGGAGGCCACCGAGCCTCTCGAGCCGCCGGCCCAACCGGACCCCGCACCAGCGCCGGACGCCGATGTCACGGCCGATGAGCCTGTTCCCACACAGCCGCCACAGACACAATCAGCAACAATGACAGCATAAGGACCCGGCCTTATGAGTGCGTCGACCAATCTTCCCTCTACAACGGACACAGCCAGAACCGATGATGTAACGCCGCTGGCCGTCACCCGCGAGCGCACTGAAAATCTTGAGTTCCAGCAACTCATGGCACAAAACCCCATTGGCGCGCTCCTGAGCCTGCTGATGCTGTTGTTCGGCATGTTCGATGAAGACACGCTGATGGACGGCAACTTGCTTAATTTTATCGGCGATAAATTCGGCGTCGATAATCCGGCCGGCTTAATCCGCGGCCTGGGCACACCGGCCGGCATCGGCGAGATCGATGTCGGCACGCGGCAGCAAATGGTTATTGAGAATCTAAACGGCGCCGCAGCAGCAGCCGGGATTTCACCAGACCTGCTCGCCGGTGTCTGGGGCATTGAAACACGGTTCGGGACCCATGAAACATTGATCAGCGCCTCCGGCTGCGCCGGCGACTTCCAGTTCACACGGCGCACATTCGCCAGTATGATCGACAAGCACGGCGATGAAATCGCCAGACAGCTTGACGGCCAGATCAGCGGGGATGTCGCGGCCGCCCTGCGGTCCGGCAATTGGGACATCGCGACCGAATGGGGCACAGACCTGCGCTTTCACCCGGCAGTTTCGGCTCACGCGTCGGCTTTTTACCTCGGCGAAGTCGCCGCACACCTGGGTGTCGACCCGATGCAGGAAGAGAACTTCGGCGCCGTCTTTGCGGGCTATAATGTGGGGCCCGGTAATGCCGACAAACTGCTCGCCATGCATAATGCCGGTTCCGGACAGAGTGCTGCCGCGAAAATCGGCGATCCTGCGGGCTGGAATCCCAAATTTTTCGAAAATAACGCAACCGGCACTGAAGCGCTGTCCCGCTATCAAAGCCATGTAATGACCAGAGCCGCTGATTTCCAGCGCCTCTTCGGCGCCCCCGAAACCAGGGCGGAAATAGATATTGAGGCTGAAGCGGACGAGCCCGCGGTTAAAGAGCCGTTCGACACGGCCACCGGCCCGGAACCGGCCACAGCCCCCCAGCCAGACTCACTGTCCCAGCCCACAGACCCTATAGTCACCGCTGACGCCGGCACATCGGCGGCGACGCCGCAAACGCAAACATCGACGCTAAGCACAACGATCTGAGTTTTTTCGCTGAAATTTGCGCCCTGTAAGCCGTTTTTGGTAAAATAGTTGAAAATAAAAAACAAATAGAAACGTGAACATATAAGGGTGTGATTCATGGCTGAAAGGCCACCTCCGGCTATAACAACGGGACAGGAGCGCGATGCGCTCTCTTTGTTCACCATGGCTGATCAGACCATGCAACAGAACAGCCTGGAAGGACTCTTCGAACTCATTGCCGCTATTTTTCAGGCGTTGCTGGGTCATGGCAATCTGAATGGGCTGCTCTCCGGCAGCATGAGCAATCTTTCAGGTATGAGCTTTGATGAAATGGTCAATCACCCGACCTTTCAGCGCTCACTGCCTGAGGATTTCCGCCTCAACCATGCCGATCTGAACTTTACCACCGCTCAGGACCTGATGGCTGATCCGGATAGTGCAGAGGCCATGGTTGACGCCGCCGTGCGCACCGCCGTCAGTATCGGCATCGAACATTACGCCGAGGGCGCCGTTGACCGCGGTGTTGATTACAAGTTTGGCGGTAAAAGCGGCAACGCCATTGATTGTAGCGGTTTCGTTAAGCAAGCGATCCGCACCGCCATGGGCGGTATGCGCGATGGCGTGACGATTGAAGCTTCGGATGTCGATATCACCGCCCGGTTCAACGATAAAGTCCTGAACGCCGTTAATACCTCCTCTGAATACCAAGTCCAGAATCTGGGGCGTGAGGCCGGTATTTTACGCGATAATGATATCACGATGGATAATATGCGCGCCGGCATGGTCATCGGCATCGATTCCGGCGATCGTGGCTGGGATGCCGGGCGGGCAATGGGCATCGATCATATTGGTATCGTTTACCGTGATACGGAAAGCGGTACATTAATGTTTGCCGAGAGCGCTTCAGGCCGCGACGGCGCCCATATCATGCCGCTGGAAGACTGGCTTGATTACGCCCGTGATCGTGGCTTCGAGCTTTACGGCGTCGATGTGGTCCAACTGGCCGAAGTGGATTACGAGCAGCGCGCTGCTCCGACGCCGGATGCCGCCCCGGAAACCGAAGAAACGATGGAAGCCGACGCCAGTGACGCAACGGCAGACCAACCGGCCGCTGACGGTATGCAGACAACCGTTACGGCCGATGCAGATCAGACAACCATCGCCGACCGTACCCCGGCTGCAACACTACCCACACCAACCTAAAATGCTGCCGGTCCTTTTCTCTCCTTACGTCACTTCATATCCACGAACATAGACAAAGAAGGGTCTGAACAAACAAGGCATAAAAAGTGATGCGCCGCAGTCTCTGGCCGTCCGACGAAAGACAGGATATAACTTAGCTTTATACCCTATTGTGACCGGATTAAAATTGGAGATTTTGAAATGATTATCCCCGATGCGGCAGAGAAAAAAGCGCTATTTATCATTGATGTACAGCCCCTGACATTAACAGGCGACATCCCTCCCGCTATCACAAAGCACATTGTCCGCTATGTCGAAACAATACCTTACGATGCCTATGTACTGGCGGAATATCATGCACCGCCATCAACGATGTTTTTCAAACAGCATGGTTTGACATTTACAGAGGCGGAAACGGGCAAAACCTGCCAGACAGTTTTAAAAGCGCTGGAACCGTTCAAAGGCAGTACTTTTCGTGTCACAAAAACGGCCAGATCCTGCTTTAAAGGCCCCGATCCGCAGGCATTACATGCGTTTTTGAAAGAAAACGGCATTGAAGAAACTCATTTTGTTGGTTTTGATATCAATGATTGCGTTTTGGCGAGCGCTTATGAGGCAATTGACTCTGGTTATTACAGCTTTGTTCTGGAAGAGTTGTGCCATCATAATGCGGGCATTAAAGCACTAAAAGACGCGGCATTGGCCATCTTGCATCGTCAGAACATGACTAATAACAGCCTGAACGATAAGATCAGCCGCAAAACCTTTGATCCAGAACATTAAATTTTACAGACCGGGTTAACAGCGTATACTGTTTTCGCGTTCAAAAGAACGGGAATGTAGGCGCTTTCGGTAGGATCACCACCGTTTAAGCTGCCGCTTTCGTGGCGAACAGCTTTTCAACCGCCGCACGCTCCTCGCGCAACTCGGCGTCGGTGGCATCCATGCGGGCCCGGCTAAAGTCGTTAATCTCCAGCCCCTGCACAATCTCATAGCGCCCACCCTGGCAGGTTACCGGGAAACCGTAAATCACGCCCGGCGCGATACCGTAAGAACCGTCCGACGGCACCGCCATCGACACCCAGTCCCCCTCCGGCGTGCCCAGTGCCCAGTCGCGCATATGGTCGATTGCCGCCGCGGCTGCGGATGCCGCCGAAGACGCGCCGCGCGCCTTGATAATCGCCGCGCCGCGCTGCTGCACCTCGGGGATAAAGTTGTTTTCGTACCAGTCCTGCGGCACCAGCGAAAGCGCCGCCTCGCCCCTTACAATCGTATGATGCAGGTCGGGATATTGCGTGGCGCTGTGATTGCCCCAGATAATCGCCTTACGGATATCGGTCACATGGACTTCCGTCTTTTCAGCCAATTGCGAAAGCGCCCGGTTATGGTCGAGCCGGACCATCGCGGTAAAGCATGACGGATCAAGGTCCGGCGCGTTTTGCTGGGCGATCAGGGCATTGGTGTTCGCCGGATTCCCGACCACCAGCACCCTGACGTCACGGCTGGCCTGGTCGTTCAGCGCCCGGCCCTGCGGCCCGAAAATGCCGCCATTGGCTTCCAGCAGGTCGCTGCGCTCCATCCCGTCCTTGCGCGGCATCGCGCCAACCAGCAACGCATAGTCAACATCCCTGAAAGCAACGTTAACATCATCGGTCGCAACAATGCCGTGCAGCAGCGGGAACGCGCCGTCATTCAGTTCCATCACCACACCCTGCAGCGCCCCCAGTGCCGGGGTGATTTCAAGCAAATGCAGGATTACCGGCTGATCCGGCCCCAGCATCGCGCCGCTGGCGATGCGGAATAACAGCGCATAGCCGATCTGGCCGGCCGCTCCGGTAACGGCAATACGAACAGGTTGTTTCATGATAAGCCTCTCAAATTTGTTGCATATTTTAGCATCTGCAACAAAAATACGCGGCAAACTGCCAAAGAGCAAGGCTGGACTTCATTTCGTACCGCGCAAAATATGAACAAAAAAATGAAAAACAGGCCCGAAATTTATTGACATATAATTTTTTATTATGTTAATCAGCCAATGTCATTTGATATTTGCTGAGGAGGGTGAACAATATGACAACAGACCAAGACCGCGACTTTATTCTTGCCGCCGAACGATGCGATGTCGAAGAGATGAAACGGCTCTGGGCCGACGGTAAAGGTGGCATTGATCTTGAGGCCAGAGCTGTGCTCGAATCCGCTATCAATCGTGCCGCCGGTGCCCTTATCAGCGCTGATATCAGTGCTGATAAAATGCCGGATCTTGTTGATATCGCCAACGGCAACACAGAGACGCCGTATGATGTCCTGCCGGCCTTAATCGAAACGGGACGGGAAGACCTGATCTCGCAGATGATCAGCGCCGCAAAACAAAAATACCAGGACAGCCCCGGTACCTATACCGATGCTTTGATAGCACTTGATAAAAGATGGAGCCTGATTGCCGAATTAAGACGCGTCGAAATGTCATCCCTGGCTGCGCAGCTTGCTGGAGAAATCGTGGAAGCCAAGATTGCTGCCGGCAATGCCAGGGATTACCTGCGTGCTGCGGAAAGCGGCGATCTGGAAACAGTGAAAGCCTATCTTCAATCCGGAAAACTGGACGTTGACGTCCGGAACGCTGATGGCGAGACAGCGCTTTACAAAGCCGCTGTTGCCGGCAAATTAGATGTTGTGAATTACCTGCTGAAGAAGGGCGCCAACCCGGATCACAGAACCGATCGAGATTATTCGCCACTCAGCGAATCCGCCTATCAGGGGAGTAGTAAACAGGTTATCAGGGCACTTATCAAAGGCCTGAAAAAGCATTATAAAGACAATCCGCTGGCTCTTTACCGCGCGCTTACATTTAGGGATGGCGGGGGTTACACAATGCTGAAAAATGCCCGGCACGGCGGCGTGAGCGATGTTATCAAACCGGCCATTGAAGAAGCCCGGCGCCATGTGCCAACCGGAAAAATCGTGGTTGTCGGCTGCGGCTTCAGCGGCACAATGACCGCGATTGAGTTGTTAAGGCAGAATCGTGACGCCGATGAGTCCGAACCAATCGAAATCGTCCTGATTGAAAAGAAAGAAGAAAACCGCAGCGCCGGCCTGGCCTATAGCCCGGGCACGGCGAATGACGAGCATGTGATTAACATCCAGGCCGAACGTATGTCTCCGTTCGCACATGATCCAAGCGATTTCCAGGAGTGGCTCTATGACAAACACCGCGCTATTTACCGTCAGCGTCAGGATGCTGTTCCGCGCCGCCTTTACCAGGAATATCTCGATGACCGCCTGCAAAGAGAAATTAACAGAAACGCGGGTACCATAAGCGTCGTCAAAAAAACGGCACAGGTTGTCGATGTTGAAGAGAAACCGGACGGCGCGATTGTAAAACTGGCAGACGGTGAGAGCATTGACGCAATTCATGTCGCGCTGGCCACAGGTCATACAACAGCCGTGCGCCCGGCTTTCCTGAACGCTGTGCAGAATCACGGCCGCGTTCTGACAAGCCAGTGGGGCGACCATGCGCGCCACTTTATGGATGGGATGGATCGCAACGGTTCGGTGTTTATCATCGGCACGTCGATGAGCGCTTTTGACGCCGTTGTCAGCCTCAGGAAACGGGGGCATGAAGGGAACATTGTCATGATCTCCCGCAATGGCCTTGTTCACCCGACCTATGAAGAAAACCGCTTCCCAAGCCCGGTTACTCTGGATGATCCGGATTTTCTCCTGCGGAAATTGCGCAATCTGGCACAGGACGAGGGACAATCATCAGACCCGGCCTATGGCGGCCCGAGTGGCGATAGATTAGCAGACGCTTTTGGCCGTGTTGCAGGCAATCTGGAAGAACAGCAGCAGACTCAGCGCAGGCGTCTATCTGAAAACGAAATTCTTGATGCCTTTGAACGGGAGATCAGGCGCGAGTGGTTCGCCCTAACACGCCAGCACCGCTATAACGGTGAACAAATCCTGACACAATGGGAACGCCATGTGCCCCGTGTGATCGAAACTTTGACTGAATTGGGCGTCTCTCTGGAAGCGATCGCCGATCGTTTTCACAAATATAAGAGCCTGATTGATGTCAACCGGATCGGCGTATCGCGGGCCATCGGTGAGGTGGTAAACGACACATTGCTGAACGGCCAGGCACAAATCTGGACAGGATCGATTACCGGTATGGAAGGCGCCGAAGACGGCGTCAATGTCAGCTATAGAATGCTGGCACCGGACGGCACCGCGGTAAGCAATACACGCCGCTTTGACTATGTCATCTCCAGCCTCGGCCAGGAAATGGACTATACCAAAACCGAGGACGAGCTTTGGAAAAACCTGATTCAATGCGGCTGTGCAAGACCGCACTGGACCCGAATGGGCATCGATGTCGGCTATGCAGGACAACTGGTCAATCAGAACGGCCAGGAAAGCGACTGTATTACGGCGATCGGCACCATGCGGGCCGGCGATACGATGGTACGGTCACGGCGCTATGGTGAAAAGCCCGGCAGAGGCGGACGCCTGGGGCCACCGGCGTTCAGCGTTGTCGCCATAAAAGACCACTTCGGTGAAACCGTAGAGCATATCTGGCAGCAGTCCCGGGAGGCTCTTGACAAAAAAGCCACCGCATCCGCGGCGCCTGCAGCAGGCTGTAGTCCTGCTTAAGAGGCGGTAAGCCGGTAATTTTTGCGGCGCAATATATGCGTTGCAAAATAACCGGCGGCCCGGTATGAAACTGAAACCAAGCAGTAAGAAACGGCATGTATGAAGAGGAAAGATCATGAACCATAGCCCGCATACTTTGAAGTTCAACGCGTTTATTGTCCTGTTTGTCTATGCCGTACTCGCCGTAACAGTCGGCGCGGATATTTTCAATATCATCAGTGAAAACTGGGAAGTGACACTGACCATGGTGTTCGGCAGCATCATTGCCGGTCTCACCAGTGAAGGTGGCGGGGCCGTCGCGTTCCCGGTCTTTACAAAAATCCTGCATGTGCCGCCCCACGAAGCCAAAGTATTCTCGCTGGCGATCCAGAGCGTTGGCATGACCGCGGCGTCACTGTGCATCTTTTTCATGCGCCTGCCCGTACAAAAGAAAGTGATTCTGTGGGCCAGCCTTGGCGGCGCGATTGGTATCATGCTCAGCTCAGCCTTTATCGCCCCGCTGATGGCGCCGAAGTTGGTCAAAATCGCTTTCACGATTATGGCCGCGAGCCTCGCGATCACGCTTATCTTTATCAATGTAGGACATCTGAAATTCAGGCATGAGAAAATCCAGGATTTTACCCGGCTCCATGCCACGATCTTTTTTATTACCGGCTTTATCGGCGGCACGATGAGCGGCCTGATCGGTAACGGCATTGATATTATTACGTTCACGGTCATGGTTCTGCTGTTCCGTATCAGTGAAAAAATCTCCACACCGACATCGGTGGTGCTGATGGCCGTCAATGCGGTGATTGGCTTTGCATTCCATGTTTTTGTTCTGAACGATTTTTCCGAAACGGTACAGAACTACTGGCTGGCGGCCATACCGGTTGTCGTGATCGGCGCGCCGCTGGGGGCTTTGCTGTGCTCTTATCTGAAGAAAGAGAAAATTGCCGCCGTTCTCGTCGCATTGATCACGGTCGAACTGGTCAGCACCATAATCATCATACCGATGTCACCAATGGTCATGCTGGCGGCGCTATCAGCATTAATCTTATGCGGGCTCTGTAACTATGCTTTGTGCCTGCTCGGCAATCGTAACAACAGCATGCATTTGACGGGCATAGCGCGCGCAGCCGGATAGCGCGCCCCCTCCGTTCGCAGTGCTCGCGGGTAAAGCCTGAAACGCTGAGAACAGGCTTTACCCGTCACGATCTTCGAGCAAAAAATCGAGCTGCCAGATCATCTCATCATAGGTCAGCGGATAATCGGTGCCGTCACGCGGATACAGCAGCTCCTGCGGCGGGATATGCGCAATCTCCTTTTGCAGGCGCAGGGCGAAACGCATCGTCAGCTTCGCCTTCCAGCTCAGCGCCACGATCGCCTTCGGGGCCTTAATATCAAAAATTTTCTGCACAGTCTTCAGGTCGGTACCGGCCAGATGGGCCAGCGCGGCGCAGACAAACTCGCTGTCGCGCATGCCGAGCGCATCACCAAGCGTTACCTCGTTCAGCCGCCCGTCTTTGGCGAGCTTTTTCACCCGCTGCGCCGCTGACACATCCTGCAGGCGCTGCTGGTCCCCTTCCCCGGCGAAATCGAGCCGGCGCTTGAAAATCGCGGCAATCTCCTCCGCCGCGTCCGGCTCCATGTCAGGACGGGCCAGTAACAGGTCGCGAACGGCACGATCGGCGAACTCAGCAAGCTTTTTCGCCATTTTCGGCGGTAAACCGGCGCGACCGGCCAGATGGGTCTGCCATTCCGGGTACTCTTTGGCCCGATCGATAATCTCCAGCAGCGTATCTTCACCAATATCGGCATCGGCATTTTTAATCAGCACGGTACCGCCCGGCTTGTCCCGCGTATCGATCACCGCCTGCGCGATCCGCCGGCTGACCGTCCTGCGCCCGGCAATCGCGCTGACCGCCCAGGAGGCCGGATGTGCCTTCAGGATATCAACCAGCACGTCATCCGACACAGCCGTACAATATTTCAGGATTGGCTCCGACACGGTGCGTTCGACATCCTGCGCAAGCTGGTTCACCACTTTCGGCGGCGCCATATCGTAATCATAAAGCGCGCTTGACAGCGCCTTGCGGATTTTCAGCACCTCGTCCAGCGCCAGCGTTCCCAGCGCCTGCACGACGAACGCATAGACCTGGCTCTGCTGCTCCCGGTTCAGTTCGGGCAACATCGTCACCAGCCGTTCGGCCAGCGCCAGGCGCACGGCTTCGTTGTCGGCACCGGCCAGGATCGGACTGGCCTGCAGCGGTGTTGACTTGTTCCTGGCCAGCGCCTGCCTGACCTCATCGCTGTCATCGCGCTCGGCAAGGTAATAGAGGATCTCCTGATGGGTCTGCGAGTCACCGGCCAGGCTGACACGGGACTTCAGATCGCCGGTACGGGCAATATCCTTTTCGCGCTCATAGCGCTGCGGGTCTTTATTCCCGCTTTTGCCGCGCCCGGAAAACAGGCCGGCGACCTTGTCGAGAACACGCTTCATAGAGAAAAAGATAATGCATTTCACCCGGTGGCGACAGGGGGCAAATCACGATGGTTTCAGATACGCCGTACCCTGCATTTCGATCAGGCGGCTGACGGTGCGCTGGAACTCAAAGCCGTGGTCATGGCCCTGATAGAGCTTTTCCGGCGGCGCGTCGGCGGTAACGACCAGCTTTGCCCCGTTTTCATAAAACACATCGACCAGCGTCATCAGGCGCTTGGCCTCGTTGCGGCGGTCGTATTTCAGGCGCGGCACATCCTCGACAAAGACAGTATGGTAGTTTTTGGCAATAGCCAGATAATCCTCCGCCCCCAGCGGCCGTTCGCACAGCGCGGCGAAAGCAAAGCGGGCCACGCCCTTGGCCACCGCAGGCACCGCGATCGAGCGGCCTTTAACCGTCAGGTTTTCCTCATAGGGCGGCGCGTTATCGGTCAGGCGTGCAAACAGTTCATTCGCCTGCCGCCGTGCCGCGCTGCCGAGCGGGGAGAAATACACGCCGGCATCGGTCAGGCATTGCAGCCGGTAGTCAGTCTCACCGGTCATCTCAAAGACCGCCAGCTGCTCTTTGAGCAGTGCGATAAAGGGCAGAAACAGGGCACGCTGCAGACCATCCTGATACAGGCTGTCCGGCGGCCAGTTACTGGTGGCGACCACGACCGTACCGTGTTTGAAAAGAGCGGTGAACAGCCGCCCGAGGATCATCGCATCAGCGATATCGGTGACGTGAAACTCATCAAAACACAGCACCCGCGCCTCATCAGCAATTTTCCTGGCGCAGTTCTGGATCGCCTTGCCGCTTTGCTTGCCCTGCCGCGCTTCGTGCAGGAATTCATGCACACCGATCATGAATTCATGGAAATGCACGCGGCGTTTGGATATCCCGTCCGGCAGCGCGTCATAAAACATATCCATCAGCATCGACTTGCCGCGCCCGACACCGCCCCAGAGATACAGGCCCTGCACCTGTTGTTTGCTGCGGCGGCGAAATAGCCCGGACGGGCGGGCCTGCGTTAAGTCATCATAAACGCGCTGCAGCGCCTGCACCGCCCGTTCCTGCGCCTCATCCGCCTGGATGGCGCCGCTTTCAAGCTGTGCGCGGTACAGCTCAGGCAGGGTCTTCTGTAGCGATGGTGTCTGTTGTGGCATCATGCTGTTTCTGTGCGGCGTGAACAAGAAATATCGAAATTTCATATAAAACCATAACCGGTACGGCAAGCAAGACCTGGCTGATAATATCCGGCGGGGTCAGGAATGCGGCCACAATAAAAGCGCATACAATCGCATATTTGCGCTTCGCCCGCAGGCCGTCCGCCGTGACCAGCCCGGCGCGACCGAGCAGCGTCAGCAGCACCGGCAGCTGGAAACACAGGCCAAAGGCGAAAATCAGGATCATCACCAGGTCAAGATACTCGCCGACCCGCGCCTCAAGCTGGATTGGCAGCGCCGTTTCGGCTCCTGTGCTCTGGAAACTGAGAAAAAACGGCCACGCCGCCGGCATAACCACGTAATAGACGCAGGCGCCGCCGAGGAAAAACAGCAAGGGGGTAGCCACCAGAAACGGCAGGAAAGCCCGCTTTTCATTCTTATACAGGCCCGGCGCGATGAACTTCCAGATTTGCAATGCCAGCAGCGGGAACGTTACGAACACCCCGGCGAAAAATGCGACCTTCAGATAGGTAAAGAACGCCTCGGTCAGACCGGTATAGATCAGGCGGCCGGTTCCCTCCCCGCCCATCGCGGCGGCCAGCGGCGCTACAAGAAAGCCATAAATCTCCTCGACGAAAACAAACGCCAGCACCGTACCGGCCAGCATTGCCGCAAACGCCCACAGCAGGCGGCGGCGTAACTCCAGCAGGTGGGCCATAAAGGGCTGTGTTTCTTCCCCAGGCGCGTCTTCCGGCACGGCCCCGGATTGTGGATCATTTGTCATGGGCGGCCTCGTCATCGGTCTTTTCCGCGGCTACCGTCGTTTCCGGGGCATTCTGCAGGGCGCGGCCGCGCATTTCATCCAGGTCATGTTCGGCCATAAAATCGTCGAACTGGCGTGACAGCGCGAATTTCATATATTGCAGCCGCCGCACCAGCCGGCCCAGACCGCGCATCAAAACCGGAATCTCGTCAGGACCGATGACAAAGACCGCGATCGCCAGAATCACCAGCAATTCCGGCCAGCCGAAATCAAGCATGGCTTACTCTTTTTCAGTTTTTGCTTTGTCCTGCTCTGCAGGCTGTTCAAGGGCAGGCGGCGCCGTTTCGCCATCCTCTTCCTTGATTCCCTTTTTGAACGATTTGATGCCCTTGCCAAGATCTTCCATCAGGCGCGGCAGGCGGCCCGCACCGAACAGCAGCAGGACAATCAGCACGATAATCAATATTTGCCAGATACCAGGCGCCATTATACGGGTTCCTCTTCTTCTTGCAGGTATTCCTGTTGTTCTTCCTGTGAACCATTGTGCGCCGGATCGGCTTCATGCTCAAGCTCTTCAAGATCATCTTCGCCAAACAACTCACCGGTGCCGGGCACAGTATCAATCGCCGGACGGCGGTCCAGCAGGCCAGCGGCCTTCAGCTCGTCCAGGCCGGGCAGCTCGGTTGTCGCTTCCAGCCCGAAATGATCGAGGAAGGCCGTCGAGGTGACCCATGTCAGCGGACGTC
>CAYUKA010000002.1:0-77566 GCA_964445195.1 uncultured Micavibrio sp. | reverse complement strand
GTCCGGGGCTTTCGCGGCGGCGGCCCGGCTTGACCCAGCCGCATTCCATCAATACGTCCAGCGTCCCTTTATGGGTTGCCACGCCCCGGATATTCTCGATCTCGGCCCGGGTCACCGGCTGGTGATAGGCAATGATCGCCAGCGTTTCCATCGCCGCCCGCGAAAGCTTGCGCTGCACTTCCCTGGTCATTTGCAGCGATTCGCTCAAATCCTGCGCGGTGCGGAACGCCCAGCTACCATCCATTTCGACGAGATTCACGCCACGCTTGTCATATAGCGCCTTCAGTTCCAGCAACAACCCGCCGACATCGGCCGCCTCGCCCATACGTTCGCGGATCGCATGCATGCTGAGCGGCTCGGCGCTGGCGAACAGAATCGCTTCCAGCAGGCGTAAATCATTATCCACAGCGGTTTTCTCTGTTTCAGTTGTTTCAGCCATGGGCTTTATCCTTTGTTTCGCCGGTCTCACCTGTCCCATGTTCATACAGCCGTTCAGTCTGCGCCCGCAGGTAAATCGGCCGGAACAGGCCGTCCTGGCGGATTTCGACCTTCCCCTGCTTGGCCAGCTCCAGCCCGACGGTAAAGCACGAAGCCATCGCCGAGCGCCCGTACAGCCGGTCGCGCACCCCTTCCGGCATAAAGCTCTGCAGCGTCGTCCAGACGCTCCAGCGGCCTTTGGACGGTAACTTACCGAGCATCGCCGTCATCCGTTCCATCGCCGCTTCCATGCTCATCAGGTGAAAGGTCGGCAATTCATAATGGCTGTATTGCTTGCGGCGTTCAATATCGCCATAGGCCCGCAAAACGTCATACAGCGATACGTCATAAACCGTATCGGTCACGGTTTTCAGGCCTTCCGGACGGCCGCGCGGGAAAATATCCTGCCCGAGCTGCGGCAGGCCGAACAAATCCTCGGCCGCCTTCTGCATGGCTTCCAGCCGCCGGAGCTGGAACTGCAGCGCCTCAGCCATGGTTTCGGCATCCGGCGCCTCATCATCATCCTGACGCGGCAGCAACAGGCGCGATTTCAGATACGCCAGCCACGCCGCCATCACCAGATATTCGGCGGCCAGCTGTAATTCCAGCGCCTGCGCCCGGTCGATAAAGGCCAGATACTGGCGCGCCAGCTGCAGGATCGAAATTTTGGTCAGGTCGACCTTCTGGTCGCGCGCCATCGTCAGCAGCACGTCGATCGGCCCTTCGAACCCGTCAATATCAAGCAACAGCGCATCGGCGTCATGCGCCTCCTCAGGCGGCATACGCGGCGGATCTTCCTCAAAGGCAATGTCTGTTCCGGTCTCGGCCATTACTCTTCCGGTTTCGTATAATTCCTGTGCACCCAGGCAACCGCGCGGTTATAGCGCATCACGGCCCCGTTTGTCATCTTTTGCGCGCGGGCGGCAACGGTTTTCATCTCATCCGGGTCGCCATTACAGTGCAGCACCACATCGCAACCGGCTCGCAGCGCCTGTTCAGCGCGTGCGCCGGCATCGCCGAGATAGGCCAGCGCCTCCATGCATATATCATCGCTCAGCAACAGCCCCTGAAAGCCGATCTCCTTGCGAATGATATCCCAGATGACCGGGCGTGAGCACGAGGCCGGGGCGCGGGCATCAAGCTCTTTGTATATGACGTGCGCCACCATGCCCCAGACCGGCTCCGAATAGACTTTGGTCAGCAGTTCTTTGAACGGCAGGAAGTCGGTTTTACGCAGCTCATCCCGGGACGCTTCAACAAGCGGCAGATCCTTGTGGCTGTCAGAGGCTGCGCGGCCCTGACCGGGCATATGTTTGACGACAGGAATAATTCCGCTACGGAGCGTATAGTCACAGACAAGCGCGCCCAGTAACGCCACCATTTCCGGATCGGCAGAAAAAGCCCGGTCACCGATCGCATCATGTGTTTCCGGTGAAAGCACATCCAGAACCGGCGCGCAGTTCACACTCACGCCGAGCCCGGCCAGTACCCCGGTCATTGATCCCGTATTCTCAATGAGAGCCTGCCGGCCGCGGGCAAAGTCGCGCAGGAATAAATCGCCAAACTGACGTGCCGGCGGATGCTCGTCCCATTGTGGCGGTTTCAGGCGCTGCACCCGTCCCCCTTCCTGGTCGATCAGGACCGGCGCTTCGCGTTCGAGACATTCATGAAGAGAGCGCACCAGCGTCCGGACCTGATCCGGCGCCTGGCAATTACGGGCGAACAGGATAAAGCCGAGCGGGTCAGTGTCCTTGAAAAAAGCCGCTTCTTCGGGGGTCAGGCTTTCACCGGCCAGGCCGAAAATAACAGCGCACGGTACCGGCGCTCCCTCCTCAATCTTTGATAACAAGGCAGCCTCCTGGAAGCTGCGTCTTAACCGCTGCGCAAATCTCCCGCGCCCGCGTCTCGCTGAGCGGTCCGGCCTGTACGCGGTAATACATACCGCGCGTGCCAAGATCGGCCCGCTGGATCCTGTGCCGCAGCGGCTTGAGGACAGCGACTTTATTTTGTAAATCGCGCCACGCGCCCGTTGCCGCCGTGTGAGAAGTCAGGCTGGCAAGCTGGACATAGTGCGTACCACCGACCGTGCCCCCTTCATAGGTTTCCACACCCGCCGCCGGTTCGGTCCGGCTTGCCGCTTCCGCTGCCGCCGCATCCGGCTTGATCACCGGCACCGGTAACGGGGCAGAAGCGGCAGTCTCCACCGGCTCGTCGTTCACCGCAGCCGTCTCCGGCTCTTCATTAATAGCCGGGTTAATAGCCGGCGCCTCAACTGTGGCGGTAATATCAGTTTCCGGCTCACTTTCAGGTGCCGGCGCGATAACCTGCCCCTCAACCCGAAACTCCGTTTTCAGCCCGGCAAACAGTTCCTCCCGGTCGAGCGGCTCCTCCGCATCATCGAGCAGGTTCTCAATAGAACGCGGGCCGTCAGAATTATTTTCGGCCCGTAGCGTTTCGAAGACTGTGCTGTCCCGGTGCGGAATCGCCATACCGCCGGGATCGCGCGGAATCACCTTGTAAGGACCGGCATCGGCGCGGACAATCGGCACGGCGATATCGTCGCGTTGCGCCAATTCACGCGGATAGCTGTACCACAGAACACTGACCAGAAAGACCACAAGTGTCAGAACGATCGCCAACGCCCAGAGCGGCGTGCGCGCCTGCACCCGCGTCTGCCGGTCAAGCGCACCAAATATAGACTTTACCGCTCCGCCCTGATCCGGGCGCTCATCAAATTCATTTTTATATTGCATGACTGCAGTCTATGAAAAAGCAGCGTCTATCACAAGCATCGAATTATAACTATGCACCGTTCATACAGACGCAACGGCACGGCTAACGCAAATCGATCGGCTCGAACAGCCTTGCATGCTCCCGCACGGCATAACGATCGGTCATACCGGCAATATAATCGGCAATAACCCGGGCCCGTGACTTTTCACTATCCGCCCCTTCAGCCCGCAACCGGTCCTGCCATTCACCGGGCAGCAGTTCCGGCTGACCGAGAAACGCGCCGTAAAGCTCTTCGACAAGCCGCGCCGCTTTCGACATGGTGCGGCAAACCGTGAAATGTTTATACATGCGGGCCCACAGAAAGGCGCGCAGCTCGTTAACCTTCTCCAGCATCTCATCGGAAAAAGCGACCATCGCCCAGTCAGCCGCCCTGATGTCATCCGGGCTCTGCGGAGCCAGTGCCGCCAGCCGCCGCTCAGTCTCGGCAATGACATCCTCGACCATCGCGCCGATCATCTCGCGGATCGTTTCAAATACCAGCAATTCACGGCTAATGCCCGGATAAGCGCTCTCAGCCCGGCCGGCCACCTCGTCCAGCAAGCGTACGCTGCGGATATCATCCAGGCTGAAAAGCCCGGCATGCAGGCCGTCCTCAACATCATGGTTATTATAGGCAATATCATCCGCCAGCGCCGCAATCTGCGCTTCGACCGATGCATAGCTGTCAAGCTGAAGATCTGCCGTCTGCTGCAACACCGCCAGGGCGACTTGTTTATCATGATCCGGCTTTGCGACCGGGCCGTTATGCTTGACCACGCCTTCGAGCGTCTCCCAGGTCATATTCAGCCCGGCAAAAGACGGGTATTTATGCTCCAGCGTCGTCAGAACCCGCAGCGACTGATCGTTGTGATCAAAACCGCCCACATGCTTCATACATTTATTCAGGCTGTCCTCGCCCGCATGCGCAAAAGGCGGATGGCCGAGATCATGCGCCAGCGCCACAGTTTCAGCCAGGTCTTCGTTGACCATCAGGGCCCGCGCAATCGAACGGGTAATCTGCGCGACCTCCAGCGTATGAGTCAGGCGCGTGCGATAATGATCGCCCTGGTGATAGACAAAAACCTGCGTTTTATACTTCAGGCGGCGGAAAGCGCTGCAATGGATAATCCGGTCGCGATCGCGTTGAAACGGCGTACGGTACTTACTCTCCGGTTCATCATATAAACGCCCCGCACTCCGGTCCGGGCGGCAGGCATAAGCCGCCAGCGGCAGCGCGCAGTAATTATAGGCGGACGGGGCTTCGGCGAGATTGCTCATAATCCTGACAGTAGCGCGTTCCACCACGTTCTGCAATGATTACAGGACTTGTAAAACAGGGCCGCCGCCCCATATAATATAACTATGAAAGACACTTACGGTATTATTGTCGATGACAGCGCCATAGAGCGTATCGCAGCCTTACGCAAGACAGGCAGCGGTGATTTCAGCACCGGCACCCTGCTGCGCGTTATGGTCGAGGGCGGCGGCTGTTCCGGTTTCCAGTATAAGATCGAGCCGGCGCAGGACATTGCCGATGACGATATTATTTTCAACGATGCGGTTGTGATCGATGAATTATCGGCACAATATCTGAAAAACTCCCGGATCGTCTTCAAAAATGACCTGATGAGCGCGATGTTCGTGGTCGATAATCCCAACGCCGTTTCAAGCTGTGGCTGCAGCGCCTCATTCGCTCTTGACCCGGCGGCTTTGTTCGATTCTGGCGAAAAAACCGCTTCTTAATGCTAAAAGTGGCTTTACCGCCCTCTTGTAAGGTCTTTTTTAACCTTATTTCGCATACACTATATGCAGTGGGCACGCATTCACCCGGGCAAAGGTTTTTATATTTATGCTCAAGCACTTACTGATCGAACAATTCGTGATTATTGAAAAATTCGACCTCGACCTCGAGGACGGGCTGACAATCTTTACCGGTGAAACCGGTGCGGGTAAATCTATCCTGCTTGATGCGCTGGGCCTGCTGCTCGGCGATCCGCCCAATCCCGAAGCCATCAGGCAGGGCGCGGATCGGTCAATTATGGCGGCCCGCTTTACCCCGCCACAGGATAATTCGGTCTGGGCGTTCCTGAGTGAAAACAATATTACCGTGCCCGCGGGCGGCGAACTGGTTATCAAACGGATTTTAAAGCCCGACGGCGAAGATGATATTACGGTCGGTGAAACAGCCGTTGAACTGGAGATGCTCCGCCAGATCGGCATGCATCTGAGCGAAATCCACGGCCAGTTTGCCAACCAAAGCATGCTGGCACCGGAAAACCAGCTGAACCTGCTCGACCTGTCCGGTGATTTCCCGCCGGAAGTCTTCGATAACGTGGCGAACGCCTTGCGCGAGGTTAACCGTTACAAACAGGAACTGGAAGACGAAAAGGCCTTCCAGAACGAGCATAAAAGTAACATGGGCGCGATCGAACGCGTGGTCAAACGCTTCGATGCCATTGGCATGCATGAGACACTGGTTGAAGAAGCGCACCATGAATATGACATCCTGTTAACGGCCAAGGACTCATCCGAGGCTTTCCAGGCCATCCTGTCACTGTTCATTGCCGGCAACGGCGTCGTATCGGCCTTGTCAAACGCCAATAATATTTTGCAGAGCAGCGAAAATCTTGATGGCGAAAAAACCCAGGATCTCGCGAAATTCCTGTCTGGCTCCCTGGACAACGCCCGCAAGGCCGTCAACGAAATGAGGCGCCTGCAGCCGGAATATGAAATCGACCTCGAACCGCTTAAGCGCTATGAGGAAATGCTGACCGTCATGCACGATATCGGCGAAGAAAATGGTATTGAAATGCAGGACCTTTATGCTTTTTACCATGATATGGCAACAACGCTCGACCGTCTCAAAAACGGCCGCGAACGGCTGGCAGAGCTTGAAGGACTGCTTCAGAAATCAAAAGCGGCCTATCTGCACCATGCCAATATTCTTAGCGAATGGCGGGTATCGGCTTCGAAAGCGCTCAGCGAATCAATCACAGCCGAATTACCGCCGCTGCGTTTGAACAAGGCCGAGTTCAAAGTTGATGTCAATAAACACCCGCATGGGACCTGGACCGAAAAAGGCTTTGACGAGGTCGTGTTCACAGCCCGTATGAACCCCGGCATGCCCTTTAGCCCGGTTTCCGAAACAGCATCAGGCGGTGAACTGGCGCGTCTTATTCTGGGCCTGAAGGTCGTCCTGCAACGCGTCCAGACCATTCCGACGCTCGTCTTTGACGAGATCGATGTCGGGATTGGCGGGGCCGCGGCGGCGGCCGTCGGCGAACGTATCGCCTGCCTGGCTGACGATACGCAGGTCCTGGTTATCACACACAGCCCGCAAGTGGCTTCACGCGGCGACAGGCACTTATTTGTCAGCAAAAGCACCGACGGTGTAACCACAACCTCTGTTGTGCATAAACTCACCCACGAAGAGCGGGTCAGTGAAATCTCCAACATGCTGGCCGGCGATGAGAGCACCGATCAATCCCGCGCCGCTGCAGAAAGCCTCATTGCGGAAGCCGTTAAGGCCGCAACCGTGCGTAAAGCGCAACTGTTGGAGGAACAAAAGCGGCTTGAGCAGGAAGCCATAAAAATCCAGCAGGAACGCGAAAAGCTTCAGGCCGCCCAGGCCGCCACAGCCCCCGGCGAGGCCGACGCCGCCATGGATGAGGGCACAGCAACACCCGGTCATTCCGAAACTGCCGACAGTCCGGACACCGCTAATGGTACGGGCGAAGACGCCGCTACGCCTTCGGCCTTGCCGCCAAACGATGCGGAGGATATCATAACAGAGGACATGGCAGATGATGACCTGCCTGCGGACAGTCCCGGTCAACAACAAACCGGTAGCGGTGACCCGGCAGAGCAGGCAGCCTCACAGCCGTAATTGTTTAATACTTACCCGTAGCGTCTATTGATCCATGCGCATTGCCAGCTGGAATGTCAATTCGATCAAGGCCCGCCTGCCTCATGTTACCGACTGGCTGGCGGCACAGCAACCTGATGTGCTGCTGTTACAGGAACTGAAGGGCCTCGATTTCCCTTTTGATCATTTCCGGAAAGCCGGTTATCACGGCGCCGCCGTGCCGCAAAAAGCCTATAACGGCGTTGCCATCCTGAGCCGCGCGCCTATCACCATAAAGGCTGAAAACCTGCCCGGCGACCCGGCTGACGAGCAAGCCCGCTATATTGAGGCCGATATTGGCGGCTGGCGGGTCATTAACATCTATGCGCCCAATGGCAACCCGGTCGATAGCGATAAATTCACCTACAAGCTCGGCTGGCTGGCGCGTCTGAAAACCCGCCTCGCCGGTCTGCGCGCCGCCGAAACGCCGGTGGTAATCGGCGGTGATTTCAATATCATCCCTGAAGACAAAGATTGTCATGACCCGGCCGCCTGGCGTGATGACGCCCTGTTCCGGCCGGAAAGCCGCCAAAAGCTGCGGGCCTTACTGAATCTCGGCTTTACAGATGCGCTGCGCGTCCATGACAGCCGGGCCGCCCAATACACATTCTGGGATTATCAGGGCGGTGCCTGGCCGGCCAATAAAGGCATCCGGATCGACCATTTCCTGCTCTCACCGCAAGCGGCCGACAAGCTGGCGCGCTGTGTGATCGACAGTGCACCCCGCGGCCGCGAGAAAGCCTCCGATCATACACCGATCATAGTGGAGCTGGCAGCCTGATGCGCCTGAACTGGCTTGTCTTCAGTGCGCTCTGTTTCCTGACCGGCTGTAGCGGCCTTCATCATAATACCGATTACAGCAGCTACCTGGCCCGCAAGGGCGTTACAAAGATCGAGCCGGCCCGTTTCCAGCATTGCCGTGGCTATGGCTGCCGCCTGATTGATGATGACCTGATACTGGGTGAGCCGGACTGGCAGGCGCTGGAAGCCTTATTTTCGCCGCCCGCGACCGACGCCGCGCAGGAACGCGCACAGATCGCTGCCGCTATCGGCCTGTTCGAGCAGGCTGTCGGTGCAAAAACCGGCAGTGAAGCAGACAGGCGCGGCACATACCATAAGCTCGGTGATGACCAGCATGACTGCGTTGACGAGAGCGTTAACACCACGATCTATCTTGCGTTGCTCGACCGCAAAGGATGGCTGGCACACCATACGCCCGGTGCGCCAACGGCCCGGCTACCGCTGTTTGGCGGCGGTCTGGGACCACATCAGACAGCCGTGATTATTGAGCGGGAAACAGGTGAGTCCTTTGCCGTTGACAGCTGGTTCCATGATAACGGCCACCCGGCAATGATTGCCCCGCTGGCACACTGGTACCGCGGCTGGCGGCCCGCTATAGCGAAAAGCGCAATCACCGCTTCTCCTTAAGGGCTCAGTCATGGTAAAAAAGAAAGAGACAAAGATTCTTTTGACTTCAAAAACGGATTCCATCGATGACATATTCCCGATCCCTGAAATTTCGTACACTCTGTGCCGCTGCCGTTCTCTCTGCCGGTACAGCCTTAAACGGCTGCTACTTTGATATGCAGGAACTCCGGCTTGAAACGGCGAAACGCCTGGCGACGCCGTCATTCATGCTTCACCGCCAGATTCGCAGTGAGCCTTTTATGCTCACCGCCTATGAGCGTGTGCACCAGAAAGGCGCGCCGGCAACGATTTACATCGAAGGCGATGGTGTCGCCTGGGTTAGTAAAAACCGTCCGTCGCTTAATCCGACGCCACGTAATCCTGTGGCACTGCATCTGGCAACACGTGATTCGTCCAAAAATGTCATTTATCTCGCGCGGCCATGCCAATATAGCGGCCTCACTGACGGCGGGGGCTGCCGGGGCGATGACTGGAAATACTGGACATCCGAGCGTTTTTCACCGGAAGTGATCAATGCTATGGATGCCGCCCTGGACGATATGAAACGCAAATACGATCTGACCGGCTTTCACTTGGTTGGTTTTTCCGGCGGTGGGGCCGTTGCCGCGTTGCTAACCACACAACGCGATGATGTGCTGACCCTGCGCACGGTAGCCGGCAATCTTGATCATGACGTGCTGAACCGTATGCATGAAGTTTCGCCGATGCCGAAATCATTGAACCCGGCCGGTTCCGCAGCGCAGATCGCCGCCGTGCCGCAACATCACTTTATCGGCGAGTGGGATGAGGTCGTAACCCCCGCCGTATTCGATTCGTTCCGTGCAGCAGCCGGACCCACAACCTGCATTCGTTCCAGCATGGTGAAAAAAGTCGACCACGAAGATGGCTGGGTGAATATCTGGCCGGCCCTGCTTGACGCACCGCTTGATTGTAACAAAACGCAATAATTATCATTCACATGACTGTTTCAAAGCAGCCGCCTTTATACAGGGCGGCTGTTTCTACCTGCGTACACCTTGCACTTTGCTTCTTCCGCATACAGCAAACGCTGCCGTAAAGCCCCAGTGGCTACATTTTATGACCGGGTCTGTTTCAAAAGACGTTAACCGCCACCGATAAAAAAAGCCCCGGCAAACCGGGGCTTTTTATAATCTCTGTTAACGCTACTGTTTTGTTTAGAAGCGGTAGCCTGCGCGCAGCAGACCGGCATGAGAATGGAAGTCCTCTTTGAACTCGAAGTCATACTCTGCCGTCAGCTCCCAGTTTTCAGTGCTGTAGTAGGTAAACCCGGCACCGGCGTTGAAGGTATGCTGCTGCGGATCAAAGCCCTCTGTGGTGATGCTTGCGCCACCGGCAACGAACTGAGAGGTCATCTCAACGTTGTCGTCAGCAAAGTCATAGCGATAACCAACGCTCAACTCCGGCGAGAAGAAGGAACCGTCAGAGTTCTGGAACAACCAGCTCGCATCGACACCAACACCCAGTTCGAAGATGTGCAGCGTATCGCTGTCAATCCGTCTGCCAGCGGCGCCGGCACCCGTTTCCGTGTACTCTTCCGCATCATAGTACGTCCAGTGACCCAATACATGCGGTGTCAGTGTCGTGGTTTCATACTGGTAATCACGACCGACTTCAGCGCGCAACGTAAACTGATCAGCATCATAATCACCGCGTGCAAATGCGTTCGCAACCTGACGGCGCGTTTCGGTGCTGTTCAGCGTGTATGCCGCCATCCCGTTCAGGTAGATATTGTCACGGAATTCGTGCTCACCATACAGCGTGAACTGATAGCTTTCGATCTCGGTATTGGTCTGGCTGGCATTCTCGGAGTCTGCTTCAGTATCGGCAAAGGAGAATGCAATACCCAGCGTTGTGTTCTCGGCAATGTTCTCCGTATCCAGACCGACAGCAACACCATAGCTATCGAAATCATAGCCGTCGATGTTGTCGCGGCGATCCTGCTCACCAGTCGCACCGAAGCCCTGCATCCAGGCCCGCAAACCCTGGGTCATGTTACCGGTCGTCATACCTGTAACTTCTTCACCCGTCCGCAATGCCGCCAGACGGTCGACCATAATGTTCATGGAACTGTTCACGACATTGACAGCCGCAGCAACGTTACTGCCGTCAATCGTCGGCTGGGCCTGCTCAAGAACATTGTTGAACTCTTCACTGTTCGAAGCGTTCGACAGGTTACTGATCAGGGCCGTCAGGGTCTCATCCGTTGACGCGTTAATAACCGGGTCAGTCAGAAGAACCTCAGCGACTGCCTGGTTGTTTGACGTCGTTGTCAACTCTGCCAAAGAACCACTTGTCACAATGTTCAAGACAAGGTTGTTACCGGCTGCGCCAATTGTGAAGTCATAGAGGAAGCTGGTTTCCGTGACATTCGCTGCGCCCGGCGCCGCTGCACCGGCAGTACCACTACCGAAGACAACCGAGTCACCGCTTGTGAAGGCCAGAGAATTAGGACCAACAACGATTTCGAATGTCTCGGTGGTAAAGCCGTCAAGCGCCTCACCCGTCAGGGTAATGCCACCGACATCAATGCCGCCCGTGCTGTTGGCAACTTCGATAACAAAGTTGCCGTCCGTGGCAGCCGCTTCGTTATAAGTGGCCGCGGTCACGATATTGCCTGCATTAACGCGCAATGTCGCCGAGTTCAGAGCCAACGCACCAGCGGTTATGACGTTACTGGAGGCAATAAAGATGGCATCGCCGCCGCCGTCACCGACCGTCAGGCTGGCAAGGGCATTGTTACCACCAAGATCAAAGCTGTTGGTATTAACCGTACCGCTCGTGACGACCAGCTGGAGATCTTCGATGATGCCGCCCAGCGTAAACGTCCCGCCATTATTGTCGGCGCCGAAGTTGACCGTACCACCGCCGGCACCATGAATGGCACCGTCAATCGATCCACCGTTATTAATGTTCAATGTACCTGTACCGACACTGAAACCTGTGTCATCAGCATCATCAACACCTGTGACAGCCGCACTCAAGTTGACTGTGTCACCGGCAGCAATTGTTGCCGTTTCCAGACCCGAGACAGCGGCAACGATATTTACAGGCTCTGCACCCGGGGCATTAATAGCCAGCGTATCATTGCCGGTACCAAACGCCATCGTGCCTGTGATGGAACCACTATTGTAGTTAATCACGTCGTCACCATCACCCAGATTGATATTGCCGGAAATGGTACCCGCAGTCAGCGTAATGGTTTGAACCTGGTTAGCACCCGTCGCCCCTGTGATGTTGGCGCTGATCGTCTCACCAGTATCGCCGTCATCATAGGTCAGGGCTGAACCGCTACCTAGCGTAATCGTACCGCCGGTTACGCTATCGTTGAGGGTAAGCACAGCCGCATCGCCGACATTAATCGCTTCAACATTAACAATGTCGGTGCTGATTGTGTAATCACCAAAACCGTTACCACTGTTAAAGTTAATGGTATCGGTACCAGAACCACCATCAATCTGATTGGCGTTCAAGATTCCGCCGGAGCCTGAAACGAATGTCACAGTATCGCTACCGGATCCTAAGTCAAAATTACCGCCGCCGAGATCAATACGGCCACCACGAATACCGGCACCGTCGACACTGCCTGCCGCAGCAGAAGCAAAAGTGATGGTGTCGCTGCCGTCACCGGCCAGGAAGTTGCCGCCACCCGTTACGATCGAGCCACTGGACATGGTCAGAGTATCGTTACCGGTGCCCAGATCAAAGTTTCCACCATTGGTAGTGAACGTGGCTTCTGCATTTTCAAAGGTAACCGTATCGTTACCGCTACCGGCCGTGAAAGAATCAACATTCACAATGCCGGTTGCATCGCCATCACCCGCGGGCGTTGAACTGAATACCAGGGTATCATTACCGGATCCCAGATCAAACACGCCAGCAGCACCGGCAGTCGTATCAAGACTACCTGAAACGAACGTTACAGTATCGTTACCCGCGCCCATCGTGAAAGAACTGGCAAAAATCATACCGTTGCCGGACGCAAAGTTAACAACATCGTTACCGCCGGCGAGGTTGAACGCACTGGCATAAATCGTGTTCGCCGCAAACGCACCACCTACGCCAACACCCTGGCTGGCAAACACCACCGTATCGGCCGCGGAGCCACCCGTAAACGCCATACCGGCCTCAGCAGTATCCGAACCAATCGTCGAACCGCCGCTACCAAAGCTGAGCGTGCCGCCATTGATGTTCAGAGCACCGGCAGATGAGAGAGACAGGTTACCACCTGAAATCAACCAGACGTCACCGGCATTGATTGTCAGAGCACCAGGAGCCGTCGTCGCACCAACGTTCGCCTCCTGCAGGACCGTCGTGCCGTTACCGGCCGTCGTCAACGAACCATCGCCATCAGCCGCGGAACCGTCAATAGTGTTAACGATGCTGATCGTATTGCCGGCAGAATTGAAATTGACCGCCACCCCATTATCAATGGTAATCGCCCCTGTCGTAGCCGGCTCCGTGAAATCACAATTGGCATTGATATTACCTGTCGTAACACACTGCGCCTGCGCCTGACCCGCCGGCACCGTAACAGCACCGAATGCGACAATCGCCGTACCGGCCAAAAGGATTTTTTTCAGATCGATCTTCATTTTAGTTTCTCTCCTTAAACTCAAAGAATCAAAGCAAGTGGAATGACAAAAAGCCGCTCTGCACCTGGGCGCAGGGCGGACAAACCAGAAAACTGCAACATATTCGCGCGCATGTAGAATTCTTTACAGGCTAGTCAATTGGATGGCTCTTAAAAAATGAACCGTCTTTTAAATCCGGACTTAAAAGACTTTTCTGTTTTAACAGGGCTTTCCTGGGCCTCCAAGCGGAAAAATGAAAAAATACACAAAAAGAAACACAGCTGTTGCATTTATGCATCATATTGTTTTTTCATATAATTTGGGCCTGCCCAACTCATTATACTGAAAATATTGGAACCACATACCGGGAGTAGATCAGGAAATTTCCTGCAGGGATTTGTCAAAACCAACCAATGGCAAATCAACATTCATCGTCTCGCCGCTGGGATTCTGGAAGCTGATGCGCGCCGTATCGCCACTACCCATCAGGCCCAGCAGATCGTCATTCAGGTTTACATAGGCAAAACAGCCATCCGGGCTACAGAACCGGACCTGAAATGAAAAGACCTGGCCGTCATCAACCTTCATTTTAACGCCTTCAGTCAGCAGTACACCAAGCGGCAGAATCATCACACCACGCGCCGGCTGCCCTTTTTCCGGAAAACCGATCGCAAATTCAACAACCCGCTGCCCGGTCTCACGAACGATCAGGCGCTGGAAAATTTCACAATGGCCATTTTCACCGTCATTACAGCGCACCGACCACATCGAAGCCGGTTCCTCCTCCTGGCTGGCAACGGGCTGGCCATTCATGGCGACAACCCCGGACAGCGCCATAATCAGCACCACAGCGAAAATAATTTTGAATTTATGAACCATAAGTTTGTGAAGCATATTATCTGTCATCGCCCTATTCTTGGCAAAAAAAACGGGGGTCATCAACCCCCGAATTCTTAATAAACGCTTTTCCAATCGGGCCCCTCGGCTATCAGTTGCCAAACAGCCCATCCAGAACCTGCGCAGGATCAATCGGCGCCCGGCCGTCAGAGCCGGCAGCTTCGTCAGCCGGCGCCGCCGCGTCAGATGCCGCTTCATCACCCCCGCCAAGGCCAATCTCATCCAGTGCCCGGCCCAGCAGCTCCTGCTTTTTCTCTTCAATTTGTGCGCCAGCCTGCTCACGCAACAGAGCCTGCACATCAAGGCTGTAAGACGGTGCGGTCAGGGGGCCGCTGATTCGCAACGGCAGCTGCGCGGCGCTTTCTATCGCCTGCTGCGTATTGCCCAGACCGACCCGGACAGCGTAGTCAACCGTACTGCCGCCCAGATCAACCGTCCCTGCCCCGCGGGCATGGCTGGCCGGGGCCAGCAACAGCAAGTCGTTATTACGCAGCACACCATCACGCCCGGTAAATGTCGCCTTCAGCGATGTAAATTCGACGATCTCGTCGGGATTATCAATCAGTCGCGCCTGCTCGAAAAAGGCGACCGCCTGATTGATACGCCGCGAAATCTGGCCGTACTCGATTGTACCATCGGTGACGATCATCTCCGCCGTACCGCCGAGACTGGCCATCATCGCCGCCAGCGTGTTGCCGGATGCGGTGACATCATAAGTCAGCCCGGCCGTACCGGTCAGGGTTTGCTGCTTCGTGAGGTCTGTCAGCAATGGCCCCAGAGCCACATTCTCAATCTGCCCGGCCTCACTGTAGGACAGACGGCCGCCACGTGCAGCCAGTATGCTGCGGCCCGTGTAAGTTCCCTCATACAAAGTCATGCTGACAGGATCCAGAGTGAGCGTTCCCGGCTGGCCGGCGGCTGTCATTTGAATATCGGTTGCTTCGAGACCCATAACGTGGGCCGCATCGATCGCCACCCGGCCATTCACCGCCATCGTCTCAAGCAAGCCGGCCAACGCGCTGAAATCAGCACCGCCAGCTGTCCCGTCCTCAGCCTCGACCACTGGCATCGCCGCCAGCATTGTATCGAAATCGATACGATCGGCATTCACTGTCATATCCAGACGCGCCGGCGCCCAGCCATACGTTCCTTCAACGGCCAAAACCGCGCCCGGCAATGTCACCTGCCCCGGCTGCAGCGCCACTGTCCCGCCAGTCAAATCGATGACCGCCGCGCCATTGACAGCACCGCTGAACGTCCCGCTCGCGCCGTCACGAGTCATGTCAAAATCCGCATCCAGCCCGGCCAGGGATACGGTTTTTAAATCCTGCGCCATCGTCATGTCAGCCTGACCTTTAAAAGATACGGTGACACCACCGGCAATCAGCGCCCGGCCAGACACAGATAACGGCGCCGCCGCCCCCGGGGCAAAAGAAGACAGTGTCACATTCAACGCTTCAACACGCTGTGTCGTTTCAGACACTTCGTCGCGATAGGTCAGAATGGCATCAATGATCGCAATTTCGCCGGTTGTGACATTCAGGTCATGCGCCGGCAGGTCAGGCGCCGGAACAGACGCCGCCCCGCCGGTTGACGTCAGATCAAATGTCAGATTGGTACGACCATCCGCCTTGCGAATAGCGACAATTTCCGGATTTTCGATGCGTATCGTATCTATTTCAATATTGCCGGAAAACAAGGGAACGAGCTTCACCCCGACCAGCAATTGACTAATCTGTGCAAAGGGCGCATCGCCAAACCCGGCCGGGTTGCCCAGGCTGGCCTGGCTAACAGAAAAACCCAGCACCGGGTAGTAAGACATTTCGATTGGCCCCTCGATCACCAGCGTCCGGCCGGTCGCCTTCTCGACGACCTGGCGGATATTGTCACGGTAATCGTTGGGATCAAATGTCGAGAGCATAAACGCCGCCGCACCGATCACGATGACAGCCAGCACCACCAGCGCCCCGGCAGCATAAAAAACAGGTTTCAGCACAGCGGCCTCCTCTTTACCCTTGAGTTGCGAAAGCTGAACATAGCAATGAACAGCCCCGCCCGTAAAGAGGCATACGATCATAGTGACGATTTACCACAGTCCATTGCCAGCCCTGGATCAGACAGTGTTTTATAACATATTGATTATATTGCTGCCTAATGACGAACAACGGCTTTTCACCGTTTCGGGAATTCTTTATAGTGAGCGCACAATCACTTGATGGAGGCGTATATGGCGAACAAACCGAAACTGGAGTCGATTGCGCCCGTTTTTGCGATCACGGATGTGCAGCGCGCGCGAGACTTTTATACCGAAACACTGGGCTTTAGCATTGCCTTTGAATGGGCGGATGAAGAGGGCGGCCCCATCCGCTATGTCATCCTGCGCCAGAACGATTGTGATCTGCACCTCTCGCAAAGTGAGACGGCACACCGGGCCATAGCTTATTTCTTTATGCACGGCGTTGAAGACTACTATGAAACAGTCAAGGCCGCCGGCGCCACAATCAGCCAGGACCTGAAAGACTGGCCGTGGAACATGCGTGAGTTCGAAGTCACCGACCCTGATGGTAATCGCCTGATTTTCGGACAGGATATATCACAACAAATATAGCGATTTTAACTTTGGAACTGACAAAACCGGGAGAGTGCATCCGGACAGGTCAATAGCTGACCTGCAACGCCACGATGACGGAAGAGGCCACGATGATGAGCTAGTTATAGCCCTGAATAAGGCTCTTGCAGGTTTCGCATACGTAAAAGTTCTCGATCTGCGCGGTTAAAATCAACAGGTTATAAATATTCTGATGAAGCTCCCGTTGCAGCCGGTGTTTCCTGTTTCTTGCGTCCTGCAGCCTTTCTTCGCCTTCAATGAGCTCGATTACATTTATACTGCCCAATCTAAAGTTCTCTTTATTAAGGATTTGCAGCGCAGTGTTGGAATATATCTCCTTGTCCGTTGTTTTCAGGGACTGTCTCAAGGCAATAATTTGATTATATGCTAAACCTATATCCTTTTTCAAAGTCTCAAAAATCTTTCTATCGCGGTGTTTTAGTTCGTTGATCTGGCTACTAACGCGCCTGACACGGTTTTTTTTGTTAAATCCGTCGAAAAGTTCGTAAGAGAAATTGACTGTCGCGCCAAGATTACGCCCTATACCAATATCACCACCATCATTATGTGTTTGTTCAGCTTCAAGCTGTAAAGAGATATCGGGATAATAGTTGCCTTTTTCTATGGCAAGCTGACGCTGCATCGCTTCGATCTCGGCACGGCTTTTTTTCAGGAAGGAGTTTTCCTGGCTGGCTATTTTAACGTAACTTTCCATTTCCAGATTTTCGGGATAAAACTGGTCGGGGACAATCGCTTTAAATGGCGGCAGAGGCCCCGTAAGAAATTCGAGATTTTTTTTAGCTTCATTCAATGAGGAACGCGCTTCATTAAGATCAACATAAGCGGAAGCCTGGCGAGATTGCGCATAATCAAGCATTGCCTTGCCGATCGCGCCAGCCGCGTACATATCCGATATTGTGTCAACGATTTCATCTACCTGCGCAACAAAATTTTCTGTGGACTCGGATACCTTCTGGAATCTGAGGATATCCAGATAAAATTCCACGACGCTGCGGACCAGATTTTGTTTTGTGGCAACGAGATCCTGTTGCGCAGATTCAATCAGATGCTGGCGCCGGTTCACCTCATTCATAGTCGTAAACCCATCAAACAAAACCTGGTTTACGACCAGTGCAACAGACCCCGAATTATTGGCATTTTGTCCGCCTGTCGGCTCTAAGTATTCCCGCCCCCCTTCAAGATCCAGCTGAACCTGCGGATAGTAATCTGACATCCCTTCCCGTCTAAAATATACAAGCTGTTCCTTTTTTTCTTTTGAAATCAGAATATCAGGGTCGTCATCAACGGCGAACAGGATCATTGTACTGAGAGATAACTCAACAGGCGGAATGTCGTCAGCGCAACTGGGACTTAACCCCCATACGAAAGTCGTACAAAACAGACAGATCAAGCCAAAATATCTTATCTTATGACCCATTAGCTTCTATTTCTCTCGGAATGTAACTGTGACCCAATTATAAGAATCATTGATTTTATCCTGTGAAGACACTGACGCCTGAATATTTTCGGTCGGTATCTCCTCCGACAAGAAAGCGTTTCTCGTATTTAGCATGCGCGCCACGGCCAGCCTTCTGGCTGCGACATCATTCAAAGCTTCACCGCTCTTATTAGATTGTATATCAATAATCATAGTTCCGTTTTTCAGCTGGCTGGCAAATTTCTGTACATATTCAGTCAATATCTGCTCTGACTCTCTTGTTATAGATATTGAATCCCGTCCAAAAAATATCGTAACAGTCCTGTTTTCAGGGTCTTCCACGATTTCCTGCTCTTCAGACTCCGCAAACCCTGAATCTTCTTTAAAAAGCTGAATTTCGTTTTCCTCATTAATCTGCTCAAGAATTTTCAGTTCTTCTGTCAGCTCTTCTATTTTCTTGGTCAGTGACCTGTTTGTCTTGGCCAGCTCTTTCTGCTGGGCCATTGCGGAGATAGAATCGCTGACCTCTGAAAGAATACGACTTTTAAAAATGATGATGTGGAAGTAAAGCGCGCTGGATACGATCATGACAAAAAACACGAACATCATAATAACCGAGGATAATATGTCGACAAATCCGGGCCATGCCACTGCCCCCATATCATCATCAGAGTCATTCATTTCAGCCACCTCTTGAGAATAGAGACTTTGCCTTTTTATTCAGCTCAGACAAAACATCATTAAGCTGTTGCACCAGATCTTTCGCCTGAACCATGTGTGGGTCTGAATCTAAGCGCTGCAGCAAAGACCTGATCTCTTGCGCCAGAGCATTCTGATTCTGTGCCAACTCAGAAAATGACTGCCGGAAGCTCTCGCTTTGACTATTTTCCGCGTTTTTATATTCAGACAGAACATTTAACACCATGGTCAGGGTTTCGGATGACTTCTCTGACAGGCTTAAAATCTCACTGATGTACTTGTCGCCGCGTGCCTGCAGCTTAAGATTCTTGTAGGTTATTTCATTTGACTTTGTAATCAGGTCTCCGATTTGTTGAGATTGTATCAGGCCTTTTCCAATATCGCCGCGTATCTCGTCCACATGCTGGCCAACAATGCTATTGTTTTCAATGATCTTAAGCGCCGAATCTTTCAGGACATTATTGACGTCATAAAGAGACGTGCCTAAATCAGATAACGCCCCGGTCATGCCGTCCAGATTGCCTGATATGTGATCTACACTTTGCGCAATCTTATAAATGGCCTTGTATGACTGCTCGCTCTGCGTGTGCATAAGACGCAGTCCCGCAATCAAATCTTTTGCAGATATTTCAAGCGCTTGCTGTGTTTGAGACAACTCATGAATCGCATTCCATGCTTTCTGGGTTTCAGCCATTGAGCCATCAACGCTGCGGGAAAGCTGGGATAGTTTTTTCTGTGTACGCACAGACATATGCATAAAACCCGAGAACCACTCGATGAGATCCTGATCATCGGGAGCAACCTTGATCTTGGCGTCTTTTTTCGCTTTGGGGTCAAACTTAATTTCTTTGTTATCAATCCAGCGGCTCATATTTTCGATAAACAGATTTTGTGGCGTTCCCCCAAGATAGGCGAAGAACCCGATCAAAAGCGAGCCTGAAAGACCAAACAACGATGAACTAAACGCGAGTCCCATACCCTGCAAAGGCGCGGATAATGAACTGATGAATCCGGTCATGTCATCCAGATCGACCTCACCGCCGTCGCCGCCGATATTAGACATACTGTCCATTGCCTTGCCCACAGCATCAATTGTGCCAAGGAGTCCCAGAAATGTACCCAAAAGACCCAGCATAACGAGAATGCCCGCGATGAAAGTCACGTTCGCACGGTTTTTTGAGACACGAAAACCAAACTTGGATTTAATCAAACGCGCCGATTGAGACGAAAAATTCGGGTGACCAAACTCCTCTATGTTATTGAGAGCGCCGGCCATACTGATCGTATTGACCAGACGGCCTTCTTTTTCGTGTGACATACGGAGCATATCAATATCCTCCGGCGTTATTTCATCTTTATATACAACCCGATCCATTTTTCGGAAAAACACCGCTGTCAGATAGATCAGGTAACTGTTATGAAAAACCTTAAGGACGCCAAAGATGGCAAGAGAGACGATTAATCCGTTCAAATAAACATTGGTATTAAAAAAGCTAAGAAACGATTCAAAGAATGCGATAACGGCAAAAAAGACACATCCAAATGTAAAAATCATTGGAATTGTTATGTAAAAGAATGGACTGGCCGGTATACGGCCATACAGCGATTTTCTTCTGTCATATTTACGGGGAGGCAACCCGAGCATACCAATCAGAAAATCCGGCAAAAACGAGGCGGACTTGACGTACTTAAACTTGCCGTCAAAATCGTCGTTAAAGTTTATCTTGAAAATGTTCTTTATATTCAGAGACGAAGAGAACATGGCAGAGATTGACCAAGTTTGAGTGGTTGCAGTTGATAACGACTAATTTTATATAACAGCTGTTTCTTTTACAACTCTCTAAGAGCATTGGCTCCAATTTGATCCAGAGGCTTTGTTAAGGCGCGCAGGATCGAGATTTTTCCGGCCAGAATATTGATTTCTACGGACATGCCGGGAAGTATAGGTTTATCTTCAGCAAACTTGCTTTTTTCCAGATTCACCCGCACCTGATAATAGCTGAAACCTTGCTGATCGATAAAACTGTCAGCACTAATATGGGTTAACTCTCCATTTAAGCTACCATAGGTCGCGTAATCGTACGCCGAGATGATAACTTTTACCGGCAGTCCTATCCATATTTTCGCGCGATCCTGCGTCGCGATCTGTCCCTCTACGACTAATGTCTCCTGCAAGGGTATAATTTCTGCCAGGGCCTGGCTCGATTTAATCACACCGCCGACAGTATTGACATGCAGCTTGTTGACCGTGCCCTTAATCGGTGACTGAATTTCTGTGCGGTTCACCGCGTCTTTCGACCTCATTATGCGTTCATGCAGCTTATCAATATCTATGTTGACCGTGTTAAACTCTTCAACGACTTTTGAACGCCAGTTTTGCTTTGTTTCCTGAAGCAAATTAACGATTTCTGAGATTTCGGTTTTAACGATCGGAATTTCTTTCTGGACTTTGCTGATCCTGGTCTCAAAACTCTTTACTACGCTTTCCGCTTCAAGGTACTGGCTTCTGGATATAGCGCCGGATCTGTATAATTTTCTTTTGATACCAAGCTGCTCGACACTGACTTCCTTCTCCTTGCGCAAATTGCGGATTGTTGCCTCAAGGTCATCCAGCTTCAGAAGCTTTTGCTTCATTCTCTTGTTAAATCCATCAAGCTTTTCCTCCAACTCCGCTTTTCGGGATTCAAAAAGATTTTGTTCCGCGAGAACAATATCGCTACGGTTTTGCAATCCCTGATCCTCAATAACGAAGCTCTTTTTTTCATCCCTCTCTGCCTGCAATCGCGTTTGCCTTATTCTCAGGGCGTCTGAAGCAACACGTATTTCATTCATTTCAGCTTCCGCCCTGGTATTGGACAGCTGAAATAATGTGTCGCCGATATCGACCAGGCTGCCTTCTTTTACCAGAATTTCTCTGACAATGGCGTCCTCCAGATGCTGGATGGTACGCACCTTGCCCGAGGTAATAATTTTGCCGCTTCCCTTAACATGTTGATTAATTTCCGCTATGTGCGCCCAGATGAAAAAGCTGCAGACACATGCGCAAGCAAGGATTAATAAAAGCCTGTAAGTATCAAAGTCCTTTTTCATGCTACCGACCGGATAACTTTTTCAATATTTCATCTCTGGGGCCATCAGCCGCTATTCTTCCCCTATCAATAAGTATCAATCTATTAACCAGAGGCAGCAGAGAGCTTCTGTGGGTTATTATAATAAAGGTTTTGTCCTTAATATAGGTCGCGAGCGACTCTTTGACTTTTGCTTCAAGCCCGCTATCCATTCCGGTTGTCGGCTCGTCAAACACGATAATTTTCGGATCTCTTATGAATGCACGCGCCAGAGATATAGCCTGCTTTTGCCCCCCTGAAAGACGTTTGCCGCCCTCGCCAACATCCATATCCAGACCTTCATTCGTCTGGCTCATAACCAGGTTTAGCCCGGACATCTCCACAGCATTGGCCAGAGCTTGCTCGCCGTTCTCATAACGCTTTCCCAACAGAATATTCTCTCGAATACTACCGTTAAAAAAATAGGAGTCCTGGGGAACATACCCTATCGTTCTATAAAGCTCTGTTTCAGATATTGCGTCATATACCAAATCATCAATAAAAGCCCTGCCCTCCGTCGGGCACAACAGATTTGCGATCACCCTGCTTAACGTCGTTTTGCCGGCACCGGTCTGCCCGATGATACCGACATGCTCACCGGCCCTGATTTTGAGATTAATGCTGTCAAGCGCGGGCCTTGCCTGGCCTGGATATTGATAACTTAGATTTTCCAGTGATATATCGCCCCTGAACGGGCCTTTACTGCCTTTGTTACGTCCCTGAATATCACCATGCGGCAACTGGAATATCTTATCAATCGTCTGCAATATATCTTTAGACTGGCGCAGCCTGGATATAATGCCCGAAAAACTGGCGACAGGCGTCATGGCGGTGCTGAAAATTATTGAACAGGCAATCAGCCCCCCTACGGTAAGGTTTCCGGCTTCAATCTGAAAGGCGCCGAAAAATATCACGCTTGCATAAGCAATTCTTGTGATGGTCGCCGTAAGGTTCGTTACCACTGAAACCGTAATATTGTTATGTAGCAATGTATCGGAAGAGCCCTGGGCAGCCAGCCTCCATTGCAGTAATTTGTAACCTGAGGCATCCAGCATCTTAATAATGCTGGAACCATTCAGAAGCTCGAGCAAAATAGATGATTTATCCTGCATGGATTCAAACTTCTGCTGCGTGGCCCGGTTTATAGGAACCTGGGCGGCCAGATTTAACAGGATGATGATAACGGCCGCCGTAATGGGTACGTACACCAAGGACCCGGCGAGATAATATATAACCAGCAAAAACAGGAAAAAAAACGGCGCATCGACCAATGTCGGAATCAGCCTCGACGCATAAAAGTCACGAATACTGCTTAATTCATGAAAAATACGGAACTTCTCCCCGGAGGACAAACTCATATCAACGTCTTTGATATGAAACATGCGCTCCATCAAATCGTAGTCATGCTGTACCGATATTTTGGCGGCCACTCTTTCAAGGATATATGAACGAGTCAGCTTAAAGAAAAAGTCAAACATCAAAGCAATCATCACGCCCGCAGTCAAAACAATGAGCGTTGACTCGGAAAAGTTAATGACAACCCGGTCATAAACATTCAACGTGAAAAGAGGGACAGCCAGGACGAGCAGATTAATAAACAAAGAGCAAACAATGATTTCAATATATTGCGGCCAGAATGATGATATCGGTTGCCAGAACCAGTCAAGGGCATGGCCGTGCTTGATATGCGAGGTATCAAGCCCGCCCTTGTTATTCTTAGGCGATAGAATGAGCACCTGGCCTTTGTAGGCTCTTGCCATCTCTTTAACCGAAACAGCTTTCCCCTGCCGGCCCGGAAAAACAAAACGGCCCTGTGTCATACTATCCGGGTAATAAATGCAGGGGCCGTCTTCCATCAACAAAACGGCAGGCTGCTTGAGACCGCCAATTTTCCGAAAATCCATTTTCAGGCTCTGGAAGTTGAAATTCAGCTTTTTACAGATCAAGGCCAAATCCTGATGCTGCAGAACGTCGCCTGACTTGGGCACGCTGCTGATCAAACCTTCAAGATCCACCTGGGTGTCATAAAAAGACAGAATTTCTTTTAGACATTCCTTATACAGATCTTCGCTTTTTGTACGCTTGCTTGTCATATTAAGCAGGACCCTGCTCCATCAGATAGAACCTTAATTATATGGTATCTTACGCGTCCTGTGAAAGGTCTTTGCAGGAAATATTTAGGTCCTGAGCCTAGTTGGAGTCGATGACGACACTCGTTGTGCCGCTATCCCATTCGACTGTACGGACGCCTGCGAGTGTCGTATCGCTTGTGACATTTCCGGAGAATGAGAAGTCTGTCAGCGCAATGGTTGCCGTGTCGACCAGTATCGTTAATGAGCTTGCACCGGAAATACCCGCAACGTCTGTGTTGCTGAGATCAAAGAGGTCGCCGCCGGTCAGATCTGTATTCCTGAAATCGAGTTCCTCAATATCAGTAAAGAGAGACGCCAGATCATTCCCGTCAATATTATTATCCGTCAGGGTATTCGCACCCGTAAAGTTGATGCTGTCATACCCCCCGTTGCCGTCTACAGAAGACAAGGAGGCGACAGAGTCAGTATTGATATCAATCGTGTCGCTGTTATTGCTCAGCGCAAAGTTTTCAAAACCGGAAACGGATTGCGTAAATCCGCCGAACTGCACCGAACCGCCGGTAAGGGCAAGCTCGCCGCCGGTAATCGCGGCAACAGAGGCATAGTCAAGAGTATCAACGCCCAGACCGCCATTAATGATGTCATTGCCATTACCGGCATAAACAGTATCATTACCGCTGCCGGCATCTATATTATCGTTGCCGCTGCCGGCAGAGATAACATCCGCACCGCCGGCCGCATTGATGACATTGGCATTGGCATCGCCGGTCAGATCGTCGTTAGAGTCCGTGCCGATAATATTCTCAATGCTGATTAAGCTATCAGTACCGTCCCCGGTAGCGCTGCCGGCCTGTAGGTCGACGGTAACGCCACCCGATGCCAATGAGGAGTAATCAATCGTATCATTGCCAAAACCGCCATTGATAATATTATCGGAAGAGGTGCCGATAAACGTATCCGCGAAATTGGACCCGGTAATATTATCAAAGTTGCTGAGCGTATCCACACCACCGCCGCCTGACGTATTGCCGGTAATCAGGTTGACTGTAACGCCGGAAGTAGCCTGGCTGTAGCTGACCGTATTACTGCCTGCGCCGCCATCCAGAACGTTATCGCCGTTGGTGCCGCCGATTATGTCATTAGCGCCCGAGCCGATGACATTCTCAATGCTGATGAGAGTATCATTGCCATCGCCGGTGGCCGTGCCGCCTTCCAAGTCAACGGTAACCGCACCCGCAGCCGTCGTGTAATCAACCGTATCAACACCTGCCCCGCCATCAATCACATTGTTAGATGATGTACCGATAAACGTGTCCGCGAAATTGGATCCGGTAATATTTTCAATGTTATACAGCGTATCTGTACCGCCGCCGCCGGTTGCCGATTCCGTCCGCAGATTGACCGTCACCGCAGAGGCGGCAGCAGCGTAGCTGACTGTATCGGAGCCGCCGGCACCGTCCAGCACATTGTTGTTGTTGTCACCAATAAGGGTATCATTATGGTTAGATCCTGTGACATTTTGGAAATTGGAAAGCGTATCCGAACCGCCGCCGCCTGACGTATTGCCGGTCACAAGATTAACTGTAACGCCGGAAGAGGCCTGGCTGTAGCTGACGGTATTCGTTCCCGCACCGCCGTTCAAAACGTTGTCGCCGGAATTGCCACCGATCGTATCATCAAAATTGGTACCGATGATATTCTCAATGCTGTTCAACGTATCATTGCCGTCACCGGTAGCGCTGCCGCCCTGCAGGTCAACAGTTATAGCGCCGGCAGCCGTCGTGTAATCAACCGTATCGGTGCCAAAACCGCCATCAATCACATTGTTAGATGATGTGCCGATAAACGTATCCACGAAATTGGACCCGGTAATATTTTCAATGTTATACAGCGTATCCGTACCGCCGCCGCCGGTTGCCGATTCTGTCCGCAGGTTCACCGTTACCGCAGATACCGCAGCAGAGTAGCTGACCGTATCGGCGCCGCCGGCCCCGTCCAGCACATTGTTGGTATTGCTGCTGATAATCGTGTCGTTGTTGCCTGACCCGATAATATTCTCAACACCGCTTATCGTATCATTACCGGCGCCCGTCGCGCCGCCTGCGTTGAGGTCGACAACAACACCGAGAACGGCTGAGCTGAAATCAATGACATCAATACCGGCATCACCATTAAAAGTATCATCACCGGAATTACTGATAAATACGTCATTACCGGCACCGCCGTTAAGGACATCATTGCCGGCGCCGCCATCAAGGGTATCCACACCGAGTCCGCCCGTCAGGGTATTCGCGCCGGAATCACCGGTCAGAAGGTCATCGTAATCCGAACCGATCACGTTTTCAAAGTCAACCAGCGTGTCCGTGCCGTGGCCGGTGGCGCTGCCGGCGCTGAGATCAACCGTTACGAAATTGCCGCTGACAGCATAGCTGACAGTATCGACGCCCAACCCGCCCTCAAGTATATTGTCGGCCAGACTGCTGACAACCGTGTCATTTTGGTCAGAACCGATGACGTTCTCGATATTTGACAATGTATCCGTGCCCTGTCCGGTCGCACTGCCGCCGGCCAGATCGACATTGACGCCGGACGCGGCCGCAGAATAATCAACTGTGTCGGTATCGTTGCCACCGTCCAGGTTATCATTGCCCAGACCGCCTATGAGGATATCGTCTCCATCACCGGCATTGATCACATCATTACCGCTGCCGCCATCCAGAACATTTGCAACCCCATCGCCGGTAATGTTGTCGCCTGCGTTCGAGCCTATCACATTTTCAATCGCTGTAAGCCCGTCAGTGCCCTCACCGGTGGCGTTTCCTGTCGCCAGGTTAACAGTGACCGCCGACCCGGACGCAGAATAATCCGCCGTATCTATGCCGGCCCCGCCGTCGAGGCTGTCATCGCCAGTGCCGCCGATCAGCGTATCGTCATCATTGCCACCAACGAGCGTATCATTGCCGGCGCCGCCGGACAGCAGGTCATCGCCCTGGTTGCCGATAAGAACGTTATCATGAATATTCCCGATCAGGCTGTCGCCTAATATGGAACTGGTGACATTCTCAATATCACTGATGGTATCTTTTGCGACACCGTCTACGAAAGTGGTCGTATTGCCGACATCATTGAGATTAACCGAGATAACAACAACAGACGCCGCCAAGGATGAATAATCAACCGTATCATTGTCCAGACCGCCCTGGTATGTATCATTGCCGCCACTGGCTATGAACCGGTCATTACCCGCATCGCCGACCACAGTATCGTCACCGGCCGTGCCTTCAAACGTATCATTGCCGGTCGACAGGATATAATTTTCAAAGCCTACGACCGTGCCGCCGGCACCGCCCGATGTCGAGTATGAAGCAAAACCGTTAAGATCAAGGGACACGTCCTCACCGGCAAGATTGACAAAGGACAGTGTATCCGTTCCCGCGCCCCCATCAAGGTTATCGGTGCCTGTGCTGCCATATATCAGGTCATCGCCGGCTTCGCCATAGATGTCGTCATTACCGGCACCACCGTCAATCGTATCGGCACCGGCACCGCCATAAAGGAAATCACTACCGCCATGGCCGTTGATGATATCATCGTCATTCTCGCCGTAAATAGTGTCATTGGATCCGGCCCCATCAATAATATCATTACCGTTGCCGCCACGCAGCGTGTTCCGGCCGCCGGTACCGCCGCTTATCGTATCATTGCCGTCCCCACCCCATAAGTGATTCCAGAAACCGTCACCGATGATGGTGTCATTGCCATTAGTCCCGACAACGCCGCGGATGGCGCTGATAACGTCGTTTTCGACGATGCCGTTCAGGGTTACGGTCGCGTTGCTTGCACCGTTCAGTGTCACGCTAATCGAACTAATGATACCGTTGAGTGTTGAGTAATCTATTACATTATACTCTGATCCGGTATTACCGCCGTCATAGGTATCACCGCCGCGGCTTGCGAAAAATGTGTCGTTTCCGTCATGACCATGAATAAAGTTGGCACCGCTATTACCCGTGATTGTATCGTTACCGGAGTTTGACCCCTCAATGTTCTCTATATTGCGGATCGTGTCGGTGCCTTTACCACTAATTGTCACGGTCGTGTCGCCACTGTCCTGCATAACAACAGTGATAGCATTGTTCCAGTAGTAACGCGCGGTATCCGTTCCGGCACCGCCGTCCATTACGGCACTGTAATCAAAGTTTTGAAACAAATCATTACCGTCTTCACCATATGCCTGTACGTTCAGCCCAGGTCCACGCCATCCGATACGGATGTGATCGTTTCCATCGCCGCCATAAACTTCACCGTTGCTGGCATTCATATAGAGATTGTCGTTTCCGTCATTGCCATCGATAAAGGTGATAATCGAGCTGTCGGTTTCGATATAGTCGTTTGCGGTCGAGCCCATAACGGCCTCTACATTTCTCGCTTGGTCAAGCTCCAATCCGCCGCCGACATTGACACCAAAAAAGATAGTCGCTCCTGCCGATGCATCCATGCTAATTGATGTATTGGTATTTGAATAATCAAGCGTATCCGTGCCGTCTTCGCCGTCGATTTCATCATTGCCGCCGGCAGCGAAAAACCTGTCATCGCCAAGACCGCCAAAGAAGAAGTTGTCATTCGTATCGCCGGTCATCGTGTCATCGCCGGTCGTGCCTATAACAGTCTCGATATTACGGACCTGATCGTCATCGCCGCCATTGACAATGACTGTAGAGTAGGTGGACCCGTTTAAGGTGATGTCAATAGACGTGACGCCCAGCGCCGAGTAATCGACGGCGTCTTCATCGCCGATACCGCCATCGATCAAATCATTGCCCGCGCTGGCGATAATCACATCCTCGTCGCCATCACCGCCATCAATGATATCATCGCCGTCACCGCCATCCAGGATGTCATCGTTAAGCCCGCCGGAAATTGTATCGTTATCGGCACCGCCGAAGATAATGTCATCGCCATCGCCACCGTCTATGATATCGTCACCTTCAGCGCCATCAATCGTATCATTGCCCGTCAGCCCGTTAATCACATTGACGCCGCTATCGCCGGTAATATCGTCAACGCCGAAAGAGCCGTCCAGGTTTTCAATATTGGTCGCCCTGTCGGTATACAGGCCGCCGCCGACAACGATATCAAAGTAACCGCCCGTCAGGGCCCCCATGTTCGTAACGATGCCGGCCGTTGAAAAGTCGTAGCTGAGCAGGTCGATGCCAAGACCGCCATCAAATGTATCATCACCAGTCAAGCCTTTAAATGTGTCATTGCCGCCCATACCCCAGAATGAATTCACCCTGGTGTCACCGATGATGATATCATCCCCGGCCGTACCAATTACATTTTCAATGTTTCTGACCTGGTCATCATCGCCGCCGGTGACGCTCACAGTGGCATAAGTTGCACCATTCAATGTAACACTAATCTGTGTGACGCCCGCTTCCACGGAATAATCGACCGTATCAACATCATCACCGCCATCCAGGAAATCGGCGCCAATGCCGCCCACCAGCGTGTCGTCACCTTCGAAACCATCAAGAGTGTTCACCAGATCGTCACCGGTGATGAAGTCGTTACCGGTCGAGCCTATAACATTCTCAATATTGACGATTGTATCATCACTGCCGCCATCTACAGTGACAGTCGCATTCGACGAACCGCTCAAGGTCAGCGTGACAAAATTAATGCCCAGCTGCGTTGAGTAATCGACAGTATCAATGTCATCACCGCCATCCAGGAAGTCCGAACCGCCGCCGCCCGATAAAGTATCGTCACCTTCCAGCCCGTACAATTCGTTATCAACATTATCGCCGCCGATGATATCGTCACCTGCCGTACCGCGCAGGTTTTCGACATTCCTGACAAGATCGTTGGTTGCGCCGTCAAGGATGACCGCCGCGTCACCGGCCCCGTTCAGAGTTACATTGATAAAGTTGACCCCGGCTTGTGTTGAATAATCCAGAATATCGATGCCAGCGCCGCCGTCATAAATATTCTGTCCGGCGCTGCCCGTAAAGGTGTCATCACCCAGACCGCCTTCAAGCAAGTCCTGTCCGGCGCCGCCATTCAGTATATCATTACCGGCGTCGCCCCTGATCTCATTATCCAGATCATCCCCGGTAATGGTATCGTCACCTGACGATCCGGTGACATTTTCAATCGCGGAAATCGTTTGATCGGTTCCGCCATCAACCGTAACCGTGACATCATTGGCGCCGTCAAGGGTGACTGTAATAAAGTTAATGCCGCCCAGAGCTGAAAAATCGATTGTGTCCTGTCCGGCGCCGCCGTCCAGATCATCAGCACCGCCGGAAGCGTTAAACAGGTCGTCTCCCGCCAGGCCAAAGACGATATCGGCGCCTGTGGTGCCGACAAGAGTGTCGTCCTGGTTACTGATGTAATAGACTTCAAAGTTTGAAAAACTATCTGTGCTGCCGTCGCCGGAATAGAAGGCCGTTGCCGCGGCCAGGTTCAGATCAATGCCGACGCCCGCAATATCATCGAAGCGAAGCTCGTCGTTACCGGCGCCGCCATCAAAAATATCCGCGCCCAGGCCGCCGCGGATGACGTCATCGCCAGCACCGCCATCCAGCACATTCGCCAGGGTATCGCCGTCAATAACGTCCGCGCCGGACGTGCCGACAACGTTTTCAATATTGACGATAGACTGGTCTGTGCCGCCCGTTACAGCCACGGTGGTCGCTATGCTACCGCTAAGAGCTACATTGATCGCCGTAGCCCCTAACAATCCTGAGAAGTCGATTGTATCGCTTCCCATCTCGCCGTCCACGACATCCGCACCGCCGCTGGCACGGATCAGGTCATCGCCTTCGCCGGCCAGAATGGTATTGACGTTATTATCGCCCAGAATGTCGTCATTGAAAGTAGAACCTGTAATATTCTCGATGCTCGCCAGCGTGTCCTGACCGCCATCGCCGTCATCTGAAACAAAGTTCACACCGAGATCAATTGTGATGCCGGATACGGCGTCCGTGTAATCAACCGTATCAGTGCCAAGTCCGCCGTCCAGAGTATCATCGCCGCCGGCGCCATAGAGGACATCATCGCCATCCAGTCCTTCCAGGACATTTATGACAGCATTGCCTTTAATGACATCGTTGGACAGAGAGCCCCTGACATTCTCAATATTGAATATCGTATCGCTTGATCCATCACCATCATTGCTGACAGTATTGGCCAGAAGATCGACATTAATGCCGCCCGCAGCGCCGGCGTAGTCGGCAAGGTCGGCTGATCCGGCACCACCATCCAGTATATCGGCACCAACCCCGCCGATCAGCTGGTCATTGTCGCTGCCGCCGTCAAGCGTGTCATCGCCATCACCGCCCCTGAGCACATCCGCACCGGCAAGACCCTGCAGGATATTGGCACCCGCATCACCTGTAATATCATCATCATTGGAGGAGCCGGTGATATTTTCGATGCCGGTCAGCGTATCGGAGGCACCGTCACCATCGTTAGTGGCCGCGCCGGCAGACAGATCAACAACGATGCTGCCGGCAGCTTCCTGATAATCGGCCGTGTCGCCGGCACCGGCGCCACCATCAAGAATATCGACACCGCCGCGGCCGCGCAGCACATCATCACCAGCAAGACCTTGCAGCGTGTTATTACCGGCATCACCCAGAATAGTGTCGTCGCTGGTAGATCCCGTGATATTCTCGATCCCGATCAGCGTATCCGAACCGCCATCACCATCGCTACTCGCCGATCCCAGCTGGAGATCAACGGTAATGCCGCTAACGGCAAGGTTATAGCTTGCCGTGTCAGTTCCCGTGCCGCCGTCAAGGGTATCGTCCCCGGCGCGGCCTCTCAGGATGTCGTCGCCCGCACCGGCTTCAATAGAGTTTTGCGCATTGTCCCCGGTCAGGTCATCATTAAAGCCTGAACCAATCAGGTTCTCGACACCGCTGATTGTATCTGAACCGCCGAAGCCGTCATCGATCACATCACCATCGAACAGATTAGCCGTTACGCCCGATGTTGCAGCGCTATAATCGCCAGTGTCGTTTCCTGAACCGCCTTCCAGTGTGTCATTGCCCCCGGCCCCGGAAAGCGTATCGTCTCCATCGCCCGCCTGTATAACATTATCGCCGCTATCGCCCGTCAAATCATCCGCGTGAGTTGAGCCGACTATATTTTCTATGTTGCTGAGCGTATCCGATGATCCGTCGCCATCATTGGCAGCCGTCCCCGCGCCCAGATCAACGGTAACAGCTGAGCTGGCAACGCTGTAATCTATTTCATCAATGCCGGCGCCGCCATCTATCACATCGCTGCCGCCGGAACCGCGCAATGAATCATTACCATCACCGCCGTCTATGATATTTGATGTATTATCACCGCGCAGTATGTCGTTGTTTGCAGAGCCTGTAATATTCTCGATATTCGTCAAAGTGTCAGCAGAGCCATCACCATCACTGACAGCATTGCCCGTAGACAGATCTACGATGACATTGCCGGCCGCCAGTGTGTAATTAATCGTATCGTTGCCGACACCGCCGTCTATATTGTCCGCGCCGCCCAGACCCGATATAACATCATCACCCGTGCCGCCGTCTATATCGTTACTGCCGCTATCACCGGTAAGGGTGTCATTATTTGCGGAACCGATAATGTTCTCCACTTGTGTGATCGTATCGACACCACCGTCCCCATCGTCACTGGCAGTATTTGCCGATAAATCCACTGTGACATCACCGGCCGCCAGGCTGTAATCAACCGTGTCCTCACCGGAGCCGCCGGTCATTATATCATCGCCGGCACCGCTCAGCAGCGTATCATCGTTCGCGCCGCCTTCGAGCGTGTCATCACCGGCCCCGCCGTCAAGCGTATCGTTTCCGGCCTGACCCAGTAATACGTTATCGGCGGCATCACCGGTGATCGTATCACCTGAAGCCGAACCTGTTACATTTTCTATTTCAATCAGCGTATCACTGAACCCGTCACCATCAATTGATGCCGTGTTCAGGCCGAGATTAACATTAATGGCCCCAACGGCCCCGGAATAATCGGCGGTATCGATGCCGACCCCGCCATCAAGGATATCGTTGCCGCCGCGGCCGGACAAAATATCATCGCCAGCAAGACCTTCAAGAGTGTTTTCATTTCCGTCACCGACAAGAACATCGTTACCGGAAGACGCGATGATATTCTCGATATTTGAAACAGTCTGGTCCGTGCCGCCGTTCACCGTAACGGTTGCATCTGTGGAGCCACTCAGCGTAACTGAAATGGACGTCACCCCGCCCAGCGCCGAATAATCAAGAGTATCGCTTCCCACACCACCGTCAATGATATCTGCGCCGCCGGTCGCGCGAACCAGGTCATCGCCACTGTTCGCCTCAATCACATTCGCATTGATATCGCCCTTGATATCGTCATCAAAAATAGTGCCGCTGATATTCTCAATGCTGATCAGGGTGTCAGCGCCGCTATCGCCATCGTCTGAAGCGGTTCCCAGCGACAAGTCAACGACGATGCCATTGGCCGCGTTCGTGTAATCGACCTCGTCGATGCCCGCGCCGCCATCTATCGTATCATTCCCGCCATCGCCATAGATGCGGTCGTTACCGCCTTCGCCGCGCAGGATATTCGTACTGCCATTGCCGCTTATGACATCATTGTTATTCGAACCAATAACGTTTTCAATGCTGGCGAGCGTGTCATTTCCGTCACCGGACGCGCTCCCTGCTGCCAAATCCACATTTATGCCGGCCAGCGCGTTCAGGAAGTAAACAGTGTCTGAGCCCGAACCGCCCTGTATAAGATCGTCCCCGGCGCCGCCATCAAGGACGTCATCACCGGCCCCGCCGTCTATCGTATTGTTGCCGGCACTGCCGGTGATATTATCGTCATGATCGGAGCCGGTAACATTTTCAACCAGAGAAATCGTGTCCGTACCGCCATCACCATCATCGGTCGCCACGCCCGCGCCCAAATCGACAGTCACAGAAGATGCGGCATTGCCGAAATCAATCTCGTCGGTGCCGGTGCCGCCGATATAAACATCATCACCGGCGCCCGTTCTCAAAATGTCGTTATCAGCACCGCCCTCAAGCCGGTCATCGCCGTCAGAACCGTCCAGTATATCGTCGCCGTCGCCGCCCTGAAGAAGATTGGCCTCACTGTCGCCCAGAATAACATCGTCTGTAAAAGAACCGATTACATTTTCAATATCTATAAGCGTATCGCTGGTTCCAAATCCGTCGACAGCCGTCGCCCCCAGAGCCAGATTGACATTGATGCTGCCGACAGCGCTGGAGTAATCGGCCGTATCAATGCCGGTGCCGCCATCAAGAACATCAACGCCGCCACGGCCCGACAGCACGTCATCGCCGGCGCGGCCCTCAAGAATATTATTATTAGCATCACCCACGAGGGTGTCGTTGCCGGACAGACCAATGACATTTTCTATGTTTACGACCGTCTGGTCATCACCGCCGTCAACGAAAACGGTAGCGTCCGTTGTACCATTCAAAGTCACGCTAATGAAGTTGGCGCCGGCAAGACCGGAGTAATCAATTGTGTCATCGCCATCACCGCCGTCAAGGTAATCCGCACCGCCGCTTGCCCGCAGCAAATCATCGCCCAGGCCGCCTTCGATAACGTTGGCCAGGTTATCGCCGGTAATGTCATCATCAAATGTAGACCCCCTGATATTTTCAATGTTCAAAAGGGTGTCTGATCCGCTATCGCCGTCTATGGATGTGAAGCCTGCCCCCAGATCGACCGTTACACCGCCCAGGGTTGCGTTTGTATAATCAACAAGGTCAACGCCCAGGCCACCATCGAGCGTGTCGGCACCGCCGGCGCCATAAAGCCTGTCATTACCGTCGCCGCCGGTCAGCACATTGCCGTTTATGTCACCGAACAGGGTATCGTTATAATCTGAACCTATAACGTTCTCAATTTCAGAAAGATTGTCATTGCCCCCCTGGCCATCATTCGCCGTCACGCCAGAGGCAAGGTTCGCATTGACCGCCCCCGTGGCGACGCTGTAATCGACGGTATCAATATCATCACCGCCGATAAAGATGTCATTGCCTATGCTGCCGATAATCGTATCGTTGCCGCTGCCGCCGGACACTGTATCGTTACCTGTGCCACCATCCAGAATGTCATTGCCGCTATTGCCCAGCAACGTGTCGGCGCCGCCGCCGCCATCAATGTTGTCATCGCCCTGATCGCCATCAAGTATGTTGTCATTGCCGTCACCGACGATCGTATCATCACCGGCAGATCCGACGATGTTCTCTATATTGACGACCGTATCGTCATCACCGCCATCAACCACAATATTTGACGCCGTGGCGCCATTGAGGGCTACATTGATAAAGTTGACGCCGGGAAGCCCTGAATAAACAACGGTGTCGCTGCCTGCGCCGCCATCCAGCACATCATTGCCGCCGCTGGCATTAATCGTGTCATCACCGGCCAGCGCAAACACTGTGTCCATACCCGCAGACCCGGTAATCACATCATCCTGGTTTGAAACATAATAAATTTCGAAGTTGCTTAATGTGTCTTCCGTGCCATCGCCTGCATAGAATGCCGTACCGGCGGCAATATCGAGATCAATGCCTGTACCGGTCAAATCGTCAAAGCGCACGGTGTCGGTACCTGCGCCGCCATCCAGATCATCATCACCGCCGCCGCCCCGAAGCGTGTCATCGCCCTGATCGCCTCTGAGAACATTTACAAATTCATCACCTGTAATGAAGTCATTGCCGATAGAGCCGGTGACGTTCTCGAAGTTTACAATCGTATCATCATCGCCGCCGTCTACCGTTACAGTCACGGGGTTGGAGCTATCCAGCGTGACGCTTATAAAGTTAATACCCACAACACCAGAGTAATCAATGGTATCGGCATCCGAGCCACCGTCAAGAATATCAGAACCGGCGCTGGCATTGAACAAGTCGTTACCGCCAAGACCAAACACCGTATCGGCCGCATTTGACCCCGTAACGATATCAGCCTGGTTTGTTGTGAAATATCTCTCAAAATTCGTAAACGTATCCGTGCTTCCATCCACAGCGTAGGTCGCCGTTTCCGCCCCGATATCTATCTCAATCCCGAGACCGGTAAGATCATCAAAACGCAGATCATCGGCCCCCAAACCACCATCAAGGGTATCATTGCCGCCACCGCCGCTGACCTGGTCATTTCCGGAGCCCGCCGAGATGATATTGGCAACGCCGTTACCAATCAGGAAGTCGTTATTGACCGATCCGATAAGGTTTTCGATTCCCGTCAACAAGTCTGAGCCGCCATCGCCATCCAACAAGGCCTCGCCAGCCGCCAGATTAACGTTCACATTGCTCGCAGCCGCCGAATAATCCGCCGTATCGCTTCCCGATCCGCCAATAAGTTCATCAACGCCGGCACCGCCGACAAGGGTATCATTACCTATTCCGCCTTCCAGCGTATCATCGCCGTCCCCACCTTCCAGGTAATCGTCTCCCAGCTTACCTTCCAGTTTGTTATCAAACTCATCACCAACAAGAGTGTCGTCACCGGCGCTGCCAACAACATTCTCGATATTTCTAATTGTATCGTCGTCACCGCCGTCAACTGTAACCGTGGCGTCGGTGGAACCGCTCAAAGTCACGTCGATGAAGTTAACACCCGCCAGGCCGGAATAATCGATCGTATCGCTGTCGTTGCCGCCATCAAAGACATCATTACCGCCACTGGCAATGTAAGTATCGTCCCCGGCAAGGGTCGACACGATATCACTGGCGTTAGAGCCATTCACACTATCGTCATTTAAAGTCGTGAAATAGCTTTCGAAATTGGTAAAGGTATCAGTACTGCCATCAAGCAAATAGACCGCTGCGGAGTTCGTCAGGTCAAGTGAAACACCGAGCCCCGTCAACTCGTCAAAGCGCAGGACATCATTACCGGCACCGCCATCCATAAAGTCCGGGCCGGCGCCACCTCGAATAACGTCATCACCGCCCATGCCGAATATGCTGTTGGAGAAAAAATCACCTGTTATGCTGTCATTCCCCGCGGTAGCGATTATATTTTCGACGTTTCTGATGGTGTCATTTGTACCGCCATCAACTATGACCGTCGCGTTGATAGCCCCGCTTAAGCTCACCGTTATAGAGTTTATGCCGGCCAGACCGGAGTAATCGGCAGTATCGACGTTATCACCCCCATCCAGACTATCGGCACCGTCGCTTGCCAATAAAGTGTCGCCACCGTCTTCGCCTCTTAATGTGTCATCACCGCCCGCACCAAATAAGACGTCGTCGCCTTCATCACCACTCAGAATGTTAGCGTTGGCATCCCCGAAAATAGTGTCGTCAAATTCGGAACCGGCAACGTTTTCGATAGATACATAAGTATCGCTGCTGCCGTCACCGTCATTGATGGCACCACCCGTTGACATATCGACAATAATTGCCGATACCGCCGCGGCATACTCTGCAGTATCGGAACCCGCACCGCCGTCTAATATGTCAGCGCCGCCACGGCCGGACAAAATATCGTCACCGTCAGCGCCCTGCAGGTTATTGACAAAATTATCGCCCGAGATCGTATCGCTGTTTGCCGAGCCTATAATGTTCTCTATAGAGCTCAAAGTATCAATACCGCCGTCACCGTCATTGGTCGTAGCGCCCAGCAGAAGATCGACCGTGACACCCGATGCGGCGAACGTATAATCGGCAGCATCCGTACCGGCGCCGCCTATAAGAGTATCGTCACCGCCGCCGCCGCCGATCAGATCATCTCCGTCATAACCATCCAGAACGTTATCCAGCGCATCACCGTAAATAGAGTCATCGCCTGTGCTGCCGATTATGTTCTCAACATTCCGGATCGTATCATTGCTGTCACCATCCACGACAACCGTAGAATCAAGGGCACCGTTGAGGGTCACATTTATAAAGTTGGCGGCTGCCAGATTAGAATAGTCAGCAGTATCGATATCTGCCTGGCCGTCCAGCGTATCGGCTCCTTCGCTGGCTATCAGCGTGTCATCACCGTCACCGCCGGCAATCAGGTCATCGCCCCCGGCTCCAAACAGAACATTGCCAATACTGTCACCTGTAATATCGTCTGCGAAAGCCGAGCCCGTGACATTCTCAATCGACAATAGCGTATCGGTTGAGCCGTCGCCGTCATCACTGGCATTGCCCAAAAACAGGTTCACCGTAACACCGGCAGCCGCATTTAAATAAGAGGCCGTATCACTGCCGGCCGAACCGTCCAAGATGTCTTCTCCGCCGCGTCCTGCCAGTATGTCATCGCCATCGGCGCCGGTAATGACATTCTGGTTGGAGTCGCCCGAGATAATATCGTCACCGTCAGTGCCGATCACGTTTTCTATGTTGCGAACAACCTGGTTCGTACCGCCGCCGACAATAACCACCGCATCATTAGACGTATCCAGAGTCAGCTGGACAAAGGAAGAGCTGCCGTTGATGGTCGAAAAATCGATTGTGTCAATATCATCGCCGCCATCCAGCGTATCGGGGCCTTCACTGGCAAAAATGAGGTCATTGCCGGCACCCGCATCAATCAGGTTACCGCCGCTGTCGCCTGTCAGTTCATCAATCCCGCTGCCGGTGGTTATATTCTCGACATCCCTGATCCTGTCTTCTTCAAAATCGGGACCGAACTCATCAATCGTCGCGATAGAAAAGCCGTTTACGATCAGTCCGAGATTCAGCTTTACGTTCAAACTAATGTCTGAATAATCGACGGTATCAACGCCTTCATCACCCTGGATCGTATCAAAGCCGGCACCGCCATTCAGAAGATCATCGCCGCCGCCGCCAACCAGCGTATCATCGCTGGCGCCGCCATAAAGCTGGTCATTGCCCAACGCTGTATTGATAACGTCTTCGCCAAACCCGCCATAAACAATATCATCGCCAATGCTGGTAAAAACCCGGTTGTTGTTCGGATCGTTGGCCAGAACCCAGACAAGGTCACCTTCTGCATTCTCGTAATTCAAGTCATTCGGGCCGAAGACATCCTTGATTTCTATTTCCTGTGTATCCTCGATTTCCAGAATGGTTTCCGCCGGTGTGATCAGTGGAGAATCCGGATTTTGAATCTGATACAGGATTTCGTTGAATTCAGCTTCAAGTTTGAACGTAACCTCGAACAATTGTTCGTCAGGCACGGAGTATTGCAGCAGTAACTGGTAATTACCTGTACTCAGCTGCGTCGGGTTATCAATGCCATATCCGTCAGCACCAAGCGTCGCATCAAGAATTTCAAACCCTGCCGGCAGGTCAGCAACAGCAATTCTTGTAACCTGAAAACCGCTTGGAAGAATGGGCTCTATTTCAATCACACGCGTCATCGTGTCGGCATCAAAATAGTCCGGATTATCGGCGTACACGACAACATCCGATGATTCTGCAGTAAGGTTGATCACTTCCGTTGAGTACTGCACTTCGTTATCAGGATTGAAAAAAGATGCCTCGGAACCACCGCCGCCATCATAAACCAGTTTGAATACGCCTCCGCCGACATCCTCGATTGCGCTTGACGATGCCGGTTGCAGCAGACGCGCCTCAAAGAAAACCGGGCTCTCGGGTGTAGGATCTTCGGTCTTTTCGCTGACCGTCTCCTCAACAGCGTCCTCTACAGATGTCGTCGAACTCGAAGCGGCCTCAACAGCAGGCTCTTCAAATGTACCTTTCTCGTCAATCGCCGTGGCCGGTGCGGCACTGACGAACTCCTCTGTCAAATCGGATATTCTTTCATCAACGGGCTCTATTTCAAACTGCGCATTGTCGGTTGCATTCGAAACAAATATGAGAGAGGCTTCCGTCGTTTCAGACTCCGTCTCTTCTGATGACTTCTCACCATCCTCAGGGTTGCCGTCACCCTCTTGTTCAACCTGTGAATTTGCTTCCGGAAGAATGCTCGATATTTCAATAAAATCTTTAACGGATAAATTACCGACCTCACCAATCTTCGACAGCAGGAATTGCGGCGATATATCAAGGCCGTCCGACATAAGGGAAAATGAGGAATCCTCATCAAACAGATAAAGGGCCATACCGACCAAAGTAAGCTGGGCACCCGTTGCCGGATCGGATATGATGACATCATTTCCGAGTATATCTACTTTTGAGTTTTCCAGATCCAGGCCACTGATATCTATTTTGGAGTCAGGGCCAACTATGATTGACTTCGACTCGCCATTCTCAGGAAAGTCTATTTTTACAATACTCGCATCGGCGGTACCGCTATTTTCGTCACCATCTGCTTCCACAATTTATCCCCTAACCATGATTTTTAGTCTTAGATCTTACCCAAACGTCGCTTTAAAACCCTGGCGACTGAACACTTCTCCTTCTTTATTCTGCCGTTAATTTGGTTAAAATACGGTTTCATTTTTCAAGCCTCGTCCTATCGGCGGATGCGAAATGCAAAAACGCGGCGATTACTGGGCGATTATGGTATTGATAAACGGCACAGGGAAGGCCGCTTTAGCGATAAAGTCTTTTATTTATTTTCTACAATAACAGGCACTTTGTCCAGTGCTGGCTAAAGCCAGGCCAGCTTAAAGACTGCACCAAAGTTATGAAAAAAACAAGTCCCGGATCAACCCGGATCAGCATTGCCGATCCTCATAAAAATTAATGCTAAAGTATTAGGTTTCTTATATTAAAAATGCTCACCGTACGCATTTGGCAGTTAACGCCCTGTAAACCAAGTCAAATACAGAACAAACACGATTAAAATTCATAGGAAACATCGAAGAAACCGGAATGAGACAGGTTTTCCGTTTTCATTTTCACGTCATACCCTAGCAAGACGTTCAGTTTATCGGTCAGCTCGATACCAACCTTTGTGCCTAAAGCAATTATGTTTTTGGGAGGCTCGTACCCCTTTAGTGTAAAACGCTCATCAGGCGCAACATCAAAAGTTGCTATGGTTTCCACCTGATCGTTTCTCAGCTTATATTGATAGTCAATATTTGCGGAAGGCCGTACATTAATGCCGTTTTGAGTCGTATACAAATAATCCAGATCAACGCCAAGCTCCAAAGCCATCTCATGGATCGCCTTGTAATCAAGGGCCAATGCCAGTTGGTCAGGACCGATTTCGCTGTATTCCTGGGATTCAATATAGTCGTAGATTAAAGACGTCCTGGGCACAACCGAAAGGTTATCTTTGTTATACAGGCTATACGAAAGCCCCGTCTGTAGTGCCAGATGCTCGGAGGTGTAATCTGCAAAAGCCTCATTATCGGCAATGCCGCCGATGTTTCTTCTTGTAACCTTATGATCGTTATGCACGTAAGATACTTTATTGGCTAACAAAAGACGATCCATAATTTTTGAGCCGCCATAAAAAGACAACCCATAGCTATCGATGTCTGTCAGGGCGGAATTTGCATTATCGGAATCTATTTCAGACCGTCCTGCAACAAATGTTAATCCGTACAGGTGATCTTTTTTAATTCGCCCTGTATCGGCACCAATAACCACGCCCGCAGTTGCCAGGTCATAACCCTGTATACTCTCATATTCTGATTGAGACGTTCTGGAACCAAATGTACTAACCCATAATGTTCCTTTCGCTTTATCAAACCCCTCATCATTCTTGGGCTTGCCAAATAAACGCTGTCCCGTTACCAGGTTCTTACCGCCTTTTGCCAACATTTTTTTCCGGGGTTCGGCATGTCTCTGACGGAAAAGAGCTGCATGAACACGATTATCAGAGGCCCGGTTCATATGATCTTTAACAGCCATTGACGCTTCAACATACCCCCTGTCAACCACGGGCTGCAGGGATTCCAGAATATTGTTGAATTCGGCACTTGAGGATGCACGCCCCAGCAAAGCCTGGACTCTGTTGAGGTCGTTATCCTCGATAGCAGCCAGATTACCAAAGATTTTTTCTGCGACCCTGAGATTGTTTTCATTACTGGCGACTGCATTCAAAGGATTAACCTCGATTACCAGATCGAAATTGTCACCAACGGGCTGTAAGCTGAAATTATACAAAAAAGAGTCGTCAATAAACTGGCCGGGAGCAATTGTGGCCGCTGTATTGCCAATGATTATGTTTGCGATTGTTTCGTCTATCAGGCCCTCCGAAGACGTTCCCAGCCGCACTTCAAAAACATCATTGCTTAAATCGACCGGTCCGCCCGCGGTAATATTTAACTGGCCGGTCTCCGTAGCGCCTGCTGAACGGCTAACCTCGAGAGTAACAGAGCCCGCATCGGCATCCGCTGTGTATGTATTCGCAGACACTGTGTTTCCCGGCGCAATGACAAGTGAACCATCTATATCGAGCGCGCCACCGACAAACACATTGGCATCCGCTGTCATTGACGCGCCATCGACAATGTTCAGGGCCCCTAATGGCGTCCCCCCACCTAAAGTGTTATTGGCAGTCAGTGAGCCGCTGGTAACAATAACTGTCACAGTCTCAATTTGCCCGCCGGTTGAAAAGGTGCCGCCATTGCCATCTGAACCAAAGTTGACAATATCTCCCACGTTACCGTCGATCTCCCCGGAAAAAGACCCTCCCTGAATAAAATTCAGAGTCTCTCCGCCATCGACAGCGCCTAAATCTATATCTGCACCTGAATTATCCGTATTAATTGCGGACGATGTCGTCCAGGTGTTGTCGTCAGCTATGGTTACACTATCGATGGGCAGGGTACCGCCGATAGGAGCCGTCTGCGTTATAACGTTGCCCAGACCAAAGGTTTCAATGGCGCCGTCGGCCAGAAGGTCATCGGCATCTATGGCATGCCCTATGAGCACGCTGCCCCCTATAGTTAATGTAACGCCTGCATCTATTGTTAAAGGTGCCGTTGTATCTTCATCGAGAGTACAGTCAGCACCGGGAAGCACGCCCGTACAATCTTCCGCAACAGCCTTGGCACAAAAACCGGTCAACGCAAGCACCGCCCAAGCCACCAGACATACGGTATGTAAGATATTTTTCATGAACGAGGCACTGTGAAGAGTATAATGTGAAGGGTATAATAAAATAGTATAATAACAGTAATAGAATGATAGGGTAGCAGTAAACAAGAGGTCAAGCTCATTTTAGCAGCATCACGCCCTATTTATGACCTAAAAAATTAGCATTTGAAAAGTTATAACAACATAGCTTTGAGACTGGATTTCATACAATACATGGCTTAAGGTTTATAAGAATCTTATATGTCTATCCGGCTTAATATGCAGTCATTTTTAGTTAATTTAGCATTTCTGATTATTATCCCGCTATTTTCTGTTGTCGCGCAAGCGCAGACTGTAGGGGATGAGACGCATCAATCACAGCCTGAAATCTGGAACGCTGCAACTGTTGATTGGCGCGTATCCATGGATGACCGGTCTGCGAATAACCGTGAGCATCAATGTGAAGTGAACTGGCTTTACGACAATGTTTACAGCCTGTCTCTTATCGTTAACGGTCAGGGCCGGATGTATTTTGCTTTTCAGGTTACCGGCGAGCAGGCACCGAACGTGAATTTTTTAGAAATGGCGCGTAACGGGACCAACATTTCAATTGTTCTGATGGGGAACGGAAAAACCGAACCGGTCAGAATTGCGGATACCTCTCCATCAAGGCTCACAACCATACTCGAGTACAGGCACGATACGTTAGACCGTATAAATGAGATCGAACATTTTTTGCTGAAAATTGATAATTTCATATACAATTTTCCTTTAGAGAACATTGAAGACAACCTGGCTTATTTTAGTGAATGTCTTGATACGCTCAACCTGCATCCTGTTTCGTCACACAGCCCGGCTGTGAACGCAAACTACAGTCATAGCGACACCGCCAAAAGGGCTGGACATGAAACCCAAACGATGACGCAGCCCCAACCCCCGGGATTTTCTCCTTTTTTAACAAGAGCTGATGATCAGAGTCCCGCTTATGGCCAAGGCCCGCGGTTGACAAGACCGGAATATCGCCAGGAGCCCGAACAGGACGTCGAAGTGCAGCCATACTCCGAAGTGTTGTTATCAGAGCCTCCACAGGACGTCGAAGTACAGTCATACTCCGAAGCGTTGCTATCAGAGCCTCCTCAGGATAACGAGATAATCCCCGCCACGCCTGTCTTTGAAAAACCCGTAAAACAAAAAGACGCTGAATGGCAGGAAGAGGACTATTTGGGCGAGAGGGCACAGGTTGATAATGATACACCAAAAACACGCATATCCGATACGGGACGTGGCCTGGAATACGATGTCAGTGAACAGGGCAGCTCTATCATTCGCAACCTCACCAGGAAACTGTCAATTCTGGAAAAAGAAAAAGAGCAGTTAAGAGGCCGGCTTAGCAAACTGAGCAAAAATGACCAGTTGCGTGAAATTTTAACGTGCAGTGATCAAATGGCTATGCCGGAACAACCGGACTTTTCCATTAATGACGAGCTGGTTACCAAGTTTGAAGCAACAATTGAAAATTTGAGAGCGGAAAACGAACTCCTAAGAGAAGCCATGCTCAATAGTGAAAATAACGACGACACCGAAATCACTATAGAAGACGAAGATATAGAGGAAACCACTGACGAAGATTCCGATCCTGTTACTGATAATGACAGCATCTAGAAATACCGGATTTGCACGAATGCAGAGCGGGTAATTTGTTTTCAACAGCGTTACCCGGCTCATACTGGCCATATATCTCAAAAATATACCTCAATATGCCCATAAGCTGCTGATACTCGTCATTGGTTTTTGTTATTTTGCAGGACCACAAAATAATCAGCATAGTACCTTTGAGTAATGGCTGTGGTTCATTTAACCTTTCATCAATAGAATGACCCTATAATTGTGATAAGTATTTTTTAAGTCATTTGATAAAGGTTAAAAACACTTATGAGCCTTGGCTTATCACGCGGATTCAATGACACCAGTGCCGCCGCAACAACCGCATCAGGCGGCTTTGATCAGGTGCTTACGCAAGGCAGCACAAAAGATGTGCTGGTCCTGAGCGATGTCGACCATTCGTCGAACGGGGCACTCTTCCCATCTGTGTTCAACCCTGAAAAACTGCAGTCGTTTGCGGATAAGGGGTTTACGGATATTCATTTGGAGATAATGCCCTCTCATCAATACTATATTGATTCATTCATACAGGGCACGCTCACGCGTGACGAATTTATCGCTCATTTGACCGACGAGCCGATTACAAAGCATATAACCGGCGAACAGCTGGATATTCATCACCAAAATTTCACTGACTTTCTGGAAGCTGCGGCACACACTGATCCACCCTTAGAGATTCATGCCAGCTATATAAAGCCAAGCAACCCCCGTTTGTTCGAAGAACATGCCGAGTTGACCGCGCAACTGGATGCGAAGGCTGATGACCTCCAGACATTGGAGGGATCTTTTAAGACCCTTGCCGTTAGCCAGGGCCTGGACGGCACTACTTTTGACGAGATGCTGAGCCAGGCGAAAAAGGTTGATGTCCGGGAGATGGAAGAAAAAATCATCAATACGTTCTCAGGACAGTTACCGGAAGAGGCGCTGACGCGCTTCGCTGATGAGGTGCAGGCGATTCACATGGATGCAATGTCGATCCAGGCCATGCAGGCGCAAAACATAATGCGGGCGCGGATAGAGTCCGATGCCGGCCTTGCATCAACCATCGCCGGGTCGATCGAGGCCGGCGGCAAAGCACTGGTCGTACACGGTGCCGCCCACGGCGCGACCGCCCATGATCTTGATGAACATCTCACGAACCACGGACTATCATCACAGCGGGTATTGCTGGCTTTTGATCCAGATGAACTGTCAAGATTCCAGCATGGCGAAGTGGTAGCAGAAGTGAACGAGCTGTGGAATATCCGCATGGCAGTGCCCGATCTTCCAGATCAGGTTTACTATCCGTTAGATGACAGGCTGGAGATGGTCGACTGGAACAAAGACGACACTGTCGAAATAGCGCAAGAGTCCGTGGTAAATGAACGCGCCGAAACGTTGACGCTGGGGTAGAGCTTGCCGTTACCCGGCGCGAATGGCCTCATCCGGCAAAATGTCCTGACCGCCATAAATCGTCCACATTGGAATATTCTCTTTTGTTAGTTTATGCCAATTTATTTGCCATAATTAAAAGTAGTGAGCAGGCATTAAGTAAAAGCGTATGATTGTTTAAATGGTGCCCGGCTCCGGGGTCAGGGATAGATCGGCGCACAGGAATGCCGCGCCCAACTCGGCAACCAGCTCTTCGCGGGCATAGCCTTCGTCGCCCCACTGCTTGCGGCCAAGGTCGCGATCCAGCCGCTTGGGGTGCTTCGTCCAGTGCGTCAGCTCGTGCGCGAGCGTGGCGTAACCCTCTTCCATTCTCGCGCGCGGCACGGACTTGCTCTTGGCTTCGCAGCCGCGTGTTTCACAGCGGTAATAGGCGTAATGCTGGCGTTTGTCCGATATGTGAATAATGTCCGAGAGGGAAGGTTCAAAACCCCAAATGGGCGGCCAATCCAAGTGGCCGACAACACTCCTTTCTACGGCTATGTAATGTGCGAAACGACCACGAAAGTGAAGAAATGGCTGGAGAATGAGCAGCAATTCACACCCATGCCGGATAGCATGGGGTGGTTCAGATGGTTCGGCAATATCAATCTATACATGGAAGTGCTGAGCTGGGACAAAGTGCTTCGCGATGCGGAAATGCGCAACCGGATATTCTTCCACAAGCTTGGGATTGAATAACGTTACTTTAATGTAACGGTATATCGCTTCAGAAATTCAGTGCCATTGAAGCCGTGATTGGCCAACAGTTCGCTTATCTGCTTCTGGCTGTTGAGAATGTCAGGATCGCCGAGCGACTTGGCAAAGTCTGCAAGTGCTTTTCGAAGCTTTTTTAGCTCTTTCTCAGTCATGACTCGCATCCCGTCGACCTTGGATGCACCATCCCCGAGGGTTCTGAGCGGGTGAATGATGACAGGTGTGCCGGTTGCGGCTTTCGTGTATTTGCCTACGAACCATGACATCGCCTGATCGAGCTGAACCCATCAAGGTCTGATCGGCAATGTCCTCCCACTCTTTGGCTGCATTTTTCGAAGGCACGATAACGATGACGTTGTAGTCTTCCGCTAGATCTACGAGCAGTTTTTTGATTTCTTTCAAAGTGATCTCTGGGTTGAGTTCTTGCGGCATGAGGATCATGCGCTCGCCCATGGACTGTGAGGACGTAGGCACAATCGGATCGGAGAGCTTGTCAGGGTCGGCTCCGAAATGCGTGACAAGAACGCTGTCGTCGGCAAGTGTTGCCGTCATATAGATTTTGCGCTTGGCGCGAGAAAATGACCTAATAAGGTCGGTCGGCGGACAGTCCGGCTCAATCTCCATTCTCTGGCCGCTGACCAAGCAGCGGCAAAGCGGTAGGATGTCTCGGAGCAGAGGGTATGAGAATTTTAGCTCGTCATCATTCTTGTGGCTATGCAGGACCTGCATGATCTCTTCCTGCGCCTTGATCCATGCCCAATAGGGAACCTCCATCATCGCGCGCGGATCGCCAGAATGGACATCTAGGAAACGGGCATGGCTTTGCCGCTTCAGGTCCGGTTCAACGATCTTGAGGATCTTCCGATAGGCAGCATGAGTATTGGGAAACTCGATCCTGAATTGTTCTGTTACAGTCGCAATGCAAGCATGGGCGTCGTCGATTAGGCACTGAGAAAATTCGCGGCTGGCCTCACGGCCAGCCGCTTCAGGCCATATGGACCTCAAGAAACTCAATGAGTTTGTTAATGTTTTAATAAATATAACTGTTTTACAATGTAATAAGTAGCTTGTAAAATCTCTGGAATGATTTTGGTATTTATTCGACAAAGCATATTTTTGTTCGTGTTGCTGGTAAGTGTTATGCTGCCGCTATCAACAGCATTTGCCGAGTGTATCAGTCCAGCCGGCCCGGCTGGTCGAATTGATTTCTTCTCCAGCGCCGACGAGCGGGTGTTCAAATATTGCGATGGCGCAGACTGGGTGCCTTGGGCCGGAGAACCTGTCGCCGGGATACCGGCTCCGCAATACAGCAGCAGCGGCGGGAACGATTTCTGGACTGCCGGATCAGGTGATTCGATATACTATAATTCTGGTACGCCGCAGGTCGGGATTAGCAAAACCGATCCTGGCGTTGCCCTCGATGTGGTTGGCGACATCGACTATACCGGTATCATCACAGATGTATCGGATCGGCGTCAAAAGGAGAATATCAAGCCGCTGGAGCGGTCCCTCGACAACATTGCGGCGCTGAACGGTTACTCGTTCACGATGAAGAACGACGATGCCGGTGCCGTTGAATACGGCCTGATCGCGCAAGAGGTCGAGCCGGTCTTCCCGGAGCTGGTCAAGACCAAGGACGACGGGCTCAAAACGCTGAACACGATTGGCATGATTGCGCCGCTCGTCGAAGCCATGAAAGAACTGAAAGCTGAGAACGAGGCACTGCGCGCCCGGCTCGAAACGCTGGAGGCTGCGGCAGAGCCCGCAGCGGAAACACCATGAGTGTGATGCCCGGGATCGGTAGGGTGTTCTTTACCGCTCTGGTGGGCGTGCTGATCGTGGCCGCGCCGCACCGTGCAGCCGCCGACTGCACCAACCCGGACCGGTCCAGCGGGACCATCATCTATAACGAGGAACAGAATGTACCGCAGGTCTGTGCGGGCGACAACTGGGTCGCGCTCGGCACACTCAACCCGGCAGCCGGCGGCGGTTCCTGCTCGAACCCGGATCGCACCGAGGGTGCGATCGTCTACAACGTTGATCATGACGTGCTGCAATATTGCGACGGGACGAACTGGATTGCGATCGCTGCCGTTCCGGGAGGAGGTGGTGGTGGCAGCGGTGGAACCGGCGGCTCGTCCTCTGAGAAGATCGTATTCGTCACGGCCGACGACTGGCCTGGATTGATTGGGAGTGGGGGCACCTCCGGTGCAGATACCGAATGCCAGACGGCTGCGACAAATGCCGGGCTAAGCGGCACCTACAAAGCATGGATTGGTGGGGTCTTTGGCGATGATCCAAATAACAACTTCTTGCAGGCCACCGTTCCCTATAGGCTTGTCGACGGTACGACCGTCGCTGATGATTGGACCGACTTGACCGACGGAACACTTGATAACGGCATTGACCTTGACGAAAACGGAGCTTCTGTATTAGCCGCGCCTGTATGGACGCAAGTCAATAGCAGCGGAGGAAGGACGGGCACTGGTTGTCCGTTCGGCTCGTCCACTCCATGGAATTGGGTAGGAACCGGCAAGTCTGGTGGCAGGGGCTTGTCAGGCGCAACGGACAGCACATGGACGTCAAATTCGACTCAGACCTGCGAAAAACTGGCACATCTCTATTGTTTTGAACAATAGACTGTTACGAATTAGCCACATTCGTCCGCCATCTCGATCATTTCCGCACTGCCTATCCTGCTTCTATTTTTCCTGCGCCTTTCCGATGAGCGCTCATGCGCCTGTCTGGTTTCAATCGGGTGCAGCCTGGTCTTTCGCTCAGCAGGAGAGCGACCAATAGCAACGATGTATCGGCGCGGCGCGCAGGCCCCTGGCGGGCCTGCTGCTGAGCAATCAGATGCTCGGCTTACGCATCGCCAGCTCATTCTCGACAGTGCGCATTGTGTCAAGCGCGTCGCGCTGTTGCTGCGAGCCGCGCGGCGCAGCGCTGAAGGCTATGAAAGCCTCCAGGCGCAGACCGTAGAGCGCTGCCGTGCCGAGCGTTGCCGCTTCGAATTGCGAGATGAGTTTCATCGTATCCTCCTTTGTTTCAAGGAGGCCCCGACAGGGCACGGATTATCCGCCCTACTTTCCCGACGTTCACCGCAGCTTCAAATTTTGCGCATTAGTCGCCAGTCCCTCCGAGACAGCCCAAGCCGCCCGGTGTGCCTTTTTCCTCCACGACGTTGCACAGCTCGGTGATCCTGAGCGCTGCTTCTCCCTTACTGCGGAAGATTTCGCGCGGGTGAACCCCAACACGGGAACCGCACCCATTCTGAAATCGCGTCGCGATGCGGACCTCACGACGGCGATCTATCGCCGCTTGCCGGTCTTGGTGGACCGGTCAACTGGCGAGGAGGTGAAGGCATGGCCGGTGCGCTACGCCAGGTCGATATTCTTGTGCACCGTTCTTTGCAGCAGGAAATGGAAGGTGGTCAGCCTTCGGTCGAGAGCTTTACCGTCATCGACAACGGCATCGGTTTTAATGATGAAAACCGGGAGTCTTTCGACACACTCTACACTGATCAAAAGATTGCCCAGGGCGGGAAGGGATTTGGCCGTTTCACCTGCTTAAAATACTTTGACGATTTGGTTATCGAGAGTGTTTTTGCGGGCGAAGATGGTCGTAAAAAACGCTCGTTTAAGATGGGCAAAAGAACGGACATCATTGTTGATGAGAAGATCGAGGATTGCCCTGACGGCGAAATCGGCTCTCGGGTCACGATGAAAAATGTCAAGGGACGCGGTTTCCCTGACAAGCAAATCATGACGGTCGCCCGCACTCTCGTGGAGAGACTTCTCCCTTACTTCATCGATTCAGACTGCCGTTGCCCTGAGATCAGACTCGCCGAGGAGGACGGCACCGGACAATCGCACGCGACCAAGGACGCGCTGAGCAAGCAGCTGCGCGAGACCGAGCAGCAGATTGAGAACCTACTGGACCGGATCGTCGAATCGGGGAATCCGTCGCTCGTCAGCGCCTACGAGTCCCGGCTCGAAAAGCTGGAGCGCGACAAGATCGTGATCTCTGAGCGTGTCGCCAGAACGGTGCCGCCAAAGGGACGGCTGGAGGATTGTATTGAACACGCCCTGAAGTTTCTGGCAAACCCTTGGATTCTATACAAGAACGGAGATTTTGTAATGCGCCAGACAGTGCTTAGACTGGTGTTTTCGGACCCTTTGCGATACAGCCCAAATGGGGTGTATGGAACACCAAATTTTTCTTTTCCGTTCAAGTACTTAGCGGGAATTTCCGGTGCAAAAAGCGAGATGGTGCTGCTGGAGAGAATTGAACTCTCGACCTCACCCTTACCAAGGGTGCGCTCTACCACTGAGCTACAGCAGCCGCGCCATGACAAGCCCGCGGACCCTACAATAATTTTTTGTGGCTGTCCACGGGCTTTTGATCCGCTTATGCCGACGGCGTGGCCAGGCTTTAGAACTTATAGCTCAGCCCGACCGAAAGGATCTGGAACATCGCATCCTCACGCCGCACCCGCACGGGAGCAAGACCGTTATTACGGCTGACGTTGATATCGGCGCTTTGCATGAACCCCGCCATACCCGAAGCGGCCAATGTAAAGCTGTCATTCAGCTCATAAATCGCGCCAACGGTAAAGTTATGGCGGCTGCCATCTGGAATGGCGGTGGTACGCAAATCGTCATCGGTCGGCGTCCGGTCGAACTGGTACCCGCCCTGCAGGGTCAGATGATCGTCCCATTCATATTCAAGCCCGATCGCAAGACTGGCCGACGGATCGTAGTTCAGCTCCGTGGTTTCAACGATCGAGCCGTCATCACGGACCGGCTGGATTTTGTTGAAGCTGTCCCAGCCGAACCAGTTGAACTGCCCCAGCAACGTCCAGCCATCCTGCATTTCATGGGCCACCGACAGCCCGACAATCTCCGGCAGGGTCAGCTTTGCGGTGCCCCCGACATTTTCATTGAGGCCCGCCACGCCCTCAACAACAATCCGCCCGTCAAGCTGGTGAAACATTTTCGAGCGGTAATGCAGGCCAAGCCTGGTTCTGTCGGTCGCATCAACATACAGACCGGCATTGTAACCAAAGCTCCAGTCCGTACCGAGCAGTTTTGACTGCCCTTCCGTAGCGCCATTGGTCACGCGCTTGACCAGCTCCGCATCGGCGTATTGCACATCCAGACCGCCGCCAAACGCGAGCCAGTCAGTGATGCGGTAGGCGAAACTGGGCTGGATATTATAGGTTTCCAGATGAGATTCCGTTGAGTCAAAACGGCCGAACCAGTCACTGCTGTACTGCGTGCGCAAACCGAATGGCGTCGACAGGCCCGCCCCCAGCCATAAATCGCCATCCATGAACGGATAGGCGATATAGCTGTTGGCCAGAAAACTTGTCGGGATCGCATCGCTGATATCCGGCCCGCCGGCCGGACCGCCCAATACACGCGAACCGAGATCGGTCGTATTGCTCTGCGAGAAAATCACATCGGCATTGACCGAGATTTGACGGGAATCAAGCGCGACCATCGCGGCAGGATTATAATACAGAACACTCGCATCCCGTGCCTGCACCCCGGCCCCGGCGTAAGCCGTCCCCATCGCCGTGGCCGACTGTTCCTGCAGATAAAAACCGGCGGCCCATGAGGGTGGTGCTATCGCCGTCATGAGCATGCCTGCCGCCAGAACGAGGGTTAATTTTTGCCACAGCGCCCTGATCATGATCCCCGTTCTGCCCATGGTACAAATCCTTTATTTTTCGCCGCTGTGTGAATGTAAGACCTAATTTGCAGTCTCGCGCCCGGCCAAAGCAAGCGTAAAAAGCCTTCATGCGCTTGTCTGTCCCCAATTGTTTATGGCGGCCTGCGCAAAATTTCTGGTTTTTTTATGGCTGTTTGACTATAAAAGCCTGCATATTTTCGCAAAACAGCCATGATCTCAACATAATGACCATGCACAACGATATGCAGGACAAGCAGCGCACACGCGCAGAAAAACGGGCTGACGCCCTGCGCGAAAACCTGAAACGGCGCAAGGCACAGCAAAAGGAACGAGTAGCGGAGCAAAACGAGAATGACGGTGAAAGCCAAGGAACAGATCACACAGGATATTGACGCGCTGCAGGCTGCGCCCGGCATTATGCCCGATCACTGGATCAGGCAGCAGGCAGAGCAACACGGCATGATCGACCCGTTCGTGGAAAAGCAAAAACGCGACAGCGTCATTTCATACGGCCTGTCTTCCTATGGGTACGATGCGCGCTGTAGCGACGAGTTTATGATCTTTACCAATGTCGATAACGCGATTGTCGACCCAAAGCAATTTTCGCAGCAAAGCTTCGTCGAGCGGCAAACCGATATCTGCGTCATCCCGCCCAACAGCTTCGTGCTGACCCGCACGGTCGAGTATTTCCGTATTCCCGATGATGTATTGGTGGTCTGCCTTGGTAAAAGCACCTATGCGCGCTGCGGCCTGATCGTCAATGTCACGCCGCTGGAACCCGGCTGGGAAGGCCATGTAACGCTGGAACTTTCAAACACCACGCCACTGCCGGCGCGCGTATATGCCAATGAGGGCATCGCCCAGTTCCTGTTTTTCAAGGGCAGCAGTCCCTGTGAGGTCAGCTATGCGACCCGCAGCGGCAAATATATGGGACAAAAAGGTGTCACATTGCCGCGGCTGTAAACCGTTATAAAAAGTGATGCCCAGCCCGTTCCCAGTCCCCCCGCGCGCGGGGGGATAAAGGGGGGAGAAGAACATTAAACCGATGACCCAGAACGCAACGACAAAAAAAGCAAGAAACCTCAGAAACAACCTCACAGAAGCGGAAAAGCGACTTTGGTGGGAAGTTCTGCGCGCAGAGCAGCTTGGTGTAAAATTCCGCAGGCAATATCCTGTCGGCCCTTATTATGCTGACTTTGCATGCAAAGAGAAAAAACTGATTATCGAAATTGATGGTGACCAGCACGCTCATCAAAAAAAATATGATGATGAACGGACAACATTCATGGAATCCCAAGGCTATAAAGTGTTACGATTGTGGAATAATGATGTCCTCAAAAATCTGGAGGGTGCCACTCACATTATCAAAGATGCATTACAGGCTCCCCCCCTTACCCCCCCGCCGGCGGGGGGGCAAACACAGGTTCAGAGATCCGGCCTGGACAGTATCCGCGTGGTCGGCGGTAAACGTCTTGACGGCACGATTGCGATCAGCGGCGCTAAAAACGCCGGCCTGCCGTTAATGTGTTGCGCCCTGCTGAGCGACGATACGCTTACGCTGGAAAACATGCCGAACAGCCTGCAGGATATCCGCACCCTGTCGGCGGTGCTGGCAGCCCTGGGCGTTGAGATCGGCCTGCCAGCGGACAACATCATGCGGCTGCGCGCAAAGACCCTGCAGGCTCATGTCGCTCCTTATGACCTTGTACGTAAGATGCGTGCCAGCGTGCTCGTGCTCGGCCCGTTACTGGCCCGGACCGGCCGGGCCGAAGTCTCACTGCCCGGCGGCTGTGCGATCGGCACACGGCCGATCGACCTCCATATTGACGGTTTAAAAGCCATGGGCGCCGAGATTACGCTGGAAGACGGCTATGTTAAAGCGCAGGCGCCGCAGGGGCTTGCAGGCGCACAGATTAATTTCCCCAAAGTCTCTGTCGGCGCGACGGAAAACCTGATGATGGCGGCCTGCCTTGCCGACGGCGAAACCGTTCTGTCCAACGCCGCGCGCGAACCGGAGATTGTCGATCTCGGTGAATGCCTGATCGCCATGGGCGCGCAGATCGAAGGGCTGGGCACGCCGGAAATCCGTATTCAGGGCGTTAAAAAACTGCACAGCGCCACCCATAGCGTCATTCCTGACCGCATCGAAACCGGCACCTGGATGATTGCGGCCTGCCTGACCGGCGGCACGCTCCGCCTGCAAAACGCGCGGCTTGAACACCTGACCGCGCTGGTCGGGCCGCTCAAGGAGGCCGGCCTGAAAATCGAGGAGGAAGGCACCGATATCCGCGTCTACCGCAACGGCCGGCCACTGACCGGCACCGATATCATGACCGAGCCCTATCCCGGCTTCCCTACCGATTTACAGGCGCAATTTATGACGATGCTGACCCTGTGCATGGGCGCAGGCATGGTCACCGAAACAATTTTTGAGAACCGGTTCATGCATGTCCCGGAACTGTGCCGCATGGGTGCGGATGTCCGCGTACAGGGGCACTCAGCGATTATCCGGGGTGTCAACGGCCTGAAAGGCGCAGAGGTCATGGCCACCGACCTGCGCGCTTCCGTCGCGCTGGTTTTAGCGGCGCTGGTTGCGGACGGGGAAACCGTTATCAACCGGATTTACCACCTTGACCGCGGCTATGAAAATATCGTCGACAAGCTGCGCGGCTGCGGTGCCGAAATAGAACGGCTGGCGGGTTAAGCCCCACGCGGCACGGCAACCTGACCAGCGGCCTGGCGTATAGCCCCGGCCCCGCCACGGGGGACATGATAAAAGCGATCAAAGCGCGTGTCATGGCCGAAAAAAGCCTGTGCCGGATTAACTATACGCTCATCATATTCATCCTGCCATGATACGAAGCTGTTTTGGCCATCGACATGCGACCAGAGACCGTTTTGATTCAGAACAAGAAAATGGAAATCTTTGGTGTGCAATAGCGCGATCTCTGTAAAGCATAGCGCCACCAGGTAATGGCCCGGCCTGTAAAAGCCGGCGTTATCAGCGCGCATAAGCCCGTCTCTCTCAAGCCCCCGGTAAACACAGGTCTTAAAGGCATCCATAGTGACTGAAGGGTTATGGGCCGCAGCACGGTTATATATGTCGGCAAGTTCCTGCTTTTCCGGATCTTTGCCTTTGAGGATAAAACCGGGCACCAGCACCTCGCCATGCGCGCCCATGACATGACTGTAACAGTTAGTTTCTGCGCGGGCGCGGTTCCAGCGAGGTGGATCGAAAACAGGGTGATCGGCCGGATCGTACAGAGCAAAAGCCGGATCCGGCGCGGCCACCAGATGCCGCCCCTGCGCGGAGTTTACATCCACCCATTCCTGAACAAGCGCGGCAGCCCCTGCCAGTTTCTCATCGTCCGTCATATCAGTACCCGTAATCATCAGGTGGTGACATTATGAAAAAGAAGGGGTATTGTCAATAAAATATCATAGACGGCTAGGCGGTCATCCGTTTGACAGCTTCAACCAGCACATCGCGGGCAATCGGCTTCACGAGTGTTTCATCGGCAAACATATCGGCCAGATGAGCATAATCTTCCTGCGCGTTCTCCACGCCGCCGGTAATCCCCAAAATCGGGATGTCCATGCCCTGCTCCCGCACCCTGCGCATCAGCTTCGTGCCATCGGCACCGGGCATAATGATATCGCTGATCAATAGCCCGTAATCGCCCGCCACCAGCTTTTCATATGCGTCTTGTACGTTATTCTCGGACTCAACGGTGAAACCGGCCTCCTCCAGATACCTGGTCAGCAGGCTGCGCATAAAATCGTCATCATCGACCAGCAGGATTGTCATTGTCGGTCACTTTCTTTTTTACAACCATCCGGCACCATTATGGCGTATAAAGAGCGGGTGATAAAAGGAGAAACGCAGATATGCCGTCTATTGCCCGCATAAATCTGGCCGGGATCGACGAAAACACTTTGCCGCCGCACTTGCGGGAAGAGCAACGTCTGGCGCTGCGCAACCTGGTGGCCGCCAGTTCATTCACCCCGGGCGGCGATACGCAGGGGCCTTATGACGTAACGCTGGCGCTGGACGGCACACATCTTGTTCTCAGCATGACCAACGCGCAGGGCAAATCCCTGAACACGCTCGCACTGTCGTTCCGGCCTTACAAACGGCTGATCCGCGATTATTTCCTGATGCTGGACAGCTATGAACAGGCCCGCCGCCATGCTACGCGGGACAAGCTTGAAGCGATCGATATGGGCCGGCGCGGCGTTCATAATGAGGGCGCAGACCTGTTGCGCGCCCGGCTGCAAGGCAAGATCGAGATGGATCATGAAACCGCGCGCAAGTTCTTTACCCTGCTGTGCGTGCTCCACAAGAACGAGGTCCGGCTGGCCGGTTAAAATCGTTTGCATAACCAAAACCCTTATGTTAGGGAAGCCTCATGAGTAATGTTATTCAGTTCACAGGTGCTGCAGGCCGCACGGTGGACACTGCCGGCAGCTTTGACATACCACCGGCCGTGAGCCAGATGATGTGGCGTAACGGGCGGGTCCGCAATACGGATGTCCATAAGGTCATTACCGCGATCTGTGCCAGCGATATGTTCCCGGAAGGCGCAGAAACAGTCCTCGACGATAAGGATATTTCAGGCTTCGAACATATTTTCGAACTTCTGACGTTGGCCGAATGCTATGCCGGCAACTTTTTCGGCCATATGGGTGGCGTGATGCCAGCCGCGGTTTACGAAGTCCTGACGGCTTCAATTTACGCCGACCTGTTCGACAATGTCGCTGCGGCACTCTCCGACGACGCCAGGGCACTGCGGGATAAAATCGCAACCGTGGAAGAAACGCCGGAATTGCTGCGGGATCCGAACACCGATTACGCGGCAAAATTCTGTGTCCTGCTGTACAGCCTCGACAAAGCGGAAACGATGCTCAGCCAGATCCGGCGCGGCAGTTTTACCGATACGATGGACCGCTATAACCGCAACATTGTGAGCATCAAAGCGAATAGCCGCGGCACAACCGATCTGCATATTGCGCTGGTCCGCACGCTCCAGGGGATTGATTTCATCATGAATCACAGCGCGAATGATTTTTTCGCCGGTCTTCATTACACGCACGATAAGGATGCTGACTCGTTAACCGCCGCCCAGATCGCCGCCGATTTCGGCATAGCGGCAGACGGTCCGGTCTATGACGCGCTGGCCCTGTCATGGGACTATTTCCTTGAAAAACATGATCAGGATGCTTTTACCGCCTTTCAGGACTTCGCGCGGCACTCTTTGCGTCCGGCACTGCTGTTCGCCGAGATGGAAGACGGTATCGACCATGTGCAGAGCTACCTGTTCGCCCGGCCGGTGTTTGCCGCCGGCGACGAATGGCAGTCACGGTACTATAAAAGCCTCGGGGATAGTCCGGTGATACTTGAAAGCCATATGAGAGCAGGACGACCGGCGGCAGACCCTGATATGAACAACGTTCTGGACAATATCCGGGTCGTTCTGGCTTTGAATGAAATGATGCACGAAGTATGCACGCTGTTTGGGCAAAAACTCGAGCCGATGGTGCTGGCGCAGGACATGATTGATCTGGCCGATAAGATCAAGTCCTGGAACGGCCTGTCATGCAAGAATGATGGGCTTAATGAGTCTTTTGCACAGCTCCTCGCCGAATCCTGTGCCCTCTACGAAGCCAGGCGCGGGGAACATCCGGACCTGAATCTACCACCCCTTACGCCCCCGCCATCCGGCGATGGCGAGGCACCCAACCCCTAAACAGGGCGGGATAGAAACGCCATGCCCCCTTGGCGCGCGTGCTTGCGGCGCTGTATGATACTTCCATGGACACGGCACATTGCGAGTATGATCTGTGCGTGATCGGCGGCGGCATTAACGGCGCAGGGATCGCGCGCGATGCAGCAGGGCGCGGCCTGTCGGTGCTGCTGGTTGAAAAAGGCGACCTTGCCGCGGCAACATCTTCGGCCAGCACCAAGCTCATCCACGGCGGATTGCGTTATCTGGAGCATTACGAATTCCGGCTGGTGCGCGAGTCGTTGAAAGAGCGGGAAACATTGCTGGCGATGGCGCCGCATATTATCTGGCCGCTCTCGTTCATCCTGCCGCATGATAAGACGCTGCGCCCGGCCTGGCTGATCCGCGCCGGGCTGTTCCTTTACGATCATATTGGCGGGCGCAAGACACTGCCGGCCTCGCGCGGTGTCTCGCTGGCCGGCGGACCGCTACAGGCGCGCTATAAGAAAGGTTTTCGCTACGCCGATTGCTGGGTCGAGGATGCGCGGCTGGTTGTGCTCAATGCGATGGATGCCGCCAAACGCGGCGCGGTGATCCGGACCCGCACCGCCTGCACAGGCCTGAAACCGGCAAACGGCGGCTGGCAGGTTGAACTGAACGGCAAGGAAATCGCAACGGCTCGTATCGCTGTGAATGCCGCCGGACCATGGGTGCGGGCGCTGCTGGATCAAACCGGCCTGGCCCGCAGCAAGACGCCGCAGGTGCGGCTGGTCAAGGGCAGTCATATCATCGTGCCACACCTCTATAATGGTGCCCACGCTTATATATTGCAGCAGCCGGACAAGCGCATCGTCTTTACCATCCCGTACGAACAGGACTTTACGCTGATCGGCACCACTGACACCGAGATCAGCGGCGACCCCGGCGCGGCGGCGCTCGATGCACAGGAAACGGATTATTTATGCGCGGCCGTCAACCGCAGCTTTGCCGCACAAATCACGCCGGATGATATCGTTACCAGCTATAGCGGCGTGCGGGCGCTGCTGGATGACGGAGACGAGAACGCGTCCCGCGTCACGCGCGATTACCGGCTTGAGCTTGATGAGCATGAAGGCGGCGCGAAACTGCTGTCGGTCTTCGGCGGTAAGCTGACCACCTATCGCCGCCTTGCCGAAGAGGCGGTGGACATGCTGAGCCACAAACCGCGCTGGACGGCGGGCGCAACACTGCCGGGCGGGGATTTCGATGATTTTGAAACTTTTGTGACGGCCCGGCAGGCCCGCTACCCTGCCCTGCCCGCTGAACTGGTGCGCCGCTACGCCCGCGCCTACGGCACGCTGATGGATCATTTCGCGCAGGACCCTGGCCGTCATTTTGGCGATGATCTGTATGAAGCCGAGATCGCTTATCTTATTGAACATGAATGGGCGCGCACAGCCGAGGATATATTATGGCGGCGCTCCAAGCGGGGCTTGCATGTCGCGCCCGAAACAGTCCACAATCTTGAAGCCTATATGAAAGAACAGCATGACAGACGATAAACCGCCATTACTCGCCATCGACCAGGGCACGACCAGCTCGCGCGCGATTTTATTCTCGGCGGCGGGCGATATCCTCGCCCTGCGCCAGAAAGAGCTGGCGATCACCTACCCGCACAAAGGCTGGGTCGAGCAAAATCCGCGCGATATCTGGCAGGATACGCTCTGGGCCTGCCGCGCCGTGATCGACGACCAGCCAGAGGAAGCTGCACGGATGGCTGCGATCGGCATCACCAACCAGCGCGAAACCACGATCATCTGGGACCGGACAACCGGCAAACCGGTCTATAACGCGATTGTCTGGCAGGACCGCCGCACCGCCGATCTGTGCGCCGCCCTCAAAGAAGACGGGCACGAAACGATGGTCACGAACCGCACCGGCCTGCTGCTCGACCCGTATTTCTCGGCCACGAAAATCCGCTGGATTCTTGACAATGTGGAAGGTGCGCGGGCGAAGGCCGAAGCCGGAGACCTCGCTTTCGGCACAGTCGATAGCTGGCTGCTGTGGAAGCTGACCAACGGTGCCGTTCACGCCACCGACATTACCAACGCCAGCCGCACGCTGCTCTATAACATCCGCACGCAGGACTGGGACAACGAATTGCTGGCGCTGTTCGCCATTCCCCAATCCCTGCTGCCGGAGGTGAAGGATAACGTGGCGCTGTTCGGTGAATGCGCACAGGATTTGTTCGGCCGGGCGATCCCGATCGGCGGCATCGCCGGTGACCAGCAGGCGGCGGTGATCGGCCAGGCCTGTTTTGAGGATGGCATGGTCAAATCAACCTACGGCACCGGCTGCTTCGCGCTGATGAATGTCGGTCCCGATTTCCGGCCCTCGCAAAACCGGCTTCTGACCACCCCGGCCTACCGGTTTGACGGGCAAATCACCTATGCGATTGAAGGCTCGATCTTCGTCGCCGGGGCTGCGATCCAGTGGCTGCGCGATAATCTCGGCCTGTTCCGCGACGCGGCCGAAAGCGCGGATATTGCCATGAGCGTGCCTGATAATAACGGCGTTTATTTCGTACCGGCCTTTACCGGCCTCGGCGCACCCTACTGGGACCCGCATACGCGGGGCATGATTACCGGTCTTACACGCGACAGCACGGCGGCGCACATTACCCGCGCGGCGCTGGAGGCGCAGGCTTACCAGACGCTTGACCTGTTCGAAGCGATGCGCAGCGATACCGGCCATGACCCGGCGCTGATCCGTGCCGATGGCGGGCTTGTCGCGAACGATTTCATGTGCCAGTTCCTCGCCGATATGCTCGACAAGCCGGTTGAAATCCCGACCGTGGCCGAAACCACAGCGCTGGGCGCCGCCTATCTTGCCGGGCTTTACAGCGGCGTTTATGACAGCCTGGATGACATCGCCGCCATCTGGCAGGCCGGCCGGCGCTATGAGCCGCACAGCGACCCGGACAGCCGCGCCGCACTCTATGGCGGCTGGCAGGAGGCGGTCAGACGGCTGCGCACCTGATGCGCCGCAGCACCATTTCCCTATTAAAATAACATAAAACGCTTGCATTATCGCCAACGTCTGTTTTATGTCTTTAGCAATCTATTTTTTAAGACCTTACAGGGAGAACTATGATGAATTTTCCGGGATCGCGATTAACGCGGGCTTTTGCTCTGGCAACAGCGCTTTTCACAGGTGGCACCGGTATTGCCGTCGCCCAGCAAACACCGCCACAAATGCCACAAATCAGCGAAGAGCAGGTCGATGCTGCTGTAGCCAGCGGCCTCAGCCATCACCCCGGCTGTATGGCGCTCGGCTTTACAGACCGTGGCGGGGCGGAGTTACAAGGGCCGGAAGGAGATACAGTTGACTATCATCAGTATGATGAGGTTCTCAAGACCCTGATCGAAGAGCTGAAGAGCTATTCGGCATGGGAAGACTATGTAAGCCGTCTCAACCCGCTGGGAGAGCCGCAGCCCGCCGGTATCTGCGTTGCCAATAATGGCGCTGAGGGAAAGGTAGAGATTAATACTCAAGTGCTACCGCCTATCATGATACAGCCCGGTGCATTCATGCAAATTCAATACGGCGTTGTTGACTTCGATATCGGTAAGGCAACGCCGTGGGGCACCGCGCCGATGACCCCCGCAGAGGTCATGGACCATATAGACACCATCCTGCACGTTGGACTCTTTCAACTCAATATGAGCGAATTTGGGAACGGCATAGCCCCCATTGACATGGATAATAACGATGCGGTCTTCCTGCGGACGGTACGCTTTGCCAATGCCCATGCTGAGGCCATTCTCTTCACGATGGAACGCACATTAGAGAACGGCGGACTGGATGAGGACAAACTGCTCGCACTCAGCCCCATCCTCTATGAATACAGCTCGCCTTTTGAGGACCAGATCTCCGACCTGATGACCGCCGTGTACGAAAAGGGAGAAATCGATGCAGAGATACGCGCCGCATTTAAAGCCAGTGTCATTGAAGCTATGCTAACGAATCCCAACTGGCGCGGAAGAGAGCACGGCGCGCGCGTCAATCAAATGATGGGCCTTGTTCCGCAAGGTGTGCCGGTGCATGAACTATTTGATACAGCGCTTGAAGATATGCCGGACGAGTTTCCCGGTCTGGCAACACGGTTTGGCGATGAACTGGCCGGCATTGAAATCGACGGCAAAGACCTAATCACATTCTACCGTGATTACTGGGCCGGGCAGCCAAACGACCCGGCCGCGCAAGCCATTGACGCCGCTGCCCGTATTAAAGAACAGGTTGTGGCTCTGATTGAACAAGCACAGGCGCAAGCCTCAGATGACGTGCCTATGGTGCCCGGGGATGACGCTGAAGGAAATGATCCGGCAGAGGCGGACGGAGGGGCTATTGTCATCACACCAGCCCCAGGTAGCGGTAATGGCATGGCCCCTAATGGGCCACAATAAATGAAATGGTTCCAAAGGAATAAAGAAAACGGCCCTGTTAAAAACGGGCCGTTTTTTTGTGGCTGCGTAAGGCCGGGGGCTGTTTACGACACCTTTGGCAGCGCCCCTGTCAATGTGAAGTTGGCGCCAACGTCCCCGCCCATACACGCTTGTCTGTTTTCACCCGCGGTTACAAAAGCCGTTATCCAACTCCCGTTTTTATTGACATATATCTCAAGAGCCTGACCGTCATCAAGAAGCCCGGTCACCTTATAGCCTCCCAGATTCTGGTGGCTCATGTTTTGGAAAAATGTCTCGTAATCCGCACAGGGCAGGGTTGCAGACATATTCAAGTCAATATCCTGCAGGTCTGCTGCAGGCACATTCAGGTCATAAGAGGCATCCATCGTCGAGAAAAGACGCTCAATGCTCAGGTCCGAGCCTTCCAATAAAATTTCAGTCGTTTTGCCGCTATCACGCGTCAAAGCCCAGTCCCTGTCGGCATCGGCAAAAACAGCAACCAGAGTCGTCTCATCACTGTTAGCCTCACCGGTCCGAAAATTGAGATCAAATCTTTCGCCATAAGCAACCGGCTCATAACCAGCCCTTTCCAATCCGCCATAAACCATAGCGTTTGGCCCCTTTGGCATAACACCGTCAACGGCGAGTGCCGGCGTGGTTGCCAGCGGTATCGCCAGCAACGCGGCTGCTGCCCACTGCGCCAAAGGCTGAAAGACCGATCTCAGGCTTTGTGCTATCCCTTTCATTCAAACCTACCCTGCATTTTTTTATTTTATATTTAACTTTTCATTGTTAGCACAAGCACGAATATTTCACAAAATATTTGTTATTTAACCTTTTTCCAATCAGAAACGCGGCTCTGCCTTTGCCTGAGAACCGCCATTTTCCTGCCGACGCCGGTTCGATGAACCCGGCCCCATCCCCGGCACAAGTCCTTTCTGATAAGCTGTGATTCCAGTATAGACTAAGAACAGGGCTGCCGCCGCGACAGTCAGCCATTTCGGCACATCAATTTTCTGATCATGCGCCTGGTAAAAAGCCGTAGTCATCTCACCCGGCAATGCTGTACGCGCGGCAAAGTCCTGATCCGCCAGCATCGCGCCCAGATTATGAGCCCAGACGCCGCTGTCAGGATCGCCATATAAGCCCGGCGGGGTCAGCGGGCCAATCACGCCCTGCTCCAGATCATCAGCCGTCACGGCCACTGCCGTATCCGGCGTTGCCGGTTTCAGGTCGCCCGCAGCATCCAGCACTTTCCATGGCGGTACAATATCTTCACCATCCGGATGACCGATGACACCCTGGCTAAAGGCCACTGTGGCACGCAGCATGTCGACAAACGCGCCGGACAACACAAAATTGGAGGAACTGCGGTCGGCATTGGTATGCACCAGAACGACCCAGCCTTCGCCGCGCTGCTCGGCCGTCACCAGCGGTGTACGGTCGTCAAGCTCAGCCCAGATCTGCACACGGCCACTATCACTTCTTTGCGGCAGGAAATGCTGCGTAATAACGATATCGTCCGGCACCTCGATATTCGTATAAGGTGATTCGGCAGTAAAGTCGTGCAGCCGCAACTCTTGCCCTCCTGATACCGCACCGCCCAATACACGGCTTTCAGAGCGTAACCGGACCGGCATTAAACTATCATTGGCCTGTGCCGTCCGTTCACCGGCAAAACGCAGCAATAAGCCGCCGCGTTCGACAAAATCCTGCAGCCGCTCTTCCTGCGCCGGTTCAATATGAGCGCTATCGGTCATGGCGATCACCGCCGGACCGGTATCAAGCACCTCATTCAGGCTGCCACTATCGAAATCTGTATGCGGCTCCAGCGCCTGCCTGACATAAATCATATCATGCGCCAGCGAGCCCTGATCCTGTTCCGTCCCGGTCACAACCAGCCCGACCGGGCGGCGGCGCCAGCGTTCATCCAGCAGGACGGTTGCCCCGGCGCTCTCTTCACCTTCAACGCTGATCTGCATGATCCTGTTGCGCTCTTCCGGCGACACATCAAAAACCGCCTGCGTTTCACTTTCGCCCGGCGCAAAATGTGCTTGCGCCTGCGTAGGTAAGACACGGCCGCTGTCGCTGCGCGCCACCAGTGAAACGGTGGCTTCATCACCGGCGTGCAGGCGGCGCACCGGCACCGTTAACGCATCATTGCCGGCTATAGGCGGTAACAACTTATAGGGTGTATCCAGCGGATGGTCGGCGTAGACCGTCACCGGGCCGTAACCCTGCAACGCTTCCGCAAAGGCAGCTGTGCCTTCCGTATCCAGCCCGTTACTGAGCCATATAACCTCATCCGTGCCGCCGATAGCAGCCTCTGCCAGCACCTCCAGCGCCGCTTCGTGGTCAACCGGCCACGGCTTCGGCTCCAGGCCGGCGATGATCTCGCCGGCATCCGCCGCCGCCAGAGGCCCGTGAATCACAACAGGAATCTCTGCTTCTGCCGGTGCCGTCGTCATGAACATGATCTTACGATCGCCGGCGCGGCTGATGATCGTTTGCAGCATCGCCGCCCGGTCGTCCCAGTTCGGGGCAGACAACCAGCCGTCATCGACCACGACCATCACGGCGTCCTCGCCATCCAGCGGATTGCCGCCGAAATTCAGATCAGGATCCGCCAGCGCCGTGACAACACCCCCATAGAGCGCCGCGACCATTGCAAACCGCCACCATGATATGCTGCCGCTTTCATTCGGCGGCGCATCCAGGTCCTGCAGGAACTTCAGCGTCGAAAACTCGACCTTGCGCGGGGCCGGCGGCACCGTGCGTACCAGCCAGTAGATCAATGGCAACCCGCCTAACCCCAACAACATCCAGGGGTTACCGAACGAAACGGGACTATTTGACTCCGCAGCGCTAACGGCCGTTTCTGTGGACGAGGCGGATGTCGTATCAACCGGATCCGGATTGATATCCTCCTGCGCCAGTGCCGGCAACGCCGTCGCAACTAGTGGGGCAGCCAGAAGCGCCGCGGCAAAACGTCGTCTCAAAGCGTTCATGGCGCGGCTCCCGGTTCTGGCATCGGGGCTGGCTTTTTGCCACTAAACAAGCGGTTAATCGGCCTGTTCCCGGCATAATTCAAAAACCCGGTTAGCAAAACGGCAAAGATTGGCAAAGTTAGCCACGGCGGTAACAACGGACTGCGGTCTGAGCCTGTCGATATCGTGCTGTCGCTCTCACGAACACCGATCCAGTCCTCGCCGCTCATGGCACTACCGCCCTCCTGAAGCCGGATTTCAGGAAACGCGGTCTGATTGGCCAGCCGGGTCAGCGTGCCGCCGGTTTGCTCGACAAACGGCGCGAGAACATCCGGAGTCGAGCGCGTGTCGGCGAACTCTGCCGGATTTGTGGCCCCGGTGCCGGTCACCGTTTCAAGATCGCCCTGCCGGGCTTTGTAAACGCCGTACTCTTCAGCCGGAATTACCGCGCGCCAGAGGCCGGGCGCATCATCAGCCGGCTCAAGGGCAACCTGCATTGTTTCGCCCTGCGGTGTTTCGATCGTGACCGGGCGGTCATCGCCTTCAAGTGATTGGCGTGTCACGGTCAGCAGGCCGTCATCCGCATCATAAGCCAGTGCCAATGCTTCTTCTTCAAAAGCCGGATCACGCAACAACCAGCCCATCACATTGCGGACAAGCTCAATATACGGGCCGCCGCCCTTATGGCCGCGTTCCCACAGCCAAAGCTGGTCACTGTGAAGCTCTGCAACGCGGCCCTCTTCGCCGACACGGCCCAGCACCAGAAGCGGTGCGCCCTCGGCGCCTTCCATGACCACATGCGCCTCCGCATCAGGCTGCATCGGAATTTGCCGGTACCATGGCCCCCACGGCGTCATATCATCCTCTGCACCGGCTTCTGCCGCTTCATTATCCACCGCACCGTCAGCCAGATCACTCGTCACCGGGTGCGCAGCGCCCGTTTCACTAACCGATGGCGTAAATTCCTGCTCGACAGGCGCGGCCAGACGCGGCGCCGATGGTAAAATATCTTTCAGAACATTATAGATTGACCGGTTACTAAGCGCTTCCGGACCGTTCACAACCAGCACGGCCCCACCCATTTCTTCGGCGTAGCGTTCAATCTGGGCAACGTAGCGCGGCGGGATAATCCCGCGCAGCTGGTATTGATCGATAATCAACAGATCAAACTCTCCCAGCCGGCGGTTGAAAAGCTCATCAACCGGTGGCGGGATCAACGTATGTTCGCCGGCCGGGGCCTCCCGGTCCTTTTCCGGCGACGACAGGTTGGCAATATGCACATAATCTATCGCCGGATTACCGTCCAGCAGATTACGCCAGGTATTCATGCCGTTATGCGGCTCCCCGGACAGCACTAAAACCTTGCGTTGCTCGGCAATACCGTTCACATCGGCCACGATTGTGTTATTGGCCAGTGTGACTTCACCATCAAGCGGCGCAACAGAAAAAGCAATCAGATTTGAGCCGGCATGCGGGATTTCGATCTGGACATCCTCGACAATCTCGCCCGGCTGCACATCAAGCTCCTGCACCAGTTCCCCGTCGCGGGTAATCGTTACACTGACCCTATCAGGGCGCAAGACACCATAATCGGTCACCTCAAAGCTGAACGGTACGGTCTCATCGACAACGCCATATGAAGGCTGCTGATGAAGAACAATATGCCTGTCCTGCTCTGCCGGCTGTCCTGCCAGGTAAACATGCAGCGGCGCACCGGTATTGAAAGCACGCGTAGCATCATTACAGCCATGTACCTGGCCGTCAGTGACCATGAATACAGCGCCCAGCCGTTCCGGAGCAATGTCAGCAATAGCGGCATCGACAGCCGTACAGAGCGCCGTGCCTTCGGCCCCGTCGAGCATGTCTGAGTTAAACGCGATCTTTTCAACATCAACATTGTCAAGACTCTCCAGATAGGCCACTAACGCGCCTGCCGCAGTCTCCGTTTGTGCGGCCCGGTCACCGAGCACGTTACTATCGCTCTGATCGGCAATGACCACCACCCGCGCCGGCAGCGTTTCATGATTACGCGTCACAATCTCCGGATCGGCCAGTAAATAAGCAAAACCGGCCATCACCAGCCCGCCGCTGATCATCATGCCCCGCTCACGCTGCCTGGCCGCACCCAGCACAATCAGCCCGCCTGCCAAAGCCAGCGCGCCCCATACCAAAGGGTCAGCATTATAATCGATGGATGAGAAGAAAGATGCAGACGTATCAGTCTCGGCTTGGGCCGCGACAGTCCCGGAAACAGCTGCGGGGTCCATCTCCTGCGCCAGCGCTGCCGGTGCGCCCGTCAGCCCCAGCGCCAGTACAGCTGCCGCCGCGCGCGGCGTAAAGATGTCGCGGAGTGTCATCCCAGACCCCAAACTGCTCTTTCAAACAAGCTTTGCATTTATGGTTTGACGTTATGTCTAGCGCCATTAGGACATTCTGTCAATTTTAATATCGCGTGCAGCGCACAATGGATTGCGTTCTGTTTCAGGGATGTTAACCATAGGCGTTGTAGACTATAATCTGGGAGAATATTAAAAAAAGCCGGATCGATGGAAAAGCTCTCACAAGTCATGCTTAACAAGCTGATTACTCAGCATGATTTGTTCATAAAAGGCCGGAATGGGGGCATCCGGGCAGTCATCAAATTCAGGGACCTGTCCGGGCTTGATTTTGGCGGTGCCGACATGACCCATGCGGATTTTTCCGGTTGTAGCCTCAATGGTGCCGACTTAAGCCACGGCACGTTTCGCAGCGCCTCTTTTTTCGGCTGTGACATGCATAAAGCCAAAATGTGCTTCAGCGATTTTTCGCGCTGCGATCTGCGCGGCGCGCACATTATCGGCGCCGATCTGACCGAAGCTAATTTCAGCGAGTCCGATATGCGCCAGGGCGTGCTGATGAATTACAACAGTGCTGATCCTCACGATGGCTGGAACCGGCAGCAGGGCGAAACGGTCTTTTCCGGCTCGGTGATCCGCGACACCGACTTATCCAACGCCTTGGCACAGGACGCGAATTTCTCGGATGCCAACCTGTATGGTGTGATCGTCCGCGACGCCAATCTGCGCGGCGCCGACTTCACCTCGGCCAATCTGTCATTCGCCGATCTGAGCGGCTCGAACATCGCCGGCGCGAAACTCGATGATGCGATCATTGATAAGATCAAAGTTGCCGGGGTCAGCGGCGATCGCGCCAAGATCGCGGCCATGGCCAGGCAGGAAAGCGAGCGTAAGAAAATTGCCGAAGACGGTACGACCATCGCCGAGCTGGTCAGGGAGCACGCGCTATGGATCGATACCGCCGGTAAGGAAGGCAAGCAGCTGAATCTGAGCGAATATGATCTCAGCAGCGAGAAAGATTTGCGCAAGCACCCGCTGACCGTGATTGTCGCGGTTGGCAGCAAGTTTACCGGCCTGTATCTTGAAGGCGTCAAGATGGAAAGCTCGATCCTCGACCAGACCGACTTCCAGGACTGCGATGCGCGTCATGCCGATTTTCGCGGCTCTTCGTTAAAAAACGCATTGTTTACGCGGGCCAATGTCCAGGATTCGAATTTCGACGCGCTGGTGGTCAAGCGGCCGGATGGCTCCGAACTACTGCAGAGCACGGACCTGAGCTACGCCAAGCTCGCTTTTGCGACACTGGATAACACCAGCTTTAAGAACGCTGTTCTGAAAGGTGCCGATTTTTCGAATGCCTCGCTGAGACATTGCGATTTCACAGGCTGCGATGCCAGCGGCGCGATTTTTGACGGCGCTGACCTTGAGGGCGCGATCCTGAAAGACGCCACCGGCTTTTAAGACATTGTCAGCGGTACGCCAAACTCTTATATAGCCTTGTATGAAACTTGCTTTGATCGGTCATGGCGCGATTGCGCACCAGCTTTTGTCATTCGCGCAAACGCGAAGCGGACTTGATATCGTGTTGATCCTTGACCGGATTGACAGCGCTGAACCGGGCGGCCCAGCGGTCACAACCGACTTTGCCGATATTCTGGCCGCCAGGCCCGACCTGGTGGTTGAATGCGCCAGCCACGAAGCGGTAAACGCTTATGGCGTCAGGTGTCTTGAAGCCGGACTGGATTTACTGGTGATCTCGATCGGCAGCCTCGCCGATGAAACGTTATATAACGCCCTGTCTGCCGCTGCTGAAACGGGTCAGGCGCGGCTGATGCTGCCGGCCGGGGCGGTCATCGGCATTGACGGGCTGGTTGCCGCCAAAGCCGGGGGGCTGGAGCGTGTGACCCTGCGCTCAGTCAAACCGCCACCGGCCTGGGCCGGCGCGCCGGGTGTTGCCGGTGTCGACCTTAACGCCATGACGGAGCCAACGACGCTCTTCCGGGGCAATGCGCGGCAGGCGGCGCTGGCTTTCCCCAAAAATGCCAATATCGCCGCGACAATTGCACTCGCCGGGCTGGGTTTTGAAGACACGGCCGTTGAACTGGTCGCCGATCCGGCCGTGACCACAAACTGCCACCGGATTGACGCCGCCGGCGCGTTCGGACAGTTCGCCATCGAGATTGATAACGTGCCGTCACCGGACAATCCCAAAACCTCGCAGATGACGGCGCTCAACATCCTGCGACTAATCGAAGGGCAGGAAAAACCGGTATGGGTCGGATAAGGGATGATAAAAGAAGGCGCGGTGCTGGAAGCAGTCACAGGCCGACCTTTCTCCGGAATCAGATTTTTAATAAAAAGCGGCTCCCTTGCGGGAACCGCCACACCCGGCCGCTATTTACCGGATAATCTTTTACTATGCTGCGATGTTATAAGCATCGACATTATTGAGGATATTCTCAACAAGCTCTGCGCGTTCATCGCTGTCGGCATCAACGGCCAGCAGGATATTGCCGGCTTTGAGCTCGTCTTCATAACGCTTGGCTTCGTGCTCTGGAATACCCATGCCAATCAAAGCGCCAACAAGGCCGCCCGTTGCTGCGCCAGTGCCCAGACCGGACAATGCGCCAACCAGGGCGCCGGCCACGACGAGATTCAGACCCGGAATGACGATTGTGCCGGCAGACGCAACACCGCCGAGAATAAAGCCGACCATGCCGCCAAATGTAGCGCCCGCGGCCATGCCTTCATCGGCCTTGCTCCCCTCTTCGATTACAAAGCTTTTGCCGCGCGTTTCATCAGTGATCAGCAGGCTGATATGCTTCTCGGTAAAGCCTCTGGCTTCCAGCTCGCGCAGAGCCTGTTCAGCGGCGATACGGGTTTTAAATGTTGCTGTAATTGTCTTGGACATCATGGTTCCTTTCTTGAAAGCGTTTGATTTGCCACAGCGTCACCAACGCGAGCCCTTCCCAAAAGTTCCCCTTACAAATACCAAGGAACCAAAACCGCCTTGTGTCCGTTGGTATAAAAAAAGAGATTAGCTATGGATTGGCTGCAAGACGAGCTGACATTAAGCACTTTGGGCTGGCCGGAAATTGTGTTGCGGGTGGGCCTGGCCATGGCCTTCGGGCTAGTCCTCGGGCTCGACCGCGACACCAAGAACAAGCCGATTGACTTTCGCGCTTATATTATTGTCGCCGTCACCACCTGCATTATCGCGATTATGGGGCAGGAGCTTTACGCCGACTTCCAGAATGCCGATAAGGTGCTCAGCCTTGATCTCGGCAAAATCATCGCGGGTGTTCTGACCGGCATCGGTTTTCTCGGTGCGGGCGCGATTATCAAACTTAATGATAACCGGGTTGTTGGTACGGCCACAGGAGCCAGCATCTGGGCATCCGGCGGGATCGGGCTTTGCCTCGGGTTCGGTTTTTACGGTTTGGCCTTTACCGCATTTGCGGCTGTCGCAATGACGCTGGTCCTGTTTGGCTGCCTGATGAAAATTTTCATGCAAAAAGACGATAAAGAGCGGGAACCTTCCTGATCTTCACGAGTTGGTCTTGTTGAGAACTTTGTGAGTAAAAAGGATAGAGAAATGAAAAATAACAATTTTTTATACTTCATGCTAGGTGCTCTGGTCATTGCCGTCGGGCTCCTCGGCTACGCTTACTTTGCCGAGCCCGATACTTCAAAAGTCAGCCTGAATGCCGGCGGAACCGAGTTCAGCCTCGATGTCGACGAAAACGGCATTGAAGGATCGTTTGAAGAATAGAACTGTTGGTTTGGGCTTCATGTCTTTTGATATTCTGATCAATAAGAATGCAGGCACCGTTCTGAATCAGGGCGAAGAACAGATTGAACGCCAGATTACAGACGTGCTGAATGGCCGCGTCCGTAATCTGCATTTCCTCATGCCGGACGAAATCAATCAATATCTTGACCGTTACAAGAACAGCTCTAACCAGCTCTTGATCGGCGGCGGTGACGGAACAATCTCCGCCGCGGCGCGTCAATTACAGCCGCATGACAAGCCATTCGGCATCCTGCCGCTTGGCACGATGAATCTGCTCGCCGGCGATCTGAATATTTCACCGGATTTTATCACGGCCTTAACGCAATACTGGCAGCACGAGCGCACACATATTGATGTCGGCGCGGTCAACGATAAAATCTTTCTTTGTAATGCGGTGCTTGGCGTCGTGCCGGAAGCAACAAAAGTACGGGAAAAAGCACGTCGCACGCGCTCACTGACTTCATGGTCGCACCTGATTACCGCCGTGATGAAAGGCTTTGATGAAAAGAACCGTAAAAAAATCGTACTCTACTGGAACAAGCGTAAAGAACAGAAACAGGCAAATGCCATTATTGTTGCCAATAACAGCTATGTCAGGCAGCCAAAGCAGGCGCATGACCGTTTAAAACGCCCTTCGCTAACCTGTGGAAAACTGTCCATTTATACGGCTAAACCGGCCAATCTGTTCGACAGCGCACGGTTACTGTTCCGCCTGACTGCCGGCGACTGGCAGCGCGACCGGGCTATTGATGCCTTTGAAACCGAAACGCTTGATATTGACATTAAAGAAGACAAAGCACTCCTCACCATTGATGGTGAGCTGGAAGAAGTGCCGACGCCGCTGCATTTTACCGTCAAGCCTAAAGCCCTGCCCCTGCTGGTACCCGCTGGAATATAAGCTGTGGCCTATCATATCATTCATCTCTCGGATCTTCATGTCGGCACGCATCATGCTGATGCGCCGGAACGGCAAATCTTGCGAGCTTTTGCAGCATAAGGTTGTCAGGAATTAAAATTATACACCTGTTATTGCGAGAAGGACAAAGTCCGACGCGGCAATCCAGAGCCGTTAGCATAGAGTACTGGATTGCTTGGTCCAGGCTCGCAATGACAAAAAAAGAAAAAAGCCCGGATTACTCCGGGCTTTTTAACAGATATGAGAAACTGCAGTTAGTTATTATACCTTTCCTGCTCGGCGCTTTTCGGCTTTACCATCTCGATATAGCCTTCTTTCCATTCCTCCAGGTCGATCGCTTTGTCATCGTTATCGTCCATAATCAGGAATGAACTACCAATGAACTCTTCTGGTGACAGGCCATTATGATCGTCAGCAAAGCGGATCAACTGCGATTCACGCAGGAAGGTTTCATAGGTATATGTTACCTTCTCGTAATCGCCGTCACCGTAATGGTCGACCATAGTGATTGTTTCTTTTTCCATCGGTGTAATCGTCATCATTGAGTTCTGTTCAAACTCAATATTATCGATGATTTCATTGCCGTCACGATCGAAAACATAAAACAATTTTTCGCCGACCTCGGCCATGGACAGGACACCGTCATTATTACGGTCGAAAGCGCCAAAATCAATCATGTTGGCGTTTTCCATTTCCTGTGGGGACACGGTTGTTTTCGTCGTAATCACCGTTTCAGCATGGGCCGCACTGCCCATGATCATCAGGGCCGCTGCCGTTGCCATTAGTTTATTGCGTAGCTTCATTGTCTGCTCCTAAAAGTTGTTAGCTTCAGACAGGCCAACGCCCGGCGAATGATTCAGTTCCGATAAAAAACGGGAACTAATAGCTCCATTAGAAGAGACAATCGGCCATGCATAAGCGTTTGGAAAGAGTTTGTATCGGCTTTGTAACAAAAGAAAAAAGCGCCCCGGACGGCGCGCTTTTTTACTAGAGATATGCTCGGACTCAGGCTGCGTAAGTCTTTTCAAACTCTTCCAGCTCTTTCTCGACTTCGTCACGAGCCTTGCCGTAGCTTTCCTGTAGCGCGCCGATCAGCTTGTCGCGGTTGCCCTCGATCTGGTCGAGCTGGTCGTCGGTCAACTCGCCCCACTTGGCTTTCACGTCGCCTTTGATCTGGGTCCATTTACCCTGGATAATATCTTCATTCATAATGGTTTTCCTTTCTTTATGTTGAGGGTGAGGGCCCGCCCCCAATACGCCGGAACGGGCCTCCTTAAAGACACAAAAGGCTCTATCCTTTTGTATCCATTTTGTTTGTGAAGGCTTCAAAGTCGGCGGATTGCTTCGCCGTCAGCCTGAAGTTCACTTCGCCGTCCGCCGTCACCGGCGTCAGGTCACCGAACTCCATAACAGCCTGGTCGCCGCCCATTTCCAGGATCTCGTTATAAGAGATGACCAGATACTGGGCTTCGCCATTCACAAACGTCACATTGTCGATATCGGCAACGTCTTCGCCGCGGTTATTCTGCACGTGACCGTCCAGAATCGCGGCAACGCTGATACCGTCCGCCGGGATCATACGGACATTCCCGCCCTTTTCATCCCGGTCATAGCTGAACGCAGCCACTTTATCGAGCATACTTTCCGATACCGGCAGGATAATATCCCCGGACGAAGCGCGGCGGGCCATGCTGTCATAGTCCAGCGCCACCAGTTTGCCGCCCAGGCCGAAGAACCCGCCGTCGCGTAGAACGATCATCCGGGCGTCGCCATCGCGGTCGACAATGATGTCCTCAACCGTGGCGACAGCTTCGCCGTCGGCATTGTAAGCGTTCTTGCCGATCATGCCGTTTGCCGTCGTGCGGGTCTTGATCGTGACGGTTTTATCACTCAGCGTCTCACGGCTATCATCGGTAAAGGCGTTCTTAACGTCGTAATACGTCCTTTCGATCGCTTCTCCGGTCGTTTCAGCAGCATCGGACACTGTTTTCTTGGTTTTCTCCCAACCGCGCTCGATATCTTTTTCCGTTACTGTTTCAACAGCGGGCTTGTCGGGATTGTTGTCTTTTTGCGCTTCCACTTTCATCTTTGTGTCGACGCTGACATTTGCGCCTGTATCGGCAAACGCCGGCGTGGCAGCCATCAACGCGATTGCAGATACGGCAGTTAACATCTTGGTTTTCATTTAACTTCTCCTTTTAAGGTTGCCAACTTGGTTCATGCTACACCCCCGCTAACGCCTGGCGCCCGTATAGGTTCCCTCTTTTTTCCGGAACAGAACCGCATGATTTTCGTTGGAAACAGCGAAGCTACCCCTTAACCAGAACCAAAGGAGTATACTATGTCTGATCAGAATGACGTGCTTTACCATCTGATTGATGTTTGTGAAGATGCCAAGGCGTTTTATGAATCTGCTGCTGAAAAGGCCGAAGACCCCTATATAGAAACGGTCTTTAAGAATATGGCTTATATCCGCAGCAGCATCATTGTGGATTTGTCGCGTTTTGTAAAAGCCAATGGCGGCGATCCGGAAAAGAGTGGCACGATACCAGGAAAAACGGCGCAATTCTTCGGTGAACTCGTGGCCCATATCAAGCCGGATACTGATAAAACGCTGGTGACTCATCTGGAAGAAGCCGAAGACCGGGCCTTAAAAGAGTTTCACGATGCCATGGCCCAGAACATCCCGCTGCAGACGAAAGCGGTGCTTTCACAGCAACTGGGAACGCTGCAGGAAACGCATGATTATATGAAAGCGCTGAAAGACCGCTTGCAATAAGCCTTATAATCAATCAAGGCAATCAAAAAGGCCGCCATTCAGGCGGCCTTTTTTCAATATAAAGCTTACGCTATTCCGTATCGCAGCTTTTAACGTCGCCTTCATCGACGCTTTCGGGAAGGGAGGCCGCCGCCTTTTCCTTGGCTTCGTTCATGCCGTCGGCAACCCCCTCGGCTGTAATGGCGCCGCCGTAAACGACAAACCATTTCCAGGCCTCTGTGCTGCCGTCGCATTCCCAGTTATGCTTGTAACGCTCCACCGTCAATTCGTAATCGCCAACAGCGGCGCAATCCTTTAAATGAACCCACTCTATAGCCGTTTGTTTCATAATGAACTCCGATATTCATTTAAAAATATGGTCATGGATACAAACGCGGCAGAGCCATCCGCAGTTCCTCATAAAAGAAAACCGCCCTTCATTTGAAGAGCGGTTTTTCCGGCCAGCGGGCAGGGTTTTAATCGGCCGCATCCTGTACGGCTTCACCTGCATTTTCAATGTCTCGTCCGGCGCCTTCCACTGTGTTGCAGCCGGTCAGGGAAATGCCGCCTAGCGTCAACATGGTCAGCATCATGGTCGTCGAAATAATGTTGCGCATTGTAGAACCTTCCTTTTTTTCTGTTTCATGAACATGACTCAGCAAACGCTCTTTTTCCCTGATGGTTCCGGATAAAGTCAATGAATCCTGTCGCCGGCCAGAAACCCCGCCAATGCGGCGGCGGCAAGCGCGGTTTTCGGATTTTCGCGTACAGGCTCGGCAATATCTTCGGCCAGGTCGTCGGTAATCACATCAACCAGCTTTGAGATTTCCTCGCGGGATTGTTTTACCGATTTGCGCTCACCGCGATTCATCGCCCGCAAACCGATCAGGAAGAAGATAGCACTCGACAGCAATAAAACGCCGCTAATCATGATATAGGCCGCCGGCGGGCTGTAATACTGCGTCAGCCAGTGGTAACCGGCCAGAGACGCAAAAACGGTCGCCAGCATCAGGACGAAACCGGACAGGGCGACCAGCTCGATTCCGGCCAGATCCAGACGGCGGTCGCGGCGGGTGGCCTGTGCGATCAGGCCACTCACCACCGCTTCCTTAATGACGGGCATCAACCGTTCCATCTTTAGCGTCTCCGCATCAAAGTGCTGAGTACCAGACCGGCGCCGAACGCCATGGCCAGGCTTTGCATCGGCTTGGCTTTTACGTCTTTTTCCACGCGGCCCATCGTTTCCTTGCCGCGTTTCCTGATACGCTCAAGACGCGTTGCCGTGGTATCGGCGACTTCGTGCTTAACAGTCTTGGTCAGCGCGACAACATTGCTTTTCAGCGAGTCGATATCCTCGCGGATATTCTCGATCTCTTCATGGTGATCTGTGGTTTTACGCTTGGGCATAACTCCTCCTTTTTGCGTTTTGGTTACGGACATTCAGCCTGTCCTACGCAAAAGGCACGGAATTTGTTCCCGTATATAATGAAGAAAATCTAGCCGGCTTTTTTGACGTCGCCGATAAACATATAACCGACGCCGCGCACAGTCTTGATCAGCCGCGGTGATTTCGGATCGTCGCCCAGCTTTTTACGCAGCCGCCCGATCTGGATATCAACAGCCCGGTCGAATGAATCATAATCATCGCCGCGCGTCAGATCAAAAAGCTGTTCGCGTGAAAGCACGCGGTTGGCAGACTTTACCAATGTATGCAAAAGCTGGAATTCGCCAGTGGTTAAATCAAGCGGTGCTTTGTCTGCGCCTGTGATCTCAAAGCGTCCGGTATTCATGACCCATTCATCAAATTCTATGATTTCAGCCTCTTGCGTTTCTTCTTTCGCAGGAGCGGTTTCGTTTTTGGCAGACCGGCGCAGCACGGTTTTAATCCGCGCGCTCAGTTCCCTTAAATGAAACGGCTTGCCGACATAATCGTCAGCCCCCATTTCCAGCCCGACAACTTTATCCGTAGTGTCGCCCTTGCCGCTGACGACAATAATCGGCGCATCGACTTTGGCACGGATTTCCCCCATCAGCGTCAGGCCGGTCGTGTCCGGCAGGCCCAGATCGAGCAAAATCACATCCGGCTTGTTATCATTCAGAACCTCCAGCGCTTCTGCGCCACTGGCAGCGAACTGACCTTGCCCCCTAAAGTCGGTCCATATTGAGAGTGAGGAATTGGTTTATAAG
>CAYUKA010000001.1:232421-240655 GCA_964445195.1 uncultured Micavibrio sp. | reverse complement strand
GGAGAGTGACATTTTTACTTTGCTTAAGGGTGACATTTTAACATTGCTGCTACAAAAGACCGTAAGAGAAAATGTGAATTATGTCAATAAAAAAGGGGAATTTTTCATGGTTTTCGTGCGCCGCAAGCGCTATGGTAGACCTGCCTTACACCAGAATAAAAAACGGGGATGCACGATGGCTGATCAATGGGTTTACAGCTTTGGCGGCGGACAGGCGGAAGGCCGCGCTGATATGAAGGAGCTTTTGGGCGGCAAGGGGGCCAATCTCGCGGAAATGGCGGCGATCGGTCTGCCGGTGCCGGCCGGGTTCACAATCACCACCGCCGTTTGCGCGTATTATTACCAGCATGAGCAGTCTTATCCCAAAAGCCTGAAAAAAGACGTGAGCGCAGCGATCAAAACGCTTGAAAAAGAGATGGGCATGAAATTCGGTGACACGAAAAACCCGCTGCTGTTATCGGTACGGTCGGGGGCGCGGGTGTCGATGCCGGGCATGATGGACACAGTGCTTAATCTGGGGCTGAATGATAAGACGACCGCGGGGCTGGCGAAGAAATCGGGCGATGAAAGATTTGCGTGGGACAGTTACCGCCGCTTCATCATGATGTATGGCGATGTCGTGCTCGGTGTGCCGCACCATGATTTCGAGGATGTCATTGACACGCACAAGCGCGATGAAGGGATAACGCAGGATACGCAGATCACCGCGGCCGGCTGGCAGGAGATTGTTAAAGAGTTCAAGGCGCTGGTGAAACGCGAAACCGGCAAGGCGTTCCCTGACGACCCGGAAAAGCAGCTCTGGGGTGCGATCAGTGCGGTGTTCGATTCATGGATGACGCCGCGCGCCGTTACCTATCGCAAGATCCACGATATTCCGGGTGACTGGGGTACGGCCGTCAACGTGCAGGGCATGGTCTTTGGCAATATGGGTGAAGACTGCGCCACCGGTGTGGCGTTCACCCGCGATCCGGCCACCGGCGAGAATTACTTTTACGGTGAATATCTGGTCAATGCGCAGGGCGAGGACGTGGTTGCCGGTATCCGTACGCCGCAATCCCTCACCGTCAAGGGCAAGGAGAAAGAAGGCAGCGACCTGCCGGCAATGGAAGAGGTGATGCCGGATGTCTTCAAACAGCTGAATGATGTGCGGCTGATCCTTGAGAAACATTATCGCGACATGCAGGATATCGAGTTTACGGTGCAGCAGGGCACGCTTTACATGCTGCAAACCCGCACCGGTAAACGTACGACGGCGGCGGCACTAAAGATCGCCGTTGATATGGTGGAGGAAGGGCTGATTACACAGGACGAGGCCCTGTTGCGGCTCGATCCGCAGGCGCTTGACCAGCTGTTGCATCCGACGCTCGACCCGCTGGCGCATAAGCAGGTTGTGGCCAAGGGGCTTCCGGCCTCGCCGGGCGCGGCCTGCGGCAGCGTGGTATTCTCGGCTGATGAAGCCGAGCAAATGGCGGGGCGGGGCCTGAATGTCATACTCGTGCGGCGGGAAACCAGCCCGGAGGATATTCACGGTATGCATGCGGCTGTCGGCATCCTGACCTCGCGCGGGGGCATGACCAGCCATGCGGCTGTGGTTGCGCGCGGCATGGGCCGGGCCTGCGTGGCCGGGGCCGGGGCGCTGCAGATCGATTACGAGGCGAAAAAGCTGACGGTCGGCGCCACCGAAATCAAGGACGGCACCGTCATTACAATTGACGGTTCGACTGGCGAGGTGATGCTCGGCGAAGTACCGACGATCCAGCCGCAACTGTCCGGCGATTTCGCCACTGTCATGGCCTGGGCCGATGAGCGCCGCCGCATGGATGTTCGTGCCAATGCCGAGACACCAACTGATGCCGAAACCGCCCGTAATTTCGGTGCGGCCGGAATCGGCCTGTGCCGGACGGAGCATATGTTCTTTGAACCGCAGCGTATCCAGGCCGTGCGTGAGATGATCTTCGCGACTGAGTCGGCAGACCGCCGTCAGGCGCTGGCGCATTTGCTGCCGGCGCAGCGTGATGATTTTGCCGCCTTGTTTAAAATCATGCAGGGCCTGCCGGTCACGATCCGGCTGCTCGATCCGCCGTTGCATGAATTCCTGCCGCATGGCGAGGACGATATTACGGCTTTTGCCCGTAATGCCGGAATTGCGGAAGATATAGTCAGGCACCGTCTTGCCGAGCTGCATGAAACGAACCCGATGCTGGGGCACCGCGGTTGCCGGCTCGGCATTACCTATCCGGAAATCTATGAGATGCAGGTACGGGCGATCATTGAAGCGGCGCTAAAGGTCAATGCCGAAGACGGCACGACGGTGGAGCCGGAGATCATGATCCCGCTGGTCGGTGCCCGGCCCGAATTGATGCTCATGCGTGAGCTGGTTGAGCGGGTGGCCGAAGAGGTCTTTACAGCTAAAGGCAAGCGGATTGACTATTTGGTTGGCACGATGATCGAACTGCCGCGCGCGGCCCTGACGGCTGAAGACATTGCCCGCGAGGCCCAGTTCTTCAGCTTCGGCACTAACGATTTGACGCAAACGACGCTGGGGCTGTCGCGTGATGACTCGGCCGGGTTTATGGAGGAATACATTCGCCAGGGCATCTTTGACAAGGACCCGTTCGCGACCCTTGATCGTGAAGGCGTGGGCCAGCTGGTGCGGCTGGCGGCGGCAAAGGGGCGCAATGTGCGTGATGACCTTAAACTCGGTATATGCGGCGAGCATGGCGGCGATCCGGACTCGGTTGAGTTTTGTGAGGAGATCGGGCTCGATTACGTTTCCTGCTCGCCCTACCGTGTGCCGATTGCGCGGCTGGCGGCGGCCCAGGCGGCCATTCGGCAGGCGATCGGGACGGAGCAGGACAAAACCGGTTCCGGGCCTTCGAAAAAGAACGAGAAAAAGCGGGCAGCGTAACGATGACGGATCAAAAGGATAATGGTGATAGCCGCGACGGGCAGGAAGACGGCGCGACCTTTGATATGTATCACTTCATCAGCCGCAAGGATGTGATCGCGGCAGCGGTATTAATTCTTGTGCTGCTGATTTATCTGGTGTTCCGGCTGCTCGCCGGGCCTGAAGTGGTTTAAAGGGCTTTGCCGGGTTTATTCCTGGTCAACAAAAACGCAACCAGGCTTAAGGCAACGAATACGCCCAGAAAGATATGTAATAAAAGCTGCATGCTCCGGGGCGCATTTTTATTCTTCGCAAATCTTACGTCTTTTGGATTTTCCGGATCATAGAATATCTGCACTTCATCGCCTGTTATCAGCAATGAGTTTTCACCGTCAGAAGTTCTGGTATTTATAGTCTCGCCTGACAGATTTTCAAAGCTTAAGTCAATTATTGACACATAGCGGACGGTATAGGATTCCGTTCCAGAGCCTGTCCTGTCGACTTGCCGGCGTTCTTCAGTGCCGGTAACTACGGCGGTTGTTTTGAGGGCCGTTCTATAAAATTCTTTCTCAAGCTGGCTCAAGAAAAACAAGCCTATGGACGCAAAGCCGGAAAAAAATAATAGGCCCATAACGAATATAACAAGACATCCTTTAACGAGCATGCCGGGACTCTTCTCTAAAATCGCCAGCGTTTCATTGATATCCCGGGGCGCTTTCTGATGATGGTCCGGCTGTGTCATGTTCCCCTTATAACAATCTGCAATAGCAGGGTAAACAGTATGTAACCGTTTGTTTTCAGGATTTACAAAGAGCGGGAATTTCGTGTGATTTGCTGAATACGGCGCCTTTTTGATGCTGTCGTTTGCCATGGCGCAAAATTAGACATAATTATAAATTTTTGTGCAAGAAAATATTTGCCGCGCCTCAGTTGTTTGCCAGCTGTAGAGCGGGATATTTATCTTTCAGGCCATAGCTGGCGTCTTCGGCGGCTATTTGTACCCTCTTAAGGGCTGCCGTGTCTTTGTTAATGACATGACCTGCAATATAGAACGCCGTCAAAAGCGGTGTGACCAGGGTCATGCCGGCCGATAGAAATATACAAAGAGGAGAGCCGAACACGGCGTTTTTCACTGTCTGGACGTCGTCGTTCGAGGCCCACGGATTGATGGCTTTCAGGTTGTCTTCGAGCGGTTGCAGAATGTCGCGTACATCCATATCGTAACGATGCACAGCGCGTTCAAAATTCGCGCGTAATTCGAGGCCGAGCTTGCGGGTCTTATAGGCTTGGTAACCAACGACCGCGATCCCGAGCAGCACCATATCGATTATGGGGGCAGAGGAACCATATAAAATCCCCAGGCCCGCCAAGGCGGCTACGCCACCCAGGACCATTGTACGCCGGTTGTGATTTTTGACGGCATTGTAAAATTGATAGGTCAGGCCGAATGATTCCGTGGCCGAGCGTGATGGCGGCTCGGTTTCTGCAACGTGGTTCTGTGCTGGCTCTGGTGACGTCATAATCGTTTCCGCCTCATATATTTTTCATAAGCAAAATAATGTCTTTGTCATAAATCATAAAAGCGATGAGCGTGTCAAGCAAAAAACCAGAAAAAATAAACGGGCGCAAGGATCATATTGCCGCAGGGTGCGGCGTGACGGCGAAGGCGAGGTCGCCTTTCTGTACTATATCGTCCTTTAAGAGCGCCAGCCCGCAGGTGCCGGAGCGTGAGCGCATTTCTCCGGCCAGCTTGCCGTCTGCCGTTTTGATGTCTTCGCCCGGTGCGGGCAGGTTATCACCTTCAATCGTGTATAGATGCTTTTTCGCCAGGCCGCGGTAATGCATGCGGGCCGTCAGCTCCTGCCCGACATAGCAGCCTTTTTTGAAACAGATGCCGTTCAGCTTGTCGATGCCGCTTTCAATCAGGGTCGATTTTTGCGGGACCATGTCGCGGCTGCCGTCAGGCACGCCAAGGGTGATGCGGTGCGTGTCCCATGTTTCAAAAGCCTCTGCCGTCAGCCCGCCGGGCTTTTCAAAGCTCCGCCAGCCTATATCCGGGTGGCGCGGATCGGCATAGCCGGCCGCCGGGGCTTCGCCGGTACCCGCATAGACGGCATGGTCGTCCTCAATCGAAATCTGCACTTTTGCGCGCAGGCGGTAAAGCAACAGCCGTTGATACAAATCCTGCGCCCGTTCGCCTCCTTCGCAATCAAGCAGCAGCACATCGTTGCCTGCCAGTACAAAAAAATCGTGCAGGAACTTACCCTGCGGCGTCAGCAGGCAGGCATAAAGCGCCGGCCGGGTTTCCAGCAAACCGAGATCGTTGCTGACCAGATTTTGCAGGAAATCGTGACGGTCCGCGCCCTCGATCTGGATCAGGCCGCGTGCGGGCAGTTTCACGAAGTATGGCTTTGCATTCTTATTCATTGCCGTTATGACTCTGTTATGAACGTTCTGTTTATCACATCCAGCCGGATTGGCGATGCAGTTTTATCGACTGGTGTGCTGGATTATATTATCGGTCAATATCAGGGTGCCCGCATCACGGTGGCCTGCGGCCCGCTGGCCGTGAGCCTGTTCGAAGATGTACCGGGACTGGAGCGTGTGATTCCGCTGCGAAAACAGGCTTATCATAAACACTGGTTTGACCTTTGGCGGCAGGTGGCCGGAACGCGCTGGGATATGGTCGTTGATTTGCGTGACAGCGCCGTATCGCGGCTGGTCCGGGCGCAGCGGCGTTACATTTTCTCGAAACAGATTGATAAAAGCCTGCACAAGGTCGAGCAGGCGGCGGCGTTACTCGGGCTTTCATCGGCACCGGCACCGCGCATCTGGCCGAGCGTCAAACAAGTGAAAAAGGCGGCTGAATTGATTCCTGAAGGTGCGTCTGTTCTCGGAGTCGGCCCGGCGGCAAACTGGATTGGCAAGACCTGGCCGGTGGACAGGTTTATTGATGTTGTCAATGATACGACCGGGCCGGGCGGCATTCTGCCCGGGGCACGGGTGGCGGTGTTTGCCGCGCCGGGGGAGGAAGATATTGCGTTCAAAGTGCTTGAGGCCGTGCCGGAAACGCGCCGGCTCGACCTGATCGCCCGCACCGATCCGGGAACAGCGGCAGCGGCGCTGGCGCGCTGCGCTTTTTATATCGGTAATGATTCCGGCCTGATGCATTGCGCGGCGGCGGCCGGGGTGCCAACGGTCGGCCTGTTCGGGCCGAGCTATCCGCATTTATACCGCCCGTGGGGTGATCATACGGCCTATGCGCAGACGCCGGAGAGTTTTGATGAGCTGATTGATTTTCCCGGTTATGACGCCAAAACGCTCGATCGCAGTTTAATGCTCTCGCTTGATACAGAAACCGTGGTCAAAACCGTGCGGGATTTCTGGGCGCATTACCAGGCCGGACAGCTACTCGAACAAAGTGTCAGTCACCGTCCGGAATGATCATCACCACTGATATTCGATACCGACCCGCAGGGCTTGTGACTCGTCATTCACTTCATTGAGTTTTTGGATCGCCGACCCGCCGGCGGCAAAAAAGACCTGGTCCGTACCGTCCTCGGCCCAGCGTTCCCGGTAGCTGGCGTCAACGGTCAGGGCGTAGTGCGGGCCGAGCGCATAGGCGTAATTGGCTTCGATCACATAGCCCTCGCCATCGGCTTCATGAATACGGCTGGGGTCCTGCGCCAGGTTAATCCGCGCCCGCCAGAACGCTTCGCCGTAATAGCTCAGGTCGTGATATTCACCGCGCAGGCGGACCTTGTTTTTGCCTTTCCTGATTTCACTCTCCAAGCCAAAAAACGGGCCGTGCCATTCGGCGACATACTCTGTATTTGAATCCGGCAACCGTTCACCTTGTTCCGGCGGAAAACCGGGGCCGAGTGTGTTGATGGTCTGAACGCCGTCCTGAATTTTATATTCCTGCTGGTCCCAGCCGTAGCCGACCAGTGGTGTGACATTCACGATCCACTGATCCGGATTGGTCAGGCGGCCGACATCCTGTTTGCGCAGCAGGCGTCCGCGATGGGTTGACGGCCGGGCCTTGAGCTTTTTGCGGACCAGTGAGCGGTCCGGCCCAACCAGCGTTAACTGGTAGCCGGCCGCCACCGACCCCGCAACATAAAATCCGTTCCCGGCATCGTTATCGGACCGTGAAAATTCATTGGTGCGGTTGTCGCCAAGGAAATCGGAGTCCTGGTTGTCACCGGTCAGCGTCCAGCCCAGCGTGCCTTCCGCCTCAAGATGAATACCGCCGCTGACCGGGCCGATATCGGCGGGTTCAATATGCCGGACATTTCCGGTGAGCTCGAGAACGGTGACATCTTCCCAGGTCAGTTCCGAGAGAATATTTGGTGTTGCTGTGCCGGTCGCATCCGAAGCAAAATTCCAGTCGAAATTATTGCGGCGCACGCCGAGACTGCCCCGGATTTCCGTCCGCTCACGGGTCAGGAACGGCTTGAACTTGTCCCGGCTATAGCCGGACTGGGCCAGGGCGTCGCTGCCGGTTACGGGCAGCATCAACAGGGCTGTGAGGATATAAAGACAGGATTTCTTCATGTGATCACCAGTTATATCTCACACCGATCCGGACGGCCTGTGCGGTTTCCTCGACTTCATTCAACCGGTCTGTGAACGAGGCGGCGTTAAGCGGGAAAAAGGTCTGTGTGCCGGGATCGGCTTCACGCTGGCGATACATACCGTCGACAGTAAAGGCATAGTCGTTGCCCAGCGCGTAGGCATATTCGGCGGCCAGCACAATGCCGTCACCGTCCGCTTCATGCTCATAAGCCGGGTCTTGAACATCGTCCCGGCTTAGCTGCCGCCCCTTGGCAAAATAGGACAAATCATGATATTCGCCGCGCAGGCGCACCTGGTGTTTACGGGTTTTGTATTCGGCCTCCAGTCCGACAAAGGGGCCGTACCAGTTGGCGATATATTCAAATTCTGTCGGAAACGGACCGACCGGAAGGCCGGCCAGCGCGATATGGTTGAAGGCATCTTCGACGCGGTGAGTCTGCTGGTCGATGGAAAAGCCGGCCAGTGGTGTGACACTGATATAAGGGCCGGCGGTTTTCAGCGCTTCATGCAGCGCTTTTGATTGCCGAACCTGGCCACGCAACGTGCGTGGTGGTTTGGAACGCAGCACACGCCGGGCCGTATAAGCCGGGGTGCCGGTCAGGTTGATTTTGTAACCGACCGCGGCCGAAGCGCCAACAGAATCCCCCATCATTTCATCAGCTGTCTGACGCCTGGTTTCACCCGTGCGGTTATCGCCGGCATAGGCGGAATTACGCCGGGCGCCATCGACGAGATAGCCGACAAATACATTGCCTTCAAGATGCAGGCC
>CAYUKA010000001.1:0-232411 GCA_964445195.1 uncultured Micavibrio sp. | reverse complement strand
CCGCCAATGACCGGGCCGATATCCAGCGGCTCGACGTGGCGGACGCCGCCGCGCAGTTCAAGGTTGATCACATCGTTAAAGGTTTGTTCATTCGCAACGTTCGGTGTGGCTGTGCCGGTGGGGTCGCTGGCGACGTTCCATTCAAGATCGGTTTTGCGCACACCCGTGCTGAGCGACCATGTGGTTTCGCCGCGGGTCAGGAACGGCTCAAATTTCTTCTGGTAGGCGCGTGGCTGCGCGTGCGCCGCGGTGATGGTTTGCGCCAGCAGGATCAGGCACAGCAGAGAGGATAAAAATATATGCTTCGTTACCATCAAAGTGAATCAGCGCGTTTATGGATAAGTCTGTTCACAATAGCCGCTCTGGGGTCCGGGGCCAGTAATAACCGGCGCGCGCAGGCCGTTTTCTGTGGATAGCAAAGGACTCAGCGTTCGTAGTTACTGTAATCGTTATTCGGATTAACCAGCGGTGACTGGCGCTGCAGGGTCCGGGTACGATAACGTTCGCCGATCACAGCGTCGAGGTAATCGGCGCGGCCTTCATCGGCAACGTCATAAGGGACGTGCTCAACGCGCTCCCAGCCCTTGGCCATCATGCAGCTTTCGAAGTTGTGATAAGGCAGGTGCTCCGCGCGCAGATAGCCGTCACGATCCGGCGTATCCCATTGGCTCAGGGGCGGGGCCATGGCCTCGGCGTCATAGTCATAGTGAGAGACATCCCCCGGCGTGACAAAGCGAATCGCACCCAGACGTTCCAGTTCCCGCAGTTCGGTAACGCAGCGGGCGATATCGCGGTTCAGCATTTGCTGCGCTTTCGGCCCGCGCTGGTAAATGGCGGAGCTGGCTTCGGAGCGTTGCCAGAAATGGGCGCCATACAGCAATTCCTCGCGGTTAACAGCCACGCTATCCGAGGAGCAGGCTGTCAGGGCGAGTTGTGCGATCAGAAGCGCGCCAACTACCAGGGCGCTGAAACGATATCGAACCATAAGATGATCCATGTATGAACGGTCAATACAATAACTCCGTAAACCATAACAGCGCGGGGGCCGCGTCTCAACGGCCCCCGGCAGAGTTATCCCCGTTCTTGTAAACTTTGCGCGGTCCGTTAGCCTGCCAGCGCTTCGATCTTGGCAAGAATGGCGTCAACCTGCGGTCTTTCGCGGTGACCTTCTTCACCGAAACGGGCCTGGATCACGCCCTCCGGGTTGACAATATAGACGGCCGGGTAGGGGATGCCGTACCAGTCGCTGTCCTGCTCAATCGTTTCATTCAGAATGCCGAAAGCCGCGATCAGTTTTGAATCCGGATCGGATAGCATCGTGTAATCGACCTTATAGCGGTTATCAAAGGTTTTCAGGTCGGCGACCGGGTCATAGCTGACCGTGACGATGCTATAGCCTTTGTCATTAATCTCGGCAGCGCGGTTTTGCAGGTCGATCATCTGGATTTTACAAAACGGGCACCAGTCGGCGGAGCGGACAAAGATCATCACCGCGCCTTTTTCGCCCCTGAGACTATCCCAGTTTTGTGACGTGCCGTCCTGATCGGCAGCGCTGATGGCCGGGATATTGTCGCCGGCCTTCAGGCCGGGCAGGTCAAAGGCCATGGCTGCGCCGGTGCTAATGATCAAACTAGCGGCTATAGCCATTATGGTTTTTTTCAGGTTTCTCATAAGCTTCTCCTTGTATATGGGTTGTTCGGTTGAATTGCCCAAAACGTTACTGGCTGGGGTCGGGATCGGCCCACCAGCTTTCAATGACCATGCCGTAAAGCGGCGTTTCATCAGGGCGGCGAATGTGATGACGGTATGCGACCATATCGGTTCCGGCGTAATAAAGCGGGATCGTGTAATGGCCCCAGCTCAGCACCCGGTCCAGCGCGCGGGCATGGGCGACCAGGTCATCACGGCTTTGCGCATCGGCAATGCCCTGCGCCAGCGCATCGACTGCGGGTTCGCAGATTCCGGGAAAGTTCCAGCGCGCCGGTTGTTCGGCGGCTTCACAGCTCCAGTACAGCATTTGTTCGGTGCCCGGTGACAGGCTGTTGGTCCAGTGATAGAGCACCATGTCGAAATCATAGTCATTCAGCCGTCCGCGAAAGGCGGCGGTGTCCAGCGCCCGGACGGTGGCGCTCACGCCAAGGCGTTTGAGGCCGTCAATATAGGCCAGCGCGACTTTTTCATGTTCCGGCGAATCGAGCATAATTTCAAAGGTGAGTGCGGTGCCGGTTTGTTCATTGACCCGCACACCGTCGCGGACGATCCAGCCGGCCTGTTGCAACAGGCCATCGGCGCGGCGCAGGTTGGCACGGGCCGCGGTGCGGTCACCGCTTTGCGGCGGCCGCCAGGCAGCGCTGAAAATCTCCGGTGATAGCGAGGCGCGCCACGGTTCCAGCAGGGCCAGCTCGGCTTCCGACGGTTCACCGGCGGCGGCAAGATAGGCGTTGGGGAAAAAGCTGTCGATCCGTTTGTATTGGCCGTGGAACAAGGTCTTGTTGAGCCAGTCGAAATCAAGCGCGAGGCCCAGCGCTTCGCGTACCGCGCGGTTGTCGAAGGGCGGGCGCCGCGTGTTGAAGATCAGGGAACGCACGCGCTCCGGCCGCCCGTGGGCCAGCTCTTCCTTAACGATGTCACCGCGATCGACGGCCGGACCGTTATAGCCGGCGGCCCAGCGCCCGGCATCCCACTCGCGGCGAAAATCGACATCGCCGGCTTTAAAGGCTTCGAACGCGACCGTATCGTCGCGGTAATAATCGTAGACGACACGGTCGAAATTAAACTGCCCCCGGTTGACCGGCAGATCGGCGGCCCAGTAATCGGCCACGCGCTCATAGACAATGCGCCGGCCGGGATCGACTTCGGCGATTTTATACGGGCCGTTGAGCAGCGGCGTTTCCAGCAGGGTCGAATCAAACTCCCGATCCACCCACCATGCTTTGGACAGGACCGGCATCATCGCGAGAATCATCACCGTTTCGCGGTCATGCCCTTCGCCGAAGCTGAAATAGGCTGTGTCCTGATCAATAATGCGCGCCTCATCGACCAGCCGGTATATGCGCCGCATATTCGGACGGCCATGATCGCGCAGCGTTTCAAAGGAAAACAGCACGTCTTCCGCGGTAATGGCGCTGCCGTCATGAAAGCGCGCCGCCGGGTTGATATGGACGGTCAGTGACGAGCGGTCTTCCGGCACCTCGATATGCTCGGCGATGAGCGGGTACATTGTGAACGGCTCGTCCCATACCCGCGCCATCAGGCGGTCGTAAACGAGGTTAAGTCCCTGCGCCGCCTTGCCCTTGATGGCATAGGGGTTGAGATTGTCGAACGTGCCGGTCGCGGCCTGTTTCAGCGTGCCGCCCTTGGGCGCGTCCGGGTTCACATAGTCAAGATGCGCGAAGTCCGGCCCGTATTTCGGTGCGCCATGCATCGCCAGCCCATGCAGTGTTTCGGCTCGTGCCATGTCGGTGAATGTCGAACAAAGCAATACTGTCATTAACGTCATTGCGAACCGGGCGGCAGCCGGGAAAAGCAATCCATACGATGACTGGATTGCTTCGCTCCCGTTAGCCGCTCGCAATGACGGCACAAAATATCTTATAATCTGATGCATGTTGAGATTCATAGCAGAGCGCAACAAAGGGGCCAATGGTGAATTTCTGCGCCGTATCCGAATTGTGCGCGGCGACCTGACGAGGCAGGATGACGTTGATGCGATCGTGACCAGTATCATGACCAACCTTGATACCGACGGCCCACTGAACCGGGCGCTGATTGCCGCCGCCGGGAACGGGTTCGACGAGTTTATCCTGGAAAATATCTACAAACCGAAACCCGGCGATGTGTATGTTTTGCCCGGTTTTGATCTGCCGGTGGACCACGTGATTATGACGGTGCTGCCGTTCTGGAAGGATAATTTCGACCGCGAGGATGCCTACCTGCTGCGCTGTTACCGGCACGCGATGCAGACAGCGGTGAAAATGAATCTGCGGCGCATTGCCTTTCCGGCCCTGTGTACCGGGCGGTACGGCTATCCGCTTGAGCGTGCGACACGGCTGGCGATTCGCGGGATCATGGAACGGATGACGCCGTCTGTTCACGAGGTGCGGATTGTCTGTAACCGTGAAGAGACTTATGAAAGCTTCAGTAAGCGGCTGAAGCGCTACCGGGGTTAAAGCATGCCCTGATAATGGCGCTGGACCATCTCGTCGATCTCATCATCAGAGAAATCGAAATTCTGCCCCAATTCTTCAATCATGACCTGGCGCATGATCGTGTTCAGCTCCTCGCAGCTTTCACACCACAGATCCAGCAGGGGACGGCGGAAGAGAATCAGCAGGTCTTCGTCATTGGCGACTTTCTTTTCAACGCCGGGGGCAATCTGGCGGCCGCTGCGATACAGGGCCACCAGCTCATACGGGTCTTCCAGATCAAGATCGGTTTCCAGTTCTTCGCCGGCCAGTTCTTCAACCTGTATAGCCAAGGAATCGCATATCTCTACCAGCTCTTCCGGCAGGTTTTCCAGCGCCGTCTCGGCGATCACTTCCAGATCGTCCGCGCTGGGCGGGTATGAGAAATTCATGATGATCTTCTGCTGGCTCATGGAAATTTCATCCACCCGTGTTATAAAAGCGAAACTGAACCGATTCCCTTACATTTTATGCTGAAACGGAGCATTCGACAATGGCTGAAAACGGAGTTGAAAAATTTTCGCAGGAACAGATCGCCAGCGGTCTGCAAGAACTGGACGGCTGGGACAGGCTGCCTGATAAAGATGCGATCATCAGGACTTTTACTTTTAAAAACTTTAGCCAGGCCTGGGCGTTCATGAGCCGGGCGGCTTTATTGGCCGAAAAGATGAACCATCACCCAGAATGGTTCAACGTCTATAACCGGGTCGAGGTCACGCTGAACACCCATGATGTCGGCGGCCTGTCGGCGCTCGATTTCAAGATGGCGCGGCTGATGGATAAGTACGCTGCGTCCTGAGCCTAGGGTAAAGAAGGTTTGCGGCGCACACCCTTTCTGTGGTCGAGAATTTCCCTGTCGCGGGCGCTTGCATTGCCGCTGCATACCGCTGCCGCTGCATTGACAAGTTGGTCAATCCGCTGGCGTTGGTACGGGGATAAGTCTGTTTCCTGACGCCCGCCGAGAATGGATCTTTTCCATTGTTCCTTTTGCCGGTCGCGGCGGGGGATTGTTTCATAATTTCCTGTTTGCTGCTGCAGGTATCTGTCCCAAAGCTCAATATAAGTCGGACCGGACTTGACCCCGTTTTCAGTGACCATAATGAAGGGTGTAGACCGCGTTTCCAGGTAACTCTGTATGGACTGCTGATGAGCGGTGAAAATTTTAGCAATCGTTTTGTAATCGGCTTTTTCGCTTTTGATATGAATGATCAGCGGCAGCTCATCCAGATTGATACTGTCGCGGGCCGTTTCGTCCATCTTGGCGATCATTTTTAAGCTATCAGCCAGCGCGATGGCGGTCAGGTCCTGATCGTCAGAGGTGGTTGCGTAATCGCGGGTGACGATCGCGTCTATGTTATTATTAACAGCCCATACCCACAAATCCTGATCGCCCTGCGGGTGGCTGCGGCCTTTGCCGTTAAGGCCAACAAAATTCGTATGTGTGGCATAGCTAAAGCCCTGGCGTATCGCAGGTATAATCCGCGCCGGCAGAGCTTCATCCACCAGCATGCGGTAATCCGCGCTGTCATTATCAACCAGTTGCCGGTAAATATCCGGGCGGGCCGAAATAATGAACGCACGTGTCAGGGCAATGGTTTCCGGTTTTATATCCGGACGCAGGCGGCGAATAGCCTTCGTTTTCAGCCCCTTGACCACCAGCAGGTTAAAGACATCACCAACGGTGATCTTGTTGTTCCGTGTTTCAGGGCCGTCAGCGACAATGCGCTGGATGACCTTGTTATCAATCTCCGGCGGTAGCCTGCTATGGTTGGTCGTGTCGTTCATACGCGTAACTGTTTTTTTTAATTAGATAGCCCAATTGCTTACCATAAATGATCTCGATAAAGCAATTATGTTACGGAAAAAATTAGGGTTTGGCGCTCGTCGTAATCTGCCGCGGATCCATGCAAACCTCAATGACAGCGGCCTTGCCGGCGTTTTGTGCGGCTTGCCAGGCTGCCGGGAAGGTGGCGGCATCTTCAACCCGTGCGGCGAAAGCGCCGTAACTCTCGGCCAGTTTGACAAAATCGGGGTTGGTCAGGGCGGTGGCGCTGGGGCGGCCGGGATAGTCGCGCTCCTGGTGCATGCGGATCGTGCCGTACATATTGTTGTTACAGACCATGATCACCGGCCTGGCATCATGATGCAGGGCGGTGGCCAGTTCCTGTCCGGTCATCATGAATCCGCCATCGCCGCACAGGCCGAGCACGGTCCGGTCCGGTTCCGCCAGCGCGGCGCCGACCGCGGCCGGCACGGCATAGCCCATTGCGCCGCTGATCGGCGCCAGCAGACGGCCCGGCCGGCCGTAACGCAGGTAGCGTTGCGCCCAGCCGCTGAAATTCCCGGCATCGGTGGTGATAATGGCATCGCGCGGCAGGGTGTCGCGCAGATGATCGAAAATCAGCGTCATATCCGCGCCCTGCCAGTCCGGGCGGCTCGTGGTGTCAATAGCGGTCCGGTCGCTGTAAAGTTGCCGCAACTCTTCCCGCCAGCCGGCCCAGCGCCGCCCGTCAATGGCGAAGCCCGCCCCGGCCAGTGCAGCGGCGGCGTGTTTGACATCGGCGGTGATCGCAAGATCCGCCTGGTAGACCTTGCCAAGCTCGGCCTGCGCCGGGTGAATGTGGATCAGCGTTTGCGCCGGTTTTGGCGGGGCGGGGACCGTATAGCCCTGCGTACAGATTTCATTCAGCCGCGCGCCGATCACTAACAATAGATCCGCTTCTCCGATCTTTTCCAGCAGCGCCGGGTTTGGCCCGGTGCCCAATTCACCGACATAGCAGCTGTCGTTGTGATCGAACAGATCCTGCCGCCGGAACGAGGCGGTGACCGGCAGATGACAGGCATTGGCGAATTGCATGAAGGCGTCCACGGCCTCGTCGGTCCAGTGCGCGCCGCCTATAATGGCCAGTGGCCGGTTGGCGCCGCTCAGCTTATCCTGTAGCGCGGTTACATCTTCGGCGGTAAAGCCGGCGAGGGTGGGCGTATAGCCGGCAGCCGGTTCTGCCGCCGCCGTTTCGGTCAGCATATCTTCCGGCAGGCCGATCACGACCGGGCCGGGGCGGCCGGATGTTGCTGTTTCGTAGGCTTTTTGTACGGTTGCTGGGATGGCGTCCGGGGTGGTAATTTCTGTTGCCCATTTCGCCAGCCCGCCAAAGACCTGCGGCACGTCGATTTCCTGAAAAGCTTCGCGGCCCTTATCTTTACGCGCGACCTGTCCCATGAACAGGATCAGCGGTGTTGAATCCTGCATCGCCGTATGGACGCCGATTGAAGCGTTGCAGGCACCGGGCCCGCGGGTGACAAAACAGACGCCCGGTTCGCCGTACAGCTTGCCCCAGCTTTCAGCCATAAAGGCCGCACCACCTTCCTGGCGGCAGGTCACAACATTAATATCCGGGTAATCCAGCACGGCGTTCAGCGCATCAAGATAACTTTCGCCCGCGACGCAGGAAAAACGCCGTGAACCCTGCCGTGCAAGGCTGTCGATCAGTAATGTGCCGCCTGTTCCTGTCAGTTTTGTCATGGCTTTATTATGATCAGCAGTATGGCACGGGTGTTTATTGGGACAAAGCGCAAATTTTCGTTGTTTACCATGTGAAATCGTGAGATTTTTAAGGTGTTCAAAATCCCAGCCTCGTATTTTTCTGTTATAATTTTAATCCATGACTTATGAATTCAGTAAAGCCACGGTTCTGGTGATCGATGATATGCAGCCTATGCTGGCGTTGACCGGGTCGCTGCTGAAGATTTTCGGTTTTCAGGACATTATTCTCGCGCATGATGCGTCCGAAGGATTCGAAAAATTCTGTCAGTACAGCCCGGATATGGTTATCACCGACTGGTTGATGGAACCCTATAACGGGACGCAGCTAATTCACAAAATTCGCAGCGATCCCAAATCACCAAACCGGTTCGTGCCGATTATTATGATGACCGGTTACAGCCACCGGGTCAGGGTGGAGCAGGCGCGCGACCATGGCGTGACCGAGTTCCTGGTCAAGCCGTTCCGGGCCAAGGATCTTTATGCCCGGATTGAGCAGTTGATTGAAAAGCCAAGGCGTTTTGTTGATGCGGAAGAGTTCTTCGGTCCCGACCGCCGCCGCAAGAAGCCGAAAGGCTATATGGGACCGTTCAGGCGCGAGGCTGATGAGTTCGCTGAAATTGCGTCGATGCCAGAAGACAAGGCGGCGGCGTTGCTGCGCGATCTGAAAGACCAGGCGCGCAAAACCGCCCGCGATGCCAAGGAGTAGATACAGGTCATGGAGAAACAGCATTCATCCGGCCGCGGCAAAACAAAAGTCCGTTTTATTGATCCGCCTAATATTCTGCGGGAAAAAGTCGGTTCCGGCGGCATTGAGTCGCTGCGTCTGAAGCGGGCTGAGGAATATATAGACGAAAGCCCGGTCGATTTTGCGCCAATCGCACAGGAAATGATGAAGCGGCTGGATGATATCGTTGCCGATGCCAAAAGCGGTAAGATCCATGGCAGTGACGCTGTTGACAAGCTGACCCAGCCGATTATGGAGATTAAAGCCAACGGCGGGATGTTTAAATATATGCTGGCCAGCGAAATCGCCGATATCGTACTGAATTTCCTTGAAAATATTGATGAGCTGAATAACGAGGTCTATGACATCATCGCGGCCCACCAGAATACGCTGACAGTGATCGTCACCAATAAATTGCGCGGCAGTGGCGGCCGCGAAGGCAAGGCGCTGGCGCAGGAGCTTTACGGCGCCTGCAAGCGTTATTACCGCAAGTATGATATGAAACCGAGCGGCTAACCGGCCGTTAATGGTTTTGTGCTACCGTATAATATAAGGAAGGAGTCCTTTTATGGTCGCAGTTTCGGCGGGAATTGCCGCAGACATCGCCCTGACGCAGCAAGCCGTTGCGCTCGAGGTTCTCAGGCAAAATGTCCGGATGCAGCAGCAAGTGGCTGCGCTTTTGCAGGACTCTGTCGCCACTGTGCCGACATCCGGCACGCGCGGCGTGAGCGTCAATATTTCAGCCTGATCGTTTCTCTTTATTTTTGGTTGTCATCTCGAGCGGATGCGGGAGATCTTCCTGATACAAGAAGATTCCTCACAGGTGTTCGGAATGACATTGGGGGGATTTAAAAAAGGAACGGCTGGCTATTCCAGATGTTCCAGATGCGCCTTGATATCGCCGAGATAGGCGAACGAATCCTGCGCACCCTGTTTACGGCAGGCGAGGGAGCCGGCCACTGCGGCATGACGCATCGCGTCTTTCAGGGGCGCGCCGTTATGGATCAGTGCGGCAAAGGTGCCGCAATAGGCATCGCCGGCACCGGTTGTATCGATGATATCCTCTTCTTCGATTTTCAGCGCGGACACTTTGTAGGTTGTGCCCTTTTTGCTACAGGCGACCGAGCCTTGCGCGCCGATTGTCACGATACAGTTTAGTTCGCCCTGCTGCGATAAGGCCCGGGCAAGGGTGAGCGCATCTTTTTCGACTGTCAGGCCCAGCTTGCCGGCGATTTGCGCCGCCTCCAGCTCATTAACGATCAGGTAGTCGAGCTTGTTCAGCACGTCCTGCGGCAGCGTGATGACCGGCGCGAGGTTCAGGATAATTCTTGCGCCGCGCTCATGGGCGCGGTTGATCAGCTTGTGATTCTCTTCTGGCGGCAGTTCCATCTGGATCAGCACGACATTCTTACCGTGCAGCACCTCGTCGGGCAGCTGATCGGCCTGGGCCTCGCTATTGGCGCCGGCCGCGACAACGATCTGGTTGTTGCCTTTATTGTCAATAATCACGCTGGCGCAGCCGGTCGGCAGGCTCGGCGATTCCGCCACGCCTGTTGTCATCACGCCGTCCCGCCGCAGGGCGCGCAGCATCCGCAGCGCCGGGCCGTCATCGCCAACACAGCCGGCCAGCGCCACTTTCACCCCCATACGCGCTGCGGCCAGGGCCTGGTTCGCGCCCTTGCCGCCGGAGGTGATCTGGTAACTTTCGCATAAAACGGTTTCACCGGGCTGCGGCAATTGACCCGCTGTGAAAACCATATCCATGTTGATAGCGCCGAAGACGATAAGCATTGAACGCATTGCTCCTTGTTTCATTCAGCTTAGCCCAGGCTCAGGACTCATTAATTTCGTAATGTTCTGCCGAACAGGAAAGGTAAAGATACAATGAAAACAAGCTCACCGTAGCTATGGCTATGCTTTCGCTTGTTTTCATTGTATCTTTACCTTTCCTGTTCGGCCTTGTAAAGGCGTGTCAGGGGAAATGTATGCTGAAAAGAGGGGCGCGGCTATTTTCAAGACTAAAATAATGGTATAGAAAGAGCTGTAGCTTCGGGAGTACAGACTGTCTATGGACTATAACGATTTTTTTACCGCGCGGATTGACGATCTGAAACAGGAAGGGCGTTATCGCACTTTTGCAACTCTGGAGCGGATTGTCGGACGATTCCCACAGGCGCTTTATTATCCGCAGGACTCAGAACCGCGTGAAGTGACCATCTGGTGCAGTAATGATTATCTCGGCATGGGCCAGAACCCGGCCGTGCTGGATGCGATGAAAGACGCGATCATGCGCAGCGGCGCCGGGGCCGGAGGTACGCGCAATATTTCCGGTACCACGCGCTATCATATCGAACTGGAAGACAGTCTTGCCGATTTGCACGGCAAGGAAGCGGCACTCGTATTTTCCTCCGGTTATGTCGCCAATGAAGGTGCGCTGGGCACGCTGGGCAGGTTAATGCCCGGCTGTATCATTTTTTCTGACGAACTCAACCATGCCTCGATGATTCATGGCATGAAAAGCAGCAAGGCGGAAAAACGGATTTTCCGGCATAACGATGTTGCGCACCTGGAAGAGTTGTTGCGGCAGGCTGATGCGGCGGCACCCAAAATTATTGCTTTTGAATCGGTCTATTCAATGGAGGGCGACATTGCCCCGATTTCCGAAATTCTCGACATGGCCGAACGCTACGGCGCACTGACCTACCTGGATGAGGTGCACGGCGTCGGGCTTTACGGCGCCCGCGGCGCCGGGGTGGCTGAGGAACGCGGCCTGATGGAGCGGGTTGATATTATCGAGGGGACGTTCGGCAAGGCTTACGGTCTGATGGGCGGCTATATTGCCGGGCGGCGCGAAACGGTTGATGCGGTGCGCTCTTTTGCATCAGGCTTCATTTTTACCACGGCCCTGCCGCCCGCGTTACTGGCCGGGGCGCGAGCCAGTGTTGAGTATCTTAAAGTGTCCGGTATGGAGCGCGCGCGTCAGCGCCGCAACGTCAAGCGCCTGAAGGAACGGCTGGATAAAGCGGATATGCCTTACATGAAAGGGGAAAGCCATATCGTACCGCTGGTTGTCGGTGAGGCCACCTGCTGCAAGATGGTGACTGACCTGCTGCTGAACGAGCATGATATTTACGTCCAGCCGATTAATTATCCGACCGTGCCGAAAGGGACGGAACGCCTGCGCCTGACGGCAACAGCGGCACACAGTCTGGAGCAGGTTGATCATCTTGCCGATGTGCTGGAACGCCTTTGGCACGAAAATCACGTCTTTCAGTACGCGGCGGCGTAAGAGATGTGAGTGAGCGAGGACGTGAGATATGAGAGCTGAGTCGCGAGAGGTGAGGGTTGTTTAAGAGATATGAGGATATGCAGGTTTATCAGCGCGCTTTCGCTATGGCTTTGCAAATCCATGAATTCAGTATGACGTTGCCCAAAACAGAGCAATATGCGCTGGCCGATCAAATACGCAGGGCTAGTAAGAGCATTTGCGCGAACCTCGCAGAAGGCCATGCTAAGCAGCATTTCTCAAAGCCTGAATTTAAACGGTTTATTACAATCTGCGCCGGTTCAAGCGAAGAAATGCGTGTCTGGCTGAAATTTTGTAGCGAACTCAATTATATTGACCGGGAACAATGGAAAGCATGGGATCAGGAGTACGATGAAATTTCAAAAATGCTAAACGGCCTGTACAAAAAAGTCTAACTCACCACTCACGCCCTCACATCTCGCCCCTTATAGCCCGAAACTGTCCGCCCATTTTTCGGCCCGGCCCAGATGTTTATCGAGCGCTGCCATGGTTTTGCCCATATCGGGGCTGTCGTCGCTCATCCAGACTTTCAGGGTCTTGAGATACAGGCCGCTTAAACCGGCGACTTTGAGCGCGCCGCGGTAGCCGGCCGTGTCTATACCGGCGGCCTCCAGCATCCAGCTCATCGAGCGGCCGAGATGCGGCAGGCTGATGACCGCCTGTTTCGGATCAAGACAGAAGGATTTAAGGATCGCGCGCACGCCTTCCCGTTGTTCGTTCAGCACATCGAATCGCTCCATCAGGATATCAAACAGCGCCTCGCGCGCCGTCAGGCCGGGATCAGGCGCACCGATTTCCGCCATAACGCGCTTGTCGATCATCCGGCCATAAGCGGCCAGAATATCGAACCGGTCCTCGAAATGGTCGTGCAGTTCATGCAGCGGGATGTCGGCGCGGGTGGCGATGGCGGCCAGGCTTGTCTGTGTCCAGCCCTGTTCGGCGGCGAGTTCCAGCGTAGTATTGACAACTTTTTCCCTGATGATCTCAGGCTGTGTTTTATTCTGTTTTTTTGCCATTGCTGCTTGGCCTCCTTACCGCTTTCTTATACAAATAAGATGTTTACGTTTAGGCTCAGGACCTATAAATTTAGTAAATGCTGCGTGTGTCAAATTTTATGCAGATGTTTGTCCAAACCTCGCAGGGCATAGCCGTAGCTACGTTCAAGAGGTTTGGGCAAACAGATGCCGAAATTTGCCGCGCCCGCTACCGGGTTAATCATGAATCGCGTATCTGCGGCGTCAAACAAGCTCACCATAGCTACGGCTATGCTATCGCTTGTTTTCCTTGCATCTATACGATTCATGATTAACAGCACTTTACTAAATTTATAGGTCCTGAGCCTAAATATCAAAAAGGTTTTCAAGCAAATGTCCGAACCCGTTTACGATCTGGTCGCTATCGGTAATGCCATGGTTGATGTTCTGGCTCACGCCAGTGATGACTTCATTGCCGGGCAGGACAAAACGCGCGGCATGAAAAAAGGAACGATGAACCTGATCGACGAAGCCCGGGCGGTTGAGCTTTACGGCCTGATGGACGCCGGGATCGAAATGTCGGGCGGCAGTGCCGGGAATACAATGGCCGGTTTCGCTTCGTTCGGCGGCAAAGGTGCTTATATCGGGAAAGTCGCCGACGACCAGCTGGGCGGCGTGTTTCGCCATGACATGACGGCATTGGGGGTAACCTATGATACGACACCTTTGGCACTTGGTGCGCCCACCGGACGCTGTCTGGTGTTGGTGACGCCGGACGGTGAGCGGACGATGAACACGTTTCTCGGTGCCGGGGTAGAGCTGGGGCCGATTGATATTGATGCCGACCTGATTGCTTCGGCAAAGGTTACTTATCTGGAGGGGTATCTTTTCGACCCGCCGCATGCCAAGGAGGCGTTCAAAAAAGCCGGTCAGATCGCGCATGATGCCGGTCACCGCGTGTCGTTGACCCTGTCCGATCCGTTCTGCGTTGAACGGCACCGGGCTGATTTTCTGGCGCTGGTCGACAGCCATGTCGATATCCTGTTCGCGAATGAGGATGAGATTATCTCGCTTTATGAAACCGAGACGTTTGAACAGGCAGCAAAGCAGGTTGTTGACAAGTGCGAACTGGCGGTGCTGACGCGCAGCGAGAAGGGTTCGGTCGTCCTGTCCGGCGCGGATACGGTTGAAGTCCCGGCACAGCCGGTGCAGGTCGTTGACAGCACAGGCGCGGGCGATCAATACGCCGCCGGCTTCCTGTACGGTTTTACGCAGGGTATGGATTTACGCACCTGCGCGACGCTTGGCACGCTGGCGGCGTCCGAGGTTATCACCCATATGGGGCCGCGCCCCGACATGAAATATGCCGACCTGATTGAAAAGGCGCAGGCAGCGTAAGCTTTAGCGCTGTCATTCCGAGCGTATGCGAGGAATCTCATGCCACAGAGTCCCGTCGCGGGGAGATCCTTCGCATGCGCTCAGGATGACGGATAGAGTAGTGGATTACTCATTGTGCATGGCACAGTTTTTTGCGGAGGCTAACGGGGCGCCGGTCCGGGCGTGTGATGTCGGCTTGCTTCACGTCTTGCGAAATCACGAAAAGCGAGCAACCGGCCTTCATCCCATTCCCGGCCGCCTTTTTGGCGGGTCTGCGGCGTGACCGGCGCCGGATCGCGGTAGCAGGCCAGTGATTCCTGAATCACATCGTGATGGGAGGAGGGCAGGGCCGCCAGCGCCCATAGTGCCGCTTCTTCCTTGCTGGATACCGTACCTTCACCCTTGGTTTGCATCTCCAGCACGCGGCAGATATTCAGGACGCCGTAAAACGGACTGATCAGGATATTCTCGCCGTCCAGTATCCAGTCAAGGTCGTCCTGCACGGCCGCTATGTAATCGGTCCACGCCACCGGCCCGATCATATCGGCTGACGGCGGGCCGTAAAGCGCGATGCCGCGCAGGCGCGTCACGCTCAGATGGGCGCATAAATCCGGGTCTTCGCCCTTGGCGCGGCTGTAATCATAGCTGTCATCGCGGATCGCCGCGGTATAATCGGCGCCGAAATGCAGCTCGAACGGTACAGGGTGGCGCGGTGCCGCGGCATGCCGGGCGAGGATAATGCTTAACTCCAGCGAACCGTGCAGATAAACGGCTTCAAGATTATCGCCAAGACATGATGTCAGGGCCTCCACCACGGATTCGGTAAACCGTTTTGTCGGTGCATCACAGCCCGGCCATTTTTGTCCCTGCGATGTCATGAATCAGGCCGCAAGGCCGCGCTCCATGAAAACCGACATGCGGCGGGCGAAGGCGGCGGGGTCGGGCACCGGTTCGCCCTGGATGATCCGCGCCTGATCGAGCAGCAGCCAGGCCGCGTCGGTGATCGCCGTCCCGGTATCGGCCTGTTCGGCCAGCGTGGCCAGCCGCTTGATCAGCGGGTGAGCCGGGTTGATCTCCAGCACGCGTTTGGACTGCGCTTCGTATTTCTGGTGAACGCGCAGCACGCGCTCCATGCGCAAATCGATCTCGTTATCGGCGGCGACAAGGCAGACCGGCGAGTCGGTCAGGCGGCTGGACAGGCGCACTTCGCCGACTTCGTCCTGTAAGGTTTCACCCACCAGATCACGCAGCTTTGTTGCGGTTTTATCTGCGCTTTCATCTTTAGACGCTTCTTTTTGATCATCTTTTTTATTTTCGAAACGGTTAAGATTAATGCTGCCCTTGGTCGCTGACTGGAACGGTTTGCCTTCGTAATCCAGCACGGTCTGCAGCCAGAAATCATCAATCGTGTCGGTAAAGAACAGGACCTCCAGCCCGCGCGCCTTGAAGCCTTCAAGCTGCGGGCTGTGTTTCAGCGTTTCGAGATTCTCACCGCTAATGTAATAGATGCTGTCCTGCCCCTCTTTCATCCGTGAAACATAATCAGCCAAAGAGGTTAGTGCGCCATCTTCATGCGTTGAGTAAAAGCGGGCGACCTTGAGTAGTGCCTCGCGGTGCGTAAATGCATCATAAAGCCCTTCTTTCAGGACCGCGCCGAACTGGCCCCAGAATGAGCCGAAGGCGGCCGGGTCGTCTGTCGCGAGTTTGTTGAGGTCGCTTAAGACACGCTTGGCGATACCGTTACTGATTTTCTCGATCAGCGGGTTATGTTGCAGCATCTCGCGGCTGATATTCAGCGGCAGGTCTTCGCTGTCGACAACGCCGCGCAGGAACCGCAGCCAGGGATAGATCAGCCCCTCGCAATCATCGGTGATGAACACGCGTTTGACATAGAGCCGGACGGCGTGGCTGCGTTTCGGATCGTATAAATCCATAGGCCGCATCGTCGGTACGTAAAGCAGGGCGGTATATTCGATCTTGCCCTCGGCGCGCCAGTGGCTGGTCATCAGCGGTTCGTCGACGCCAAAACCGATATGGCGGAAAAACGCCGTATGCTGCTCCGCCGTGATCTCGTTTTTCGGCCGCATCCATAGCGCCGTGACCTGGTTGACCGGCTTCTCTTCTGCGGGGTCAGTGTCTCCCGGCTCGCCGAGATAAATCGGGAAGCTGATATGGTCGGAATAGGTGGCGATCACTTGCCTGAGCTTTTCGTCGATCAGGTAATCGCTGGCCTCATCGGTGACATGGAGGATCACCGCCGTCCCGCGTGCATTGCCGATCAGTTTCGTTTCTTTCTTTTTCGCGGCGCGCACGGTAAAGCCGGTGCGGCCGTCGGATTCCCACAGCCATGTTTCGGCTTCACCGGCTTTGCGGCTGATGACCGTGACCTTGTGCGCAACCATGAACGAGGCGTAAAAGCCGACGCCGAACTGGCCGATCAGGTTCATCCGGTCGCCGTCGCTCTGCGCTTCGCCGATCTTGTCCATCAGGGCCGCCGTGCCGGATTTGGCGATGGTGCCGAGATGATCGATCAACTCCTCGCGGTTCATGCCGATACCGTTATCGCTCACGGTCAGGGTACGGTCGCTGGTATCCTTAAATACCCGGATTTTGAAGTCGGGGTCGTCTCTGGTCAGCTCCGGCTTTGTCACCGCTTCATAGCGGAGTTTGTCGCAGGCGTCCGAAGCATTGGAGATCAGCTCACGTAAAAAAACGTCGCGGTTGGAGTAAAGCGCATGGGCGACAATATCCAGCAGCCGCGCCACATCAGCGTTAAATGTCAGTGTTTCCTGTGTCATTCGTTTTCTTCCTGACGTCATCGCGAGCGGCCAACGGGAGCGCGGCGATCCAGCCACCGTATGGATTGCTTCGACAGCTGCACCGTCTCGCAATGACGGAAAATATGTTGAAAACCCAAAGTTAAACTAGAAAAAAAAGTTTGGTATTTCAAGAGGGCTCAGGGATAGAGCATACCCTTTTCCCAGCCCGCGTTCTTGTCTGTGCGGCTGTAGGTCAGGCGGGTATGCAGGCGGAACTCGCCATTATGCCAGAATTCAATGTAATCGGGCGTCAGCAAATAACCGCCCCAATGAGACGGGCGGGGGATTTCGTCCGCCCCGTCATAATCGCGCTCTATAGCCTTGACCTTATCTTCCAGTGCTTTACGGGTATCGAGCGGGTGGGACTGGTCGGAAGCCCAGGCGCCGATCCGGCGGCCGCGCGGCCTGGTGGCGAAATAAGCATCAGATTCCTGGTCACTAATAACATCAACAGTGCCCTCGATCCGCACCTGCCGGTTCAGCGACTTCCAGTAAAAATTCAATGCCGCCTGCGGGTGGACAGCCAGTGCCTGACCCTTGCGGCTTTCGCGGTTCGTGTAAAAGGTAAAGCCGCGTGCGCTCACATCTTTCAGCAGCACGATGCGTGAACCGACCCGGCCGTTTTCATCGATTGTCGACAGGCCCATGGCGTTCGGATCGACAGGTTCGCTTTCTTCGGCTTCGCTTAACCATTGCATAAACAGGGCGATCGGATCGTCCGGGGCTTCGCCGGGGGCCTGCAGGGTTTTTATGTCGTAGTGCTTTTTCATTTTCTGTTGGCTTTTGGGGCAGTTTACCCTATCTCTGATGGGGAACTTAAAGTCCGAAGGATAGTTTGTCTTTCTGCGTATAACAATATCCAAGTAACCTTGTAAGGGGGTAATTTACAATGAGATACACAGTTTTAACCGCTTTTGCGGCGATGGCGCTGGTCCTGACCGGCTGTAACACGACACAGGGCTGGGGCTCCAAGCAAACCGTCGGCACGGGCGCGGGCGCGGTCGCCGGGGGCCTGCTCGGTTCGCAGGTCGGCAGCGGATCTGGCCGCTTGTGGGCAACGGGGGCCGGCGTACTGCTCGGCGCGCTGGTAGGGAGTGAAATCGGTTCGTCGCTTGATCGTGCCGATCGCATGTATATGCAGAACGCGCAGCAGCGCGCACACACGGCGCCGATTGGTGAAACCGTCAACTGGAACAACCCTGATTCAGGGAATAGCGGCAGCTACACTGTTGTGCGTGATGGCACCAGCACGGCCGGCCGTTACTGCCGCGAGTATCAGCAGGTTATTACGGTTGGCGGCCGCCAGGAAAATGCCTATGGCACCGCCTGTCAGCAGCCTGACGGCAGTTGGGAGATTATTTAACCGCTGACCCTGAGCCTAAATATACAATAAGGAAACCGTCTGTGTGTAATGCGCGGGCGGTTTTTATTCGCTTTCGCCAGCGTTTTGATCGTCGGCCTGTTTGCGAATGCGCTGTGCTGTTTGCGCGACATGCGTCTGGACTTTCGGACGGCCGCCCATGGCCGGGATTGCCGTCGCCTCGTATGACGGGGTTTGCGGTGCCGGTTTGGCGGCGATGGCCGGACCGGCAGGTGCCATTGAAGGCGGCTTTGCGTCCAGTTCGTTTGCGGCGGCCAATTGTTGTTTATATTGCGGGTCGGACAATGTTTTCTCAACCGATTGCCGTAACGCTTTAAGGTTTTCGATATCTTTAGACAGGTCTTTGAGATCGCTTAACGTGACCGTTTTGCCGGTGCGGTGGGTCTTGATAATCCGTTGACCGAGTTCTTTGATGTCGTCCCAGCCTGTATGACGGCGGTTTATAGCGAATTCCCGTGCCACGTGTTCTTCCGGTGCGCCGCCATTTTGCCGGGCGTGATCGAATGCGTTACCGGCGGCCTGCAAAGACGGCGCGCACCAGCCGACAATTTTGCCTTCGGTCAGGTCCATATTCTGTTTATTGGCCATGTTCAGGAACGGCATGCCGCTATTCTGCTTGAGGTCCTGGGCGATGATGTCTTGATAAATACTATCGATAATCTTGTTATGCAGCTTTTCATTAAATTCGTCATCGGCATAAGGACTGTAACTTTCACGAATATCGACAATGGAGGCCGGTTCGATACTGCATATCTCGGCAATCTGGTAACCGATCGCCCGCACATAGGTGTTCGGACTGGTATTGATCGCCGCGCTAAGGATTTCCGCTTCTTTGTAGCCGCGCCATGCCATGTCTTGCGCTGATTCGCTGAAAGCAAACCAGTTTTTAAGCGCAATCTCGTCAAAGGTCATCGCCACATCTTTGGCAACGGTCAGGGCCGTCGGTACAAGCCGTTTGCGGGGCAATTTCTTCAGGTCGATTTCCTTTCGCGCATATCTTGTCGCTTCCATAGCGATCAAATAAGGATAATATTCCGGCGCGTGCATGGAGCGGGTATGCAGGGCGTTGAGGCCGCGCTCCTGTCCGGTGCGTTTGATGGCATCGGAGTCGCGGTGGAATGTGGTCATAACACTGGCGAAGACATCAGCACGCATATTGGCGTCCGCCATTTCAAGGGCGTTCCGGCGCCGGACGATGACCTCTGTCGCCCGGCCAGTACGGTTTTCCGGACGGCTATGATATTCGGCCGCATCAAGCGCATGCCAGGCGAGGTGATAAGCTTGCCGCCGCGCGTCTTTCAGGCTGTTAAATTCATCAATATTAATGGTGCATAAGGACAGGATGGAGTCCCGGGTCGCCAGGCCAAAAAAGATCGTCTCGCGTGCGACAGCCGTACCGAGCATCTGTGAATCACGTGACTTCCTGATTTTTTGCAATAAGTGTGTGGCCGTTTCCGCCGCCGGGTGCGCCAGTATGTCCTGTGCTGCCATGCCCAGCGCTTCCGTGCGCTGCCCTTCATGATGGACAATAAAGTGAACGGTCAGATTTTTGCGGAAATCACGGATTTCGCGCGTGATCAGGTTACAGGCGTGCGCAACGGTATCTATTTGTAATGCCATCTTTTTTTATCCGTTCCCCAAATGCATTCACATTTCGCACAAAAGGCGCAGGCATGAGCCCGTTTTTCTCAGTCTTTCGTACTTTACCACTGGTTTATTAACAATTTACCAAATTTGCCGGTCTGATGCGCCGTCCGAAAAGGGGAGAGCGCGGTGGTTGGGGCTGGATTTGTACGCGGAATTGTGTAGGATGCATAAGAGCGGCCCTGCGCCGTTTTGCATAATTTTACGGGATATCACGACAATGGCAGAGAACGACAAATTCATGGCGGGCAAGCGCGGCCTTGTGATGGGCGTTGCGAACGACCGCTCGATTGCCTGGGGCATTTCACAGGCGCTGGCCGGGCAGGGTGCGGAACTGGCCTTTACCTATCAGGGTGAAGCTTTGGAAAAGCGGGTGCGGCCGCTGGCCGAAAGCGTGGGTTCCTCGTTGATGCTGCCCTGTGACGTCTCTGATGACGCCGATCTGGATAAAGTGTTCGCTACGATTAAAGACGAGTGGGGCGGGCTGGATTTTGTCGTCCACGCGATCGCCTTCTCTGACAAGAACGAACTGGACGGGCTGTATCTGGATACAAGCCGCGCCAACTTCCAGAAGACAATGGACATCTCGATCTATTCTTTCACCGCTGTGGCCCAGCGCGCCGCGCCGCTGATGAATGACGGCGGCAGCCTGCTGACCCTGACCTATTACGGGGCGGAGCGCGTGATGCCGCATTATAACGTTATGGGTGTGGCGAAGGCCGGGCTGGAAGCCTCGGTCCGTTATCTCGCCAGCGATCTCGGGCCGCGCAACATCCGCGTCAACGCGATCTCGGCCGGACCGATCAAGACCCTGGCCGCCAGCGGGATCGGCGATTTCCGCTATATTCTGAAATGGAACGAACTGAACTCGCCGCTGCGCCGCAATGTCACGATCGAGGATGTCGGCCGGTCGGGGCTGTTCCTGCTCTCCGATCTGGGCAGCGGTGTGACCGGCGAAGTCCTGCATGTCGATAGCGGCTATCACACCGTTGGCATGGTCCAGGTCGACAGCGCGTCTGAAACGGCGGAACTGCTGCAATCGATCGCGCCGAAGAAGGCTTCAGAAGCCGCTTAGGTTCTACTATATACGAAAAGCTTCTTTGGTTTTGTCTTCCCTGCGCAAGCAGGGATCTTTAGGTATGTTCAGATGAAATACTATGTTTACATGCTGACCAATTTTAACAAAACCGTTCTTTATCTTGGTTTTACAGGTCATTTGCGGGAACGGGTTTTGCAGCATAAGTCCGGACAGATACAAAGTTTTACAAAAAAGTATAAAGTTACAAATCTCGTATATTATGAGGAATTTGATGATATAAATGATGCAAAGGCCCGTGAGCGATCCATGAAGAAATGGAAGCGCGCATGGAAAGAAGATTTGATTAAGAGCGTTAATCCGGAATGGTTGGAAGTTGTTATTTAAAAGATCCCTGCTTGCGCAGGGAATGCATAAAGATAGAGCAATGGTAGAGTATCTATGAGCGGCAACCGGTTCGGGACATTATTTCAATATCAAAGCTGGGGCGAGAGTCACGGCCCGGCGATTGGTTGCGTTGTCGATGGTGTGCCGCCGCGTATTCCGCTGTCAGAAGCCGATATCCAGCCCTATCTCGACCGCAGGGCGCCGGGGCGCTCGCGCCACACCACACAGCGCAGGGAACCGGACCAGGTTGAAATTCTCTCTGGCGTATTTGAAGGCCAAACGACCGGCACGCCTATTGCGCTGCTTATTCATAATCAGGATGCGCGCTCCAAGGACTATAGCGATATTAAGGACAAGTTCCGGCCCGGCCATGCCGACTTTACCTATCAGGCCAAATACGGCATTCGCGATTACCGGGGCGGCGGCCGCAGCAGCGCCCGTGAAACGGCCATGCGCGTCGCGGCGGGTGCGGTGGCGCGTAAACTCCTTGAAAGCCAGCTTACGGGCGCGCCGCTGATCCGCAGTGCGGTGGTGCAGATCGGACCGCATAAAATTAACCGCGATCACTGGGACTGGAACATTATTGATGACAATCCGTTTTTCGCGCCGGACCCGGAAATTGTGCCGGTATGGGAAGAGTTTCTCGATTCCCGCCGCAAAGCCGGCAGCAGCGCGGGTGCGGTGGTCGAAGTGGTCGCGAGCGGTATCCCGCCGGGACTGGGGGCGCCGGTCTATGACAAGCTGGACGCCGATCTGGCCAAGGCGCTGATGAGCATTAACGCGGCCAAGGGCGTGGAAATCGGCAGCGGTTTTGAGTGCGTCGAATGGGGCGGCGAAGACAATGCCGATGAAATCCGGACCGGTGATGACGGCACGCCGGAATTCCTGTCCAACCACGCCGGTGGTATTCTCGGCGGGATTTCAACGGGGCAGGAGATTGTTGCGCGGCTGGCTTTCAAGCCGACCAGCTCGATCCTGACGCCGCGCGCGACTGTCGATAAGGATGGCAATGAAACCGAGATTGTCACCAAAGGCCGGCATGATCCGTGTGTCGGCATTCGCGGCGCACCGGTCGCCGAGGCGATGGTTGCCTGTGTCCTCGCCGATCACTGGTTGCGTCATAAGGCGCAGAGTTTGTAGTCTTACAGTTTTTGTAGTATTTTTTCATAAATATTTACTTTTTCTGGTAAATAATGTTGTGAAACTGTGAGGCTTGAAAATGTCCTTTTCAGAAGAATCGCTTTATGCCTTTGCCACCTGGTGGGCAGACCACCTCCCCGGAGCAGGAGATATCCCTGATCAGGAAATCAGGAATATTGATTCAGACCTCATGTTAATGGCAACAAACTTCAAAGCCCAGGCAAGGCAAGAAGATGGTTTGGTTGTTACGGCCGACCAATATTATGATTTTATTGAGGCACTTGTAGAAAACCTTAAATACAGCGATCAAAAACGCACTAAATATGGCGGTACTTATCTGGAGTTGGTAACGGATTATAATCCGGATGAGACTTTATCAGATGCGCTGGAAAAAGCCGGCATAAGTTCAGATGTCAATAGTTTGCCATGGAAAACGCGCGCTTATCTTCATGATGATGGGCGCATTTTTGTGCCCGGAAAGAAAGGGCGTATGGAAGTTCTGGAGTATCAGGGGTCTCCTGACGTGCCTTACGCTGATCTGGAGAGCGTCGATTTCTCCGGCTGTTTTTATTACAGAAGAGAAAGTATGTATTTGATGGCTGATCTGGAGCCGGGTCAAAAGGTGAAAACGGCTTTAAGGTATCGCTGGGGAACCGAATATAAGGAAAGAGAGGCTCAGGAAGGTCAGGTGCTGGTTGTGCCCAAATATGCTGCGCCCCTGTTTGATGAACTGACACAGGACGATCTGCTGGATATAGAAAAATGGCCATCAGTGACTGCCGCATACCTTGAACAAAAAGAACGTTATGTAGATGGTGCGGAAGATTTTGGTGTCTTTAAAGAAGTCGTCGACGATAAAGGTCATGTGCGCGGTCTGACCGCTCCTTTTCGTTTGAAACCGGTTAAGGAACAAATGGCTTACGGACATGGCTATGATTACTGTGTGGCTGAGCCCGGCGATTTTATAAGCGAAAAAACTGACCATGAGAGAACATCTGTTCTTAAAAAGGAATCCGTTGATGATGGCGGTTACTCTTATCTGCCGTGCGACGAAAATGGCAATTTTCAGGACCAGCCAGAGGCGGCATCGCCTGTTACACCGGGGCAGGTTCCGGCCCCATAAGATTTAGAGGTCCTGAGCCTGATTGCTCATCACTGGCTGTGGCATAAAGCGCAGTGTCTGTCAGGACATATTGTGCCGAAACATTATTTGTGAAATAAAGTTTTTATTTTTATGAAAAACATAGTAGTGTGTGCGCCAGTTGATCATTCATTTTATACAGGAGATTACAATGAGTGTTGATAAAATAGGCAGCGCTCTCGTTGGAGTATTTATAGCCGCTCTGGCGCTACCCATCCCTGCCGCTTTGGCAGCGCAGGAGGTAGAGGCACAATCATTTCCGTCGGTTGTTGATGCTCTGGAACGGGAAAACGCTTGTGAAATCAATGGATTAGATACAGTCTCATCCTATAGTCGTGTGCTTACTTTAGCTACTGCTGAGCTTTTTACCTGTTCGGATTCAGATGATAATGGTTCCAAATCTTATTGGAAGATTAGTTATCTCTCTCCAGAGTACGGTATTATGAGTGAAATTGATGAAGCCGAGTATGAGGGGCACAAGCCGGGCCGTGTGGATCCGCCGCCCACCGTGAAGATATTCGAGCTTCCTGCTCTGTAGTCACGGCCAGTATCACTAAATAATGGCCTATATTTTCGCGGCCGCAAAAGCCGAAGGCTTTATGATTAGTGACAGCGTTATAACGGGCAGTGCCCTTAGAGCATTCTCACCATAATATGACACCGTCATTTGCTCTGCAGGTTCGCAATGATTGTGCAGCAGTAAACGAACAGGCCGCCCGGAAGAGCGGCCTGTGCCATGGGTTTGTTTTATGGGCTTGTTTTAGGAGACAAACGTTAAAACTTGACGCGCAGACCAACCATCAGGTTGTGCGAGTCGTATTCTGTTTCGGTCGCATTATTCGCTGCCGTGTTGATCTCAATATCATCAGTGGCGAAATAGCGGTAGTCGCCGGTCAGCGACACGCGCTCGGTCAGGCCAACTGACAGGCCGACAATGGCCTGGTACGCAAAGACGGTTTCGTCATCATCAAGGACGTCGGGCACGGCCTGGATGCCATAGCCGTTAAAGTCGACAGTCGCCATACCGATACCGGCGCCCAGATAAGGCGTCAGGCGAGTACCGGTGTGCAGATCGACATAGCCGTTAGCCATATAGGACAGTGCGGAGACATCACCGGTTGAAGCCGGCTGTGCACCGCCAAGGGCTTGCACATTGTGTGTATCGACATCGTTTTCGCGATAGGTGATTTCGCCTTCGATACGGAAGCCGACATGCTCGTCAGCGACCGGGCCGAAATCATAGCCGATGGCGCCGCCAATGCCGTAACCGGCATCAAGCTCTGTGTCGACGGCTGTCGCCGGGTTGAAGTCAAACTCGTGATCGTCGGCGTCGACATAGCCGCCGTGAATAGAGCCGTAAAAGCCGTGATGATGGCTGTGGTGGCCACCGGCCTGCGCTGCGCCGGGCACGGTGTGGGCCAGTGCGAAAATCGCAGCGGCTGTTAAAAGGTGCTTTTTCATTATAGGCATTCCTCTTTAGAATAAGTGGTTGGGAGACTGTGTAACAGGACAAGATATAGCGGACGGACCATGGCGCGATCCTTACCCCTATATTAATTAAAAGTAATGTTGAAGGCAAAGCCTGTTTCCCGCCTTGCCAAGGCTGCGGCGGCGCTATAAATTTCTAACATGACCAAACGATCCTACCGTAGCCGTTCCCTGTTTAATCCGCCCAGGCGACCGAAACCGCCGCGAAAGAAGTGGCGTGTTGGCTACGTCATATGGGCGGCGATTAAGCGCACCTGTATGCTGGTCGGCGCGCTGGTGCTGTTTTCAGCGATGTTGAGCCTGATCCTGTCGGTGGTGGCGATGCGCGAGGTCTCGGCGCCGAGCCTGCCGGATCAGATTGTGCTGTACCTGCCGCTCGAACAGCCGTTGATTGAGCATGAGAACGCGGTCGGTCCCTATGACTTTCAGGAAAAGTTCCTGACAGTCAGGACCGTTGTGGCGGCGCTTGATCGCGGGGCGCAGGACGAACGCGTCCGGGGCTTCGTGATGACCCTGCGCGGCGGCGGTATGACGCTGGCCCACATTCAGGAACTACGCGCGGCGATCGCAAGGTTTCGCGAAGCTGGCAAGTTCGCCTATATCTATGCGTCTGAATATCAGGGGCTGGGGCATTATTATCTCGCCAGCGCCTTTGAACAAATCTGGCTGCAGCCGGTCGGCATTCTCTCTATGCCGGGCCTGAACGCTGAAATACCTTATGCGCGCGAGGCTATGGACAAGTTAGGGATCGAACCGCAGATATTTGCCCGCAAGGAATATAAAACCTTTTTCGAAAGCGTGACGCGAACCGGGATGCCGGACACGACCCGCGCGATGATGGAGGGTGTGGTCGGTGATATCGGTGATGTGATGATCGCCGATATTGCGGCGTCGCGTGATATGCCGGAGGTGGAAATCCGCGCGGCTATCGATCTGGGGTTGCTGACCGATGAGGAAGCGCGCGATGCCGGCCTGATTGATGTGCTGGATTTTAACGACCAGTTTAATGCGGAGATCAAGCGCACGGTTACCGGTGATCCTGATAATGGGGATCGTTTGTTTGTGACGGTGAACCGTTATCATAAGGCAACCGCCGGCGAAGCGCCGCTGATGGCCGGGGATAAGCCCAAGGTCGCGCTGATTTATACTGTTGGCTCAATCATACAGCATGATGACAGCGCAGCGGGCAATCTGGGTGCGGCGAATACGGTCGTGGAAAATATGATGCGGGCGTCCAACGATGATGACATTGATACGGTTGTGCTGCGGATCGACAGCCCGGGTGGTGCTCCGGCGGCGGCGGAAGCTATCCGGCGCGGTGTACTGAAGCTGAAGGAAAAGGGCAAGCGCGTGATCGTTTCGATGGGCAACGCGGCGGCTTCGGGTGGTTACTGGATTGCCGCCGATGCGGATTATATTTTCGCCTTGCCCGGCACGATGACCGGTTCGATTGGCGTCACCGGCGGGAAATTCTCGCTGCAGCAAATGTGGGCTAATCTTGGTATAAACTGGGACCGGGTGACCATCGGCAATAATGCGGGCTTGTGGTCGTTCAACCGCCCGTACACGCCGTCTGAAGCCGCGCGGATGAATGCGCTGATGGATAGCGTTTATGATGATTTCACGGCGCTGGTTGCTGAAGGCCGGGGGCTTAGCGCGGCCCAGGTCGAAGCGCTGGCCGGCGGCCGGGTCTGGACGGGGAACCAGGCGTTGAATGTCGGGCTGGTCGATGCGCTGGGCGGACTGGATGCCGCGCTTGATTACGCAGCGCAACAGGAGGGAGTGGAAAGCCGCCACGATTTACAGGTCGTGATCCTGCCGCGGCCGAAAACCGCGATCGAAAAAGTGTTCGAGCTGCTTGAGGGACAAGTCAGGCTGGCCGGGTTCGTGCAGGCGCATGGCAACTGGTTTGCCGAACTTGGCGTGATCGCCGAGACTCTTAAGGCTTTCGCTGACGCGCCGATTCAAGCGCGATAGTGTTGGTATCGTCTTTTAACTCCTCGGCGAACAGCTCTTTCAGGTTTGGCAACAGGTCTGTCCAGCCCATGATGATATGGTCCGGGCCGATATTATGCTCCAGCACCGCGACAGCGGCGTTCAGCGTATAGGCAATCGGCTGGATATCGCAGGGCAGGTAAAATTCGGCTGCCAGTGCGGCCTTGATATCTTTGTGACGATCGCCGATATACCAAACGACATCGTCTTTGGTCAGTGCATCCGGCATCATGTCGAGCGCTTTCAGTAATGGGTCGGGATAAGGCTTGGCGCGTGTGATATCTTCGCGGAACAACGTGACGCTGAAATAGTCGGCCAGGTCGAACTTGGTCAGAACGTCATGGCCGTATCCTTTGCCCAGCCCATTGCTGATGATGCCCATGGGCACGCCGCGCGCGTGCAGGAACTCGAGGATGTCATAAATGCCGGGGCATGGCTCGACGATTTCCTCAACTTCCTTGCGCCGTATCTTGTGCATAGCGCGATGGACCAGCAGCTTTTTCCGTTTGCCTTTATGCACTTCGACCAGAATCGGGCGGCTGATCTTACGGTTGAAGACCCAGGAGATGAAAGCCGTGAGCCGGTGAGACAGATCATCCAGCCGCTCCAGAACATGAAGCAGCCACGGATTTATGTGGCGCACTGTGGTGCCGTCCATATCAAACAGGACAATTGTCGGCTTCTGTAGAGTCATAGAGAAACACTATATCCATCAGCGCTTTAGCGCAATTTTTTATATTTTATAACTCTGGTTCAGCCTTTGCGTCCTGCGATGCAAAGCGCTATGATATTTATATTCTCTTAATATATACAGCTGTATAATGAGAATTGGGGCAGGATGCCCTTGTAAAACATAGGAAATGTAATGGTAGACGGCGTATTATTAAATCCGGCGATCCGCCGGACTTTGCTCGCTATCCAGGGCGCGCAGTCGGTCGTGGACCGTACGTCACTGCGCCTGTCTACTGGAAAAGACGTCAACAGCCCTCTCGATTCTCCTGACAACTTCTTCACATCTCAAAGACTCTCCTTCCGTGCATCCGATCTCACCCGGCTGGTTGATGGTATTGAACGTAGCATTTCCGTTATAAAACAGGCGCTGAACGGGGTTGAAGCGCTTGAATCACTGTTAGAGCAGGCTGAGGCGATTGCCACAGAATCGCAGCGCCTGAACAGTTTGGGGATCGAAGATCCATCGATCTTCGAATTCGAGATTGATGAAACGCTGGCACCCTTAAACACCCAGATCCTGAGCAGCAACCCGGACGGATACTGGCGCCTGAACGATACGGGCGGGCCGGCGGTTAATCTCGGGGCCGGGGGGGCCGCCATCAATGGCACGTATGGGGGCGGCGTCACGCTCGGGGCGCCGCCTCTGTACGAAAATGGCGGCGAGGCCAGTGCCGATTTCAATGGCACGAACGGCCGTATCACGATCCCGAATAGCGGCCTGATTAATGTCGGGAATCAGCCGTTACGAACCGTTGAACTTGTCTTTAATGCCGATGACGTCAGCGCCGCGGCCGGGCGGCAGGTTTTGTGGGAAGAGGGAGGCAATATCAACAGTCTGAATATCTATATCGATAACGGGCTGATTTACTTCAATAGCCGTGATCAGGGGGATTTCGGGCCATTTGCTATTACGGCCCCGATCCAGGCCGGGGAAACCTATCATGCCACGATCGTGTTCGACTTCCCCGGTAGTGGCACGGTGTCCGGTTATCTGAACGGTCAGCTTGTCGGCTCTGCAATGGTGACGCGTGCCCTGTCCTCACATACGGGCGGTGTTGGTATTGCTTCGTTGAACGGTTCCAGCTTCATGCATGACGGCGCAAGCCCGAATAACACATTTCGCTTTGACGGCCGGATCAGCGATGTCGCCCTGTATAACCGGGCGCTGGATGAAGCCGAAATATTGCGCCACGCGCAATCACTCAATTTCCAGACGATCGTCGAGTTTCGTCATCGCGAGTTCGAAAAAGTACTGGCCGAGATTGACGCGCTGGTCAATGACTCGACTTTCCGCGGTCAGAGTTTGCTGAATGGCGGGGAAATGGAAACCTTCTTTAATGAGCTGCGGACAAGCTCTCTCGTCACGGCAGGAGTCGACTTCTCGGCAATGGGGCTGGAGATCGTGCGCAACGACTTTAACAATGCGGAAAACCTGGAAGACGTTCTCGTCAGTGTACGCACGGCGCTGGCGACGGTCCGTAATTTCGGCGTCAGTCTTGTTAATGACCTGCTCATTCTTCAAAACCGCCTGAATTTCACCGAGACGTTTAATAATACGCTGGAAGAGGGGGCGGACAAACTGGTGCTGGCCGATATGAACGAAGAGGGCGCGATCATGCTGGCGGCGCAAACGCGGCTTGATCTGGCCACCAGCGCCCTGAACGCCGCCAATATTTTCAACAGCAGTGTCCTGTTCCTGTTCACCGCCTGAACCGGTGGTCTTTATTATAGTTTGTTTAATCGTTTCAATGGTATGTTAGAATAACAAGTGATTGGTTCACGGGGAGTGTCATGATCCGTTTTCTCATTTTTCCGGTTTTGTTATGCGGGCTTTTCATGATGCCGTTTTTCACGGCGCAGGCCGGTCATTCTGAATTAGCCGATGATGTCATCCTGCCGCATGTTGCGCGCGGCGATGATCAGAAAGTCTATTTCTATGACACAATTAATCACTGTACGGCTGACGGTCATCGCGCGGCCTATCACGTTCACGGCCATGTGCCGGTGATGAACACACAGGGCGTGACCGATGAGCACCTGGCCGCGCTGAAAGCGATGTATCAACGTACGATGCGGCCGGTCTACGAGGCGCCGTTGGGAGTCTGGACAGAAAAATATACGGTCGAACAGGTTCGGCACGGTTTTTTTGTTGATATGACGGAAATTTCGGCAGCCCTGTCACAGCCGATTGATGCGGCTCTGCAAATGATGGGCCGGGAAGTGACAGGGATTCTGGGCGAACAGAAAGCCGGGCCGCTGACCATTTATGCCGACGAGCTGGAGCTGAGCGCCGAGCCGATAGCCGATTGCCCGGTCAGGCCGGCGGAGGATGATCACTTTACGGCGGCGCGTAAGCTGCCCGACGACAGGCTGCCGCACCTGTTTACTATGTCGGTCGAAGATGGCGGGCAGGGGATATTGATGTATGACCGCACCTATAGCTGCACGCGGGATGGCTATAAGGCATATTATGAGATTTTAACGTCGATTCCGGTACACAAGTTATCGGATATCGCAGCATCTGAACGGCGCGCCCTGCAGGGCATATATGAAGATATTATGCGCGGGCCGATGGTAGCGGCCGCCGATGACTGGATGGCCGCTAATGAGGCGGCGGAGATCGAGCGGCTCTTCCCGCTGATAAACGGGCAGGGCGTGACGCCGGAGACACAGGCTGATTTCCAGAAAATGAAAGAAATCATGCTGCCTTATCTCGTCCAGCCTGTAAAAGCGGTCATGCCTGAAATCGTGAACGTGTTGAAATTGAATCTCGCAGGCGCCTATCGTTTCGACTATGACAACCTGGTTATCAGCGACGAGAAACAGCGTGAGTGCATGGACTTCTGATTCATGTGCTGCGGGCTTTCTGTGCGATCTGCGCGGCAGTTAGACCGGCCTGCTCATATTGTTTTTCCGGCTTGTCGTGATCCTGGAATATATCGGGCAGGTGCATTGTGCGCACCCGGCACGTTGAAAGCAGATCAGCATCACTGAGGAATTCCAGAGTGAATGCACCAAAGCCGCCGCGGCTGCCTTCTTCGATGGTCACCAGCGTGTGATGATTTTGTGCAAGCTGCGCGATCAGTGTCTCGTCCAGCGGCTTGGCAAAACGCGCATCGGCAACGGTGACGCTATGTCCCTGCTGTTCCAGTATGCCGGCGGCCTTCAGGCATTCCGGTAACCGCCCGCCAAGGGACAGTAAGGCGATATCCGCTTGAACGTCATTGCGAGGAGAAGAATCCGACGAAGCAATCCCGTTCTGATGCTGGATCGCCGCACTCCCGCTGGTCGTTCGCGATGACGAGGAGGGGGAGGCTGAATCACGATATGACGAATTGTAAACAATGCGTCCCTTGCCAATCTCCAGCACGTTGCCGCGTGCCGGCAACGCCACGCCCGTTCCTTCACCGCGGGGGTAACGGAAGGCGATCGGGCCGTCATCATAGGCGGCGGCGGTGGCCACCATATGCATTAGCTCGGCCTCATCGGCAGCGGCCATTAGCACCATATTCGGCAGGCAGCCGAGATAGGCGATATCAAATGCCCCGGCATGGGTCTGCCCATCGGCACCAACAAGGCCGGCCCGGTCCATCGCGAAACGCACCGGCAGATTCTGGATGCACACATCATGCACGACCTGGTCATAGGCGCGTTGCAGGAATGTCGAATAAATCGCGCAAAACGGCTTATAGCCCTCGCTGGCCAGTCCGGCGGCAAAGGTTACGGCATGCTGCTCGGCAATGCCGACATCGAACATGCGGCCGGGGAATTCCCTGGCGAAGACATCCATGCCGGTACCGCTGTCCATCGCCGCGGTAATGCCGATGATCCGCTCATCCTGCTGCGCTTCGGCGATCAGGCTTTGCGCAAAAACCTTGGTATAGGTGGGGGCGGCGGGTTTGCCCTTATGCTGCGCGCCGGTTACGATATCGAACCTGGCGACACCGTGCATTTTATCGGCGCTGCTTTCCGCTGGTTCGTATCCTTTGCCCTTTTGCGTTAAAGCGTGGATCAACACCGGGCCATCATGCTCTGAGTCACGGATATTGCGCAGGATCGGCAGCAGGTGATCAAGATTATGGCCGTCGACCGGGCCGATATAATAAAAGCCCAGCTCTTCGAACAAACTACCGCTGCCCATGACGTGCCGGGCGCTTTCTTCGGCGCGTTTGGCGGCATGCCGCAGCGGCGGCGGCAGGATTTCGGTGATTTTCTTGCCGGTTTCCCGCGCCATCAGGTAACGGCGTGACGACACCAGCCGCGGCAGGTAGCGGCTGAGCGCGCCGACCGGCGGGCTGATCGACATTTCGTTGTCATTCAGGATCACGATCATCCGGCTTTTCAGTGCGCCGGCATTGTTCATGGCTTCGTAGGCCATGCCCGCGCTCATTGCCCCGTCACCGACGACACAGATGACATGCCTGTTGTAAGGCATGTCATCCTGAGGCGCTTGCGACGAAGGATCTCCAGCCGTATCGTGAGATCTCTCCGCTACGCGTTTGAGATGACTCATGCGGGTTAAATCGCGCGCCACGGCCATTCCCAGCCCGGCCGACATGGCGGTGCTGCTGTGGGCGGCGCCGAACGGGTCGTATGCGCTTTCGCTGCGTTTGGTAAAGCCGGACAGGCCGCCACCCTGGCGGATGGTGCGGATGCGGTCGCGCCGCCCGGTCAGGATTTTGTGTGGATAGCACTGGTGCCCGACATCCCAGATCAGGCGGTCTTCAGGCGTATCGAACACGGCATGGATCGCAACGGTCAGCTCAACCACGCCAAGGCCCGCGCCCAGATGGCCGCCGGTTTGCGACACGGCGTCGATTGTTTCGGCGCGCAATTCACCGGCCAGTTGCTTCAGCTCGGCATCGGAAAAGTCGCGCATGTCTGAGGGAATATGTACGCGGTCGAGCAGCATTTTGCCTGTATCTGCGGCGCCACGGATTTTTTTATCTGCAATCATGGGAGACTATATATAGCTACCCGTTCGATAAAGGGCAACCAATGCTTGTTAAATAATACGGAGGCGGTTATTTAATTACGCTCGCCGCTCAAGCACATACTCGGCCATTTCCGTGAGCACACCGGCACGGCCGGAGAAAACCTTCAGGTGACGGCAGGCTTGCTGGGCTAGCATTTCAGCACGCATTTGCGCCGCTTCCTTGCCCATCGCTGAAACGAAGGTCGATTTACCGGCGGCAGCGTCCTGATTGGCCGGTTTGCCGGTTTCGCTGGGGTCGGCTTCGACGTCAAGCACATCGTCGGTGACCTGGAAGGCGAGGCCGAGATCGTAGGCATAGTTGCACAGCGCCCGGCGGTGCGGGCCATCGGCCTTGCCAAGAATGGCTCCGGCTTCGCAGGCAAAAGCCATGAGCTTGCCGGTCTTCATGCGCTGCATGCGGCTGATCGTACCTACATCAAATTCTTCCTGCTCGCCGATCAGGTCAAGCATCTGTCCGCCGCATAATCCATGCGCTCCAGCCGCTTCGGCCAGCCGGGCCACAAGCTCGATCCGCACATGTGGATCGGGGTGAGTTTCGGGATCGGCAAGAATTTCGAAGGCCAGCGCCTGCAGGGCGTCCCCGGCAAGAATAGCCGTCGCTTCATCGAACGCCTTGTACGCGGCCGGTTTTCCGCGCCGCATATCGGAATTGTCCATGGCCGGCAGATCGTCATGGATCAGGGAATAACAGTGAATGAATTCTACTGCCGCCGCCACGCGCTTGGACCGGCGCGGGTCGACATTGAACAGGTTGGCCGACTGGATCACCAGGAACGGGCGCAGCCGTTTACCGCCGCTAAGGGCACTGTAGCGCATCGCTTCGAACAGGCGGTCTTCATGCAGGTCTGTTTCCGGTAAAAGCTTTTTGATCGTCTTGTCGACGGCGGCGACGACTTCGTCCATCCGGGCCTGCAAGCTGGCCGACGCTTCTCTGGGGGAGGGCATGCTGTGCTCTTACTCCTGTTCCGCGAACGGCGCGGTTTCAACACTGCCGTCCTGATTAATTGTTATTGTCTCTATTTTGGCCTGCGCCTCGCGCAGCTTTTTTTCGCAATGCTGTTTCAGGGCGATTCCGCGTTCATAAGCGCTGATCGAGTCCTCAAGCGCGGTTTCGCCTTTTTCAAGGTTGCGTACGATAGTTTCCAGTTCACTCAGCGCGGCTTCAAAGCTCATCTGGTCTATATTCTGTTTATTTTCAACTGCCTGGCTGTTCATAGCTCTGTCTGTTTACAGGGGTAAAGCCGCGAAAGTGTAAGCCAGATCGGGCTTTGAGACAAGACCGATTCATAAATCCTTAACCTTGATATGCAAAAAGCGCTGATCTGCCCGGAAAACATTGCAAGCCGTAGTTTTGCGGGGATTAGGTATAATAAAACTATGAGATTATAGAAAAGTAAAAGGAAAAGGAGCTTGAATATGAAAGCATCGCAAGCTGCAAATGTTGATAAAACTCTCAAAACCGATCTTCTGGCCTGGCGGGTTCTGAATGCCCAGCGCCGTGAGACACAGACCCAGCGCCACCGCGCTTATAACGAGCGTCCGCGCCTGCGCAGCACCGCGCATCATTAAAGACGGATTTGCTTACAAATCCTGCGTTCAAGTCGTCCTACGTGCCTGTTAGGCACTTCAGGTTTGGCGCCACGCAGGCTTCGCCCAAAAGGGCGGTCCGCCGTCGCGGCCTGATATAATTTATAAATCAGTCAAAGCGCGTAAATGCGCAGCGACCGAAGACTTGAGAGCCTCAAGATTATAGCCGCCTTCAAGGGCGGCTATGGTTTTTCCGCCGCAAAGCCTGTCGGCCAGACCGCACAGTTCTTTCGTTACCCAGAAAAAATCATCTTCGGTCAGGTTCATCCCCCCCAGCGGGTCGTCGCGATGCGCATCGAACCCGGCGGAGATCATCATCAGGTCCGGCGCAAAACTCTCAAGAGCAGGGAACGCCTCCCGTTCATAGGCGCTGCGGAATTCAGCCGATCCTGTCCCGGCGGGCAACGGAATGTTCAGCACCTTGCCCGGCTCGTCATAGCGCGGATCGCCGGTGCCGGGATAAAACGGGAACTGGTGCGAGGAGATAAACAGGATATCATCCGCCCGCCGCGTCATCGCATCGGTGCCATTGCCGTGATGAACGTCGAAATCGACAATCGCCACTTTGCCGGTCCCGCATTCTTCCTGCGCATAACGGGTGCCGATGAAAATATTATTGAACAGGCAGAACCCCATCGCCTTGTCCGGCACGGCATGGTGCCCCGGCGGCCGCACGGCGCAGAAGGCGCGGGTGCATACGCCGGCCGTCACGTCCTGCACGGCCTGGCATAGCGCCCCGGCGGCCTCCAGTGCCGCCTGCCAGGAGTCCGGGCATACGACCGTATCACCGTCCAGATAGGCATGGCCGTCCTCAGGTATGGCATCCCGCACCGTGTCGATATAGTGTCGGTCATGCGCCAGTGCCAGCCAGTCTTCCTCTGCCGGATGGGCTGCGATCACCGGGAGTATATTCAATGGCGGCTCTTCAAACAGGCTCATGACGCTTTCCAGCCGCGCAATCTGTTCCGGGTGGCCCGGTCCGGTGTCATGTTTCAGTCCTGCCGGGCCTGTATATATGCGGGTTTTTGTCTGCATCGGCGCAGCTTAGCACGCGGTTGCTCACAGGTGAAAGAGGGCATGACTTTGTGCCGCCGCTATGTTTAAATCCTTGCATGGCGAACGGCCTTCATACGACAGTCGAAATGCTTTCCCACAAGCTGCTGCAGCGCTGGGTGCCGAAATGGTACGAGGCGTTTTGCGACCATGATCTGGGCGGGTTTTACGAGCGGCTGGGACACAGCTTTAAGCCCGTCATGACCGGGCAGCGGCGGCTGATCACCCAGTGCCGCCAGCTTTCCGTTTACAGTCATGCCGTCGTTGAAGGCGGCGGCCGCGCTTTCGGCGGACTGGACCGGCATTTTGCCTTTATGGTTTCGCGTTACCACGATATGGCAGGCGGCGGCTGGCGTTTCAGCATTGATGATGACGGCAAGCCGCTTGATGAAGCGAACGACCTGTATGCACTGGCTTTCGTGATTTTTGCCTGTTCGCATTATTACCGCGCAACGGGGGAGGAGCAGGCGCGGGTGCTGGCCGGCAGCACGCTGGAATTTATCGACCGGCAATTCCGTGTTGCCGGCATGCCGGGCCTTGCCGAAGCGGTGGATAAAGCCTGTATGCCGCTGCTGGACAGGCTGCGGCGGCATGAAAGCCATATGCATTTGCTGGAAGCCTGCCTGTTTGCCGCCGAAACCTTCCGCGAACCCCGCTATAACCGGATGGCGGATGAGATGATCGATCTGTTCCTGACCTATTTCTATGACCATGAAAACAACCGCCTGAGCGAATATTTCAGCAATGACCTGAAAGAGCCGGCACCGGAAAAGGGACATATTATCCTCGAGCCGGGTCATTACGCGGAGTGGATATGGCTTCTCAAACGTTACGCCGGGCATTGTGGTGCGCCGGCGCGCTATGACGATATGTGTGCGGCGATGCTTGAATGGGCCAGCACGGCGGGTTGGGATTCCGAGTATGGCGGCATTTATGACGAACTGGCGCCGGATGGCACAGTGGTGGCAGACACCAAGCGCCTGTGGCCGTTCGCGGAGGCGCTGAAGGCCAATGCGCTGATGCTCGACAGCGGCGTTGATAAGGTCAAACTCAAGGCGCGTATTAATGATATGGTCCGCGTGTTTAAAAGTCATTATATGCAGGAGCGCGGCTTCTGGACCGAATGGCTGAACCGCGATCTAAGCGAGGCCACCGATTATATGCCCGGCACCACGCCTTATCACGTGTATTTCGGAATCATGGAAACCCGCGGCGTCATCATGGCGCGCGGCAAAACGCGCTCGTTGACAGCCCGGCCGGTGCTGGGGCTTTACCGTTTGCGCCGGGCTTTGTCGGAACGGGTGCGGGATGCCCGTTTCTGGCTCAAGGAACGGCGGCTGTAAAGCGTACTTAATCGGCGGTAATGTCAATAACACTAGAGGCAGGCTTCGACTCCGATGGTGATGTCGCCTCTAATTCTACTTCCACTTCGATGTCTGTGGCCGGTTCTGGCATGGACTCCGGCGCGGGTTCTACAGGCATCGCTTTCTTTATCTCAGCCTTGACGGGTACGGTTTCTGTTGTCATTGACACGCCGGGCGTTTTCACTTCAACTGGCGCGATGGCCGGACTATCCGTCTGCGGCATCACAGGCGTTTCTACAACAGGTGCTTCAATCGTCGTTGCTATGGTTTCAGAGACCGTTTGCGGTGTGAGCTTTGGCGCTGATTTTGGCTTGGTTTTCACAGTGCTGGCCGGGATGAAGTCGGGTTTAACCGGAGGCTTGATATTGATTGCCAGCGGCGCGGCGGCGGGTGCGCCGGCGGCGCTTTCAATATAGGGCTCGTTGCTGACGGCGGCTGGCCCATCCATCAGGGAGCGGTTGTAGGCCAGTTCGCCCTCGGTCAGCTGGAAGCCGACCAGGATTTCATGCTTATTATCAAAACGGCCGGTCACCGGGATGATCTGGCGCATGGTTTCACGATGTTCCAGCCGGTCTTCACCGTTCTCGTAGGATACGGTGGCGGCGAAGACCTCTTTTGCCAGCACATTGCCGGACGGGTCGGTGATGGCGACAAAATAAGGGTAGGCGAAGCTTGGGCGGTCGGTGTCCCAGATCCGTGCGCGCGGCCCGAGGCGGCCCTCGAACGTCATATTGAGTTCGACAACGATATTGCTCTCATTATGGGTGCAGGCCGCTTCCAGTCCGGTGAAGGCGATTGATGAAACCCGGCCTGACGGAACAGGGCGGTCCGGATTGTCAAACTGGTGCAAGGCGTTCAGTTCCGGCACAATCGTGATCGGCAGGCAATCGTCTTGCGGCGTGTTTACAGCGGTGACGACGCTGTAAACATTATCCTGCGGTGTTTGCGCCGCCATATTGTCGGCTGCAACAGGGGCTTCGGCCCGCATAGTCAGGTCGTCGCTGATATACGCCGCGGCCTGTTGCTGGTAAGCGCCGTCCTGGGTGTCGTCATCATTGACTGTGACCGTATCGCTGTGGGTCATGTCCGGCAGGTCCGGCCAGTCGATATCGATGGCGGCGATGCGCTGTTTCATATCATGCATAGCCGTGTCGACGGATTCACAGCCGGTCAGTGTTGCGGCAGAAAACAGAAACGCGGAAAGCAAAAACAGCCTTTTGGCCGGGTGCATCAGCAAATCCCCTCGGAATATTTGTCATCGTGAAAACGTAAAAAGCCTACGGGAGCTTGACCGCCGAGGCAAGGGACAACTATATAGTAGTCATGAATAATCAACCGGAAAAAAGGCCCTTAAAGCTTTTGCTCGCCAATCCGCGAGGTTTCTGCGCCGGGGTTGACCGCGCGATCCAGATTGTCGAAAAGGCGCTGGAGAAATACGGCGCGCCGGTTTATGTCCGCCATGAAATCGTCCATAACCGCTTTGTTGTTGACGGGCTGCGGGAAAAGGGCGCGGTGTTTGTCGAGGAGCTTGATGAAATTCCCGATGACGGGCGGCCGGTGATTTTTTCCGCCCATGGCGTGGCAAAGTGCGTGCCGGAGGAAGCGCAGGCGCGCGAAATGTTCTTTATCGACGCGACCTGTCCGCTGGTTAGCAAGGTGCATAGGGAAGCCGAGCGCTATTACAAAAACGGGCGGCAGATTATCCTGGTCGGCCATGCCGGCCACCCGGAGGTGATCGGTACGATGGGCCAGCTGCCACCGGGTGCGGTGCTGCTGGTTGAGACAGCCGAAGATGTCGCGGCGCTTGCCGTGGCTGACCCTGACAATCTGGCTTTCTGTACCCAGACGACGCTCTCGGTTGATGATACGGCGGATGTTATCGCAGCTTTGCAGGCGCGCTTCCCGGCGATCGAGGGGCCGCATAAAGAAGATATCTGTTATGCCACCACCAACCGGCAGGCGGCGGTCAAGGCGATTGCCGAAGATGCCGATGCGCTGCTGGTGATCGGCGCGCCGAACTCCTCGAATTCGAACCGCCTGGTTGAAGTCGGGCGCGTTTATGGCTGCGACAAGGCGCAGCTGATCCAGCGCGCGGCCGATATCGACTGGGGCTGGTTCGACGGTGTCAATACGCTCGGCCTGACTGCCGGAGCCTCGGCGCCGGAAGTGCTGGTCGGGGAAGTCATCGCGGCCGTGCAGGAGAGATTCGCTGTAACCATAGAAAACACGGCGATTGCCGAGGAAAACGTCGTCTTTAAAATCCCCCGTATTTTAGCCGCATAAATCCGTTCATAAATCGGCGATCCGGCAACCATTTTTTAACCCCGCATCTGTAGCCTGAATAAAGGTTAAGAATACAACATTCAGGCGGTCGGGAAAGCGGCCCTGAGGCTCAGGCCTTGAAGAGTTCATGTTCGGGGTTTTCGATCTGGTCTTGGTGACGGCCTATGCCGTCGGGTTTTTTCAGTTTCATACCCACAGCCGCCGCCGGATGTTGTCGCTGCGTTTTCTGGGCTGTCTTCTCTGCGTACTGTATTTCTATGCTATTGGCGCGGATTTCGCGGTGATCGGTTGTATGATTGCCGCGCTGGGCATATTTATGCAGGTTATTTTCCCTGATCATATGCTCAGCCGTACCCGCTACCTGCGCACAGGCTTTGCGATTGTGCTGGCCTGTGCCGGCATTGCTGTTTCGGTTGATAATGTCACCGATCTCTGGCCGCTGCTGGGGGTGATAGGGGCGCGGCTGGTGGAAATCCAGGCCTGCCCGCAGCGCATTCGCCTCGGTTCGCTCTTCTCCCAGATGTGCTGGACGATCTATGCCTTTGAAAACGGGCTGATCCTGATGGTCATTGGTGAACAGGTCAACATGATGTCCAACCTTTATTCGATCTGGCGGCACGAGCAAAAGCGCAAAAAACTGGCACTGATTCCGGCACCGGCTTTGGTAACCCATTATTAACCATAATCAATATAAACTGAACTGTCTTTTGTTGGGGTGGCAGAGGGACTACGCCCGGTGGAATTTGGGTTTTACGATATTATTTTTGTACTGGGCGCGCTGATCGCGATGGCCGGATATCAAAACTGTTCGCGCCGCGGCATGTTGCTGACAAGTGTGGCCGTGTTTATCTGTTATATTATCTATTCCTATGGGGCCGGTGCGGCGGGACTGGTGACGATGTGCATTGCGCTGGCGGGGCTGTCATTTCAGATCGTTATTCCCGAACGTTACCTTGAAAAGACGCTGGCAATAAGAAATATGGCGGCCCTGTTATGTGTCGTTGCTGCAACGGGTTTTATTTACAATACGCCGGCAGATATTTATCCGCTGATCGGTTTTGCCATGGCACGGCTGGGCGAGGTTGAAAAATGCAGCCAGCGTATCCGTATGGCCTATATCGGGTCTTACATTTGCTGGATTTTGTACGCGATCGAGCTGGGTCTTATTTCTCTATTCGTATGTCAGTATCTGATAGTCATATCGTTGCTCATAGCGACCTGGAATCACGAACGGGGCTTGCGGAAACTGGCACTTGCACCGGAGCTTGTTAAATCACCGGCTTGACCGTTACCGGGCAATCTATAAGCTGCGGCTGTTATGGCCGTTTACACTCATGTCGATAATGAAACGCTGGCACGCTTCCTGGAGGCTTATGACCTTGGGGCGTTGCGCTCCTATGAAGGGATTGCGCAGGGCGTTAGCAATACCAACTATATCCTGAACATGGAGAGCGGGCGCTATATTCTGACCCTGTTTGAACCGCGCCGGGTTGATACCGCGCATGTGCCGTTTTTCCTCTCCTATGCCACCCATCTCGCCGATGCGGGTATTCCGGCGGCACGGGCGGTGGTGAACCGGCAGGGGCGTCTGTCCGGCACGCTGATGGGACGCCCGGCGGCGATTATGAGCTTTTGCGACGGGGCGCACCCGGCGGTCATAACGCCGGATCTTTGCCATCAGGCCGGAACGCTGGCGGCGCAGATTCATGTGGCGGGTGCGGCGTTCGGGCAGACGCTGCCGAACGATTATGGCCCGTCCCGCTGGCATGCGTGGCTGGCCGGGATGGCCGAGCACCTGGGTGATATTGCCTTTGGCTTGCATGCGGCGGTGGAGCATGAACTGAATGCCTATGACGGGACCTGGCCGGATGATCTGCCGCGGGGCGCGATCCATGGCGATCTGTTCCCGGATAATGTGTTCTTTAATGGCGGTAAGGTGTCGGGAGTCATCGATTTTCATTTCGCCTGTACGGATATGCTGGCTTACGATCTGGCGATCATGATCAATGCGTGGTGCTTTGATGAGGCTGCCGTGTTTCAGCCAGCGCGTTATGAGCATCTAATGGCCGGGTATCAGGCTGTCCGGCCTTTGAATAATGAGGAAAAGGCGGCTCTGCCGTTATTGCTGCGGGGGGCGGCGCTGCGTTTTGTACTGTCGCGGTGCGAGGAAGTGCTGTCCTATAAAGAGGGGGATGTCATGACGCCGCATAACCCACTGGCCTTTATCAAAAGGCTGGAGTTTTTTCAGGAGAATTCGGATGGTTGTTGAAATCTATACCGATGGGGCTTGCAGCGGTAATCCCGGGCATAATGCGCCCGAAGCGGCAAAGCCGCGTGGGCGCTTCGGCTCATGCAGCTTCGCTGCTTCGAGCCGAAACAAAGCCGGCCCGGGAGAGGATAAGGGTTTGTGGTTATGAGTGAGTCAATTGTTGAAATCTATACCGATGGGGCTTGCAGCGGTAATCCCGGGCCGGGCGGCTGGGGTGTTGTTATGCGCTGGAACGGCCATGAAAAAGAGCTGTCCGGCCATGACGATGAAACCACCAATAACCGTATGGAGCTGACCGCCGTGATTAAAGCGCTGGAAGCGCTCAAACGGCCCAGCACTGTCGAAGTTCATACTGATAGCAAATATGTCCAGCAGGGTGTGAATGAATGGCTAGCCGGATGGAAGGCGAGAGGCTGGAAGACGGCGGCGAAGAAGCCGGTCAAAAACCAGGATCTGTGGCAGGCGCTCGATGCGGCGATGAAGGATCACGACATTACGTTCTACTGGGTGAAGGGTCATGCCGGCCATCCGGAAAACGAGCGCGCCGATTCGCTGGCCACGGCGGCGATCCGCAAAGACTAAACGACTCTCCGCTTTATCCACAGCAATATCCTGTCTTTTGGCGCCCTTTTTGGGGGCGTTAATGTTCCTTTAAGACTTGGCGGCGAAGGTGGACTCATAGCCTGAAAAAACATGAAAAACGAATCAAAGCACAGGCTTTATAGGAGGAACAGATCATGCAGACATATTCAGAAACAGGCGATCGCACGTCTGTCCCGGCCCCGCCGGGCAGTGACAGTAACGGGCGGATTGTTTATCCGCTGCCGCCGGAAACGACGGGCGCGGCGGAAGATACGCGCTTTGAAATGGATGTTTATGCGCGTTTTATGCGGCATCTGCGCCGTGTGCCGAACAGCCGGCTGGAGATCAAGATTTTATCGGCGATCCAGTTTACCGCCGACATGATGGACAGCAGCGATGCGCTGGTGAGCAAAACGTTGGTCGATTGCGGCCTGCGCGCGCCGCGTAAGGCTTTCCCGGTGGCGTTTCTCGATTTTGCCGATAAAAGCCTGCAACGCGCGGGCTGGGATTTTGGCGCGCCGCCGGCCAGCGTTGTAAAGCTTCACAATCACTGGGAGCGGATCGGCGAAGATCGCTTTGGTGCGATGATGCGCGATCAATACGCTCTGCACGATGAGAATACGCTGGTGATGGCGTAAGGGTTATCCCTGCTGAAGGCGCCCGCACTACACAAGGTCGTTTGAACGGTTTGGTTTGGTTGAACGCTTCCTAGGGTTCTGACGGCGACGAAGGCGAGAGAAGGCGCTGCAGCAGGGATAAAAACCCGCCTTCGGGCGGATCGGCGGCCAGGCCGGGGGATGTGTGTAAAGGGGGCGCGTCGGCGCCTCTTTTTTCATGGGCGGCGCTCAGGATATCATGCCATATCTGCGCCGGCACCGACCCGCCGGTGATGCCGTCCATCGGACTGTTATCGTCATTCCCCAGCCAGACCCCGGCGATATAGCGATCGGTGAAACCAATGAACAGGGCATCGCGGTAATCCTGCGAGGTTCCCGTTTTTCCGGCGGCTTCGAACGGCAGCCGGGCCGCCTGACCGGTGCCGGTGTCGATAACCTCGCGCATCATACCGGTCAAGATGCGGGCGGCACGGCGATTAACGGTCTGGCTGCGCGTGCCGGCATCGGTGCGCATATACAGCAATGTGCCGTTGTCATCGCGGATCGCGGTAATGGCATAGGGGTTAACCGCGGCGCCTTCATTGGCGATGACGGCATAGGCCGTAACCATCTCCAACAGCGGCACGCCGCCGCTGCCGAGCGCGAGGCTGAGATCGCGCGGCAGTGTGCTTTCGATCCCCATCTTGCGCGCTAATGTGATCACCGGGCCAATGCCGGTGTCATCAGCCAGCCGGACGGCAGCGGTATTCAGCGAGCGGGCGAGGGCGGTGTTTAGCGTGACCTCGCCGAGATATTCGTCCCGGAAATTTTCAGGCCGGTAGGTACCGTCCTCAATCGGCGCATCAAGGATTTTATCGTAAGGCCGTTTACCCTGTTCCAGCGCCGCCAGAAACACCAGCGGCTTGAAGGCCGAGCCGGGTGCCGCGCGGCATCGGCTTGCGCAGCAGCGCCTGCCCTTTCAGGCTTTGCGCCTGCGCCTGTTCCGGGGTGATATAGCCGGCATCGGCCATGGCGTTCAGGACGGTGCGTGCCCGTTGCGCCGCCAGTGACGGGTTGCTGCGCGGGGAAAAGCGCGACGGCGCTTTCAGCAGCCCGGCCAGCATCGCGGCCTCGTACAGTGAGATATCCGCCGCGCCCTTGTCGAAATAGGTGCGCGCCGCCGCGTCAACACCATAGGTTCCGGCGCCGAGATACACGCGGTTCAGGTACGCGGTCAGGATTTCGTCCTTGCTCAGCTCATATTCCAGCCACAGCGCCAGCACCGCTTCCTGCGCTTTGCGCTTGATGGTGCGTTCGGGGCTGAGAAACAGATTCTTGGCCAGTTGCTGGGTGATGGTTGAGCCGCCTTCGGATACGCGGCCATGCTGGAGGTTACGGAGCATCGCCCGGGCGATGCCGAGCGGGTCGACCCCGAAATGCTGGTAAAAGCGCCGGTCCTCGATGGCCAGCACCGCGTAAACCAGGTGAGGGGGAACATCACTGACATCAATGCTGACGCCCTTTAGTTCGCCATAGCGCGCCAGCGTATCGCCGTCCCGCGCCTTGATCGTGATGGCGCTGCGCTGCTCGAACTGGGTGGAACGGGTGATGTCCGGCAATTCACTGGCATACCACGCGATGAGTAGTGAAAGCGCGATCACGCCCCACAGCCCGGTGACAAACACCCATTTCGCCAGCCGCAGGATCAGCGGGGCCTTTTTGCCGGTCTTTTTCTTGTTTCTGGTTTTTTTTGCAGCCATAGTCAGATGAAATTTTTATCCAGTGAATCAACTCTCTGCCATAAAGGCAAGCACTATACGGCTATCCTGCTTCATAATCAAATTTATTGACATAACTTAAGGGTGCTGATAAAAGACGCGCATGATATCAAAAGGAACATTAAAAGCGATCTTTCAGGCACTGATCTGGCCACCGCATGCGGACCGCGTGGTTATGATCAATCGTCATCTTCTGTTTAACATGCCCGAAGTGAAAACCCAGACCGGGCTTGTTCTGGGGGCTGGAGCGGCTAGCGCCTATGTCGCCCTTGAAGCGGCAGAGCAGTATGCCAAGGGTAATTTCAAAAAAGTAATTGTCGCCGGAGGGGTCAAGCCCGCGCGTGACCTGTTACGCTATGGGGTTTTTCCGCGTTTGCGCAAGGATGGCCTGGATCTGCCGGAAAAAGATGAAACCGAGGCGGCTTATATCAGGCGCATTATGATTATGAAAGGGGTGCCGGCGGTGGCGATCCGTATTGACGAGCAGTCCGAAAACACCGGTCAAAATATAGAAAACGCCCTGAATTTGGGGCTGGGTGAGAGTCAGTCGATTACGGCCATCACGCTGGCCTATCACCAAAGGCGGGTATTCGGTACGATCCGCAAGCATCTGCCGGACACGCCCGTAACTACAAAGGCTGTTTATCCGTTGGGCATCACAAAAGATACCTGGCAAAACAGGGTCCTCAGCCGCTTTGCCGTTCTGGATGAAACCTGGAAAATGGGACCGCGGACGGACGGGCAGACACCTGATTACATTCGAAAGGGGTTTGCCCGCGTTGTTGATATGAGGGAAGAAGATGCCCGCATCGCAGACTTTCGTAAGCCTGCCGCTGGTACGGAGCCGACAGGGCCGCTTGTCTAGGCTCAGGACTCATTAATTTCGTAATGTTCTGCCGAACAGGAAAGGTAAAGGCGCGGCAAATTTTTGCATCCGGACTTTCAAACCGCTTGCCATTAGCGATGGCTAGTCACTGCGCAGTTTTCAAGCCCGTCTATCAAAAATTTGACACGCGCAGAATTTACGAAATTAATGAGTCCTGAGCCTAGGTACAGTCCAGCCAGTACCGCTTACGGGCCGGGAACTGGTCGGTACAAGGCAATTCGTCGTGGAATTCGCCGCCACAGGACTCGATAATCCTGATCGCCGCTTCATTTTCCGGGTCGACAGTCAGCAGCGCCGTTTCAACGCCGAGATAATTGGCAATCGGCATTGCTTTGAGCAGGATTTTGCGTCCAAACCCCATGCCCCGCCTTGACGGGCGGATGATAAAATGGATATGCCCGCCCCATTTTTCAAGATGCCAGTTGAGGCGGTGGCGGATATCGACGGTGCCGAGATACTCGTTATCCTTGACCAGCCAGGTCACGGTTTCCGGTACCGGGTCGACCCACTCCTGATAGGGCTGGTGCGGATAGCCGCGCTCGGCCCGCAGTTCCTTCACAAACTCGTCGAACTCTGAGCGCAGGACCGACAGCTTGTTATACAGGTAGCGGCCCTCCTCGTGATACTCCTGCAGGGCTTCCAGAAAACTCTCTTTATAATCGGCCGCCGGCCGAACCAGTTTTGATGCTGTCATGATTTTGATTTATAACAGAAAAACTGCTGCCAGTCCAAGAAACGCGAAAAAACCGACCACGTCGGTGACAGTGGTCAGGAAGACTGTTGAGGAAACCGCCGGGTCGCTGCCCATCCGTTGCAGGACGATAGGAATGCCGGCGCCAAACAGCCCGGCGGCAATCAGGTTGATAATCATCGCCGCCGCGATCACGCCGCCCAGCATTGGGTTGCTGAACCACAACGCGGCGATAAAGCCCATAATCACGGCGAAAGCGGCGCCGTTCAGGATGCCGACGATCGTTTCTTTCCAGATCACACGAAAGGCGTTGATCTCCGACAGTTCTCGCGTTGCCAGTGCGCGCACGGCTACGGTCAACGCCTGTGTACCGGCATTGCCGCCCATCGAGGCGACAATCGGCATCAGCACTGCCAGCGCAACGATTTCCTGGATGGTCGTATCGAATAGCGAGATGACCAGCGATGCGAGAATGGCGGTCAGCAGGTTGACGAACAGCCAGCGAAAGCGCGAGCCGGTCGTCGATATGACGGCGCGGTACAGGTCGCCCTGCTCGACACCGCCGAGCTTGAGCATGTCGTCCTGCGCTTCCTCGTCGATGACGTCAACCACGTCGTCAATCGTGATGACGCCGATCAGGCGATCGGCTTCGTCAACCACCGGGGCGGAGGTCAGGTTTTCACGCCGGAACATCTCGGCCACATGCTCCTGGTCCATCGTTGCCGGGATCGGGTGGATGTTATCGAGTGTCAGGTTTTCCAGCTTTACCGAGCGTATCGACCGGACGAGGCGGTTGAGCGGGATTTCGCCGCAGACATGGTAAGTTGGCGTAATCACAAAAATATCGAAGAAATCCTGCGGCAGTTCATCGGCGGCGGCACGCAGGTAATCAATCGTCTTGCCGACTGTCCAGAATTGCGGGATGGCGACGAACTCGCGCTGCATGATCCGGCCGGCGCTGCGCTCCGGAAAGCTTAATCCTTCCTCAAGTGTCAGGCGCAGGCGGGCCGAGAGGTTGCGGATGATTTCTTTCTGAAAGCCGGGGTCGAGCGTTTCAATGATCTCAAGCGCGTCATCGCTTTCCAGCGTTGAGATAATCGCCGCGACCTGTTTGGCCGGTATATCCTCAAGATAGGTTTTGCACAGGTCCGAGGCCAGTTCGGAAAAGACAACCGGGTCGAAGGCGGCGCCATGTTCGCTGAGCAGCAGGGCGCGGTCTTCGTCACCGATTTTGGCCAGCAATTCGGCGGCGTCGGCCGGGCTGAGCGTCGCGACATTTTCAATGACCGGATCGTCATAGCCGCTATGCAGCGCGTCGCTGATTTCATGGATAAGCTGGTCGGAAACGCCGTAGCCGGCGCCGCTTTCATCGGCTACCTGTTCGGCGGCCGTATCCGGCAGGTCTGTATCCCGCAATTCCGACATGGCGGCAGGTTCCTAAGTTACGCGGTGAAAGTTTACGCACGCGCAGCATGCCGGGGCACGATATCATCTTTGTGTTCGTTTTCATAGACCTGCGCGGCAACGCATCCAAGGGCGGCGGCGTTCAGGATGCCGCGGGGCGTCACCGACGGGGTCAGCACATAGGCCGGCCGTGATGCGCCCAGCAGGATCGGGCCGATCGAAATACCATCGCACATCACCTTCATCATGTTGAAGGCGATATTGGCGGCATCAATGCCGGGCATGATAAACAGGTTTGCCTCACCGCTGAGCGTCGAGTGCGGCATGATGTCGTTGCGGATTGCTTCGGACAGGGCCGCGTCGGCGTGCATTTCGCCGTCAATTTCAAGGTGCGGCGCGCGCTGGCGGAGGTCGGCAAGGGCGGAGCGCATTTTAAAAGCGCTGTTGCTGTGATGGTGGGTGCCGAAATTGGAATGTGAAAGCAGGGCGATTTTCGGCTTGATCCCGAAGCGCTCTACTTCCTCGGCGGCCAGTACCGTCATTTCGCTGATCTGGGCGATGCTGGGGTCCGGGTTGACCTGCGTGTCACAGAAGAAATAGGCCCCGCGGGGCAGGATCAGCGCGTTCAGGGCTGCCGCCGTTTCCACGCCCGGCTTCAGGCCGATAATATCAACGATATCTCTCATGTGGTTGCTGAACAGCCCGACTGTGCCACAGACGACCGCATCGGCATCGCCCTTGTGCACCATCAGCGCGCCGATAACCGTCGTATTGGTGCGCAGCGTCGTGCGGGCCATGGAAGGAGTGATGCCGCGCCGTTCCATGATCTGGTGGTAGCTTGACCAGTAATCGCGGTAACGTGGGTCATCCTCAGGATCGACCAGTTCCATATCTTTTTCAATATCAAGCCGCAGGCGCAGCTGCTTGATCCGCATTTCAACGACGCGGCGGCGGCCGATGACGATCGGGCGGGCAATCCCTTCGTCGCTGACGATCTGGATGGCCCGCAGCACTTTTTCTTCTTCGCCCTCGCAAAAGGCAATCCGTTTTTTATTCTGTATCGCCTTGTTGATCAGCGGCCGCATGACCATGCTGGTGCGGTAGGTATATTGCTGCAGCTTTTCCCGGTAGGCGTCCCAGTCATCGACGGGCCGGGCGGCGATGCCGCTCTCGACGGCGGCCTTGGCGACAGCAAAGGGTAACTCGAAAATCAGGCGCGGGTCGAAAGCTTTGGGAATCAGGTAGTCCGGGCCGAACTCCAGCGCTTCATCGCTATAGACGGCGGCGACCTCGGGCGAGATTTCCTTGCGGGCCATTTCGGCAATCGCCTTGGCGCAGGCCAGCTTCATATCCTCGTTAATCGCCGTGGCGCCGACATCAAGCGCGCCGCGAAAAATGAACGGGAAGCACAGCACGTTGTTGACCTGGTTGGGGTAGTCCGAACGGCCGGTGCAGATAATCGCGTCCGGTTTCGCCTGCTTGGCTTCCTCCGGCATGATTTCCGGTGTCGGGTTGGCCAGTGCCATAATCAGCGGGGCCTTGGCCATGCTCTTGACGTCTTTGCCGGTCAGGGCGTTCGGGCCGGACAGGCCGAGGAACACGTCCGCGCCCTTGATCGCTTCGGCCAGCGTGCGGTGTTTGGTATTGGCGGCATATTGCTCTTTGGCGGAGTCCATGCCTTCGTTGCGGCCTTTGTAAATCACGCCGTTGCGGTCGCAGACGATGATATTCTTTTTCGGCAGGCCGAGGGCGACCAGGATATTCAGGCAGGCAATCGCCGACGCGCCGGCGCCGTTACAGACCAGTTTGATATCCTTGATCTTGCGTCCGGCATAATGCAGCCAGTTGGTCATGCAGGCGCCGACAATGATCGCGGTGCCGTGCTGGTCGTCATGGAATACCGGGATATTCATGCGCTCTTTTAAGCGGCGCTCGATCTCGAAACATTCCGGCGCCTTTATATCCTCCAGGTTGATGCCGCCGAAGCTCGGCTCCAGCGAGGCGATCGTGTCGACAAGCTTGTCGACGTCGGTTTCGTCAATCTCGATATCCAGCGCGTCGATATTGGCAAACTTCTTGAACAGCACCGCCTTGCCTTCCATGACCGGCTTGGAGGCCAGGGCGCCGATATTGCCAAGGCCGAGCACAGCCGTGCCGTTGGAAATGACGGCGACAACGTTACCGCGGGAGGTGTAATCAAGCGCTTTGAGCGGGTCTTTCTCAATCTCCTCGCACGGAACGGCGACACCGGGCGAGTAGGCCAGCGCCAGGTCGCGCTGGGTTTCCATGGCCTTTGTCGGTTTGATCGCAATTTTACCGGGTTTGGGATTCTTGTGATACTCAAGGGCGGCTTCGCGCAGCGCGTCTTTCATGATCTGGATGCCGATTGTCAGTTAACGGGTATCCGCATCATAAATCCGATGACTTGTAACTGGCAACAGCTAACTCTGACAGTGCGATGCAGCAATTTTATGCGCCGCTACCAGTGTCATGTCGAACGCATGCGAGACATCTCCCCGGACAAGGCGCAGGCGGCATGAAATCTCTCGCAGCAACCTGCCCCCGCGCAGGCGGGGGGCGGGATGACAGGAGAGGTTTTGCGAAACATGGTGCGGCCGAGAGGACTCGAACCTCCACAGGATTACTCCCACAAGATCCTTAGTCTTGCGCGTCTACCAATTCCGCCACGGCCGCATCTTTGATAGGAAGCCCCTACCTATCAAAATTTCCCTGATAAAGCAAGGATCAAAGGGGGCGTCTAGCCAAACGCGCCCTGCACGTATTTCAGCGTATCCGCATGGCTTGGCTCAGCGCCGGTGTTTTTGTAAATCTCTTCCGTCGGGCCGTAAGACAACATTTCGCCAAGATGGAAATGCGCGACCCGTTGGCTCAGCCGCGCGGCCTGGCCGAGATTGTGTGTGATCAGCACGATTGTATAGTCCTGTTGCAGCTCGTGGATACGATCTTCAATCGTTTTGGAAGAGATCGGGTCAAGCGATGCGCAGGGCTCGTCCATCAAAATGACTTCAGGCTGGATCGCCGTGGCGCGGGCGATACACAGGCGCTGCTGCTGATCGCCGGACAGGCTGCGCGCATCACGTTTCAGCACGTCTTTGACCTCGTCAAACAGGCCGGCCTTGGTCAGGTGCTCCTCAATCAGGTCATCCATATGCTCTTTGCTCGAGGCCAGACCGTGCAGGCTGATGCCGTAAGCGACATTATCGCGGATGCTGCTGACGAACGGGTTAGGCTTCTGGAACACCATGCCGACCCTGCGGCGGAGCACTTCCGCTTCGACATCGCGGTCATAAATATTCTGACCGTCAAGCGTGATATTGCCGGTCGTAATACAGCCGTCAATCGTATCATTCATGCGGTTCAGGGCACGCAGCAGTGTTGACTTTCCGCAGCCCGACGAACCAATCAGGGCCAGGACTTCGTTTTCGTAAATCGGGAGCGTGACATCCTTCAGGCCCAGCGCACGGTTTTTATGAGAGTGAATGCTGTGATCGTTACGGTTGAGGCGGGAGAAAAGTCCCTGTGCCGCCCCGCGCAGGCCGCGCCCGTAAGAGACGTGGAGGTTTTCGATAGCCATTTTGACTTTTGGGTCATCGGCGGGTGGTGCGGCCTCAAAGCTGTAAACCGCCTTATCACCAAAGACACGGCGAACGAGATCATGATTAAGAGCCATATTTGCATTCCTCCTTGTGGCGCTGTTATAACCACGCGGTCTACATAAGTCGTTTTTATGTGCGGCGCAACATAGATTTTGAGAAATTTTTTATGGTTGAATGGCTGAGCGCAGAAAACCCGGTCGCTTACGATGATGCCGTGATGTTTATGGAAGAGCGTGTCGCCGCGGTCCGCGCCGGGCAGGTGGACGAGTTGGTCTGGCTGACCGAACATCCGCCGCTCTATACGGCGGGGACCAGCGCCAGGGACAGTGATCTTCTCGACGCCCGGTTCCCGGTTTACCGCACCGGCCGCGGCGGTGAATATACCTATCACGGGCCGGGGCAGCGCGTGGCTTATGTGATGCTGGACTTAAAAAAGCGACAGGGCGCCCCGGACATAAAGCGTTATGTCTGGCAGCTCGAAGAATGGATTATTATGGCGCTGGCGACGTTCGGAATTGACGGCGGGCGTCGTGAGGGCCGTATCGGTATCTGGGTTGATACGGATGGTACGGAAAAGAAAATCGCTGCAATCGGCGTGCGGGTCAGGCGCTGGGTCAGTTATCACGGCATCGCGATCAATGTTGATCCGGACCTGTCGCATTTTGACGGCATCGTGCCATGCGGGATCAGTGAATACGGCGTGACCTCGGTTGCGGAGATGCTGGGGCGCTCCATCGCGATGACGGACATGGACCGGGCGCTCCATGAATGCTGGCAGGATGTTTTTGAGGCCGCGAGGCAGGCGGCCTAATCCGCCGCCATATCGGTCAGGTTGGCGTTTACGTAACCGGCGCAAAATTCAATCAATGCCTCAATATCGCCCTTTAGCGTATTAAAGTGCCTTGTTTTTTGGTTGCGCGTTTCATCCCAGTACAGCCCTTTGTTAATCTCGATCTGGAGTGAATGGCGGCCGGTGGCCGGGCTGGAATAGCGCTGCACCAGCTCGACGCCGCGATAGGGGTTATTGATCGCGACCTTGTAGCCGCGGCTTTTCAGGAAATCGCGCAGGCTGTGCGTAAAATCAAGCGCGCAGCTTGTGCCGTCGCGGTCGCCGAGCACGAAATCCGGTAAATTGCCGATCGGGGCATGGGCGGCGCGGGCGCGGGTGAAACCGCCGCTGACATTACCGCCCTGCGGCATGGAATGGCAGTTGATGTGCCATGACTGGCCGAACCGGTAATGCGCGTCATTGATCAGCGCCGCCAGCTCTTCATGGTAAGGTTTGTAATATGTTTCAATGCGATGGACGACTTCGCTGACAGGCAGCTTGCGCTCATAAACGGCAATGCCGGGCCTGACCAGCCGCCGGATCAGACCGATCCCGGCATGGGAGCGCGGCGTTGGGTTTATGTCATGCGGCCACGGTTCCGCCAGCAGATCGGGGTCGATATCATCAATGGCCCGGTTGACATCGATATAGGTGCGCGGGAACAGGGCGTGCAGGAACACGCCGCCATGTTGCGGCGCGGCTTCGAACAACTCGTCAACGTGATTGTCCTCTGCCTTTTGCAGGATTTCGAACGGGCAGGCGAAGCGGAAATCCCCGGGATAGGCGCGGCCGCTGTGCGGGCTGTCGAACACAAGCGGGAGCGGGTTGTCGGGCCGGACGGTTTTGAACACGGCGTGCATATGTCATTTCACCACGAATGAACACAAATAAACGCGAATAAGGTTTTATAGTACATACAAATCAATTGGTGTCCATTCGTGTTTATTCGTGGTTGTGATTATTTTTCTTTAGATTCTGAGCTGTTTTCGCGTTATCAAAGGAAACGAAAAAGACGGAGTTGGAATATGCATGATATACGCGCCATCAGGGAAAATCCCGAACGCCACGATAAGAACTGGGCGCGGCGCGGCCTGTCCGCCCAGGCTCAGGATATACTGAAGCTCGATGAGGAGCGGCGGGCTGTGCAGACGGAACTGCAGGATTTGCAGGCCGAGCGTAACACGATCTCGAAAGAGATCGGTCCGATGAAGCGCGACGGCAAGGATACATCGGAACTTGAAACAAAAGTCTCCGGCATTAAAACGCAGATGGCCGAACTGGAGGAGCGTGAGAAGACGTTGGGCGAAGCCCTGAACCAGCACCTTGCCGGTTTGCCGAACCTGCTGGCCGATGACGTGCCGGACGGGCCGGATGAAAGCGCGAATGTCGAGGTGCGTACGTCAGGTGAAATCAAGCGCGGTAACAGCGAGCCGAAAGAGCATTTCGATATCGGCGAAGAGCTCGGCATGATGGATTTCGAAACCGCGGCCAAGTTGTCAGGTTCGCGCTTCGTCATGCTGACGCAGGGGCTGGCGCGGCTGGAACGGGCGCTGGCGCAGTTCTTCCTTGATACCCACACGGGCGAGCATGGCTATATAGAGGTCTCGCCGCCGTTGATGGTTCGTGATGAAACAATGTTCGGCACGGGCCAGTTGCCGAAATTCCGCGAGGACCAGTTCCAGACTACGCGCGGTGACTGGCTGGTGCCGACCGCCGAGGTGCCGCTGACCAATATCGTCGCCGATATGATCGTCGAGGAAGAGATATTGCCGCGCCGTTATACGGCCTTTACGCCGTGTTTCCGGCAGGAGGCGGGGGCGGCGGGCCGCGATACGCGCGGGATGTTACGCCAGCACCAGTTCTATAAGGTCGAGCTGGTCAGCGTGACCTTGCCCGAACACAGTGTGGAAGAGCATGAGCGCATGACGGAATGTGCTGAGACGGTCCTGAAAAAACTCGGCCTGCCGTTCCGCACCATCGTGCTGTGCAGCGGCGATACCGGTTTCGGGGCGATGAAGACCTATGACATTGAGGCGTGGCTGCCGGGCCAGCAGACCTACCGCGAAATCTCGAGCTGCTCGAATTGCGGGCCGTTCCAGGCGCGGCGGATGAAAGCCAGACTGCGCCGGCCGGGCGAGAAAAAGACAGACTTCGTCCATACGCTCAATGGCTCCGGCGTCGCTGTCGGCCGGGCGTTGATCGCGGTGATGGAAAATTACTACGACCCCGCCGATGGCGGCGTTTTCGTCCCCGATGTGCTGAAACCCTATATGGCCGGGCTGGAGAAAATCATGCCGGTCCGCAGCGCCGATGACGCCCTGCTCAGCGCCAGCGGCTAGCCTGCTTTGACGATTATCGCGTCAGGGTAAGGCTGACCGCACCCCTGGTTTCGGTGTATTCCTGCATGCCGTGGAAATAATCGACATCTGTGCCGGTTAGGGCTTCACATTCGGTGATGAGGTCACCAAAATTATCGGCTGTGGCTTGGAATCTGATGCCAGGTTCCTCGTTAAGTTCCTCGTTAATAGGAGCGACTTCGTTGAAAAATGCGTTAATTAAGCTGAAAACGCATTGATCGGCCTCGTTTCGCACCGGCACAGACAGGGTCAGTGATGTCAGGATGCCGGTCTGGTTTTCGTAGGCGTTCAGCGGCCCGGCAGTGGCGGCGCAGTCAGCTTTGATCGCCTCCCACGGCTCGCCTTTCAGCGGGAAGGCGTTGCCCTCATTGGCCCATTGATCAATGCGCTGGTTAACGCATTCATCGCCGGCCGAAAATTCCTGGAAGCCATCAATGACAATCGGCGCATCATCTGCCTGAGCGACACCGGCAATGGCAAGAGCGGCGAAGACGGTTGAAACGATAACGGGGGGGCGCATGGTTTATCTCCTTTTGCAGTCATGAATTCGTGATCTGTAAAATCACTAGTTTAAATCTTACGGAAATGCAATAAAAAGATGATGATTGCGTTTTTCCTTATTCGGTCTAGAATCAAGGGGTCATGAACGCCGAAGATACCCGCAAAATCCGCCTTGTTATGCATCTCCGCTCGATGGGGATTGCCGATACCGCCGTGCTGGCGGCGATGGAGCGCGTGCCGCGCGAAGCCTTTGTTCCTGAACAAATGCAGGATCAGGCTTATGAGGACATTGCCCTGCCGATCGGGCGGGGGCAGACGATCAGCCAGCCGCTGGTCGTGGCGACGATGACGCAGGCGCTGGAGATCACCGACCGCGACAAGGTGCTGGAGATCGGCACCGGATCGGGCTACCAGACCTGTGTGCTGGCGCATCTGTGCCGCCGGGTGTACAGCATCGAACGGCACAAGCCCCTGCTGCTGCTGGCGGAACAAATGTTCGACCGGCTGAAACTACGCAATATTACCGCGATTGCCGGTGACGGCATGAAAGGCTGGCCGGAGCAGCAGCCCTTTGACAAGATTATTTGCACCGCCTGTGCACACGGGGAACCGCCCGCGCCGTTATTGGACCAGCTCAAGGTCGGCGGGATCATCGTGATCCCGGTGGCGTTGCCGGACGGGCAGCAGGTGCTGCGCCGTTATAAGAAAGAGGGAGAGGATACGTTTGCCGTCAAGGACTTAATGCCGGTGCGTTTTGTGCCGCTCCTGCCCAATCTTGCCCCGGCCAGCGAGAATGCCGATGACGATCCTTCCCATGCGTCGGCCTGACCTTCATACGCTTTGCTTGATTATGCTGCTATGTCTGACGGCCTGCGGCCGCAGCAGTCCGGCGCCGGTGATTAATTACGGCCTTGACGGCGGCGCCAGCAGCGCGGGCGTCCATACCGTATCAGATGGCGATACGTTGTGGAGCATCTCCCAGCGTTACCGTGTGAATATGAAAGACGTTATTTTTGTCAATAATCTGCGCGCGCCTTACTTCCTTGAGACCGGTGACCGCCTGACCCTGCCGCCGCCGGCAACATATAGGGTGCGGGCGGAGGATACACTCTATCACATTTCCCGTACCTTTAACGTGAGTATGACCCAGCTGGCGCGGCAAAATGACCTACGCGCCCCGTACCGGATCAGCGTCGGCCAGACCTTGAACCTGCCCTCGATCCGTCCGGCCTATACACCGCCGTCAAAGCCGGCTGTGGCCGTCGCGCAGGCCCGGCCCGGCGTGAAACCATCTGGCGGCGGGGCAGCCGCGCCGCCGGTTGTGGCGTCACGGCCTGTGACGCCGGTCCGCCGGTCTTTGCCGGTGACCACGAAAACGCCGCCGCGCGCGGGCGGCAAATTCGCCTGGCCGGTCTATGGCCCGGTTATCTCAGGCTACGGCCCCAAGAAGGACGGGCTGCATAATGACGGCATCAATATCAAGGCGCCGCGCGGCGCGCCGGTCCGGGCGGCGGAAAACGGCGTTGTGGTCTATGCTGATGATCAGTTGCGGGGCTTCGGCAATCTGGTGCTGATCCGCCACGCCGACCGCTGGATGACGGCCTATGGCCATATGGACCGTATTAGCGTGCAGCGCGGGCAGGAGGTCAGGCGCGGTGCGACGATTGGCACGGTCGGCTCGACCGGCTCGGTCAGCAGCCCGCAACTGCATTTCGAAACCCGCCGTGGCACCGATGCGTTGAACCCGGAGCTTTATCTGGGCAGGCAAGGGAGCTGATAATATGCTGGATTTCGCTTTTGATGCTTTCAGCGCCTATAACGCCATGCTGTTCCTGTTCGGCGCACTGGTCTTTATCCTGATCGGCGGCGGGCTGATTGCGTACTGGATATACTGGCGGCTGGCCTCGGTGCGGGTGAAGGGCCGGATTGTCGGGGTGAAATCGACCGGTGCACGCCGCAGCGCCACAGACTGGCAGCGTGAATATCAGGGCAGCAGCGCGCTGGGTGACGATCCGCCCGATACGCAGACAATCAAGGAAGCCTTTGCCGAAGATTTCAGGCAGGGGCCGGTCAAGACAGTGTTTGCCAGCCTGATTGTCATGTTGTTCGTGCTGATGCCGTTCGGCTTTTTTCTGTTCGGCGCCTGGAGCGCCTATGATGTGGTTTGGCTGAAGCTGCATGGTTATCAGGCGCAGGGTACGATTACCGGCTATGAAACGACCTATGATAGCGAAAGCGGCACAATCTATTACCCGGTCGTGCGTTACACAGATCAGCATGGCGATACCTATCAGGAGGAAGACCGCCTCGGCACCGGTTCAGAGCCGTTCGCGCAGGGGCAAAAAATCGGTGTCTACTATGATCCTGACGATCCCGCGCGCTTCGTGCTGGACACAGTCTGGCGCTATATGACGTTTTCACTGGCCTTTATGGGGATCGGCGGGCTGTTTGTTGGTTTTATGGCGTTTGGCCTGATCCGGGCGCAGCGCGACGAAGATACGCCGATGGCCCCTGCGGCGGAGCGGCGTAAAATTGCCGCGATCAAGCGCAAATACTACAACAGTCAGTACTATACGCCGGTCTATGAGTTTCAAACGCCGCAGGGCGACCGGGTGCAGGCTGACGGCGATGATGACAGCAGTAACTGGCTGGCCGACAAGCTGCCGGGCCGCCAGGTGACGCTGATGGTTATTCGCGGCAAGGACGGCACGCGCAAGGTCAAGCGGCCGGGCAAGCTGCTGCTCGTATTCGGGACGATCTTTCTCGCGCCGGGGCTGGTGATGCTGCATAACGCGCTTCTGCATCTGAGCTTTAACCTCGCCACAGTGTTGCTGGTGCTTGCCGCGCTTGGCTTTGCCGGGTTCAGGCTGCGGCAGGCGATCATAGACAACCGTGACAGGTTCCCGTCGATGGAGGATATCCGGGACGAATTCAAAGGCGGCATCAAGGTCGAGACAACGGTTGGGGCGAATTACCTGATGACTCCTGCTGAAATCCGCGAACGGGTCAGGATCCTTGACCGCAACGCGCTGCTTGCGGTGCTGGTGATGTTTTTTTTCGGTGTTGGCATTACCTTCGCCGGCTACACGGTGTTCCAGGAACGCCACGACCTGTCCGGTGTGGCGATGGTGGCGCAGGGCGAGGTGACCGGCCTGAAGAGCCGCCGCACCGGTACCGATGCCAACTATGTCTATTATCCTGTGATCGCCTTTAAAACATGGGCTGGCGAGAGAGTCAGTTTTGAAGGCAAAACCGGTTCCAACCCGCCGTTGCGGCAGGCGGGCGACAAGGTGGTGGTGCTGTACGATCCGGACGATCCCGAACGGGCGATGATCGACAAGGGGTTTATGAACTGGCTGGAGCCGTTGGCGCTGTTTATCATCGGGCTGCTATTTCTGTATTATGCCATGACCATGACGGCAGGGATCACCGGCCGCGCAATGCGGCGCTAGACGTTGACTTGCTTTTGTGCCTTGCCCGCCAGGTCCTGGATGAACTGCCAGGCCACCCGGCCGGAGCGGCCGCCGCGGGTCACGGCCCATTCAAGGGCTTGCCTGTGTAACTCTTCGCGATCGTCGCCAAGGCCAAGCGCAGTGGCGTAATTGTCGATCATGGCGAGGAACTGTTCCTGCGTGCACGGGTAAAAACCAAGCCACAGGCCGAACCGGTCGGATAGCGAGACTTTTTCCTCGACCGCTTCGCCGGGCTGGATCGCTGTTTGGCGTTCATTTTCGATCATCCGGCGCGGCATGGGGTGCCGGCGGTTGGAGGTTGCGTAAAACAGGATATGCGCGGGCCGCGCGGCAATGCCGCCTTCCAGCAGGGTTTTGAGCGATTTATAACCGCTCTCGCCATCATCAAAGGACAGATCGTCGCAGAACAGCAGGAAGCGCTTGTCTTCATGGTTCCGCAGCAGGTCGATCAGGCCGGCGAGGCTGTCAATATCCTCGCGCTGGATTTCGATCAGGATCAGCGGGCGTTCAGACCCTGCCGCCACATCTTTATGCGCAGCTTTGACCAGCGCGCTTTTTCCCATGCCGCGCGCGCCCCACAGCAGCGCATTGTTGGCCGGGTAGCCGGCGGCGAACTGCCTTGTGTTCTGCAGCAGGACTTCGGCCTGTTGCGCCAGCCCGACCAGCAGGCTGAGCGGCAGGGCGCCGGTATCCGGAACCGGTCGCAGCGTGCCGCTTTGCGCCTGCCAGCTATAGGCGTTTGCCGCCGCCCAGTCCGGCGCGGCGGGCGGCGTTATGCCGGCCTGTTGCTCCAGCGCCGCGGCGATCCGCGCCAGCAGCGGCGCGATATCTTCCCGCACGGGTTCCTGTGAATCATTGTTATCCGTCATTGATGGGCTCTTGCCTTTACCGTACAGGTCTTTATAGTCCGGTAGACATTTTGACACAACTATACGATTAAGATGGAGAGAAGGGGAGTCCGATGCTGATTTCCGAAGCCCTTGCCGCCGCCGGAACTGCGGCTGCCGATGCGCCCAGCCCGTGGGAGGCGTTTGCGCTGAACATGCTGCTGATCCTGATCCTGGTGATCATGTTCTATGTGTTGCTGATCATGCCGCAGCAAAAGCGGTTCAAGAAACACCGCGCTATGATCGACAAGCTGAAGAAGGGGGACCGGGTGGTCACCTCTGCCGGTTTCATTGCTACCATTGATAAAATCAAGGACGGCGAGAACGAAGTCCGGCTTGATCTGGGTGACGGCGTGAAGATCACCGCGCTCCGTTCCGCGATCCAGAACAAGGCCGACAGCGAAGCGGCTTAAGACCTCTATAAGAGTTGGATTGTTTTCATGATTTATATTGCCCGTTGGAAGGTTTTTGCCATTCTTGCCGTCTGTGTGTTGGCGCTGCTATACAGTGCGCCGAATATGGCCGGGCCGGGGATGCGGGCTTATCTGGAAACCCTACCGGGCTGGCTGCCGACCAAGACTGTTAATCTCGGCCTTGACCTGCAGGGCGGCTCGCACCTTCTGCTTGAGGTCGAAGTCGACACTGTGGTGCGCGAGCGGTCCGAGGATCTGGTGCAGGCAGCGCGGCCTGACCTGCGTGAGGCGAAGGTCGGCTATAGCCGGATTACTGCGATTCCGGCCGGGATGCGCTTGCGCCTGACTGATGCGGCTGAAAGCGACCGGGCGCGTGAAATCCTGCGCGAGATTGACCGTGAGCTTGAGATTATTGTCAGCGAAGATGGCATGACGCTGGAAGCAACCTATGGCGAGCAGGCCCTCAAGGATATTCGCGACCAAACTATTGCGCAGTCGATTGAAATCGTCCGCCGCCGTGTTGACGAGACCGGCACGCGCGAGCCGGTCATTACCCGGCAGGGCGATGACCGTATTATCGTCCAGCTGCCCGGCGTTGATGACCCGGAGCGGATTAAGGATATCCTCGGCAAGACGGCCAAGCTGACCTTCCATATGGTTGATCTCGGCGCCGGGGCGAGCGTACGCAGCAGCGGCGGGCGACGGGTTCTGCCGGTGGTGGACAGTCCGGGCCAGACGATGGCCGTGCATCGGCACGCGCTGTTAACCGGCGATATGCTGACCAATGCGCAGCCGTCGTTCCAGGACGGGCTGCCGGTTGTCAGTTTCCGCCTGAACGGCATTGGCGCGCGTAAATTCTGTGAGGTGACGCGCGAAAATATAGGCCAGCCCTTCGCGATCGTGCTGGATAACGAGATTATCAGCGCCCCGCGCATTAATGGCGCGATCTGCGGCGGGGCGGCGATTATTACCGGCCAGTTCTCGGTGCAGGAAACCAATGATTTATCCCTCCTGCTGCGCGCCGGTGCGCTGCCCGCGCCGCTGAATGTGATGGAAGAGCGTACGGTCGGCCCGTCGCTGGGCGCGGATTCGGTTGAGGCCGGCAAGATCGCCAGCCTGGTCGGCCTGCTGCTGATTATCGTGTTCATGGCCGCGACTTACGGCCTGTTCGGCACGTTTGCGGCGGTGGCGCTGGCGGTGAACATCGCGCTGATTTTCGCATTGCTCTCGACTCTGCAGGCGACGCTGACTCTGCCCGGTATTGCCGGGATCGTCCTGACGGTCGGGATGGCGGTGGATGCGAATGTGCTGATCTTTGAGCGTATCCGCGAGGAAACGCGGCAAGGGCGTAGCCCGATGGCGGCGATTGATTCCGGCTACAGCCGCGCGATGGCGACGATTATCGACTCCAACCTGACGACGCTGATTGCGGCGATCATCCTGTATTCGTTCGGTACCGGGCCGATCAAGGGGTTTGCGGTGACGCTGGGGATCGGGATCATCACCTCGTTCTTTTCGGCGATCATGGTCACGCGCCTGATGGTTGTGGTCTGGCTGCGCAGTAAAAAACCCGATGCGTTGCCGGTTTAGATGGTTAGATATTTAGAGGGGGAGATGTTTGGAATAATCTAGGTATCTAATCATCCAAACATCCAATAATCAAATTGAGAGCGAAGCGAGCAATGAAAGGTATACGGTTAGTTCCCGACGACACAAAGCTTGATTTTATCGGCAAGCGTTACCTCGCTTTTGTCCTGTCGGTTATTATGATTATCGCCTCGTTCGGCATTACGGCGGCGCAGGGCCTGAATTTTGGCATTGATTTCACCGGCGGTACGGTCATTGAAATCCGTGTGCAGGAAGCGCCCGATCTGGCGCCGCTGCGCACCGGCCTGAACGAGCTTGAGCTGGGCGCGATTTCGATCCAGGAATTCGGCGAGCCGACCGACCTGATGATCCGCCTGCCGCAGCAGGAAGGCGGGCCGGAGGAGCAACAGGGCGCGATTGATACGGTGCGCGGCTTCCTTGGGACGCAGTTCGGCGAAGACAGCGTTGAATACCGCCGCACGGAATTTGTCGGCCCGCAGGTCGGCGAGGAACTGAAACGCGCCGGTGCGCTGGCGATCCTGTGGTCGATGCTGGGTATCCTTGCCTATATCTGGTTCCGCTTTGAATGGCAGTTCGGGGTGGCGGCGATTATCGCGCTTCTGCATGATACGATCATTGTGATCGGCCTGTTTGCCCTGACCCAGATGGAGTTTAACCTTTCGACCGTGGCGGCGCTGCTGATGATCGCCGGTTATTCGATTAACGATACAGTGGTGGTGTTCGATCGCATCCGCGAAAACCTGCGTAAATACAAGAAAAAGCCGCTGCCGGAATTGTTCAACATGTCGGTTAACCAGATGCTGGCACGGACTTTGATGACATCTGTGACCACCCTGCTGGCGCTGTTTTCGCTCTGGCTGTTCGGCGGCGAGGTAATCCGCGGCTTCGTCGATGCGCTGATCTTCGGTATCGTGATCGGGACATATTCATCCGTCTTTGTTGCCGCGCCGATCCTGATTTACCTCAACCTGCGCCGCCCGGCCGAGACGCCGGAAGCACAGGAAGCCCAGGATGCGCAGGAGCAGCCCGGCTGATGGATATTACCCCCTTGATTGATGTGCGCAGCCAGGTGATCCAGAGCTATGGCGCTGACGGTTTTAAAATTAGCGGTGAGCCGTATGATAGTCCGATTGCCGTCTTTCCCGACCGGGTCGTAGTATGGACGCCGGGCGATCTCGACCGGGCTTCGGATTTTGCGCCGGTTCTGGAAGGTGCCGGTGAGCTTGATGTTGTCCTGTTCGGCGGCGGCGCGCAGGCTGTCTTTATGAAGCCGCTGCTGCGCGATGAATTGCGCGCGGCCGGGCTGATCATCGAAACGATGGATACCGGCGCGGCCTGCCGGACTTATAACCTGTTGATGACCGAAGGCCGCCGCGTCGCGGCGCTGTTACTGCCGGTTTGATGTTTCTCTTGTGCGTCATTGCGAGCGACTAACAGGAGCGCGGCAATCCATGCGGCGTATGGATTGCTTCGTCGGTTTTTTTATGCCCGAAGCAGCAAAGCTGCGTGGGCATTCGGTTCACGCGACTTCGTCGCTTCGAACCTGAAAAGCCTCCTCGCAATGACGGTGAAGGGCGGTTAGGCTGCTAGTTCCGGCGGGGCCGCTGCGGGCTTTGCCGCTGCCGGAGTCACGGCCCGCGCATCCAGCTCCAGCGTTTTTTTGAATTTGCCGTGCAGGTCGAACCTGATCTTGCCGTCTTCGATTTCAATGAACGAATAGGTGCCGCTCGGGATACGGTACTTTTCGCGCCAGACGCTGGTCAGCGATTGCTGGGTGATGTAATGAATGCCGTTAATCTCGCGGTGGCGGTTGCGGTGCTGGTGCCCGCCCATACATAATATGACGTTTCCGGCATCTTCCATGATCTGCCGTATCTTCTTGCCCTGCGACCAGTAAAAATATTTCTGGACCGGGTCGTGCGCCTCGTCCCCGAGATTGTCGAGCGGCACGTGAGAGAAGACGAGGGCCGGTTTGCCGGCGGCGGCGGCGAGATCGTTCCTGAACCACTCAATATCGTCGTCGAGCAGCACAAGCCCGTCTTCCTCGTAATGAAATGCCGGGTTCCAGAAAATGATGTGATAGCCGTTAATATCCTGAGAATAGGAGCCTTTCGGGTTGCCGGGCTGGTATTTTATATCGTGATTGCCGTCAAGGTGATGGCTGGGGGCGGCGATGCGGTTGAAATAGCCGCGTAGCTCTTTATCAAAGCCGGCATCTGTCTCGGGGTCGGTCGCGGACACCCGGTCGCCCATATCGACGACGAAATCGGGCATCCGGTGATTGACCGCCTTGATGAATTTTTCCATCAGGCGTGGTGCCTTGCTCCCCAGTTTGGAGGCTTTGACAAGCCCCCCTGTCTGTCGTTTGTCGATATCCAGACCGTAGTGAATGTCTGTAATCGCAGCAATGCGCAGTGTGGCCATCCCGGCTCTCTCCGCTTTTTATTCAGCATATTTGTGCGTCCTATTATAACGGCGATTCTTTTTTTTGAAACCTATTGTGCGCTGCAAAAAATGGTATAATCAGAGTTTCATGTTGAATGCATCATTTTGTCGTCTTTTATACGTCATTGCGAGGGCGCACAGCGACCGCGACAATCCATACGCTGCATGGATTGCGTCGCTCATTTCACTCACTCGCAATGACGGTGGGTAGAGGCTGCCTTACGCCGCGATCTTGAGCGGGCCTTTCTCAAACAGCTCAGCGACGTAATCCCAGTTCACGAGATTATCGACGAAAGCCTCGAGATATTTCGGCCGGGCGTTGCGGTAATCAATGTAATAGCTGTGTTCCCATACATCGCAGCCGAGCAGGGCGGTTTTGCCGTGCACGACCGGGTTTTCGCCGTTCGGGGTTTTCAGGATTTCCAGCTTGCCGCTGCCGTTATCCATTGCCAGCCAGCACCAGCCGGAGCCGAACTGCGTCACGCCGGCCTCGATGAACTTGCCGCGGAACGTGTCAAAGCCGCCGAGATCTTCGTTGATCTTCGCTTCGAGGCTGCCGGGCAGGGATGATCCGCCGCCGCCCTGCTTCATCCAGTGCCAGAAATGAATATGGTTGAAATGCTGGCCCAGCTGGTTGAACAGGCCGGCTTTGGCCGGATCCTTGTAAGCCGCGACCATCGCCTCTTCCAGCGAAGCGTTTTCCAGACCGGTGCCCTGGATCAGCTCGTTACCCTTATCGACATAGGCAAGGTGGTGCTTGTCGTGGTGAAATTCCAGCGTTTCGGCTGACATATAAGGATCGAGCGCGTCATAGGCGTAAGGCAACTCGGGCAATGTAAAAGTCATTCAATCCTCCGTATCTATAAAATGTTTGCCTAGGCGTATATAACCTATACTTTGTGGGCTGTTTGACAACTGTAAATCCGACATGAGCACCCAAGAGCTGACATATTGCGGCGATCTGGCGCACCGGCACGACCCTGACCGGTTCCTGCTGACGCTGATGATGCCGCCGGAGAAACGCCCGGCGCTATGGGCGCTGCTGGCGTTTAATCATGAGATTGCCAAAACCCGCGAGGTTGTGACCGACACCACGATCGGCCTGATCCGCCTGCAATGGTGGCGCGATGCCCTGGCGGCGCTTTATGAGGGCAAGGGCGATGCGCTGCAGAATGAAATCCTGCCGGAGCTGCGGCAGGCGATTGAAACGCATGATCTGCCGCGTGAAGAGTTTGATCACTTGCTTTATGCCCGCGAGTTCGATCTGGAAGATGTCCTGCCGGGGTCACTGGACGGGATGGAACATTACGCTGACTTTACCCATACGCCGCTTTGCCGGCTGGCGCTGCGCATACTATCGCATGACGGCGATGACGAGGACACGGTGCGCGCCGTGGCGGCCGGATACAGCCTGATCGGCCTGTTGCGGGCAATACCGTTCCATGCCGCGCAAAGCCGTTGTTACCTGCCGGCGGATTTGATGGCCGAACATGTGGTGACCGAGCGCGCGCTTTACGTCGGTCAGCCGGACGGTAATTTACCGGCAGTCGTGTGTGCAGTGGCTGAACGGGCGGCGGCGCTGCTGGGCGAAGTGCGGCCGCAGAGCCGGTTCCTGAAACTCATGGCGCTGCAGGCGCAGTTGCGGCTGCGCCATCTTAAGGTTTTGGATTATGATGTGTTTAACGGTAAACTTGTGCTCGGGCCGCCCTTTTTCCATCTCCGGTTTACACTCCGGGCATTGTTTTTGCGATAGAAATGTCCTTTATCGCATTGCTTTCAAATGATTTTACCGGTCTTCATTAGTTTATGATTTGTAAATCAGATTCATGCTATGATAGGGTCTGGTGGGATCATGTACAAAAGACTATATGTTATAGACAACGGTTAGGATAACGCGATGGCTATACCTCCGATTATTGCCAATAACCCGCTGCTAAAGCTGTTCAGAACGGATAATAGCGGCACTGATAACACGGCGAATGAAACCCGCGCCCCGGCGACGGACAGCGATGTTGTCGAGCTGTCCAACACTGCGCGCCAGCGCCTTGACGGGATTGAAAGCCTGTCTGCGAGCGATCCGGACCGGATTCGCGCTGTGGCTGATGAGAGCCGCGGCCTGCTTGAAGCGAACAAGCAACTGATTCTCGGCCTGGACCGTAACGCCTCTTAAGTTTCATAATGTACTGTCATGGCGGGGGCAGGTCAGAGACGCTCCCGTTACAGCGCACCCGGCCCGCGCGGTGGTTCGGGTTGTGAGTCTGTATCATCCGGTCTCTCACCGCTGAACGGGTCGGGGGTGGTTTCTGAACCCGGGTCATCGGTATTTTCTGTATCCTGCCCGTTCGTGGCATCATCTTCCGCCGGCGCAGCTTCCGGCTCTGGCTCTGTTGCCGGTGTGCCGTCACGCGCCTGCAGCAGGGCGTCAATACGCTGGCGGGCAGTATCGTTATCCTGTAATGTAACCGTGGCGACGGCGCGGGCGATTTTCTCGGCGCTCCAGACCGTGCTGCGGCCCGGAATAGCGCGGCGGCTCCGGGCGCTGCTGCCTTCACCTTCGCGGATGATGATCTTGCCGCGGTCGGTGGCGAAAGAGGCGCTGCCTTCCGGCACAAACACGCTATACACATCATCGATCGTGCCGCCCCAGACGGTTGTGCCGCGAATGCCGATGGACCCGTAGGCGGTTTCAATCTCGATATCCGGTGACGGCGTTTGTCCCATCAGGCCGCTGGCAAACAGGAACGCGCCGCGCAGGACGGACAAGCGGCCTTTGCTGTTATCCGGCACGGCGGCGTCAAGAACATACTCATCAACGATGAGGCGCGCGTTTTCGCCGAGCGTCAGTTCGGCATCATCGTTTAAAAGGATCAGCAGCTTCGAGTCCGGTCCCGTTTCGATAGTGTCGTTTAAGTAGACATTCTGCCCTGCTTCCAGCGCGGCGGCGTCTTCACCGCTGCCGGTGCCGGCCAGTCCCTCAACGGCGATAACCGTACCGACCGCCTGCCGGGCATCGTCTTGGGCGGCAGCGGGCGGCGCCATGGCAAAAGCCAGGATCATCAGCAACAGGACGGGAAGGAATCGGGTCATTGCAGGGTAGCCTTTTATGGTGGACTCTTCCGACCTTAGCGCAAGGCGGCGCCTATTTGAATAGGCTTTGCCAGCTTTCGCGCTTTTGTTCATAGCTGCGCGCCGCATGGGCCGGGCTGGTTGAGGGCAGCAGGATCAGCCGGTACCGCCGGTTTTTATACAGTTCAGGAAAATGCCGCCGAAATGATGTCTCCGCTTTGCGGCCGTTAAAGCCGATACAGTCTATGTACGGATGACCGGCCAGAAAGCCGGGCAGATCGTTCGGGATTTCATTGCTGATCGCGCTGTCGAGACTGCCGGGCCGGGTGCAGGATTGCAGGACATCCCACAGCGCCACCCCGGCTGTTTTCAGGAGCTGCAGGCGATCCTCATAGGGCAGGCCGGGATGAGCGCCGGCCAGTTCGCCCATCAGCGGCCAGAACAGGTTGCGCGGGTGGGCGTAATATTGTCCGGCGCGCAGAGAGGCTTCGCCCGGCATGCTGCCGAGGATCAGAAGGTGCGCCCGCGGGCCGGCAACCGGGGCAAAGCTTGTAACATAAGGCGGTGTATTGCTCAGGCCGCCCGCCTGTTGTTGTCCTGCGCGAGCCATGTGCCCAGATCCTCCAGCGCCCGGCGGCTCATCGCCGGTTTACGCTCTTTCTTCTTGATTTTCCGTCCGGTCGTTTCCAATGGCGGGAACAAGCCGAAATTGATGTTCATCGGCTGGAACGTCTCGGCATCGGCACCGCCGGTGATATGCCCAAGCAGGGCGCCGAGCGCCGTAGTCGGTGGTGGGGCGGTGACTGCCACGCCCAAAAGCTCCCCGGCCGCAAAGCGACCGGCCATCAGGCCGACAGCGGCGCTTTCGATATAGCCTTCACAGCCGGTAATCTGCCCGGCAAAACGCATGGTTTGATGGGGGCGGGGCAGGGCGCGCAGCCGCAGATCGCCATCGAGCAACTTCGGCGAGTTAATAAACGTATTGCGGTGCAGCCCGCCGAGCCGGGCGAAAACAGCGTTTTCAAGGCCGGGAATCATGCGGAACAGCGCGGTTTGGGCGCCGTATTTAGCTTTGGTCTGGAACCCAACCATATTATAGAGCGTTCCCAAGGCATTATCCTGCCGTAGCTGAACCACAGCATGAGGTTGCTGCCCGGTGCGCGGATCGGTCAGCCCGACCGGCTTCATTGGTCCGAAACGTAGCGTATCTATGCCGCGACCCGCCATAACCTCTACGGGCATGCAGCCTTCGAAATAAGGCGTGTCTTTTTCCCAGTCTTTAAACTCTGTTTTGTCGGCCTCCAGCAGCGCGGCGATAAAGGCTTCATATTGCTGCCGGTTCATCGGGCAATTGATGTAATCCTTGCCGGTGCCGTGCGGGCCGGGCTTGTCATAGCGCGACTGGAACCAGGCGATATCCATATTGATGCTGTCGGTATGGACGATCGGGGCGATGGCGTCGAAAAAGGCCAGCTCGTCCTCGCCGGTCAGCTCCTTGATGGCCTCGGCCAGCGCGGGCGAGGTGAGCGGCCCGGTGGCAACGATGACGCTGGTCCAGTCTTCTGGCGGCAGGCCCGCAACCTCACCGGTTTCAACGGTGATCAGCGGGTGAGCGCACAGGGCCTCTGTCACGCCTTCGGAAAAGTGATCGCGGTCGACGGCCAGCGCGCCGCCCGCCGGGACGGCAGCTTTGTCGCCCTCGCGCATAATCAGTGAATCGCAGCGGCGCATTTCCTCATGCAGCAGGCCGACAGCGTTATTCTCGGCATCGTCGGAACGGAAGGAGTTCGAGCATACAAGCTCCGCGCAGTTGCCGGTCTTATGGGCCGCGGTTTCGACCTGCGGCCGCATTTCATGCAGGATAACCGGCACGCCCATCTCAGCCGCCTGCCATGCCGCTTCGGAGCCGGCCAGCCCGCCGCCGATGATATGCAAAACTTTTTCACTCATGGCAGGATATGTAGCAAATCCTGCGAGGCAATACAACTATTGCGCAGGCTGCCGCTGTAAACGCCCGGCGGTTCCCGGCAACAAGTTTACCCGGCCAAGATCGGCGTTATGCAGTTTGATCCGCGAGACAATCATATCCCAGACATTTTCCCGCCCGCTTTCATGTGGCCGCAGGCTTTCCAGAAGGTTCTTCACCTCCTCATCGCACAGGGCGGGGTTATGTGGTTCATAGCCGACATATGGCAACACGCCGACAAACAGCGCAAGCCCTTTGCCGATGCGTTTTGCGGCAATCGCGATGGGCCGGCCGGGCACGTCTTCGTAACGAGCCAGTATCTCTATCTCTTCGTCGTCATCAGGGATCAGCATCGGCCCGTTGCCATAGGCGATACCGGTGACCGCGCGGGTGTCCTGCGAATCCTGATAGCTGATCGTGGTTACGGTGCAATCGCTGTACCATGCCTCATCGCCGTGCAGGGCGAAGCCGGGCAGCGGGCCTTTGGCCAGCGCGTTGAAAAAGTCCAGCCCCGGTTGGCTGGTTTTCGGTTGTGGCAGCCATGGCGGGTCGTAAAGAATGTCGCGGCAGGCGTAATAGGCCCCGGCGCAAATCCCGACAAACACGCCGCCATTCTCGACATAGCGCCGGATCGCGGCGTTGCCCGCCGGGCCGATTTCGGTGTTGTAGGGGCTTTTTTCACCGATAATGCCGGGCAGGAAAAAGGCTAGCGTATCGGACCCGAGCAAGCCGGGTTTATGGAGGTCGTCCGGCCCGGTCTTTCTGATCAGGGCCTGGTAGAACGACTCTTTCAGGCGCGGTATCAGTGTGCCTGTCGAGACTGTATGGCTGCTATAGACGACAAGTTGCTTTTTACGCGGCATCGCGGGCGGTCCTGTTGATATCGGGGCAGGCGCGGTCCAGCAGCGTGCGCCACAGGGCGTTCTGCGCGGCTTCATCGGCCGCCAGCGCGGCGGCCACGGCCGTTTCGCGTTCATAAGAGGGGTTATTATGGCGGTACAGGCTGCGGCGGTAATGGGCCGCGTCATATTCAAGATGCGGGCTGCACAATATCGCTTTGCCCTGTCCGATGGCGCATTCAATCACCGCCGGCGGTGCGCCGGGCAGGTCGCTGTACCGGGCGAGGACAGTGGCGTTGCCGTTGTCTTCGAACACGGGGCCGGCCTGATAGAGAACAGTCGCTTCTGTCTCATCCCATTGCAGTGTCACCGCGGCATTCCACGATTTCCTGATATTGCCGTCTTCGATAAATTCATAGGCCGGTCCGGTGGCGATACCGTCAAAAAATGAGAGTTCGCGCGCGCCGCGAATTTCCTGTTCCTTATCTTCGGCCCAGACGATCTCACGGCAGCCGTAATACGCCCCGGCGCAGATGCCAAGATAGGCGCCGCCCGCTTCGACAAAGGCGCGGATGGCCGCGTTGCCCGCCCCGTTTAGTTTTTCACAGTTATAAAGGTCTGCACCGCCCGGCATGACGAGCAGGCGCGCGTGCTGCAAAGCGCCGCCAATAATGTCGTCCGCATCGCACAGCCGCACCTTGTCCGGTCCGAGCGCATCCTGTAAGCGGCGTAACAATACGCCGTTATTGTGGATATAGTCCTGATAAATGACGATCATGAGCATAGTCTTATCAAAAACAGCGGTGAAAGGCGACCCCGTCTTTGTATTTCCAAAAACACTTGCATTGCCGAAAGAACAGGTTTACTAAACCGCTATCTTATTTTTTTACATAGGAGGGAAAAATGGATTTAAAAGCAAAGGTCAAAGTTAAAAACCCTGTCACTGGTGAAGATGAGCCAGTGAAGCTTCGCGCATATGTTGAGCATCGGGTAACCCAGCGTGAAGAAGACAATCGCCAGGACGGCGTGGCACCGGGCCGCATCGCCTGGGGGGTAACCGGCGAGTTTCCGGCCAGCCTTTTACAGGTCGGTCCGAAAATGGGCCAGCAGTTGCTTATGTTGTGGTTGATGAATGGCGGTGACGCAGAGCTGCGTGAAGAGGTAGCCATGCAGGTCAGCACCCTGACAACAATGGTGAGAGACTTCGCTTATTCCGAAGATCTGGAAGCGAACCTTGCGGTGTTGAAAATGCTGCCGCCGGAAGCGATCGAGAAAATGATGTCCGGTGCTGCGGCCAATTTCGTCCCCAAGAAAGAGATGCAAATTGACGATCTGATTAAAGATGGTTCCAGAATATCTCTCAAGCTGAATCCGAATTTTACATTAGGCTCGGTTGAAGAGATCGAACAGGTGCTTGAGAACCTGACGGCCAAACAGTGGACGACTATTGAGAATGCGGCCGCCAGGTTTGCCCAAGCGATTGATGCTGTTTTGCCGGCGAACCTGAGAGAAAAGACCCTTGCCTATCGCGGCGGCCGTACGGTCGAAGAATATGCGCAAGCAGCATTCGCCAAGGTTAGACTCATGCCGCCACGCGAGCTTGCCGAGATCGTTCACACTAATCGCGCAGAGATGAGTAAAGCAATGGCGCAGGTCGTCCACGGCTTTCTTCAAAAAGCGACGCCGGGGTCGATTCGCGCCGTTGCCGACAAGTTTAACGACGTGGTAACGCGCACGGCGGATGATCTGGTCGTGACGGCTATTGAATCGGCGGCAGACGTTCTGGACAATACAGCCGCAGGCCGTTTCGAAAACACCGGCTTCCAGGATGCGCTCCAAGGTCTGGCCGGTGTCTTCGTCGGCGCTGTGCTTGACGTGCGTGACAGTGCTGTTGCAAACGATCTGGCGCCTGACATGACGCCGATCGTACAGGTCAGTAAAGAAAACCAGAGAAGGATTGGTCTGGGCTAAGACGATAAAAGCCACGATAGAATCAAAAAGCCGGGGCGGTGCTTGTTTTCGCCCCGGTTTTGTTTTGAGGGCAGTCGGTTAACCCTCGGTATCCAGGTCTTTATACAGGTATCTGCCGCTGATTTTATAGCCGTTGCGCAGATAGAATTCCTCGATCTGGCTTTCATTTTCATCGACATCCAGCTCGATCTGGTCGCAGCCCTCTTCCTTGGCGCGCTTTTCCGCGAATTCCAGCAGCATCGCGCCATAGCCCTGCTTGCGGTAATTCTCGTCGATGACCACATGCTCGATATAGGTCACAAAACCGTCATGCAGGTTGTGGTTATGGATGACGCCGATGACGCCGATCACATCCTCGCCAACCTCGGCAATGAACATGCGGTAGCCGGTGGCGCGGGCGACAAACACGCGCTGGGCGTAGGTCTGCATGTCGAGGTCGGGGATCAGCTGCAGGATCAGCGGGTAAGCTTTGTAATAATCGGCGTCGGAACGGGCTTCGCGTATTGTCAGTTCCTGCCCGTCTTTGGTTTGCGCATGATAGGCATCGTTATCATGGTTGTCGTCTTCGGAAGACATAAATCACCTTGTATGTTGTTAAAGATACATAGCTCTTAGCCGATTTTTCCGCAAAGGTCCATTACTCCGAAAACTCCGCCCGGTCGGGAATGCGGGAAAAGGCGATCTTGGTGCCGACATAACCGGCGCGGGTTTGCGGCGAAACGCCCAGCCTGACGGTTTCCGCGCCGTATTTACCGTTCAGCTTGTCCATCACGGCTGACAGCGCATCATGCCGGGCCTGCAGCGCCTGGTGTGCGGTTGAGGATATGTCGAACAGATCGGGGGTAATCTCCTCCCGCCGGCACAGGCCGGTCATGGTGACAGCGATTTTTTTGAAGATCGGGACGCCCGTGCCGGCCTCCTGCCGTAAGTCCACCATCATGGCGTGCCATAAGGCGTCCAGTGTTTCGAGAAATGTGAAATTATCCTGTACCGGCGACAGCCGGGTTTCCGCCGTCCAGCGCGGGCCGTTTTTGGTTCGCGTACTCAGGGTAAAGCAGGTCGCGTAAAATCCTTTCCGCCGCAGCCGCCCGGCGGCTTTGACGGTCAGGCGGCGCGCGACCAGCCGCGCCTTGTCCGGCGTGCGCAGTGCCGTATCAAGCACGCGGGAATGACCGATCATACTGGTTTTCGTTTCAAGGTCCGGCACCTCGTAACCGTGCAGGTTGTACCAGAAGCGCTCTCCGGCGACACTGCCCCAGATTTTGCGCGCATGTTTGGGCGACAGGTGCCAGAACTGTTCGATCGTTTTGATCCCGGCGCGGTGCAGCCGTTCCTCCATCCGTACATTGATGCCGGGCAGATCGGTCAGGTTCAGATCCAGGAGAGGGCCGGGCAGGGCTGCGGGGTCGAGCACTGTCAGCCCGTCCGGCTTTTGCATGTCGCTGGCGACCTTGGCGAGGAAGCCGTTCGGCGCCAGCCCGATCGAACAGGTGACACATTCACCGACAGCGTGGCGCAGCCCGTCTTTCAGCCGCTGCGCGACGGCGGTTGCCGCGGCGTGGCTGCGCTGGCGCGGCGGCAGGCGGCTGGACAGCTCATCAATCGACCAGACCTTGTTGATCGGTATATGTTTGATGACTTCGTCCAGAACGCGGTGATGGTAATCGACATAAATATCGTGCCGCGCCAGCACGCAGCGCAGGCCGGGGCACATTTTCCTGGCATCGTAAATCCTGGTGCCGGTTTTGATGCCGTAGGCTTTGGCTTCATAGGAGGCGGCGATGGCGCAGGTGCCGTCTGTATCCATCGGCACCACCGCGACAGGCCTGCCGCGCAGCGCCGGATTCTCCTGTTGCTCGACGCTGGCGAAATAGCTGTTCAGGTCGAGAAAGAGCCATTTGAGTTCTGTCGCAGGCCGCATTTGTTCACTTTTCGTTTCGCGTGAAGCGTTAATATAGCGCATAATCAGAACAAATAAAGAACAAAATAACAGCTATTTTGCGCGATGCCGGAAACTGCTATTGATGAAGAGGGGGTAATTTTAAGCAAGGAACAGATGATGAGCACTGGGGTAAGCCAAAGTCATTTTTATATGTGGCGGGCGATCTTCGCGATTGCTCATGCTGACGGACATTTGAGCCGTGAGGAAGAAAGCCTGATGGATGAGTACCTGCGGACGGTGCCCTTTTCGCTGGAGCAAAAAGCGATACTGGAGGACGATATCATCCACCCCAAGGACGCGGGCGAGATGCTGGCGCAGGTGTCTGATCATAGTGACCAGGCGCTGTTTTTCCAGTTTGCCCGGGTGATGTGCTGGAGCGATGGAAATTACGATGTGCAGGAAAAAGAGATTATGGAGCGGCTTCTTGGCGCACATATGGAGCGGCTGGATGTTGATGCTCTGACAGGAGCGCTCTATGATTCGCGTGAAAAGGCGGCGGCTTTGCGACAGGAGACGGAAGAGCAGCTACAGGCCGGCCGAGAGCGCGGCGGTCTTGGCTCGATGATTGCCGGGCTGTTCTCGTTCCATCGTGGTGGCGCCGCTGCCGGCGGTGCTGTCAATGATAGCCGGTTTTATATGTGGCGGGCGGTTTTCGCGCTGGCGCATGCCGATCACACGGTTACGAAGGATGAGCGTGAGTTCATGTATAACGTGCTGCACAGTGAAGCCTTCAGCAAAGAACAACGGCACATTCTTGAAGATGATATTCTTGATCCGCAGGATGTCACGGCGATGTTCATGCAGATTGCCGACCAGGAAGACCGCAGCCGCTTTTTCTATTATGCCCGTATGCTTTGTTGGTGTGATGGTAATTTCGATGCGCAGGAGCAGGAAATTGTTCTGAAGCTCAAGCGTCTGCATGTGCGCAACGTGAATATCGACAACATGATGGAGCATATCGATATGGCGCTTGATGACGCCGATAAGGATGCGCTGGCGGAGGATATGCGCAAAGGTACCAATCCTTTGGCGGCGTTCTTCCGCCGTTTCGGCAAGTCATAAAACGTTATTCACGGAAAGATTTCCACGCCGCTGTTAGGGCGTGACGCCACATGAAGGGGCGGCTGATAGGCCGGTTGCGGAGGATAGGCGCGGCCGTTAAAACGCAGCGCTACATCTTTTGTTTGGGCGTGTGACCGCCCGGAAACCCGGACGACGATATCCCGCCAGCCATTTGTCAGCCGGTCGCTGACTGTAAGCGGTCCGCGCACCGGGGCGACTTCGGACAGCAGTTCGAAATTTTCATTATGCGCTTTGAAAATCGCCATGTGGCAGCCGTTAAAGCCACACCAATATTGATGCGGCCCTTTCATCAATACGATGCCCTCGCGTCTTCCGTCATGGTTAAGGTCAAGCCGGGTAAACTCGTAACGCGTATTGCCGGGTCCGTCTTTGGCCTGGATATATTCGGCGACGGCACGCATGAAAATATCATTATCCGGATCATTAAATGTGGCGGCAGGTATAGGGGTCAACACTTCTTGCGGCGGCGGTTCCCGTCCTGCGCAGGCGCCAAGAAAAACCAAGGCGGCGAGCACGCCTATATGAAAATAATGCTTCATGCCAAACCGGAATCTGATGCGATCAGCACCAATTATCCCGCCATGATAATAAAGGGGCAAGAGCGCCCCTTTATTTAACCACAGAAGATTCTCCCCGGGAGTGGTCTTATTTCATCATCACCAGCTTCATCAGCGTTTTGGGAATCTGACCGCGCAGGGCTGTCTCGGTGATCTCGGCCATCTCATCGAGCCTTTCCGCATCGGCGCCGGTGAGCGGTTTGCCGTCCGGCACCTTATCGAACATCGGCACCAGCTTTATGCTGTTGCGGATTTCGCCTGGCGTTGGTGCCGGGTCGAGATGCGGTTCACGCAGCGGCTTACCGGTTGTAGCGATATGAGCGATGCGTGCCTGTGTATCGCCGTCCGTCGCCAGCGTCATAATTCGTTGCCATTCCAGCGCCAGCAGACGTTGCTCGGTCAGTTCCAGCGTCGGATTGATTTTGACGGCCTGGGCCGGTTTGCGGGCGATGATATCCCTGACATGGTCGTGATGCGCGGCAAGATGCGTATCGACCTGGTCGGCGGTCAGCGTTTCGCCGCCGGTCAGGATATCGGCCAGCCCTTCGGCGACCTTGACGTCGACATGGTTGACGCCGCCCTTTTTCGGGTCGTCGCCCCTGAGGTAAAAATCATCGACTTTCATGCGAATCGCCGCCTTGCCGGACGGGCCGGGCAGGCGGAAGGTTGACGGCTTGGGCGGTTCATAGCCGACGGCCATCTCCAGCGCGCGTGCCTTGGCATCGGCCAGCACGCGGTCGGGGTTCATACTTATCCCGTCATTCTCCTGCAGCCACAGCTTTTTCTTCGCATCCTGTGCCGACATTGACATTGATTCCATCGGATTGGCCAGCGCGAGCGTGGCTTCGATCACCGGCGGCATTGGCCCGCCTTTTTGACCGGGCTTTTTGGTGGCGCGGTCAAGGTAACGTGTCGTGCCGCCCCAGCCGGGGATCAGCCCGGCACCGGCTTCAACCAGAGCAATCACCGCTTCGGGCCCGGCCTGGATTGCATCGCTCCACAGCAGCACTTCGCAGCCGCCGCCGAGGCTCATATTCTTGGGTGTGCCTTTCGGCGCGCCGATGACAGGGAAGGGCGCTTCGCGCATCGCCTTGAGCACGGCCTGTCCCTGATAGACCATGTTGCCGACGAAATTCGTAACCTTGCGGTTCATGAAACCGGACAGGCCGAGCGCCTTGGTGATGCCGTGATTGGCCGCTTTCATAAAGGCGTTGATCAACACAAGGTTGGCGCCGATTGAAAAGCTGTCAGCATCGTTATAAACCACCATCGCTTTGTAACGATCGCCGTTATCGGTCATGAATTTGATGCTGTCATTGATGCCTTTGAGCACCGACGGCTCCAGCGAGTTCATCGGCGAGGTAAACTCGAGACAGGTTACACCGTCGCCGATATCCCACAGCTTCGCACTTTTGGTGGCGACCAGAGGCTTGGCGCCGCGCTTGTGATCCTCCAGCTTGATAACACCGTCTTCGCGGCGCACAGGACTGTAGCTGCCATCAAAGCTCATGACTTCGAGTGTCTTGCCGTTTTCGCGGTAGAACGATTTACCGGCCTTATCCAGTAGGGCAGGGGTGGCTATATCTTCTTTTTCGAGCCTTTCCCGGAACCAGTCGAGGCCGAACTGGTCCATCAGTTCGAACGGGCCGTACTCCCAGTTAAAGCCGGCGCGCATGGCGTCGTCGATAGCCTGTACATCAAAGGCCAGCTCTTCTGCATGATCAAGCACATAGATCATTATATCGCGCAGAACCGGCCAGGCGAAATGCGTGGCTTCGTGGTGGGAATCGAAGAAATTCTGATAGCCGCCGACCTTTTTAATGTGTCTTTCAAATTTGAAAAAAGGGCTTTGCGTACGGTCTTCATACTCACCGGTGTCAAGGCGCAGCGCCTGCTTGACCGGTTTGCCCTTGGCATCCTTTACGACATTACCGTCGGCGTCTGTTTTAGTACGGTAATAACCACCGAGGCTGTCTTCCTTGCGGTTACCGACATAGCCGTCATCGATCATGTTTTGCAGGCGCTCGTGCCCAGTATAAATATGCATGAAATCATCCGAATCCGGCAAAGCATCGACCAGACCTTCGCGGACATGCTGGACCACATCAAGACCAACTTCGTCGGCGAGCTTGAACAGGCCGAGAAACGGAAAGCCAAACGCCTTGCCCATTATGGCATCGACATCCTCGATCTTAATATTTTGCAAAAGCGCTTCCTGCAGGGCACGCTCCATTGCATAAATGCCGATCCGGTTGCCGATGAAACCGACAACGTCTTTACATTCGACAACCTTCTTGCCGAGAACCTTGTCGCCGAAATTGCGGATCGCCTCGACACAGGCCGGGTCGGTATGGTCCGGGTTTGGAATCACTTCCAGCAAGTGCATGTAGCGTACAGGGTTGAAGAAATGCGCGTTCAGGAACCGGCTTTTGAAGTCGTCATCCTGGTCGTACGTCATGTCGACGGTCGTATCCATCGACGTGTTGGATGAGAAGATTGCATCCGGTCTGGCGATAGCCTGTGCCCGTTTGTATAGATCCTGGCGGATTTGCGGATCTTTGACCAGGATACTCTCGATTACCCAGTCGCAATCGGCGATCATGTCGAGGTTGTCAACGCTCGAACCAGTGGTAATCAGCTTCGCGTTTTCCGGCGCCATGAAACCGTTGTTGAAAGCATCGGTCGGCTTCGCCTTCAACATGCGCTGCACGGCCGCGTCGGCCTTGTCCTTGGTCAGGTCGAGCAGAACGACCTCGACCCCGGCATTGGCAAGTTGCGCGGCAATGCCGGCCCCCATCGTACCCGCGCCGATTACGGCGACTTTTTTGATGTCTTTAATCATGGTTCATGCTTTCTGGATTCAATCGCGTACTTTTTCTGTCACGTCTACATATCGCAGCCGGGCGACTTGCAGGCCGGCCCGGCGCACTTGACCCGCTCGCAGGATGCATTTGGGTCAAAGTTGGGGTTTTCGATAATCATCGCAACACCATGACCGCCGCCGATACACATGGTGGCAAGACCGTAGCGTTTGTTCTCGCGCACCAGCGATTCGGCGAGGTGGCCGACGATCCGCGCACCGGATGCCCCGAGCGGGTGGCCAAGTGCGATTGCGCCACCATCAATATTGACCTTGTTGAAGTCAACGGTCAGGCCCTGGTTCTCAAATTCCTTCAGTACGGCGAGCGATTGCGCTGAAAAGGCTTCGTTCAGCTCGATCAGGTCGATATCGTCCATGCTCAAACCGGCTCTGGCCAGCGCCTGTTTCGACGCTTCGACCGGGCCGATGCCCATAATTTCCGGCGCACAGCCCGACTCGCCGAAGGCGACGATCTTTGCCAGAGGCACCAGGTTATTTTCCGCGGCGAAGGCGGCGGACGTAACCATCATCGCCGCCGCGCCGTCGGTAACCTGCGAGGCTGTGCCGGCGGTCACTGTGCCGCCTTTTTCCTCGCTCTTGAAAGCCGGGCGCGGCTTGGCCAGCCCTTCGAGGCTGGCGTCATGACGGATACCGTCATCCTTGTCCATCCCGTCGATCGGCACAATTTCATTATCGAAGTGGCCACTTGCTTGCGCCGCCGCCGCTTTCTGGTGAGACAGAAGGGCAAACTTATCCTGCTCCTGCCGCGAAATGCCGTACTTCTTGGCAAGGTTTTCGGCCGTGATGCCCATATTCATGAAGCCGGGCGCGTTGCCGCCATGGACATGCCCGTTCAGGGCCGGGTTCAGACCGCCCATAGGTATCTGGCTCATTGATTGCACGCCGGTGCATATATAGACCTGGTCGGGGTTACGGGCGATCATGCCGTCGGCGAAGGCCAGCGCCTGCAGCGAGGAACCGCAGAACCGGTCGAGCGTTGTGCCGCCGGTCGAATTGGTCAGTCCGCATTTTTCATGCAGAACCGCCAGCCGCGCCATATTCAGGCCCTGCGAATATTCCTGGTGGACGGCGCCGGTCAGGACGTTGCTGACTTTCTCCGGGGCCAGGCCGGTGCGCGCCAGCAGATCATTGATCAGCGGAACGACCAGATCAAGCGGATCGACATCGGAGAAATAGCCCGGCGGTTTGCCCGGCGCGGCGGGAGCCTTGGCGAAGGCGGTGCGGTTAAACGCCACGATAACGGCCTGATTGTCCATGATATGTCTCCTTCTTTCTTTATATATCTCTATTCGTTGTTCGTGTTTTGTTATACGCCGGGGGCTGGGGTGGCTTGAGCTTGAGCTTGGGCTTTTGCCGCTTCCTGATCCTCCAGTTTTTTCCAGTCGGGCTTGGGTACTCCTGCGAGAACCGGCAGGGGCTTGCTGACAAACTCGTAGTAACGCGGAATTTCATGGGAACTAAGCCGGTCCTTAAGGTGGCGGCGCAAATCTTTCTCGTCAAGCTTTTTGCCTGGCCGGGGCCGGATAAACGCTTTGGCGGCCTCGTGGTCGGTACCTTTATTGACGGTGACCACGCAGCATTCCAGCACGTCCGGATGTTCGGCAATTTCGTTTTCTATGACGTTGGCCCAGGCTTTTTTGCCGGTGCCGGCGACATTAATCATGCGCTTCAGGCGGTCGGTAATAAACAAGTAATGATCTTCGTCGAGGTGGCCGACATCACCGGTTTTAAGCCATCCGTCTTTGGTCATGGTAGCTGCGGTCTCCTCGGGTTTGTTCCAGTAGCCTTTCATCACATTCGGGCCGCGTGCCTGAATTTCGCCGGTTTCGCCGATATTCAGGACTTTTTCCGGATCATCGATATCGCAGATGCGAATTTCGACACCCGGAAATGCGATACCGGCGCTGCCGTCCTTGCCGCCACTGGTTGGGTTGGCGGTCAGGACCGGTGATGCTTCCGTCAAGCCGTAACCGGGCCGGAGCTCCGTATTGCAATTATCGCGCACGATGTTATTAACAGCCGAGGGCAGGGCCGAACCACCGGTGATGACAACCTTGAGATGATCGTGAGCGTGTTTTTTGACAGCGCGGTTAAAGATGGTGCCTTCAACCTGTTTTGGCACGGCTGTGGCGAAGCCGGGCCGCGCCCGCTCAATCACTTTTAGCGCTGTGACAAGATCGCGCGGGTTCAGCAGCATAATTGTTTCCAGGCCCATTCTGATCGGCATGTTCATCGTCGTGGTCATGCCGAAGATATGAAAGTCTGGCAATGGGGCAGCAATTTTCGATTTGCCGTGTTTGAGCGTCAGGTCATGATCGTATTCCGGCGCCAGCTGCCCGAAAAAGATCTCGATCTGTTGGGCGTTGGCCGCAAGGTTATAGTGCGTTAGTTCCGCGCCTTTGGGCACGCCGGTTGTGCCGCCGGTATATTGCAGCACGGCGGTGTCATCGGGATCGATATCCACCGGCGTATAGCGGCCGTCATTATTGGTGAACTCATCAACCATATGGACCTTGTCCTTGACGGCTCGCTGGAAAAAGCGGGTTAGGCGGTTGAGCATCTTGTACACCGGCAAACCGAATCGCAGATCTCTCGGCAACCACGATTTATCCTCAGGCAGTGTGTCGTAAAGATGGAAGGCGACAACCTTATCAAGCTTGCCTTCCTTCAGCAGGCCGGTCGCATTTCTATAGGTGTTCGGTAAGTCCGCGGTGACAAGAATTTCCGTGCCGCTGTCATCGACCTGTGCCGCGAGCTCTTTCTTCGCATAGGCCGGGCTGTAGTTGACAACAATGGCACCGGCTTTCAGCGCGCCGAAAAACATAATCGGGTACCACGGCGTGTTCGGCATATAAAGCCCGACGCGCGTGCCTTTCTTTACGCCCATGTCCTGAAAGCCCTTCGCGGCCTTGTCTACCATCCCGGCGAGCTCAGCGAAGGATAGTTTGCGATCAAAGAAGTCTATGCAGGGCCTGTCGCCATATTCGGCGACCGCCTTGTTGAACATTTCGACCAGCGTGATTTTATCCAGCGGCGTGTTCCAATCCACACCGGGCGGATACTTGCCCTCAAGGCTTTCGGAATGTGAATGAGCTGGTAAAGCGGCAATCGGCTGTGGCATATCTATCCCTGTTCATGTATTTATTGTTCTTAAGATCCTGCGTTCTTAGCAGCGTTATGAATAGACGTAAAGATGGCAAACGTGCTGCAATAGCGAACAAACAGTTTATGGATTATGTTATGAAACCTATGGCTTTGTTGATTGTCGCGCTTGCGATTTTTATTTTGTCCCCGCGTGCTGCGACAGCTGACGCCGGGATAGATGCAACGGTTGTAAATACAAGGCCGCTGGTGGAAAACCGCCGTACGGCAGTGACAGTTAAATTACGTCACAACGGTGGTTTTCCGGTTATGGCGGAGGAGCTGCAGGCCAATGCCGGTCAGGCAATTTATATCGTGGCTGTTGATCCCGCACTGGAGGATTTTCATTACAAAGTCCCTGTCGTTCGGCGGGTGCCCGGGGAATATGTGTTTACCATGACACCAGGCACGCCGTGCAACTATTATGGCTGGGCTGTTATCGATACGTTGCGCAAAGATCCACAATATATCCCGTTCACGATCAAGGGCGCGGCAGACTGTAAGGATCGTCAGCCGAAGACAGCTGCGGCGGATATGTTTGAAGGTGACAATTATAATGTGCGCCTTGAAACGCAGGGGTTTGCGCTTGAGGCAGGGCAGGAGAGCGTGCTCACATTCACCGTCCGCGACAAGAGCGGACGCTATATTCATGAGCTGGAGCCGGTTCACGGGGCGTTTGCCCATGTTGTCGGTTTTTACAATGATCATCAGGCAATCGCGGTCGCCACGCCACAGCTACGTGAAGGAGAACGGCTTTCTCATCTCGATCGGGGAGGGCCGGTTCTTGAATTTAGCTTTATGCCCGTGCAGGACGGTTTTATGAAGCTGTTTGCGCGTTTCAGAATCAATGGTCAGGATGTTCTGGCATCTTTCGGCATACCTGTTGATCCTGATCCGCTGGCCTATATGCCGTTGGAGGAAGAGGAATGGTCGGAAGAGTGGGAAGGTGACTGGGGTCAGGAGCCTGTCGTTGAACAAGAACCGCAAGCGGAACAGGATTTGAGCCGTCTGGAAGAATTGATTGCCGATGATGATGAAAAATACGGCAACCCCGAAAATGAAAGCGCAAACGATTTGCAGGATTTGTTCCGTGATAGTGCCCCGCCGGCATCTGTTGATGTTTATGAGGATACGGAAGCCGAGATACTGCGCGATATCCGCTAAACTCCGAAGGCAGGCCGGGGCTTTACTTCTCGTACATCAACGATAAATATTTTTCACCTTTGTCGCACAGCAGGGTCAGCACGGTTTTAATGGCCGTGTCTTCCTTTTTGATTTGCTGTGCCGCCAGCATGTTCGCCCCGCTGCTGGGGCCGACGAACAGGCCGCGATCGGCGGCCATGCGCTTGGCCTCTTCGATAGCTTCCTCGCTGTCGATAGCAATAACGCCGTCAACCTGATCGCGGTGACGTTGATAGATTGTCGGTACAAAGCCGTCCGAGATTCCTTCGATCTGGTGATCGCAGACAATGCAGCATTCGATTGTACGCGATTCTGTCGGTTCCATCGCAAACAGCTGTATATCGGGATTGTGCCATTGCCGCAGCGCCTGGCCGATGCCGATGAGTGTCCCGCCGGTGCCAACGCCCTGTACCAGTGCATCGATTTTCAGGCCTTCGGGCAGTTGCGCGATAATTTCACGGCCCAGCCATTCGCGGTTTTCCTCGACATTCCATTCATTGTCAAACTGGGCGGGACAGTAATATCCGTCTTCCTGCCCCAGAGCGATGGCGGCGGTGCGGGCTTCGTTGACCTGGAAATGGCCGATAAACCGGATCTCCGCGCCATAGCCGCGTGAGATCGCAACCCGTTCGTTGGTATAGCCTTCCGGTATCATCACGATCATTTTGTATCCTTTGACCGCGGCGATCATGCTTAAGGCATTGCCGGTATTGCCGCTGGTCGCTTCAACAATCGTGTCGCCGGGTTTGAGCAGTCCTTCTTCTTCGGCTTTTTCAATCATGTAATTCGCCATCCGGGCCTTGATCGAACCGGACGGGTTCAGGAATTCGGCCTTGGCGTAAATATTGTCGCCCATATCCAGAAGCGGTGTATTGCCGATCGCGTTGAGAATAGCCTGGCTCAAATTAACTCCCTGTTTTTTTGCTGCGCCTGCGTACGCATGTTTTCGCATATTCAAATGCCAAATGCGTTACGCTGAGGCATTATCTTATGCATTTCGTATGGTTGTAACAGAAGGAACGGGCTTACACAATATGACCCTAGCCGGTAACAGGGATTCCGTGACGGGGCTGCCGAACGAGGCGGCATTCATCGCCCAGAGCCGGGCGATCCTTGCTGATAAGGGTGGTGTGGGCCGGGCCGCATTACAGGTGATCAAGGTCCAGAACCTGACGGATATTATTATGGCCGATGGCCTGCGCGCCGGTGAGGATGTCCTGAAAATCGTCTCGGGGCGGCTGTACGGATTGCTGCAAAACGATAAACTGTTCGGGCGGCTGGGCAGTGATTGCCTGGGGTTGCTGCAAAAGGACATTGCACATGAAGGGCATATTTCCTACCTTGCGCGCCGGGTTCTTGAAAGTCTGGAGCGCCCGGTGATTGCACGGGCGCAGCCGCGCCATATCCGCGCCCATATCGGTATCGCGCTTTACCCGGAACATGGCAAAAGCTGGGACGAGCTTTATGCGCACGCCCTGCTGGCGGTTGAAAAAGGGGCGCAGCAATTCGATAGCGGTTACCGCCTTTATGGCGCCTGATATTGCCCGCACTGCGAATCTGGGCTAGCCTGCGACGGTAAGGCAAGGGAGCGAAACGATGGTGCAGCTAAAACCGACAATCTCAAGCGGCGACAAAACATTCGCGGCGAACAGGGAAGCCATGGAAAGGTTGTTGGCTGATTTGCGCGATACGGTGGCGCGGATCGAGATGGGCGGCGGCGATAAAGCGCGGGAACGTCATACGGCTCGCGGCAAGCTGCTGCCCCGCGACCGGATCGGCCGGCTGCTTGATCCCGGCTCGGCGTTCCTCGAATTCTCGCAACTGGCGGCGTATCATGTTTATGACGACGAAGTGCCTGCCGCCGGGATCATTACCGGTATCGGCCGGGTGTCGGGACTAGAGTGCGTGATTGTCTGTAACGATGCGACGGTCAAGGGCGGCACCTATTACCCGCTGACTGTGAAGAAACATCTGCGCGCGCAGGAAATCGCCGCGCAAAATCATTTACCCTGTATTTACCTTGTCGATAGTGGCGGCGCGAACCTGCCGCAGCAGGACGAGGTATTCCCCGATAAAGAGCATTTTGGGCGGATTTTCTACAACCAGGCGACCATGTCGGCGCAAGGTATCCCGCAAATCGCGGCGGTGATGGGAAGCTGCACCGCCGGCGGCGCCTATGTGCCGGCGATGAGCGATGAGAGCATTATTGTGAAAGAGCAGGGCACAATCTTTCTTGGCGGACCGCCGCTGGTGAAGGCGGCGACGGGCGAAGAGGTTAGTGCCGAAGATCTTGGCGGCGGCGATGTCCATACCCGTATTTCGGGCGTGGCCGATCACCTGGCGGAGAATGACGATCATGCGCTGGAGATCGTCCGGCGCACAGTGGCGAACTTGAACCGGCGTAAGCAGGGGGCGCTTAACCTCAAGCCGCCGCAGGAGCCAATCTATAATCCGCAGGATATTTACGGCCTGATCCCGCCCGACCTGAAGACGCCGTTTGAAGTGCGTGATATCATCGCCCATATCGTTGACGGCAGCGAGTTTGACGAGTTCAAAAAACGCTATGGCACAACGCTGGTGACCGGCTTTGCGCATATTCATGGCATGCCGGTCGGCATTGTCGCCAATAATGGTGTGCTGTTTTCCGAAAGCGCACTGAAAGGCGCGCATTTTATTGAACTGTGCGCGCAGCGCGGCATTCCGCTGGTGTTCCTGCAAAATATCACCGGTTTTATGGTCGGCCGGAAGTTCGAGCAGGGCGGGATTGCCAAGGACGGTGCAAAGATGGTGACGGCTGTGTCCTGCGCCACTGTGCCGAAATTCACCGTGATTATCGGCGGCAGCTTTGGGGCGGGCAATTACGGCATGTGCGGCCGCGCCTTTAATCCGCGCATGATCTGGATGTGGCCGAATGCCCGCATATCCGTGATGGGCGGCGAGCAGGCGGCAACCGTGCTGGCGACTGTGACAAGGATGAAGAAGGAGCGCGACGGCGAGGACTGGCCGGAAGCGGCAGAGGAAAAATTCAAGGCGCCGATCCGCGAAAAATATGAAACCGAAGGCCACCCGTATTATGCCAGCGCCCGGTTGTGGGATGACGGGGTGATCGACCCGGCCGATACACGCCGCGTTCTCGGCCTTGGACTGTCGGCGGCGCTGAATGCGCCGGCCGCAGAAACCCGTTATGGCGTGTTCAGGATGTAGCCGCAGAGGACGTTCAGGCTCAGAGGCTGAGTAAAAAACTCTGTCTGCTCTATTTCATGCCTGCCTCAATAACAGCGGCCATGTGTTCGTACCCGTGGCTTCCGGCAACTTCCAGAGCCGCCGTGGTTCTCAGGCCATCTGGCAATTCCCGGGCGACGAATTCAATGGAACGCCTGCCAAGGCCGCTTAGAACGTCAGCATGCTCATCTGCCCAAGAACACACAAGATCTGCGCGCTTTCTTTCAAAGTAACTGCCGCCTAAAACAGCAGGCATTACCGAGCCTGCTTTATATGCAGCATAGGCAAAAGCAGCTCCCAGCTCTGACAAAATCTTTGATTCTCTTCCATGCTGAATGACATCAACCAGCCAGTTATCTGTTGTGCGCTGGTCGTACCAATCTTTTGTGCTGTGCCAGAATTCAGTGCATAGATCTGCAAATTCACCATAGTCCATGGCTGTCTCATGTTGCATAGCTGTACTGCCTTATAGAAAATAAAAGGCAGTATTGTAGCTTTTTCGTAACATGTCAATCGAAAATACGATCTTCAGGGGGCGTATTTGCGGGGTGACAGCAGGGCGGGGTGCTGCGTGATAACAGAGAGCCGCCTAAATAATCCCGACATGTTTGTCGTCGGTCATGACGATCATGCCATCGGCGGTGATCTTGTATTTCGCATCATAAATATTGCCGCAAAACATCAGCCGCGACTCGATCACATAGCTCTGGTTGTCCGTTGAAGAAATCAGGCGCGGGCCGCTATAGCCGCGCAGGATACGGTTCTTCTGGTACTGGCTTAAGCCGTCGAGATATTCGCTGTTCTCGCCTTCAATAACATAGAAAGGCTCCAGCGTTTCCTCATCGCTGACAAAGAAGGAAAAGAATTTCAGGTAATCGAATACGCTGTCCTTATCAAGCTGGATCGCGCCGGTACTGTTGACCTCGTGAATATAATCGCTCATGCCGTTCAGCATGATGTAATCATCGCCGACATGCATGAAAAACAGGATAAAGTCATCCTGTTCCGGGTACAGGCTGGCAATCTTGATCAGGCTGACATCTTTATAAAAGGGCAGGTCGCGCTCATAAACCTCGCAATTATTCTTGTCGAGCACCAGGCCGTCATCGACCGGGTTAATATAATCCAGCAATTCCTGCATCTTGCCATAGGGCTGCCAGCCTTTGTCGGTGTCGTGGTGAAAAACCGTAATCAGTGAAAAGACGGGTTTGTTGTCATTTTCGACTTTTTTGAGCTGTTCCCGTTCGGACATGAGCGACCCCTTGAAAAACCTTGAATGAAAAACGTTAAACGCCTGACTTACCAAAAGCTTAAAAGAGAAAGGTTTATAAAAGGATAACGGCTTTAAAGCGGTGCTGAGGCTAGCTCCTGCTTTTGCCCGGAGTAAAGATGGTAAAAAATATCGTTACCGTGATAGTCAAAAGCATAGAAACGCTCCTTACCGTGCATGACCAGACCGGCATCGGCCAGTCCCCCTTCAATGAGCGCATCGTCGTGACGATGACATGGATAGTGATGCGGCGCATCAGCATAGACGGTAAAGGCGAACGCGCCGCCGGGGCGCAGCACACGGCCCATTTCGGATATAACCCGGTCGGGTTGGTTGATAAGCTCGAATACGCCGCTTGATACCACAAGGTCGAATTGGGCGTTTGGGAACGGAAATCCATTGTTTTCAAAATCTCTTTTAACAAGAGTGTCGGCAATCCCCTTTTTCCGGCATTTGCGTAACATGCCCGATGAAATATCAATGCCGGTAATATGGCAGCCAGGGTTGGCTTTGCGAAAATATTCGCTCAGCATGCCGGTGCCAATCCCGACATCCAGTATATGCAGTGGCGACGCACTGATGTTAAAGCGTCGCAATACGCTGTCGAACAGGAAACGGGGGGCGCGATAGCCGTTTCTGGTAAACTGGTCATCGTAACGGCGGGCCCATAAGTTATATTCCCACCGGATCTTTCGGGGACTATAATGTTTCATGGTAATCTTTTTGCATATTACATAATATCTTGTCAATATTTCTGCGTTTGCTTCTGGCTTCTGGCTTTTCAGTAACGGCCTGCCCATGCTAAGACAGGGGCATGAGTGATGATGATATTGTACTACTGAATTTCGAGGAAGAAGGCGTGGCGCGGGTGACGATGAACCGGCCGGAGCGTCATAACGCCTTTGACGAGCACATGATCGAGCGGCTGGCCGCGATCTGGGACGAGCTGGCCGTGCGTGACGATGTGCTGGCCGTGATTATCGAGGGGCGGGGCAAGAGCTTTTCGGCTGGGGCTGATCTGGGCTGGATGAAACGCGCTGCGGGCTACACGGAAGATCAGAACCGCGCGGATGCCTGTAAATTGGCCGGGATGCTGCATAAATTCTACACCCTGCCGAAGCTGACGATTGCGCTGGTGTTTGGTGTGGCGATGGGCGGCGGGCTGGGGCTGGTGTCCTGTGCCGATATCGTGATTGCCGATGAAAAGGCCCTGTTCGCCTTGTCCGAGGTCAAGCTCGGCCTGGTTCCCGCGACGATCAGCCCTTATGTAATCCGGGCGATGGGCGCGCGGCACGCCAAGCGCTATTTCCAGACCGGTGAAAAGATCGACGCCCGGAAAGCCTATGATATCGGTCTGGTGCATGAGCTGGCCGACCGCCCGGCAGATGTGGAATATATCCTGCACCGGCTGATGATCGAGCTGCGGGCGAACGGCCCGCAGGCGATGGCGACGTCAAAAGCGTTGTTCTGCGAGGTTGTCGGCGCGCCGCATAGCGGTGATCTTATGGACCGCACATCGGAGATTATTGCACGGACCCGTGCCGGAGCCGAGGCGCAGGAGGGGCTGGCGGCTTTTCTGGAGAAGCGCAAAGCGGGTTGGGTGCGTCAGAAATGAGGATTATTCGCCGTCATTGCGAGGAGGCAACGCCGACGAAGCAATCCATGCGTTGTATGGATTGCCGCGTTGTCGTTTCACTCCTCCTCGCAATGACGGTTTTGCTTGTTCCTTCCGCGTATGCCGAAGGGGAGTGTCATATAACGTCGCATGCAAACCTGGCCGGGCCGGTTGCGATTGTCAGGGGCATGGCCGATTACAAAGCCGCTATGGAAGCGGGCTATGCAGCCTGCATGGTCCGTCATCCTGAAAAGTTTGCGCCGCTGCGGGAAGCGGGCGATTTCATGCAGGCGAATATGCAGGAGGAAATGGACAGGGCCAGAACGGTTCTGGACCGGTTGGTGCGGGATGAAGTATCGGAAGAGTGCGCAGCGCCATTGCAGTCTGACATCGCGGCGCTGATTGACGGGCAGTATGAGAAATCCTATGCGCGCCGCCACAGGATTATGGCGCAGGGCGGGCTTGTTGACAGCGCGCAGGATAGTTGCCTGATTATCCGCGAAATGGTTCAGCAATATGAACGCCATTACGACCGTTTTGCGCGGCTGCAACACGTTTTGTATGAGTCGTCGAAGAAGAAGGGCAGTGCCTCCGGCCTGGCGGAGCGGCGCGATTATCGACTGTTTGAAAGAGCCCGCAAGGCGATCACAGAAGGCGATTAATAACCTGGCGCCATCATCGCCCGCAGATCGGGCAGGGCCGGATATCTGACGAAAGGTTCGTCTGGCTCGTCTTTTTTAATACCGATGCAACCCGCGAAGATATTTTTAATAGAGTCTAGTGAATGAACTTTTAAGCCGTCTGTGATTTCCGGTTGATCCCGGAAAAGCAGCGGTTCGATTTCGGCCAGGATTTCATCAAGTGACGGGGAGTTGACGGTGAACGCGTGGTTGAAGTTACTGCGCTTGCGGTCGTATGTCAGGGCTATGACACCTTGACCAAGCTGGTCTATATAGTTTTGCGGCAGACGCAGGTTTTCATCGATACAGTTATCCGGCCGATAGCCGGCGAAAATCCGGATATTACCGTCAGGCATCTGGTGCATCAGGCGGACAAGCCCGCTCTGGAACATATCGACACGTGTATTACTGTCCGGCAATACGCAGGTTGAAGAAAAGCCGCGCTGGTGCATCGACAGGATCTGGTCCTTGATTGACTGTGGCCGGAAACCGTCGACGGCGAATTCGTGATCGCGCAACAGGCCGGAGCGTTCAGAGTCGAGGAACTCGAACTCCTCGGCCGGGAAACGCTCCAGGTCGATTTTGGGACATAGCTTGGAGATATTCGGACGCGTCTGGATTTTATAGTGATTTGCGGCGTTTTCGTCGAAAGGATAGGCCTCGATATTCAGGCGGCGGCGCGCTTCATTGAGCTCTTTAATCGCTTGCTGCGAACCGATATAGCTCTCATCGGCAATGTGGTCCATGGCCGTATGAATAGCCGCTGCTGTCAAGCCGCCGATAATACCGTATTTGGGACTAATCAGGCCGAGAGTCAGGCCAACGGCACTTGTGACGAAGGCAAGACGCAGGCCTTTGTCCCGTACCTTATTCACCGCCTGTGAAATAACGCGCATGATATGCATCAGCCAGCCTTCGCTTTTATAGATGCTTTCTTCGTCCCACAGGCGGGACGAGATCAGCTGCCAGTGCCCGGCGACTTTTTCGCGTGCTTCCTCATAGCTATCGCTTGTAGCGACCAGCCGTGTTACACGGGCGAATTTGTCGCGCAGCCTGTTCGAGCTGATATCAACCGGCACGAAACTCCCATCGCGGCGGCGGGTTGGCGCATAAAAACGGACTTCCCACTGGCCGTCTTTATTCTGGTCGAGCAGGTAGGCAATTCGGCCATTAGTCCAGATTTCAGTCGGAGTGTTGGCGTTAAAGCGCCTTGTGCCTGGGTCGGGGTTGCCGATGCGGGCGCCATACAGTGTGAAATGTTTTTCACAGCGCTCTTCCAGATCTTCACTGTAGCGCTTCAGGTCACGGCGCAGTTTACGGGCAACGCGATATATGTCGTTATCCTTGCCGCTGCTCCTATAAGCGCTGACGATATAGCTTTTTTGCAGGCCGTCATTTGTGGCGATGATTTTCTTTTTATCGCGCGACCGTTCACCGCGCAGGTTTTCAGGCGCTTTAGAGGTAATCAAACAGACTGTGCCGGTCGGGATGTGCCGGGCGACCCGCGCATAAGTGGGGGTGCCGACATAAAGCCCGTCATAGATATCGAGATCGTCGATATCGTGCCCGGTATCGGGCGTAGAGCGGCTTACGCAGATGCCAGGCCGTTCAAAGTCAAACTTATTGATCGTGGCCAGAAGATAATGGTTAAGCTCTTGAACCGGGTCAGAAACATATTGTTTCATAGCTGCCTGTACCTTTATGAAACATGATTGACGCGGCGCAATATAAGCCGACTTTTTGCAGTAATACAATGTTTTTTGCACAGCATATTTTCAATATTACGAAAATCAAACTTTTGTATGGTGCCGCCGGGGCGATTTGGCTACTTTGAATGCCATGTTTGAAACGATATTGATTGCGAACAGGGGTGAGATTGCCTGCCGGATCATCGAAACGGCCCGGCGGCTGGGGATCAGGACAGTGGCGGTTTATTCCGATGCCGACCGCGGGGCGCGTCATGTCCGGCTGGCGGACGAGGCCGTTCATATCGGCGGTGCGGCGGCGGCGGACTCTTACCTGAAAGGCGACAGGATTTTAGAGGTGGCGCGCGAGCGTGGCGCGCAGGCCATCCATCCCGGCTATGGCTTCCTGTCGGAGAATGAAAGCTTTGCCAAAGCCTGTGAAAAGGCCGGTATCAAATTTATCGGCCCGTCGGCCAGGGCCATTGCCGATATGGGGCTGAAGGACCGGGCCAAGACGATCATGGACAAGGCCGGTGTGCCGGTGGTGCCTGGCTATCAGGGCAAGACGCAGGGGACGGCGCAGTTGCTGAAAGAAGCTAAGGCGATCGGGTTTCCGGTACTGATCAAGGCGGTGGCCGGCGGCGGCGGCAAGGGGATGCGGCTGGTTGAGGCGGAAGCAGGGTTTGCCGAAGCGCTGGAGAGCTGCAAGCGCGAAGCCAGGGCGAGCTTTGGCAACGATCATGTGCTGATTGAAAAGTTTGTCCAGAAACCGCGCCATGTCGAGGTGCAGGTATTTGGCGATTCCCACGGCAATGCCGTGCATTTGTTCGAGCGTGATTGCAGCCTGCAGCGCCGTCACCAGAAAGTGGTGGAGGAAGCGCCGGCGCCGGGGCTTCCCGACGATGTAAGGGCGGCGCTGGGCGCGGCGGCAGTGAAAGCCGTGCAGGCGCTGGGCTATGAGAATGCCGGGACAATCGAGTTCATCATGGACTCGCAAACGCACGACTTCTTTTTCATGGAGATGAATACGCGGCTGCAGGTCGAGCACCCGGTCACGGAAATGGTCACCGGTCTTGATCTGGTGGAGTGGCAGCTGCGCGTGGCGGCGGGTGAGGCTTTGCCGTTGGCGCAGGAGGATATCAGGCTCTCCGGTCATGCGTTTGAAGTGCGGCTTTATGCCGAGGACCCGGCGCAGGATTTTGTGCCGCAGACAGGCGCGGTCGAACGGTTTTTCAAATCCGCGGATGCGCGGATCGATACCGGCGTGGATGAAGGCGACGAAGTGACAATTCATTACGACCCGATGATCGCCAAGATTATTGCTCACGGCCATGATCGCGCCGCAGCGCTGCGGCGCATGCAGGCGGCACTGGCCGGCAGCGGGGTTGCCGGTTTGCGGACCAATCACGAATTCCTGTCCCGTATTTTCGCACATGATGCGTTTAGCGCCGGTGATGTCGATACCGGCTTTATCGCTCGGTATATGGATGATTTACTGCCGCCGGATTATGGCGCGCCGGATGACACGGACCTGGCGCTGGCGGCGGTCTGGTTTATGGCCGGTGTCGGCGGCGGAGAGGACAAGGCGACCGATCCGGCTGATCCGTGGGCCGTTGCTGACCATTGGCGCATGAATACGCAGGCGCGGCAAAGCCTGACCTTCATGAATGCGGAAACCCGTTACGAGATTGAGGCGCTTTGCGCAGACGGGACGTTTACGCTTGAGATGAACGGGCAGACGCTGGCCGTGCGGTTTGTCTCCTGCGAACAGGATATGCTGACTATCAGCCTTGGCGGTCGCCGCGTTCACGCGCTGATTGCCGCCGATCGTGACGGCAGAACGATAACGTTTTTCCGTGGTGGCCGGGTGATCAGGCTGCATCTGTATATCCATGGCAGTACCGATGACGAGGAAGCAGGCGAAGGCCGGATTGTCACGCCGATGCCCGGCAAGATCGTCGATGTGCTGGTCCGGCAGGGCGACAGCGTTGAGAAGGATCAGCCGCTGCTGATCATGGAAGCGATGAAAATGGAAATGACCATCCGCGCCGCCTGCGCCGGTATCGTCGAGGAATTGCCGGTAAGCGCGAATGACCAGGTACAGGACGGCGCCTTGCTGGTCTCGATCAAGGCCGGGGACGGGGCGTGATGGCCGAAGCGCTCGTCGTCAGGCGGACGGAAACGCTGGCGGATTATGCGCGCTGTGTGCAGATAAGGACCACGGTTTTTGTTGTTGGTCAAAGTGTCCCGTCCGAACGCGAAGTGGATGATTACGAGGACGAGTGCCGTCATTTTCTCGCTATCTGTGACGGCGTGCCTGCGGGCACCGGGCGGTGGCGTCTTTACGGCGACAAGCAAGCCAAGCTTGAACGGCTTGCGGTTCTTGATAACCTGCGCGGCAGGGGGATCGGCGCGGCGCTGATGCGTTTCATGATCGCCGACATTCAAAGTGATCACAAGATAGGCAGTATTCTCCTCGGTTCACAGGATACGGCCATTCCGTTTTATGAGACATTTGGCTTTGTCATCACCGGCGAAGGCTATGTGGATGGCGGCACCATTCCGCATCATGACATGATCCTGAAGCTTTAGGCGCCGGTCAGGGTGGGCCATGCGGAGCGGGGGCAGGAGCAGGAGCAGGAGCGATTTTTGCGCTCTCTCTGTCGCGGCGGCGGACATGGACGATTTTATCAACTTCGGCAACGACATCGCCCGCTTCGTCCCGGACGACGGCGGTGAAATGCGGTTCGGCCTTGTATTGCGTGTCGGCTTCGTGCTTGATCTCGGCCAGCCGGGCGCTGCTGACGTTAAAGGTGGCGGTCAGCGTGCCCTTACCCGGCTTTTTGAAGCGGATCGACGCCGCCTTGTCCCAGACAATATAATCTTTGCCCAGGTTTTTGGTGATAATCAGCGCATAGAACGGGTCGGTCATGGCACAGATCGAACCGCCGAAATGAGCGTTCATATGGTTGCGGTTCCAGAAGCGTTCATGAAGTTTGACTTCAACGCTTTGCACGTCGTCAGACACATCAGAAATGCGGATGCCCGCCCCGAGAAAGGGCGGCCAGAAATTATAAATTTTCAGCCAGTTTGCCTTTTTCATCCGTTTCGTCTTGCGCCAAAAAGCCTGTATAGTTCCTAACATATATAGGAAATATCCACCAGGATTGGCAAATGGAAACAGTGAAACTTTATGAGGTCGGCCCGCGCGACGGGTTGCAGAACGAGGCGCAGACGGTGCCGGCGGCGGTCAAGGTCGAACTGATCGAGCGGCTGGCGGCGGCGGGCCTGCGTTATATCGAGGCCGGGGCGTTCGTCTCGCCCAAATGGGTGCCGCAGATGGCCGATAGCGCCGATGTGCTGGCGCAGATCAAACGGCAGGATGGCGTGACATATGCGGCGCTGGTGCCGAACGAAAAGGGCATGGAGGCCGCGCTGACGGCGGGTGTCACCAAAATCGCCGTTTTTACCGCGGCGTCGGAGAGTTTCGCGCAAAAGAACATCAATTGCTCGGTCGCCGAGAGCCTTGAACGGTTTGCGCCGGTGATGGACATGGCCAGGGCCCATGGTATCAGCGTCCGCGGCTATGTGTCCTGTGTTGCCGGATGTCCGTATGAGGGGGAGATCGCACCGCAGGCCGTCGCTAAGGTGGCCAAAGCGCTTTACGATACGGGCTGTTACGAAATATCGCTCGGCGATACGATTGGCGTGGGAACACCCAATAAAATCAAGGCTATGCTGGACTGTATTCAAAAAGAGGTTCCGGCCGAAAAGCTGGCGCTGCATTGCCATGACACGTACGGGCAGGCGCTGGTGAATATCTATGCCGGGCTGGAGGCGGGGATCAGGGTGATCGACGCCTCCGTTGCCGGTCTGGGCGGCTGCCCCTACGCCAAAGGTGCATCCGGCAATGTGGCGACTGAAGACGTGCTCTATATGCTGGATGGACTCGGGATGGAGACGGGTGCTACTCTGGACGCCGTAATTGAAACCGCATGGTTTATAGCGGAACAGCTCGGCCGGGAACCGGCATCCCGTGTTGCCCGCGCGGCCAAAGCATAAAAGAAAGTCATTCCGGCGTAAGCCGGTATGACGTAACCAGTGAATGAAAGATTAAATATGACCGAAGCGGCAATGAAGCAGGAAACGAAAAGGCAGGCCCCGACGATGAAATCTTACCCGACGCTTAAATTCGGCCACCCGGAAGAAATCGAGATGTTGCGCGAGGAGATCTACAAGTTCGCGCAAAGCGAGATCGCGCCGCTGGCGGAAGAGATCGATCACAGCAACGAGTTTCCGCAGGCTATGTGGCAAAAACTCGGTGAGATGGGATTGCTCGGCATTACCGTATCCGAGGAGTATGGCGGCGCGGATATGGGGTATCTGGCGCATGTCGTGGCGATGGAGGAAATCAGCCGGGCCAGCGCTTCGGTCGGGTTGTCTTACGGCGCGCACTCCAATTTGTGCGTCAACCAGATTTACCGCAACGGCAATGACATCCAGAAACAGAAATACCTGCCGAAGCTGGTCAGCGGCGCACATGTCGGCGCGCTGGCGATGAGCGAGCCGGGCGCCGGCAGCGACGTGGTTTCGATGAAGCTGCGCGCGGAAAAGCAGGGCGACCGTTACGTCCTGAACGGCAACAAAATGTGGATCACCAACGGTCCGGAGGCCGACACGCTGGTGGTCTATGCCAAGACCGACCCGGCCGCCGGTGCGCGCGGTATTACCGCGTTCCTGATCGAGAAGGGCATGAAGGGGTTCAGCACGGCGCAGAAGCTCGATAAGCTCGGCATGCGCGGCTCCAATACCTGCGAACTGGTGTTTGAAGACTGCGAAGTGCCTGAGGAAAATGTCCTCGGTGCCGTTGGCAAGGGCGTCAACGTGCTGATGAGCGGTCTGGATTACGAGCGCGTCGTGCTGTCTGGCGGGCCTCTGGGCATTATGCAGGCCTGCCTGGACGTTTGTGTGCCCTATGTGCATGAGCGTAAACAGTTCGGCCAGAGCATCGGCGAGTTTGAGCTGATGCAGGGCAAGATGGCGGATATGTACACGACGTTATCGAGCCAGCGCGCCTATGTGTATGCGGTGGCGCAGGCCTGCGACCGCGGCGAAACCACGCGCAAGGACGCGGCGGGCTGTATCCTGATGAGTGCCGAGGCCGCCACCCAGATGGCGCTGCAGGCGATCCAGACGCTGGGCGGTAACGGCTATATCAATGAATACCCGACCGGGCGCTTGCTCCGCGATGCCAAGCTGTATGAGATCGGCGCGGGCACCTCTGAAATCCGCCGGATGCTGATCGGCCGGGAGCTGTTTGAAGATACTAAATAGAAGACACCAAATAATTGTACCGCCGCCGCGAGTCTTGTGATAGCATATCATTATAAAAAATAATGAACCTATACAGTAGAGTGGTGTGTTATGAGCGAAGAGAAGCTTGACGGCGTCGATGAGACGTCGCCCCTTGCGTTTTTTAAAATCAAAAAATCAGATCATCAGGATGGCAGCCAGGACGATGGCGATGCAGAATTTGCTGCTGCGTCTTGTGCTTCTGAATCTGAAAAAGAGGCCGATGCAAAACAGCCGTCCGATCATCAGGGAAAGACGAATGAAGGAAAGTCCAACAACGAGATTTTCCGTGAGATGGCGTTTCAGAAAGATGAAAACGGCGAGTATGTCGTCAATGTCGTGAATGACAACGAAACATTCGATCCCGGCGGCAAGGGCGACTACGATTACGATATCTACAGTAGCCTGTACAGTGGTTCCAAAGGCCGGTTGAAGGGCTATGAGTCCGAAGTGTTCAATCCTGACCTGCTTACGGTTCATCATGTCCATGAGACTCTCAGTCCTTTAACAAAGCTTGATAGTATGGTGGGCCTTGAAAGTATCAAGCGCCTGCTGTTTGTCATTGAAGCCCGCCATTCCCTCGATGAACGGCGCGCGGCGGCCGGGCTGCTCAAAAGCACGCCGTCCAATCACTTCATCTTTCAGGGCAATCCCGGCACGGGCAAAACGGAAGTCGGCCGGGTTGTCGGTTCTTTCCTGTATCAGGCCGGAGTGCTGTCGCGCGGTCATGTGGTTGAGGTCGATCATTCCTATCTGAAAGCACCTTATGTCGGCTGGTCGGCGATCAGGGTCAGGGAAACCTGCAAATTCGCCAGGGGCGGTGTCCTGATGATTGATGAGGCGCATGCGCTGTTTGATGATTACGGCTATAACGATGAAATTCTCCATGAGCTGATTAAATGCATGGAAGATTACCGGGACGATCTTGTGGTCGTGCTGGCCGATTATAAAGAAGGTCTGAAACCCTTGCTCGGCACTTATGAAGGTTTGAAGTCCCGGATCAGGCACGTGATCGACTTTCCCGATTATGATGCCGAAGCCATGTGCCGCATTTATAAAAAGTTTTGTGAAGATCATGCTTATGTGATTGATGAGACCGCCGGGACAGCCCTGCTGGCGCTGCTAAAAAAATGTGTTCGTTACATGGATGCCAGGACGGCGGGGAATGCGCGGCTGGTGCGGAATATATTCGAGACAAGCCTGGAGAACATGGCGGTGCGGGTGATCAGCCAGGAGCTGGAAGGCGAAGACGCTCTGAAGACGATTTGTTTTCCGGACATTCCCGGTTTCACAGATGTGTCGGAGTCTTCGGCAGGCCGGCTGAGCGAAGAGAATAACGTGACGCCTTTGTTTCCCGATGATGAAAAAACTTAGGCGGCTTTGAACAGTTCTTCATATTCGCTTTGATCAAACCCCAGATACACCTCGCCGTCCTTGACCAGCAGGGGGCGCTTTATAATGCTGGGGTTTGACATCGCAACGGTGCGGGCCATCATTTCATCCATCGTGTCCCTGACATCATCGGGCAGTTGCCGCCATGTCGTACCGCGCTGGTTGATGACCTGTTTCCAGTGATAGGTGTCAATGGCCTGCGTCAGGACGGCGATGTCCGCGCCGTCTTTTTTGTAGTCGTGAAAGTCGTAGGCAACGCCGTGCTCATCAAGCCAGCGCATGGCCTTTTTCATCGTGTCGCAATTTTTGATACCGTAAAGGCGGGCAGTCGTCATATCGATCCTGTAAAGTGTAAAGTGAACGGTTTGCGGTTGGTCTTGCGCCCGCCGGCTAGGCAGGTTTTGTGCCGATCATCGCGTAGCGGGCCTTTGGCGTATCCTGCCTTTCCAAGCTCTTCATCATATCACTGGTTTGTTGTGATAAGTCAAGGGTCAGGGATGGCTGGGCCGGCATAACGTAGACACCTTTTTGCATGCCGTAATCGCGCAGCCGGCGGGTCATTTCATCCAATTTGTCGTCCGTATTGTTCGGATTGTGGTGATGCGTTATCAGAAGAGGTACACCGGCGGCCTGGCTCAGGCGGACGCCGTGTTCGCCGGTTGAATGACCGAAGCCGCGCAGATAAGGAGCTTTGTTCAGTTCTTCGTCGCTGAAATGTGAGTCATAGACCAGAGCATTCGCGCCGCGTACGAATTCGACCACAGCCGGGTCCAAAACCGGCGTGACGCCGTCCTCGGCGAACTCGTGGTGGGTATCACTGATCATGACAAAAGACTCGTCTTTATAATCAATGCGGAAGCCCAGGGCTGTTTCATCACCGTGCGGTACTTCCAGCCAGCTGACTTTCGCGCCGTTTTCCAGAGTTACAGAACGATTAGGAACGTTGGTATGAAGCGTTGTGAAATGCAGGGCTGCGTTATAGTGTTTTGACAGGTTGGGATTATGCGGCCGGCTGGCGTGGTCTTCAAAGACAGCCTTCAGGCCGGGTTCTGAATCCGGGCCATAAATATTTATGTTATTTCGGGGATTAAAAAGCAGTGGGCTTTGCGGCAGGCCCATCATATGATCGTCATGAAAATGCGACAGGAACAGATGCATGTTGTAAGGGCCGGGACGACCCATCAGGGTTTCAAGCGTGTAAGGCCACTTCCAGAAGCCTGAACCTGCATCCAGTGCGATAAGCGTGCCGTCTTCGAACGTAACGCCGACAGATGTCGTGTCGCCCCCGTATTTTGCAAAGGGGCTGCATTCCGAAGCGCCTAGCGGCTTGCTGCCGCGATTTCCAAAAAATATGATCTTCATGACAATATAATTTACATAATAATTTTCCTAGTGTCAAAATATTCTCGTTACCTATTGAAAAGTAATGATTTTATAATATCCTGACCATATCTGTTTGTTCAGTGTATGGCCTTTTTCATTCTGCCACAATGCTTAAGATCGTCGTATATTTTGATCGTGCTAATCAGCCGGCCCTATGACGGGGCCGGCGCGGTGTGGCGTTCGTTCTCCGGAATTTCGCGCAGCGTTATTTCCTGATCGGCGATGTGCAGGTGATCAGTGTGATATTTTTTAACGTAGCTGTTATGTGCGATGCTGCAAAGCGTTGTCCCTTCGGGTAACGAGTCGATCAGGGTTTCGTAAATTTCTTCGCCTGTTTCTTCATCAAGCGGCGCGGTCATTTCATCGGCGATCAGGATGTCCGGCCTTTGCAACAGCGCCATCGCGATGGACAGTTTTTGTTTCTGGCCGCCGGAAAGCCTGGTGCCGTATGTCAGATCGCTGCCGCGGAGTTGTTGGCGTTCCAGAAATGTCGTCGTTGTTTCAAGGATTTCTTTGACCTGACCACGCGCGCGGAAATGAAGGCTCAGGGCTGCAAGCGGGAAGAATGCCGCTTTGACTGCAAAGCGTACGGGCCATGTCATGGCATAAGCCGTTTTGAGCAAACCCCTGGCGGCGGACACGCTGGCATTGAACAGTCCTTTAAGGCCGCGATAGCCCAGATGCGCTGCGTGTTTGCCCAGATATGAAGCAACATGGGCGGTGTATAATGCCGGTGCCTTAATCAGGGACGGCGTGTAAGTAGCGATAAACTCATTCATCGCGCCGGCTATTTGTGACGCGTGCTGGAAGGTATAGCGCAAAGGCGGTGCAATAAATGCTTCCGCGAGAGGCTTAAGTGCACGCCGGTGTACAAATAATGCAGGTTTGACCACGAGGAAATTGCCGGCGGGTGCGATAGCCCTGTTGAATATGAAAGCCAGCGGCTTTATTACGAGTTTGATCGCGAGACTGTTAAATGTTCGTGATAAAGCCGTGCTGCTTTCTTCTTTTAAGCCGCGTTCCATTTCAGCGGCAAACGCCTTGGCGATATATGCTGCTTGTACTTTATTGATGCCGGGTTTTCGGTGTTTATCGTCAGTATCATCATTATTAATGTAAGAGATGAAACGGCTGTTCAGCCTGCGTCCAATCATGCGGGCCAGCATTTCTTTTTTAGCGACACCCAGTCCAACAAATATCCCGTTACAGCGCCGCGCGCGGGCGGGGATTGTGTCGGTGAGAATCGTCAGGAAAGGGAGGGCCAGTTCCTGGTCGATTTGTTGTAAAATATCGTCACAGAATCTTTGGGCACTCTTTTTATCGGGCATCGCGCCCAGTAAGACGGCAACCGCTTCATCCCGGAATTTTTGTCTCTGTGATTCAGGAATAAACTGGACATTATCAAATTGCTCGCCGATTTGCCTGATGGCTTCACCCATGATCAGATGGGACAGGGCGCGTATGTTAACGCGGTCGCTGCGGGCGTCGATAGTCTCTTTCATGAGGTCCGGCAGCTTTTCGGCCAGTCCGTCCAGCAAAATACCGGTTTGCTGGCCGGGAATATATTGAATAAGTTGCGGCAAACCGATCTTGCGCAGCATATCGGTAAGCTCTTCATCCGGAATCGTATGTTGGCCTTCGGGCTTCATATTCAGAATGCTGCGCAGGTCAGTATCCGGGAAATAAGGCTGTTGCGGCAATATGCCGATTTTCAGGTTTGGGTCAATACGGATGACACCGTTGCCGGGGTCCCACAAGCCGGCAAACGCCTTGGTGGTGATTGTTTTGCCTGTGCCGCTTTTGCCGGTCATGACGTAGCGGCGGCCTCTTTCCAGCCTGAAGCTGGCATCTTTAACCAGAGTACGGCCCCGTAAGCCAGGCGTTTTGACTGTTACATTATCAACGATGATCGCGGCGTCCGGGTCGTCATGATCGGTGCTGAGAATAAAGGGCAGCGCCTTGGGGTCTATCGGTGTATCAATTATGTTGTCCTGCGTCATGGTTTCCGTCCTGCGCTCATACCTGCGGCGCCAGTGTCGGTGTTATGCCTATTTCTGCCTTCGCCCGCGCGCGTTCCTGTTCGCGGAAGGCTGTGCTGACTTGTTGCTTTTCAGCGCTCAGGTAATGGGCTGTGTTTGTGGCGACATCAAGCATATACATACGAATAGCTGTCGCGAACCAGTTGGAGAACTGTTCAAAGCGGTTTGTGAAAAAGCTCATTGCGCTGAAGACACGGTTGTAATATTGGTTAAAGGCGGCAACCGTACCGATTGTGGCGCCGCCGGTGGCGATCACCGAAAAGCCCAGCAGCAGGCGCGGGAAAACGGTCGAGAAATTCCCGAACGTTGCATCAACCAGGATCATCCGAACACTGACGCCAAGTTCCCGTACGCTGTTGAAGACGGGCGGCTTTGTACGGCGGCGCATTTCTTCCAGCTCGTTTGCTTCGTTATCGGTGAGTGCGATCTGGTCGGCCTGGTTGTCGATATTATCGGTTGAGCGCCGTAAATTGGCTTCTACACGTTGCTTGTTACGGTAGATTTCCGGCAGTTGCCAGCCGGCGATCATGGTGGCGCCAAACAGAAGGGCCGCATATCCCATTGTTGCCCAGAGGTAGCCGCCCTCGACGCCCATCAGCGGTCCCATTTTCAGCAGTTCTCTGCCAAAGGCGTCAAAGGTCATAACCGCCGTGACAAAACCGGTAATAATGGATGCCGCGGCGGTGGTGAATTTATCCGGATCTTCCTGCATCCTCTGGCCCGGGTTTTCGATGGTGTTGAGCAGGCTGTTTTTGATCCGCATATACGCTTTGTCGGTCGTCGCTTTCGCGGCCATATAGCCGTGGTGCCAGCCGCGCCAGCGCAGAACCATGTATTGCGTGGCTTTAAGGCTGATAATCATAAAAGCGCTGAATTTGGCGGCAATTGTCGCAAAGTCACGGCTGTTCCATAGATTGCTGAAGGAGCGCCGCGTTTGCTCATCAAACAGTAAGTGCCAGTTCATCAGGGAGTCGCGCTTGCCCTCGGCATTGAGTTCCGCCCACCGCCCGCTGGTGAAATAGTCAGAGGCGGCATTGAAATTGGCCTGCAGGCCTTCGGATGTAAAGGTCTGCACGGCCTGTGTAAAGTTCTCGATCATCTGGCCGCCGGCCAGGCCCAAAAATTGCATACGCTTCGATATGTTATCTTCGTCACCATAGAGCATGCCGCCCAACTCGCTGTTAAAGTTCTTGAGTTGTTCGAGAAGCTCCGGGGTTTGTTTGACTTGTTCTGCGAAAGCCGGAAACTGCATGAACAAATCATCCATTGTTGGTGAGCGGCTTAAGGCGTCGCGAAGTTCAAGGTTATCACTGATCAGCTCTTGAAAATCGGGGTTATTCAAAATCTGGTTGACGTCCGGATAGGTCATCATGGTTTCATTTAATAGCGGGTTTTGTGCCAGAATGTCCTGAAGCAAGGGGTAATTGCCGATGATGTCGGCGATGAACTCGGGGCGCGCAGCCATGACAGCGCCGGCCTGTGCCGTCAGTGTATTCGTGACCATGCCGATCCATTGCGAGAAATGTACGGTCATTTCGACCGCTTCGCGGTTGAGCATCAGCGTTGTGCCCAACAGACCGGCGGCAAACGTTCTTTCTTTCCATGAACCGTGAATGACATATCGTGAAAGGACGTGGCAGACAGCCCGTGCGACATTGCGCGGTGTGGTCTGGGCGCTTTCATCCAAAAGCTGTTTACGGCGCTCGGGAGAGAGAGCGATATAAGGGCGTTCAGTGTCTCTGCCGATCACATTTTGTAACTGCAGCAGGTGGCGGATGCCAGCCGGCGCATCTTCATAGCCTTTCGCCGTGCCGTTGTAGATTTTACCGATTTCCCTGAAGGGGTTTTTCCAGGGGCGTGGAGGCTGGAAATCAAAACCCTCATCAACGGCTGATTCCAGCGAAAAGAAATATCGTAGCCCTTTGCGCGCGGCAACCGACATACGGACGAGCCTCCCTATAACGTATTATTTTTATTAACCCCACATCCTTAATTACGTAATTTTATTCTGTCAATCAGATTTTTAATAACACTTGCGCTGCGCCGCAATAAGGGCGGGGATGGATATTCCGGTCCGGACAGGCTATGTTAATGGCCGTAATTTGTTTGAGAGAAAGCTCAGACCGGGACAGGGCAGGAACGAACGATGGCAAAAACAGCCGCAAAACTTAAAGATGTTAACCTCGAAGATAAATTCGTGCTTGAGGGCGGCAGTGCTTTTATGTCGGGCCTGCAGGCGCTGGCGCGGATTCCGATCGTCCAGCGGCGGCGCGATATCGCGGACGGGCTGAATACGGCCGGGTTTATCTCCGGTTACCGCGGCTCGCCGCTTGGCGCGCTGGACCGGGAGCTGGCCCGGGCCGGCAAATATTATGACGATCTGGACGTGAAATTCATGCCCGGCGTGAACGAAGACCTTGCTGCCACGGCGGTCTGGGGCACGCAGCAGGTCGGGCTGCTGCCCGATCCGCAATATGATGGCGTGTTTGGTATCTGGTACGGCAAGTCGCCCGGTGTTGACCGTAGCGGCGATGTGATGCGCCATGCGAACGCTAACGGTACCGCGCCCAAGGGCGGCGTTCTGGCGATAGTCGGGGATGATCACGGCTGCAAGTCCTCGACGCTGGCTTGCCAGAGCGATCATGTACTTTACGCTTACCAGGTACCGACTTTATACCCGGCCAGTATTCAGGAATTTGTCGAGTATGGTCTGCTCGGCATTGCGATGAGCCGTTTCTCCGGCTGCTGGATCGCGCTGAAGGTTACCACCGCGACGGTTGAAACCTCGGGTACTATTGATCTGGAGCGCGAGAACCGCGATATCCTGGTCCCTGGCGATGGCGAGTTTGAGCAGCCGCCGGGCGGCCTGCACATTCGTATGAATGACGCGCCGCGCGATATTGACTGGCGATTGCAGAATTACAAATTGTTCGCCTGCCATGCCTTTGCCCGCAAAAACAAGATCGACCGGATCGTCATCGACTCGCCAAAGCCGCGCTTCGGGATTATCACCGCTGGCAAGTCGTACGGCGATGTGCGGCAGGCGCTGATCGACCTGGGCATTACGGACGAGGTCGCGGCCGAGATCGGCCTGCGGGTTTACAAAGTCGGCATGACCTGGCCGATCGAACCGGAAAACCTGCGCGCGGCCGTCGAGGGGCTGGAAGAAGTGCTGGTGGTTGAAGAGAAGCGTGAGTTTATTGAATACCAGCTCAAGCAGTACGTTTATAACTGGGGCAAGCGCCCGAAAGTGATCGTCGGCAAATATGATGAAAATCAGGAACGCCTGTTGCCGCTGGAAAACGATCATACGGTCGGTATGGTCACACATGTGATCGCCAAACGCCTGAACCGTTTTTACCACAACGAAAAGGTTGAGCAGGCGCTGCGTTTTTACGACGAATTCGCCCGGCGCGAAAAAGGCTACCTGCCGCCCTCGCTGCGCAAACCTTATTACTGTGCGGGGTGTCCGCATAACAGCTCGACCAAGGTGCCGGAAGGCAGCTTCGCGATGGTCGGGATCGGCTGTCATTATATGGTGCAGTGGATGGAGCGCAGCTCCGGCCTGTGTACCCAGATGGGCGGCGAGGGTGTGCCGTGGGTCGGTGCTGCGCCGTTTTCGGATACAGAGCATCTTTTTGCCAATCTCGGCGACGGCACGTATTTCCATTCCGGCCTGCTGGCGATCCGGCAGACAGTGGCGGCCAGGGTCAATATCACCTTCAAGATTTTGTACAACGATGCGGTGGCGATGACCGGCGGGCAGGCGGTTGACGGCGAAATGCCGGTTTTCCGCGTCGCCCAGCAATGCGTGGCCGAGGGCGTGGCCAAATGCTGGATCCTGACCGAGAGTATGGCGCTGTATAAGGACCGCGGTGAGATCCCGCCTTCGGTGCCGGTGATGCATCGTAACTGGCTCGACAAAATCCAGAAAGAGGCGCGCGAAACGCCGGGCACGACGGTGATTATTTACGATCAGACCTGCGCCGCGGAAAAGCGCCGCCGCCGCAAACGCGGTAAATATCCCGATCCGCCGAAGCGTATTTTTATCAACAAAAGCGTCTGTGAAGGCTGTGGCGATTGCAGCGTCCAGTCGAACTGCGTCGCGGTGCAGCCGGTCGAAACGGAATATGGCCGCAAGCGCAAGATCAACCAGTCCATGTGTAACAAGGATTATTCCTGCCTCAAAGGGTTCTGCCCGTCTTTCGTAACGGTGCATGGCGGTACGCCGCGCAAGACAAAAGCCGAAGGCGGTGTCGATGATATACTGGCGGCCGTTCCGGCGCCCAGGGTGCCGGACCCGGAGGGCGCGTATAACATCATGGTCAGCGGTATTGGCGGCACCGGCGTTCTGACAGTCGGGGCGTTGATGGGGATGGCGGCGCATCTTGAAGGCAAGCACTGCCGCATTCTCGACCAGACTGGCCTCGCGCAAAAAGGCGGCGAGGTTCTATCGCATGTACGGATCGCCCATGACCGCGAGGAAATGCGGACCGGTTTTATTACCACCGGCGGTTCGGATTTATTGCTCGCCTGCGACATCGTGGCGGCGGTGGGCAAGGTCGCGCATGAAACGCTGAACCCGGACCGGACTCATGCGGTGATTAACACCAACAATACGCCGGTGGCCGATTTTGTCCTCGACGGTAACGCTGATTTTCATGATGCGCAAATTCGCCAGACACTTGAAGCCGCAACGATCGACGAAGGCCGCCATTACGTACCGGCGACATCTTATGCGCTGACGCTGCTTGGCGATGAAATCGCGACCAACATCTTTGTGCTTGGCTATGCGTGGCAAAAGGGGCTGGTGCCGCTGCGGCGCGAGAGCATCGAGCGGGCGATTGAACTGAACGGCGTGGCGATTGAGGCGAACAAGAAGTCATTCGCCTTCGGGCGGCTGGCGGCACACGACCCGGATAAGATCGAAGCGCTGGCGGTGGAGGTGCGCGGTGAGGGCGAAGACGATGCCATTGCGCAGACGCTTGATGATGTCATCGCCAGGCGGGTCGCGTTTCTGACCGCATATCAGAATGAAGCTTACGCGAAACGCTACAGCGATATGATTGAACGTGTGCAGACGGCAGAGGAGAAAGCCGTGCCCGGCTCGACCGCAATTACCGAGACTGTGGCGCGCTATTACCACAAATTACTGGCCTACAAAGACGAGTACGAGGTGGCACGGCTCTATACTAACGGCGATTTCATCAAGGAGGTGAAAGCGACGTTCCAGGGCGATTACAAGCTGTCATTTCATATGGCGCCGCCGATCATGGAGCAGGAAGATCCGGCCACCGGGCGGCCCAAAAAACGCGAGTTCGGGCCGTGGATGTTAAGCGCGCTTGGTCTGTTGGCGCAGTTTAAATTCCTGCGCGGTACGCCGCTGGATATTTTCGGTTATCACAAGGAACGCAAAGCCGAGCGGCAACTGATCGCGGAGTATGAGCGCGACCTTGACTTTGTGCTTGGTCGCCTTACGTCTGGCAATATAGAGACATGTGCGGAATTGCTTCGTCTGCCCGAAGATATTCGCGGCTACGGCCCGGTCAAAGAGAAAAATATCGAGAGGGCACGGGTTAAGCATGCCGCGTTAATGCAGGTTTTAACCGAGGACACGTCGAATGGCGAGCCGGAGAAGCAAGCGGCTTAAGGGGGGCAGGCATGTTATTTAGCGTTGCAACAGGAACATCGGATGTCAGCGAGGGCGAAGCGTTCGCCAACGCCATGAGCGCCGCTGTCGCTTCAGGCGAAGGGGCGGAAAGCGTTCATATTATTGTCATGAGTATCGCGCAGCTTGGCGATACGTGGCAGGTTGTCGTCAAGGTTGTGATCGAACCGCGGGCGGAGGCTTCACCGGCACCTGATCTTGGACTTGAAGAAGAAGAGGCCGCGTTGCGGCATAAACGGGCCAATCAGGACCTGGATGAAGATATGGCGGTCCTGATTCATTTTTATGTCTTGCCGGATCATGAAGATTTCCTGATTGACTATATGAGGGACTTTGCGCTCGAGCACTCTTATTACCATGTTATTCCCGAAGGATCGCTCTGGGACGAAGCGGTCAATTATTTCCCGGATGTTGAGTTCTATGAAGCGGCACATGCCGTGAATGTCACAACCTATGACACATCGGCACCGGCCACACGGTTGGAGCTTGAGCACTATGTCGCCAATCTGAAAAAGAACCAGAACGCTGAAGACCTTGAGCCGGTTTAAGGCTGGCGTTTCGCGGTTACGTGCTGGCAAAAAAGTCTTTTAATCTTTCCAATGCCTCCGCCAGGACTTCCGGCTTTTTGGCAAAGCAGAAGCGCACCAGGCTGCGCGGTGCCGGGCCGTTGTTGCTTTCATCTTCGGGGGCGTAGAACGGGCTCATCGGTATCGCCGTTACGCCGGCCTCTTTGGTCAGCCATTCACAAAATTCGTAATCACTGCCTTCGAAACCAAGCGGCGTATAATCGGCGGTCAGGAAATAGGTGCCTTCGCAGGGCAGGACGCTAAAGCCGATCTCTTTTAGTCCGGTGCCAAGGCTTTGCCGCCCTTCATCCATCTGTGCGACCAGCGCGGCATAATACTCATCGCCGGTATTCAGCCCGGCGGCCACCGCTTCCTGCAAGCCCGGCGGGGTGGTAAAGGTGGCAAACTGGTGCGCGGCGGCAATCGCCTTCAACAGTGGCGCTGGTGCGGTCACATAACCAACCTTCCAGCCGGTAAAGGAAAAAGTCTTGCCGGCGGAGCCGATGCGGATACAGCGCTCCCGCATACCCGGCAGGGTCATCAGCGGGATATGGGCGCGGCTGTCGAACAGCAAATGTTCATAAACTTCATCGCATACGGCGTAAGCATCAAACTCAATCAGCAGCGCTGCGATCATTTCCAGCTCTGCCTTTGTGAATACCCGCCCGGCCGGGTTGTGCGGTGAGTTCAGGATCAGGAGTTTTGTTTTGTCCGAAAAGGCCGCGCGGAGCTTGGCAGGATCGAGTTGCCAGCCCGGTGCTTCAAGCCGGACATAAACCGGTTTGCCCCCGGCGCGCTTAATCTGTGCCGGATAGCAATCATAAAAGGGTTCGATAACGATGGCTTCGTCGCCGGGATTGAGCAGGGCGAGGCAGCAATCCATCAGCGCCTCTGTCGCGCCGCTGGTAACCAGCGTTTCAGTCTGCGGGTCGATATCCAGCCCGTAAAAGCGCTTGTTCGCCGCCGCAATCGCCTCGCGGAGTGCCGGAATGCCGAACATGGGCGGGTACTGGTTCGGGCCGCCGGTCATGGCGGTCGCGGCAATCTCGCGCAGCCATAACGGCCCGTCCGTATCCGGAAAGCCCTGGCCGAGATTAATCGCGTCATGTGCGGCGGCCAGCGCCGAAAAGACGGCGAAAACCGTGGTGGGCGTGTCGGCGAACTGGGTGTTGAGCGGTTTCATGACTTGTCTTTGTCTATAACGATACAGGTGAGCTCGCATTTGGCGATAAATTTGCCGTGATCGTCAGTGACGGGAATATCCCAGACATGTTTGCGGCGGCCGATATGCACCGGTTTGGCGGTGGCGGTGACGAAGCCGTCCGTGACAGGCCGCAGGTGGTTGGCGCTGATCTGCGAACCGACAGCATAATATTTGTCCAGGTCAATGCACATCAGCGACGCGAAACTGCCGACGCTCTCGGCGAGCAGACAGGTTGCGCCGCCATGCAGAATGCCGTGAATCTGGTGGGTGCGGGAATCAACCGGCATACGCGCGCTGATGGAGTCGGTACCGATTTCGGTGAACTCTATGCCGATGGCTTCGACGATATTGTCGTGCGTCACAAGGTCTTTGAGTTGTTCGTGCTTGTAATCTTTGAACCAGATCATAGGGTAGTCTTTCATATCGTGCAAAGGAGGACAAGCGATGAGTGTTGAACAAAAAGTTGCCGGCTATTACGGGCGCAGCGGTGTCGTGGAGCGCATATTTGCGGCATTGGGCCGGGACAGCGGCTTAACGCTCGACGATCTGGCTCCCTATGACGACATGCATATCGGCGGCCGCCGGGGTACGGCGGCACTGCTTGAGTCCCTGAAACTGGCGGCGGACGCGGCGGTGCTGGAGATCGGTTCCGGCATGGGCGGCCCGGCCCGCTTTATAGCGCAGACAGCGGGCGTGTATGTGACGGGCATTGACCTGACGCCGGATTATAAGGACGTTGCCATGCGGCTGAGCGCGGCAACGGGACTGGATGAGCATACGGGCTTCGTTACCGGCAGCGCGCTGGCAATGCCGTTTGACGATGGCGCTTTCGATGCAGCCTATATGATTCATGTCGGCATGAACATTGAAGATAAGGCGGGGCTCTTTGCCGAAGCGTTTCGCGTTGTAAAACCGGGCGGGGCGTTTGGCATCTATGATGTAATGGGCCTGCGGAGTGACGAGCTTGTTTTTCCGCTACCGTGGGCGGAGAACGCCGAGACAAGCTTTGTCAGGCCGGCCGGTGATTACCGCGCTTTGTTGGAGCAGGCCGGGTTTGAACCGGCAGATGAAAGAGATATGAAGGACTTTGCGCTGGAGAGTCTGGCAAAGGTAATCGATTTGCCGGCACAGGCACCGCCGCTGCGCAGTGAAAGCTTCGCGGTGAAGGTCGGGAATCTTTACGCCGCGATAAAAAGCGGCCATATCGCGCCGCGGATTATCATTGCACGCAAGATGGCCTAGCAGGGGCCGGTGGCGATGTCGATCGGCATTCTGTAGTCACCATCTTCGACAATGACTCTGTCGAGGCCGATTGTTCCTGTGACAATCGCTGTGCTGTCATTTCCCGGGACAGGCGAGTCTTTGATCAGTGCAGCGACTTGTCCGGGCATACTGAAATCAACTTCACGCAGCGTTTCAACAAAATCCTGCAAAAGCCTGTCTTCGGCAGCGTAGAGTAGAAAAGGATCAACGGCCAGAATCTTGCCATATTCGGGAGAATCGAAGAACTGGGCGATAACATTTCGGGGCAAATTAGTCCCCATAAAATGTATCCCGTTATCTTCGAGATCGGCTAGCCACGCCAGGCGGTCGGCGACGGGAAAATCGTCACGGCGAAAGTGATAGCTGAATTGCTCGACCAGCGAGAGCGTGTACTCCTCAGCATCGTCGATGATGTGTTGCGGAACGCTGCCATCGTACTGTTGTGTTACGTCTGTGGCGCAAAAGGCAGCGGCTTTCTGGCTTATCTCACCGGCTTTGATATACAGGGCGGCAATATCGTTCGCAACTTCAAACGTGGCCAACTGCGCTTCTGCCTGTTCAAGGGCTGCCTCTTTCCGGTCAAGGCTGGCCTGCGTCTCGGCCAGTTCGTCCTGAAGAGGATGAACGCGGAGCAGGTCTGAGCCACCGGCACCGGCGAGAATCCCAAATAGAAGGCTTGTGCTTATTGCCAGGCCAGCATAGCTTTTTTTCGGCTTGTTGTCTGTCATAGCTTCATCCTTCTCATTTCTGCCTAGAGTGAATGAGGTTGAGGTATACAGGGTTTTTGTATTACGTCAATAAAAAACGGACGGACGGACGCTTGCCATGAAGAAAGAATAAAAACTCAAACTGAGACAACCCCGAGCTTTACGGGCTTTACGGCATTGTAAAAGCCATTATATTAAAGGCTTATAAATCACCAGCCGACAGGAGCTTTCATGGCAGAAAAAGAATTGAAACTGGATTTTAAGTACAGTGCCAGGCTGTATCAGGAAGGTCAGGACCCTGAAATGCGGCGCGTCGAGGCCAGTCCTGCCGGGGATGTGGCGAAGATAGTGCCGGAAGGCTTCAGCGTGGGCGTTACATCTGTGGCCAGCAGGTGGACTTTAGAACATGCTCTGAGTGTTGTGGCACGCCAGTTTATTGACGCCGTACAAAGGCGTATGCCGGAAGGGGCAACGTTATCTGAAACGGCATCGTTCACTGATGAAGCCGGTGACACGATCGTTGTTACCCCCGTCGTTATGGAGAGACTATAGGCACAGACAATATCTTAGGTACAGGAGCGCTTTATGAGTCATGAGGATCCAATTGTTATCGTCGGCAGTGCCCGCACGCCGATGGGCGGTTTTCAGGGTGACCTTGCGACGCTTACCGCCCCGCAATTGGGCGGTGTGGCGATATTTGAGGCCGTAGAGCGCTCCGGCCTGACCGAAGAGGATATCGGCGCGGCGATTATGGGCTGCGTTCTCCCCGCCGGTCAGGGGCAGGCCCCGGCGCGGCAGGCAGCGCTGGCGGCGGGATTGCCGGACTATGTCGGGTGTACAACAATCAATAAAATGTGCGGCAGCGGTCTGAAAGCGGTGATGATAGCACATGACGAATTACGGGCAGGCTCGCATAGCATCATGGTTGCCGGCGGCATGGAAAGCATGACCAATGCGCCATATCTGGTGCCAAAGGCCCGGGGCGGGCTGCGGATGGGTCATGGCGAAATCGTCGATCACATGTTTCTGGACGGGCTGCAGGATGCCTATGATCAGGGCAAGCTGATGGGCGTGTTCGCGGAAGGCTGTGCACAGCATTACAATTTCAGCCGCGAAGCGCAGGACGAGTTCGCGATTGAGTCGCTGAACCGTGCGCGCAAGGCGGACTTTAGTGGCGAGATCGCCCCGGTGACGATTGAGACACGCCGCGGCGAGGAAGAGATTATGATTGATGAACAGCCGGTGAAAGCCAGGCCGGAAAAAATCCCGACCCTGCGCCCCGCTTTTGCGCCGGACGGCACGGTCACGGCTGCGAATGCCAGTTCGATCAGCGACGGGGCGGCAGCGCTTGTGTTGATGCGGCGCAGTGAGGCGGAAAAGCGGGGCCTGAAAGTCCTGGCGACGATCAAGGGGCATGCCACGCATGCACAGGCGCCGGAATGGTTCACGACCGCACCGGTCGGGGCGATCAAAAAGCTCTACGAAAAAACCGGCTGGGCAGCAGGCGATGTTGAGTTGTACGAGATTAATGAAGCCTTCGCCGTTGTCACGATGGCGGCCATGCATGATCTGTCGTTGCCGCACGATATTGTCAATGTCAATGGCGGTGCCTGCGCCCTCGGTCATCCGATCGGGGCCAGCGGCGCGCGCATCCTGGTTACCTTGCTGGCGGCGATGCAGCAGCGTGACCTGCGCAAAGGGATTGCGGCACTTTGTCTGGGTGGCGGTGAAGCCGTGGCTGTGGCTGTGGAACGATGATCGCAATGAGTTTTGCCCCTAGCTCACGGGGGCGTGCGGTTCCGGTCCGCAGATTGCCGGGGCGGCCAATGATGTGCCGTTAAGCAATGAAACCTGCGACGGGTCGCCGGTATTGGCCGGGTCGAATGCCAGGGTACCGTTTATAATACGAAACGGAAATTCTTCTCCTGCTATTTTGATCTTGATTTGGCCGTAATAACTTTCATACGTCCAGCGAAATAAATCATCGGCCCTGTCTGTGGGCAGGGGTGCCTCAACGCCGCCGAGACTCTCTGCGATTGTTGCTTCACCAGACATGATGCTATTCGCGAAGTCAGCGAGGCCGTCATTGTTAATGTCGATCCCGCCATTTACATTGCGGCCGATATAATCGCCGATACGATAAGTGACGGTCAGGCTGTTGTCGTTTGTATAATCGGTTACTTTGAAGCCGTCGTGGGTGAGGGAACCAACAGGAATAGCGCCCATCAGGCTGAATATATTAGCCTCTTCCTGAGAGAAGCTATTGCCGGCACCGGTAATGACCGGTATACTCATATCAGACAGTTGTTTGAACGCGTTCATAATATGGTGCTCGGTGGGATTTTCCAGCAAGAGGCGTATGGCAAGCTCCTGCTGAATTTCATGGATGAAAGAGGCCGCATTGTCTGGTGAGAGATTTTCATCAAGACCGAGTTCTATCGCTAGCTGGTGCAGGGCAACATAGCCGCCCATGGATAGAATAATCGCGGCCGGTTTTTCCATGTCCCCGCTATTGATCAAAGATATGATATTTTCCAGTGCGTACCGTATATTGTCTGTGGTGAAATTGAATCTGCCTTCTGCCGTAGGGAGTAAGCCATAGCTTATAGTGTTTTTCCCCGAAACCTGCCGGGCAATCACTTCGACCAGGTCACCGTGATGGACATCAGGAACCAAGTCGCCGTCAATGTCAATCTCATGGTGCTCAGCCGGACCAAAGCCGAAGTCCGGTTGCCTGGCGCTAAACGCATCGATAATCAGGAACGGTCCGTCAGCGGCGCAGGCACGGTCAATTCTGTCGGCGTGATGAACCGGCGCAAACGGGTGGGGATCGAAAGCGTTGCGCATATGGCGCTGCACATCATGTGTGCCCAGTCCGAGATCAACCGTGTAATCAAGAGCGGCGGCGGACAAAAAGATTGCTGTCAGGGCGCGTACCATCATGAAGTATCCATATTCATAGTCTATATTACAGCCCTGTAACTTAACATAACACCCTAGCTTTGTGCAAGGTTCTGTGCCCGGCGTTGATTCTGTCCGTGTTGTGGCGTAAGCAGAATGGATAGGGAGAGACGCATGGATATTAATGAAAATAGTATTGCGGTTGTCACTGGTGCCGGCTCGGGCATGGGCGCAGTGACGGCGGATTATCTGGAGAGCAAGGGTGCGGCTGTTGCGCGCTGGGACCTCAAAGGCACGGATATTGTCTGTGATGTCAGCGACGAATTCAGTGTGCAGCAGGCGCTGGCGCAGACTGTTGAGACGTATGGTACTCCCCGTATCCTGGTGAATTGCGCAGGTATCCTGATCGGGCAAAAGATTGTCGGCCGGGACGGCGTGGCGGATCTTGAGCATTTTCAGAAAACGATCGCCGTTAACCTGACAGGTACCTACAACACGATGCGGCTGGTCGCAGCGGCGATGGCTGCCGGTGATGTTGCGGACGGGCAGGGCCAGCGGGGCGTTATTGTAAACGCGGCGTCTATTGCCGCGTTCGAGGGACAGGTCGGGCAGGTGGCTTACAGCGCGTCCAAGGGGGGCATTGTGGGGATGACGTTACCTGCTGCACGCGATTTGGCACGTAACGGTATCCGTGTTGTTGCCATTGCTCCCGGTGCTGTCGAAACGCCGATGATGGCCGGTGTGCGCGACGATATCCGGGAAGCGATTGAACAGAATGTACCGTTTCCATCCCGCATGGCGCAGCCGGAAGAGTTCGCCGCGCTGGTGGCTCATATTGTCGAAAATGATTATCTGAACGGTACGGTTATCCGCCTGGACGGGGGTGCGCGCCTGGCGGCGAAATAGCAGGGCCCTCTTTAGGCGCGGCGCCTTCGTATACGCGCGATGCGGTGCCTTCAATTAAAGTCGCGTCCTGGGATGTGACTGTAACATTTGTATTTGGCAGTATAATGAAATGATAGGCTGCCATGTTTGTGCCTTGGGCCTCTCGCGGAAGAGGCATTCTCCAGCGTTCAAATGATAGCGCTACGCCACTGGCCTGCATAACCGCCTCGCCCAGACGGAAACGCACGAAAAAGTTGGTGTCTGTGGTAATCAAAAGATGGAACATATGGCCGCCTGGCAAATCCACGGGTGGTACAGGAACACCGACATCTGTCCATGCTTTTTGCCAGTCATCAGGCGAGTCGCTGCTGAATGAACCGTCAGTTCCCGGATAATTTGGGATAACGCCCTCATAACTGCGGCCCACGAGAGGGTGCCATGCGCCGTTCGGCGGCATCAGTGCCGCTTTGAAGGCTGTAAATAAATCATCTTCTGTGAACTCTATGGTTCGGGTGCCTCTAAGCATATTTGTTCCGTGTGGTTGACCTGCGTTAAATCCTGTTGGACATTACAGTGAAACACAAGCAAAGTCAAGTAATATGAAAAATAAAAACCTACGTGATAGTCTCTCTGCCGAAAAGCCGTTGCAAATTCCCGGCGCGGTCAACGCCTATAGCGCGATGCAGGCGCAGCGGGCGGGATTTAAAGCGCTGTACCTGTCCGGTGGCGGCGTTGCCTATGCCTCGAACGGGTACCCTGATCTCGGCATTACCGATATGCATGACGTGCTGGAGGAAGCGCGCAAGATTACCGGTGCGGTTGATCTGCCGCTTTTGGTTGATATCGATGTCGGCTGGGGCGGCGCGTTCAATATCGCGCGAACGATAAAGGAAATGCAGCGCGCCGGTGTGGCGGCGGTGCATATGGAAGACCAGATCGCACAAAAACGCTGCGGCCACCGGCCGAATAAGCAACTCGTCAGTAAGGAAGAAATGGGCGACCGGATCAGGGCCGCGCTGGACGCGAAAACGGATGACGGATTCATCGTTATGGCGCGCTGCGACGCGCTGGCGTCCGAGGGGCTGGAAGGCGTCATTGAACGCTGTGCCTATTACGTTGAATGCGGTGCCGACGCGATTTTCGCCGAAGCGATGACGGACTTGTCGCACTACCGGCAAATCAAGGAGGCTGCGCCTGTGCCGCTGCTGGCGAATATTACCGAGTTCGGCAAAACGGACCTGTATACAACGGATGAACTGGCGGCGCATGGCGTGGACATGGCGCTTTATCCGCTTTCGGCCTTCCGGGCGATGGCGCGGGCGGCGGAAACGGTTTACACGGCGCTGCGCCGCGACGGCACGCAAAAAGCCGTCGTCGATATGATGCAAACGCGCGATGAGCTTTACGATACGATTGGGAATGCCTCGTATGAAGAGAAGCTCGATGTTCTTTTCGGCAAAGAGTGAAAAGTTATGGAACAGCGTTTAAGCGTTATAACTCTCGGTGTCGATGATCTGCAAAAGGCCCGCGCTTTTTATGACGCGCTGGGATGGCAGGCCGCCAGCGATGATACAGGGGATCAGGGGATCGTCGCCTATAACCTGAATGGCATGGCGCTCTGTCTCTATCCCCGCGAAAAGCTTGCCGATGACGCACAGGTGCCGCAACTGGCATCCGGTTTCAGCAGTATCACACTGGCCTATAATGTGAACGCGAAAGAAGACGTTGCCGCGGTGCTGGCTGAAGCTGCGGCGGCGGGCGGGACGATTATTAAACAGGCGCAGGATGTTTTCTGGGGCGGGCATTCCGGATATTTTGCGGACCCGGACGGCCATTTGTGGGAGGTTGCCTATAACCCGTTCTCGCCGCTGGGGCCGGACGGTGCCTTCCAGTGGGGAGCCTGAATGTCGGGGCGTTAGCGTATTAAAGCCTGCGCTGCTGCTGCAGGCGTTGCCAGCGGCGCAATCGAGTCAAATACCGCTTCTTTTTCCCGTTCGCTTTGCGCGCGCCAGTGGTGGAATTCCTCGACGGTCATCGTATGTTCCGGCATGCCCATATGCGTGAGCACTCTGTTGACAAAGCTTGCTTCGTCTTCGCGGGAAGTCAGAAAGAATTCCTCGTCTTCGTCTGGACTAAGTATGGAATCGTAAACAGCGGAAAGATATGCAATATCCCGGCTGACAATCACTTCGTCATCAGCGAGTGTTGTATGTTCGATGATCTTCTCCGCTGTAAACATCCGGTCTGTCGGCCAGATCGTAAGTATCGGCATGCCCGGATTTTTGAACAAACGCGATAGCGAAAACTCTTCCAGGTGATTATCTTCTTCAGGCGGCGTGCCATGACCGGTGGCCCGTTGTACGCTGCCGGCAACGTGAGACATACCGCATTGCTGGAACAGAATGCGTAATTTGTGCTTTTGGGCGAACGCTATGGCGTGGCGGACCATATGATCATTGCGGATATCCACGCCCTTGAGCGATCTCGCGTCGATTCCCGGCGTTGCATCATAGCCTGCGTTGATGATGCTTCGTGCTGTCGACTTGTCATTGATATCCAGAATCATCAGCGGTGTTCCATCCTCGGTGAATTGATGGGGACGGGCGACATCGTTAAAGCAAAAGGCTAAGCCGCTCTTTTGTATAAAGCGGAACAAAAGCGGGCGGGTATGGAGGGCGCATCCGTAGAGAATGGGCCTGTATGATGTGCGCAGGGAGAGCCCGCCATTATCGTTAGCAGTGGCGAGTTTTGCGGCATTGGCTGGGGGCAGCGGCCGGCCGCTCATGACAAATTCCTGGGCTGTGCGGTTATGTTCGAATTCGTAGGCGACACCCAGCGCGGGTTCCCGTCCTTTTAGCTGTTGCAGGACGGCGAGGTGATGCAGGTGATGGGTTGTTATGTGGTGCGATTCCCCGGCCAGCACGACCAGTGGCATATGCGAAAGGCCCGCACGGTCCAGCGCAGCGCGCTTATCCATGATTGCTTTCGCAGCATGGTGTGCGTTAACTCTGATTGCAAGAGCTTGCCAGAGTGCGAAGTCATCATGTGTTTCTTTAACATCTTCCATATCAGAGTCGGCCGGTTGAAATCCGCCGCATACTATCTGTATTATATTCTTATGTCAAACAATGAGGGCCTTTTCACCGCTGTACCGGGGTGCTAAATTCACGGAACAATCAGAACAGGGACACAAAATGGGACAGACAGCACAGAAAAAAGACATGCCGCAAAAAACAGCCGGACTGGCCGGTATCGTTGCCGGGGAGACGAATATCAGCGCGGCCGGCGGGGCGCATCATCTCGAATATCGCGGCTATTCTATTTATGATCTGGCAGAGCAGGCGGAATTTGAGGAAGTGGCGTGGTTGCTGCTTTATGGCGCACTGCCGACCAAAAACGAGCTTGCGGGCTACAAGAACAAGCTGAAGGCCGCGCGGGAATTGCCGCCGACGTTGAAAGAGGTTCTCGAGCGTATCCCGGCCAGCGCCCATCCGATGGATGTGATGCGCACCGCGACAGCGTTCCTCGGCACGATCGAGCCGGAGAATGACGAGAATGCGCAGCATGCGATTGCCGACCGGTTGCTGGCACTTTACCCGGCTGTGATGGCCCATTGGTGGAATTTCGCCATGCATGGCCGCAAGACGGATACGGCGACCGGCGCGGATACGATGGCCGAACATTTCCTGACAATGTTGAAGGATGGCGCGGCGCCGTCTGATGAACATATCAAGGCGATGAATGTCTCGCTGATCCTGTACGCCGAGCACGAGTTTAATGCCTCGACATTTACCGCGCGGACGATTGCCTCGACCCTGTCTGATTTTTACAGCGCGGTGACCGGGGCGATCGGGGCGTTGCGCGGGCCGCTGCATGGCGGCGCGAACGAGGCGGCGATGGAGCTGATCGCCCGGTTCCATACGCCTGAAGAGGCGGCACGCGGCGTTCATGAAATGCTGGCGCAAAAAGAACTGGTCATGGGCTTCGGCCACCGCGTTTACAGCGAGGCCGATCCGCGCAATCGTGTCATTAAGGAGTGGTCGCGCAAACTGTGCGAGGCGGGCGGCAGGCCGGAACTGTTTGCCGTATCGGAGGCGATTGAAACGCTGATGTGGGATGAGAAGAAGCTCTTCCCCAACCTTGATTTTTACAGCGCCAGCACCTATCACATGATCGGGGTGCCGACACCTCTGTTTACACCGACCTTTGTGATGTCGCGGATCACCGGCTGGGCCGCGCATATTTTCGAGCAGCGCGAGAACAACAAGCTGATCCGTCCCAGCGCCAATTACACCGGGCCGGAAGGGCTGGATTATGTGCCTGTCGAAGAAAGGTGACATGACGGTCGCCATAAACTGCCGAAAACGAGTGTGAATTATGAATGAGGAGACAGCAAAATGGCCCAGGCTGCCTTTGCCAATACGGATATCAACGAACGCCCAGCTTACGATAAAATTCTGACCGATATTGCCGACTATGTCGTCAGGGATCACCGCTTTTCCGAACTGGCTTACAAGACAGCGCGCTATGATCTGATGGACAGTCTTGCCTGTGCGATTTTGGCGCTGAAATTCCCGGCCTGCACGAAATTGCTTGGCCCGTCTTTTGAGGGCATGAGCGTAAAGAACGGTGTGCGCGTGCCGGGAACCAGCCATGTTGTCGATCCGATCAAGGGCGCGTTTGACATCGGCGCGATGGTTCGCTGGCTTGATTATAACGATACATGGCTGGCGGCGGAGTGGGGGCATCCGTCCGATAATCTCGGCGCCATTCTGGCGCTGGCCGATTATATTTCGCAGCAGAACGAGACCGCAGGCAAGCCGGGTTTAGCCATGCGCGATGTGCTGACATATATGATTATGGCGCACGAGATCCAGGGCGTGCTGGCGTTGGAAAACTCTTTCAACCGCATCGGTATCGATCATGTCATTCTGGTTAAGGTTGCCAGCACGGCGATTGCGACGCACATGATGGGCGGTACGCGCGAACAGATTGTTGATGCGCTTTCCCATGCCTGGCTAGACGGGCAGGCTTTGCGGACTTACCGCCATGCGCCGAATGCCGGGCCGCGCAAAAGCTGGGCGGCGGGCGATGCGACCAGCCGGGCCGTGCGTCTCGCGCAGATTGTGATGGCAGGCGAAATCGGTTACCCGTCTGCGCTGTCGGCGCCGAAATGGGGCTTTTATGATGTGCTGTTCAGGGGCAAGGAATTTACCAACCCAATGGCCTATGGTTCCTATGTGATGGAGAACGTGCTGTTCAAAATTTCTTACCCGGCCGAGTTCCATTCCCAGACGGCCGTTGAATGCGCCTTTGCGCTGCACCCGCAGGTCAAGGACCGGATTGACGAGATTGAAAAAATCGCCCTGACGACACAGGAGCCGGCCATCCGGATTATCTCGAAAACCGGTGCGCTCAATAACCCGGCCGACCGCGACCACTGTTTGCAATATATTGTCGGCGCGGCGCTTCTCAACGGCGAACTGAAAGCCGAGCATTACGAGGATGATTACAGCGCGATCCCCCAGATCGACGCGCTGCGCGGGAAGATGGAAGTGGTCGAGGACGGACGCTACACGGCCGATTATTACGATCCGGACAAGCGCTCGATTGCCAATGCGATACAAGTCATGTTCAGGGACGGTTCTTCAACCGAAAAGGTCGAAGTCGAATACCCGGTTGGGCACAAGCGCCGCCGCGAGGAAGGCTTCCCGCTGATCGAACAAAAAGCGGATGAGTATCTTAAAGGTCATTACGAGGCCGGGCAGGCCGACAAGATACTGGCGATGATGAGCGACCAGCGTTACCTTGAGGAAATGGGCGTGACCGACTTCATGGCAGAACTGGTACTATCATGACAAGGGATACAGAGACAGGGCCGGGCGAGTCTTTGCGAACTGTGCTGATGACAATCGGCGTGGTGCTGATCGGCGGCGGTGCTGTCCTGTTGATCATGATGGCGATGCTGGTTTACCAGGTCCTGACCGCGCCACAGGACGTCATGCTGGTTCAATATGTATTGGATCATGTCCGGGCGGGTGATCGGGGGCTATACGGCCATATGACCGATGCCGCGACCGGCCGGCAGATGGATTTCGAGCTGAACTGGTCGGATTCTGTGCGGACGATCAGCTTTTTGTTTCTGGGCGTTGCAATCATGGGCATCCTTGCCGCTATTGCCAAAACTCTGGTCAATGGCGGAATCGGCCTTGTCAGGCTGGCGGCACCGGCGCAGAGGCAGGCTAAGGGCGACAAGGACTCGCTTTGACCGTCGCCGGCGCAGACTGATTTCTTATATTACATATTTGATTTGAAATGTATTGACTTACGGAAAACAATGCCGTAAAACGATGGCTATTCTTTATGGTGTTGAGCTAACCGAATGAGAAAAGGGTGTAACAATGACGACTTTAAGCGCAGTTCATGCGAACGCAGCGGTTGATAATCGCAAAGATGATGAAACGGAAATCACGCCGGCCGAACGTCGGCGGCAGGCGCAGCTTATCAAGCTGGTGGTGGGGGCGGCCTATGCGATCGGGTTAGTGGATTACGGTTATCACCGTGATGATACGATTATGGGGTTATATCACCTTGCCGACAATCTTGACAATATAGATCGTAGGGATATTCCGCGTTATGAAGCAGCTGCACCATTGCCTTCAGCCATGGTCAGAACCATAGAAGAGCTGCGCGACATCATTACTGGTTCATACTTCCATAATACAAAACATAGTGGTTTGGGCGTATTTACCTTTGATGATAATCGGGTAAATACGATAGCGTTGGCGATGAATAAAATAATCAACTGCGACGGCTGGCCTGAAGTTTTAGCCATTATTCCCCCTAAGCATATTAAACGCTTGAATAACTTCACCAATGAAAGTCAGGAAGGTTTAATGTTTAATATTGCTGAGCGGGACAGAGGCGAGTGGGATACGGATTCTGGGCCTGCTGCGCCGCGCGTATAAGGGCCTGGTTTTAACGCGCTTGCACGCACAGGGCTGATCTTCCATACTGGGGTGGCGTTTAACAAAGCGGATCCTGATCCTCTATGCTCGCCATCCAGTTGCTTCTCGGCATATTCATGATTGCTCTGACCGTTGCGGTGCATGCGGTGGCGCTTGACGTAATTATCCGTCACGCCGATAATTTCGAACGCGCAGTACGGCGGGTCGTAAAAACCCACTGGAAGCCGATTGTGACCAGCAGCGTTGTGCTCGCAGTCTTTGTGTCTCATACCATCATTATCTGGTTGTGGGCGTTGCTCTACCATCTGATGGCGTGCGCGCCGCTTGAGACTTTTTCCGATGCGCTGTATTTCGCGGCGGTTGTTTATTCGACACTGGGGTTTGGTGACATCGTGCTCGATGAGTCCTGCCGGATGCTGAGCGGCATCGAGGGCGCGAACGGTTTTATCCTGTTTAGCTGGACCGCGGCCTTTATTTTCGAAATTGTTGGTCAGATTTACCGGAAAGAAGCAAAATCGCTGTAAGATAGGATTCATGAATATCACATTGATGATCCTGCTACTCTCTGCGCTCTACATCCTGTTGGTGATGTTTGGCGGCTGGAGCTATAAACGCGCCCGCAAACGGCGGCCGTTTGGGTGGGAACCGCTGAACAAGGCTTTAAATCTCATCAGGTTTTTCTTTTACACGCTGGTTTTGCCGGCCGGGGTCATTGGCGGTCTGGGGCTGATAGTCGCATATCTCTGTTATATTTATCTCTACTAGATATCGACACATAATCGGCATGTAAGGGTAAGCGGCAGGGCGTGCCACGGACTGAAGGCGCTGGCGTGACCGTGCTCAGCTTCGAACCAATGAAGCCGCCTCGCAATGGCGATGCTAAAATGAAAGGCTGTGATTCAATATTAAGAAAAATTCCCGCCGCTACCCTGGGAATCCATCATGCGCTGTTCAGCCATGCGCATTTCTTCCTGCATGCGCTGCTGCTCCATCATTTCCTGCTGCTGGCGCTGTTGTTCGGCTATGCGCTCCTGCTGTTCGCGTTGCTGGTCCATCATGCGCTGCTTTTCGTCTTCCTGGTTCTGCCACCATTTATCCTGCTGCCAGCGCTGCTGTTTTTCCTGTTCCTGCTGCTGCCAGCGGTCCTGTGCCTGTTTTTGTTCATCCCAGCGCGCCTGTTGCGTGCGTTGATCTTCTTCCCAGCGCTGTTGTTGCATGCGCTGCTGTTCCTGCCAGCGGTCCTGCTGCATCTGTTGCTGCATCTGCCGTTGCCGTTCCATGTGCTGATCCTGCGCCATTTCACGCTGGATACGAAGACGTTCTGTATAATCTGGTTGTTTTGCCATCACACACCTCTCTCTTGTCTGAAAAAGACGGCATTTTAATTAAATTTTCCTTTTTATATTCTATCATTGTTAGGGTTAAAGCATTATTAACTTTTTCATAAACATTTGTTTTTATTGAATAAACCTTCTGCTCATCTTTTCTTTAACAATAGCGGTTATGATGAAAAAACAGGGAAAAGGGGCCGTGACCCATGAACGACCAGGATATCGATGACATTGAGACTATTGAGGATATTGCCGATCGTGAACCGATGGAGGCATCCTTCGATGTTACCAAGCTGCAGGGCAAGAACACTAAATTTTCTTCAATTCCCAACGTAACCTACAGCGCGCGCGATCTTTTTGGTATTGATCTTGATTGGGAGGTGCCGGGATTCAGGGACGATCACCCCAACGTGCTGGCGCTCGACCCGACTTATCAGTTCGATCCGGACACAACGGCGGCGATTTTGGCCGGCTTTGCCTACGAAGCGCGGGTGATGGTGCAGGGCTATCACGGCACCGGCAAGTCGACCCATGTTGAGCAGGTTGCGGCGCGCCTGAAATGGCCGACGGTGCGGATTAATCTGGATGGCCGGGTCACGCGCGATGACTTTCTGGGTCATGAAGTGGCGGTGATCAAGGAAGGTAAGGAAATGACCGAGTTCCGCGAAGGGATTTTGCCCTGGGCGATGAAGAATGCCACGGCGCTGATTTTCGATGAATATGACGCCGCGCCGCCGGAACTGATGATGGCGATCCAGCGGATGCTGGAATCGGACGGCCGGCTCGTGCTGGCCGAACAGAATATGGTTGTGCGGCCGCACCCGGCCTTTCGGCTGTTCGCGACCGGTAATACGCTTGGGCTGGCTGATGACGACAGCAGCGATTATGCCGGTGTCCAGCGCATTAACCACGCCCAGCTCGACCGCTGGACGATCCTCGCGACGCTCAACTACCTGCCGCCGGAAGCGGAGCGGCGCATTATGCTGGCGAAGTACGATTATCTCGATAATGAAGAAGGGCGAGCCGAAGTCGATGCGATGATTGTGTTGGCCAACATGACCCGGCAGGCTTATATCAAGGGCGATATCACCACGCTGATGTCGCCGCGGACACTGATAAACTGGATCCGGAATATTGAAATATTCAAAGACCGCGACCGGGCTTTTCGCCTGACCTTCCTCAATAAATGCTACGCGGCGGAACGCGAGATCATCGCCCGCTTGTATTTTGAAGCTTTCGGCGAAGCGCTTGATTATCAGAGCTTGGATTCCTGATCCGTCACCCTATATCATCACAAGATCGAAACCTGATTCTTTTTAACCACAGGAGAGTGTGATGAAACAAAGTACAGCGACAGCGAAATGGACCGGTGACCTGAAAAGCGGCAGTGGCGTGATGGGCGGCCGGAGCGGCGCGTTTTCCGACCTGGCCTACACCTTCCCGACCCGGTTCGAGGACGCAGCGGGCACCAACCCGGAGGAATTAATCGCCGCCGCTCATGCAGGCTGTTTTTCAATGGCGCTTTCCCACAAGCTCGACCAGGCCGGAATGACACCGCAAAGCGTTGATACAACGGCAACCGTGACGTTGGGGCAGGATAATTCAGGGCCGGCGATCACCGAAATCCATTTATCGGTGAAAGCCAACGTCCCCGGCGCGGACGAGGCGCAGTTTAACACTGTGGCCGAAGAGGCGAAGGAAGGCTGCCCGGTTTCCAAAGTTCTGAACGCGAAGATTAGCCTGGAAACGGTTCTGGAGAGTTGAGTTTTCCTAATTTGTATGAATTCCACCGTCATTGCGAGGAGATTATAAAATCGACGAAGCAATCCAGAATCTATACGTTTGGCCGGCTTTCTGGATTGCTTCCCCCGGCTCAAGGCTAGGGTCGCAATGACGGGGAGGGGAATGGAAGATTGCCATTCGTTACCAATTTGTAATCCGGCCACAAGGTCTTTGTAACCTGTGTGCCCTATATAGTGTTTATCGGCGTAAATTTTAAACCTGACAGAAAAGGATATGATGATGAAAACACTTCTAACAGCAACGGCCATCGCGGTGATCGGCTTGTCCGCTTCGGCGGCGCTGGCTGGTGATCACGGCCATGACTATGGCGACAAGGCCAAGAAAACGATGGAAATGAAAGCCAAGGCGGAAACGGGCGCGATGGCTGATGCCACGACCCCTGACATTGTCGGCGTGGCGCTGGGTAATGAAGATTTCTCAACCCTCGTGGCTGCGCTGCAAGCCGGTGAGCTGGTTGAGGCCCTGCAGGCCGAAGGACCGTTCACGGTGTTCGCGCCGACCAACGATGCGTTTGCAGCCCTGCCGGAAGGCACGCTTGAAGACCTGCTGAAGCCGGAGAACAAGGAACAGCTGCAAACCATCCTGAAATACCACGTCGTGGCGGCCGAAGTGCCGTCCAGCGCGGCTGCCGGCAATCAGGTTTCGCTTGATACTTTGGCTGGCCAAGCGCTGGCTGTTGACGGCACAGAAGGCGTCAAGGTCAACAACGCCACTGTGACGGCGGCTGATATCGAGGCATCTAACGGTGTTATTCACGTGATCGATACGGTCCTGATCCCGGAGTAATTTTGAGACTCGACCGCGCGAATAAACGGCCCGCCCTCTCTCTCTCCGGCGGGTCGTTTTTTTTAGTTAGCTCAGGGTTTTGAGCTCATAAAGCAATTCAAGCGCTTCGCGCGGACTGAGCTCGTCAGGGTTGATGGCGGCGAGCTTGTCGAGGAGCGGCGAAGGCGGGGCCACGTCGTCCTGCGGGCGGTCGCTGAAGGCTGAGGTAAACAGCGGCAGGTCGTCGGCCAGCTTGGACAGCGTGCCTGATTGCTCCGAGTTCTGGAGCTGGTCCAGCACAGCCTGTGCTCTGGCAATCACGGCAGGCGGCAGGCCGGCAAGCTTGGCGACATGAATGCCGTAGGAACGGTCGGCGCTGCCCTTGATGACGCTGTGCAGGAAGACGATTTCGCCCTGCCATTCCTTCACCGCTATGCCGTAACAGGCCATGTGCGGCAGTTTGGCCTGCAGGCTGGTTAATTCGTGGTAGTGGGTGGCGAACAGGGCGCGGCATTGATTGGCTTCGTGCAGATGCTCCACCGTCGCCCAGGCGATTGACAGCCCGTCAAACGTCGCGGTGCCGCGACCGATCTCGTCAAGGATGACCAGCGATTTTTCCGTGGCCTGGTTCAGGATTGCCGCGGTTTCCACCATTTCGACCATAAAGGTAGAGCGGCCACTGGCCAGGTCATCCGAGGCGCCGACGCGGGAGAATAGCCGGTCGACAATGCCGATCCGGGCCCTGGCGGCGGGCACGAAGCTGCCGATCTGGGCGAGAATGGCGATCAGCGCATTCTGCCGCAGGAAAGTTGATTTACCGGCCATGTTTGGCCCGGTCAGCAGCCACAGCTTCTGGCCGTCTTCAAGGACGCAGTCATTGGGCACGAAGGCCTCGCCGCCCTGTTGCCGCAGCGCTGTTTCGACGACCGGGTGGCGGCCGCCTTCAATCACGAAGCTTGTCGTGTCGTCGATGACAGGCCGCGTATAATCCTGTTCGGCGGCCAGTTGCGCCAGCGCTGCCGCGACATCAAGGGCGGCCAGCGTGCGCGCGATTGTGCCAATGGATTCAGAGAGATCGTCAACATTCGTAACAATCTCGATAAACAAATCTTGCTCAATCGACAGGGCGCGGTCGGCGGACTGGGCGATATCGCGCTCCAGTTCGGCCAGTTCCGGCGTGGTGAAGCGCACCGCGTTGGCCATGGTCTGGCGGTGAATGAACGGGTTATCGGCGGGCTGGTCCTGCCCTTTACGAACGATCAGGCCGTCAGCTTTCTTCGCCGGGACTTCAATGTAAAAGCCTAAAATATTGTTATGGCTTATTTTCAGGGAATCGATACCAGCCGTTTTCTTATAGCGCTGCTCCAGCCCGGCGATCAGTTTACGCGATTCATCGCGCAGGGTCCGGAGCTTGTCGAGCGGGGTATGGTAGCCCTCGCGGATAAAGCCGCCGTCGCGCTCTAATAAAGGCAGCTCGTCCTTCAGCGCCTGCCGCAGCGTATCGGCCAGTGCCTGTACCGCCGGTGGCTGATGAAGGGCGCTTGCCAGAGCCCCTATGGCGTCATCGCGAGCGCCCGGCAGGGCGTGCGGCGATCCAGAATCAGTCTGACCGTTTGCATCACTGCTGCTCTTATCTTCCTGGATTGCCTCGTCAGGCTGACGCCTTCCTCGCAATGACGTGGAGAGAAAGGCCGATATAACCTCCGCCTGTTTCAGCCCGTCGCGGATGACGCCCAGGTCCCGCGGCCCGCCGCGGCCAACGGTCAGCCGGGCCAGGGCCCGCTCCATATCCGGCGTGTCTCTCAGCGCGGTGCGGAGCGTATCCCGCATACCGGCGTCATCGGCAAAACAGGCTGTTTCGTTGAGCCGGGCCGTGATGGCGGCGATGTCCGTTAAAGGCGCAGAAAGCCGGGCCTGCAGCAGCCGTGCCCCGGCGGCGGTGACGGTCATGTCGATGCAGGCCAGCAGGCTGCCCTTTTTCTCGCCTGCCAATGTGCGGGTTAATTCCAGATTACGGCGCGTGGCGGCGTCAATCTCCATCATGCCGCCGCTGGAGAGCTGCTTCGGCGGTGACAGGTAGGGGCGTTTACCAAGCTGGGTGCGCTCGACATAATCAATCAGGGCGCCGGCGGCGGCAATTTCGGCGCGGGAAAAGCCGCCGAACGCGTCCAGTGTCCCGACGCCGAACAGGCTCTCCAGCCGCTTCTGGGCGTTCTGGGAGTCAAACAGGCTGGGCGGCTGCGTCGTCAGCACATCCTGCACGCGGGCGAGATGATCATACAAATCCGTTTTGTCGGTGAAGGAAGAGGGGATCAGGATTTCGTGCGCCCCGACCCGCTCCAGCGCCGCACCGAGCGTATCTGTCTTGACCGCCTGTACCATGAATGCGCCGGTCGACAGGTCGAGCCAGGCCATCCCCAGCTGGCCGCCGATTTCGACCACAGCGGCGAGATAATTGTTGTCCCGCGCTTCCAGTAAATGATCTTCGGTCAGCGTGCCCTGTGTCACTACACGCACGACCTCGCGCCTGACCAGCGCCTTGGACGCCGGCTTGCCTTCCTTTTTGGCGCGGGCCTTGGCCTGCTCCGGCGTTTCGGTCTGCTCGCAGATCGCGACTTTGTGCCCGGCGCGGATCAGCTTGGCGAGGTATGGCTCATAGGAATGGAACGGTACCCCGGCCATCGGGATATCATCGCCCTGCGCCTTGCCGCGCTTGGTCAGCGTAATGTCTAGCACGGCGGCGGCGGTCACCGCGTCATCAAAGAACAGCTCGTAAAAATCGCCCATACGGTAGAAAAGCAGGCTATCGGGATAGGCGGCCTTAATCGCATGGTATTGCGCCATCATCGGCGTATGGCCGTCGGCGATGTACTCATCGACGGTTTTGGCGTCAATTGCTGTGACCTGCGCGGCTTGTCCCATAGGTAAGAGTCTTACGACAACCGCGCTGTGAAGGGAAGGGGGTGTGGCAGGTTATCCCGTACCGGTAGAGCCGAAACCGCCTTCGCCGCGTTCTGTTGCATCGAGATTCTTCACGGTTTTCCACTTAACGCTGGCGTGGCGGGCGATAACCATCTGCGCGATGCGCATACCGCGCTCAATCGTAAAAGGCTCCTGACCATGATTGATCAGCACGACCTTGATTTCACCGCGATAATCGGCGTCGATCGTGCCCGGCGTGTTTAGCACCGTGACACCGTGCTTCACGGCGAGGCCGGAGCGCGGGCGGATTTGCGCTTCGTAGCCCGGTGGCAGGGCGATAGAGATGCCGGCGGGCACCAGGGCGCGTTCGCCGGGGCCGAGTTCGATGGCTTCTTCCAGCGCAGCGGTTAAATCCATACCCGCAGACTGCTCGGTCGCGTAAGACGGCAGGTTGAGGCCGACCGCGTGTTCATGCGGGGTCAGTTCGACTTCTATTTCTATTTCTATTTCATTATGATCCTGTGTCATCGTCTTTTCCCGTTTCTCATTCTGCCGCAATGGGCCTGTCTTGTTCGCCGCTGTCAAAATGTGCAGCGATTCGCGTAGCCAGCCGGTCGGCGATTGCCTGTTTACTGGCGCGCGGCCACTCTTCGGCCCCCTGTGCCGTTACCAGATATACATGATTCTCGTCGCTGGCGAATGGACTTTCCGGGCCGCCAACCTGATTGGCCACAATCCAGTCACAGCTTTTGACTGTGCGTTTTTCCCGGGCGCTTTCCAGAAGATTGTCAGTTTCGGCGGCAAAACCGATCACCAGCGGCGGCCGGTTGGACGACATGCCCGCCAGCGCCGCGAGAATGTCCGGGTTTTCTTTCAGCTTGATGTCCGGCGGTGTCCGGTCGCCGCGTTTCTTGATTTTTTGCGTCATCACCGCAGCGGCGGACCAGTCACTGACCGCGGCGGCACAAACGGCGATATCGGCGGGCAGCGCCTTGCGGGCCGCATCCAGCATTTCAACGGCGGTTTCAACGTGAAGAGTCTTCACGCCCGGCGGGTCGGGCAAAGTCACCGGGCCGGTCACAAGTGTGACGGCCGCCCCTTGTGCCGCCAGCGCTGCCGCGACGGCGTGCCCCTGCTTACCGGAGGAGCGGTTACCGATAAAACGCACCGGGTCGAGCGGTTCGTAAGTCGGCCCGCTGGTGACAAGGGCGGAGAGGCCTTTTAGATGTTTGGATTCTTGGATGTTTTGATGTCTGGAATCTTCAGGCATCCATTCCTCTAAACATCCAAACATCTTTTCCTCTATATATCTGAATATCTCTTCCGGCTCGGCCATGCGGCCCATGCCATGCTCGCCGCAGGCCATATCGCCCGTAACCGGGCCGACTGTGCGGATACCGCGCGCTGCAAGAGTCCGCAGATTGTCCTGGGTCGCCGGGTTATGCCACATCATGTGGTTCATCGCCGGCGCCATGACTATCGGTTTGTCGGCGGCCAGCAGGGTAGTCGAGGCGAGGTCGTCAGCCAGCCCGTGCGCCATTTTGGCAATCAGGTTTGCGCTGGCCGGGGCGATGACGATCAGGTCGGCTCCGCGCGACAGGCGTATATGGCCCATTTCCGCTTCGTCTTTGAGCGACCAGAGGTCGGTATAAACCGGTTCTTCGCAGAGGGCCGAGACGCTCAGCGGTGTGACGAACTGGCTGCCGCCTTTGGTCAGGATACAGCGCACGCGGCCCCCGGCGCGCCGGATCAACCGGATCAGTTCCAGCGCCTTATAGGCCGCGATACCGCCGGCAATAACCAGCAGGACGGTTTTGTCTTTCAGATTGTACTGACCGCTTTGTTCAGGCATGCCGCATCATAACCAAAGTCCATGCAAAAGCAAACAGCCCCGGCGAAGGGGCTGTTTTTGAACCGTTTTTGCAGTACGCGGTTTAGTGCGCGTGATCGTGATCGCCTTCCGGCTTCATGACTTCTTTTTCGATGACGATTTCGTCGTCGTTTTCGTCAATATAATCCTCAACGGCCTCTTCGGTTTCCTCAGCCGCCTCTTCTGTGGCTTCGGCGCCTTCTTCGATCATTTCAGCCGCGGCGTCTTCGGACTCTTGTATCATCTCAGCCGTGCCGTCGACAGCCTCTTCGGTAGTATCGGCAATCGCTTCACCGGTTTCTTCCAGCAACTCGCCGGTTTCTTCAACAACGTCTTCCGCTGCTTCGGCAACGGTTTCGTCAGCTTCATACAGCATTTCTTCACCGGCGGCGGGTTCAATGCCGGCAAAGCCGGTTTCAACACGGTCGCTGAAATAGGTGTTATATACGAAATAAGCGCCAACCAGACCGACAACCATAACGGACAGGGCCGGGGTCACGTTTTTCATGATGCTCTTTAATTCCATAGTTTTATTCCTTCTTACTTGTTTTGAGGCGAATCATCACCTTAGCGACAGAAACATAAGGGATTTATATCCCGGAATGCAACAATATTTTCATATCGCTATAATTTAAGCCCTGAATGAATGGCGGCGATGCCGAAGCTGAGGTTTGTATAACGCGCCTGTGCGAAACCGGCCCGCAACATCCGCCGCTGAAGATGTTTTTGTGTCGGAAATTTGCGAATGCTTTCCACAAGATACTGGTAGCTGTCACGGTCTTTGGCAACGAGTTGGCCGATCCGCGGAATTACATTATAGGAATAGCCGTCGTAAATTTTTGCGAGAAAGGGTTCTTCAACCCGGCTGAACTCCAGGCAATAAAAGCGCCCGCCGGGTTTCAGGACCCGGTGCGCTTCCGTCAAAGCCGTGTCGATGCGGGTGACGTTGCGCAGACCGAAGGAGATTGTGTAAACATCGGCGCTTTCATCCGGCAGGGGCAGGGCTTCGGCGTTGCCGGTAATCCAGTCAAAGCCATGAAGCCAGCCGCGGTTAATCGCGCGGTCGCGCCCGACGGTCAGCATCGCTTCATCCAGATCGCAAACGGTAATACGCGCCCGCGGCCCGGCGGCCTTGCGAACGCGAAAGGCGATATCCCCGGTGCCGCCTGCAACATCAAGGTGATGGTCCTGCGGCCGTGGCCGGATCATCCGCACCAGCCGGTCCTTCCACAGCCGGTGGACACCGCCGGACATTAGGTCGTTCATCAAATCGTATTTGTCAGCCACGGAATCGAATACGCCGCGCACCAGGCGGGTTTTCTCATCGGCATCAACGGCGCGCTCGCCGAACCATTGGGATTCTGGATTCTGCATAGTGTTTTTTAGCCGAAATGAAGGGGCCGGTCTACGGGTGTTTAAGTTTTCTGTCCGCCTGCGCCGCAGGTGCTGACAGCAGTGATTCCAGGATGCCCGGAAGCAGGGCCTTGTCCTCTTCGTCTTTTATGAATGTATCCGGCATGTTTGTCAGCGCTTTACGGGCGGGCCCGGCGGTTTTTTCAAATGTAAGCATGCCTTGTAAGGCGCGATAGGCCACTTGCGGGTCGATCATAACGCCGACAATGGCGACTTTTGTCTGCCGCTTTTGTTCGTCCGGCAGATTGTCAAAATCTTTACCGACCGTACCCATATAAGGCTGCCATTCAGTGTCATCGCTGTAAGAGCCGACGGCGCCGTCAATATTGTAAAACCAGGCGAAATTGCGATAAGCGTAGTTAAAAGTGGCTTTTTTACCTTCCGGGAAGTTTTCGGGGTTTGCCCATTGCCCGGATACCGGCCTGAATTCGGGAACCTCCACAAGGGGCGCGCCCGTTTTCTGCCCGGCGATGATCGCCATAAGCATTTTTTCACAGAAGGTTTCCATGTTCAGGGGAATGAAAACCCGCGGCTCCTTCGCCGATCTGTCAAACTCTCCTTTGGGCATGGGCTGTATCTAGGACATAATATTCCCGTTTGTCAAATATTTGTAGACATAATTATAAGATTCCTTTAAAGCATCCTGAGGAGGGCATGATTATGGCTAATAAAGGAACCGACACTGACACGCAGGAAAGCCCAAAGGGGCTGGGCGCTCATTTTGATCATTTGCTGACAAACGGAACAAAAGAGGACTGGGGCGCGTACCCGGTACCGGTACAGGCTTCGTTAGTGGATGCCTGGTCACGGAAAGCGCATGGGGAAGCTGTTGACCGCGCTGTACTGGGGGCTGCGAGTATAGTGGCGGGTGCTCTGTTTTTGGGGGCTTTGATTGTCGCGGCTAATCTGCCGGATGAGATGGATGTCAATCTGGATATGCAGCCAGCCGCGGAATTGGAGATTGAAACGGAAGTTAGAGGGAAATATGGAGGGGCTGTAGAATTGCAGCTTCAGCAAAATTAATCCCCGGCGTGTCTTTTCTTTGCTGTCGTTACATTTCTGAAAGTCTGAAAACTCCTGATGACCTTTGTCAGAAGGGCCGCTATAACTTGTTGCCATGAAACTGGTCAAAGCCATGGCGACGGTGGCGGGCCTGACCGGCCTGTCGCGCGTTTTCGGATTTATCCGCGATATCCTGACCGCCGCCATTCTCGGCGCCGGGCCGGTGGCGGATGCGTTCTTTGTCGCGCTCAAGCTGCCGAACCTGTTCCGGCGTGTGACGGCCGAAGGGGCGTTCAGCGTCTCGTTTGTGCCGCTCTATAGTGAAACACTGGAAAAAGAGGGCGAAGACGCCGCCGGGCGGTTTGCCGGTGATGCCTTTGCGGTGATGTTGTGGAGCCTGCTGGCGCTGACGCTGCTGGCGCTGTTGGCGATGCCGTGGATATTGTATGTCATCGCGCCGGGCTTTCATGGCGATGAAATCCGTTACCCGCTGGCGACCGAGCTGGCGCGGGTGACATTTCCCTACTTGCTGCTGATGTCCTTAACGGCGCTGATGGGCGGCATGCTGAATGCGCATGAGCGGTTCGCGCCGTTTGCCGCCGCGCCGATCCTGTTTAACCTGTGCCTGATCGGGGCGCTGCTGCTGTCTGGCAGATTTGCCACGCCGGGTCATGCGCTGGCCTGGGGGGTCTTCGCCGCCGGGCTGTTGCAATGTGCTCTGCTGTTCCTGTTCGTCAGGCGGCACGGTCTGGCGCTGCCGTTCAAGAAGCCGGAATTCACACCGCGGATTAAAAAGCTGTTTGCGCTGATGGGGCCGGGCGCGATCGGGGCCGGGGTCATGCATGTCAATTTGCTGGCCGACCTGATTATCGCTTCGTTCCTGGCGACCGGTTCGATCTCTTATCTTTATTATGCCGACCGGCTGAACCAGTTGCCGCTGGGGATGGTCGGGATTGCCGTCGGCACGGCGTTATTGCCGATGTTGTCCCGGGCGCTGGCGGCGGGGGACAAAGCAGGGTCGCGGCATTTGTTTAACCGGGCGCTGGAAATCTGCCTGTTGCTGGCGCTGCCGGCGGCGATCGGGCTGTTCATGATCCCGGTGCATATTCTTGTCACGCTGTTCCAGCATGGTGCTTTCAGCTTTGAGGACGCCTATAACACGGCGGGTGTTTTGGCGGCCTATGCGCTGGGGATGCCGGCTTATATAGCGGTGAAAGTCTATTCAACGGCTTACTGGGCGAAACAGGATACGGTGACGCCGGTCAAAGCCTCGATTGCCGCCACGATATTCAATATCGGGATCAGCCTGTACCTGGTGATGGCTGTGAAACTTGGCGTGATCGGCATTGCAATCGGGACGGCGCTGGCCGGCTGGCTGCAGATATATCTGCTGGCACGCGGCCTCAAGGGCATGGAAGAGACGAAGCTGGATGACCGTTTCCGCAAGAGCTTCCTGAAAATCCTTTTCTCATGCGGTATTTTGTGGCTCTATCTGTTCCTGATGAAAATGCCGCTGGAGGGCTTCTTCTTTTACAGGGATGAGCTCCTGCCGCAGATAGGGGCGCTGGTGGCTCTCGTTGGCGGCGGCGTTATAGTTTACGGCCTGTCAGTGACTTTGACCGGTGTGATTAAACCGGGCGCTCTTAAACAATTAATGAAAAAGGAAACACCGGAATGATGCGTATTCTCTCCTGTATGCAACCAACCGCCCACCTTCACCTCGGCAATTATCTCGGGGCGCTGAAGAACTGGGTGACGCTGCAGGATGAGGGCGGTGAGTGTTTTTACGGCGTCGTCGATCTGCATGCGGTCACCGTAGCCTATGATCGTGAAGCGCTGGCGCAGGCCACGCGCGAGATTGCCGCGGCCTATATCGCCGGCGGCGTTGACCCCGATAAATCGGCGCTGTTTGTGCAGTCATCCGTTCCGGAGCATTCACAGTTGATGTGGTTGCTGGCGACGATGAGCCAGATGGGCAAGCTGGAGCGCATGACCCAGTTCAAGGATAAGGCCGGCAAGCACAAAGAGCGCGCCGGGCTGGGCCTGTTCGCGTACCCGGTACTGATGGCGGCGGATATCCTGCTGTATAAGGCGACGCATGTGCCGGTCGGCGAGGACCAGAAACAGCATCTGGAACTGGCCCGCGAGATTGCCAGCACGTTTAACACACGCTACGGCGTTGAGCATTTCATTCAGCCGGAGCCTTACATTACCGGCCCGGCGCCGCGGGTGATGAGCCTGCGCGACGGTTCCCAGAAGATGAGCAAGTCGGCTGAAAGCGATATGAGCCGGATCAACCTGACCGATGATGCCGATACGATCGCGAAGAAGATCAGGAAAGCCAAGACCGATCCCGCGCCTTTGCCGGAAACGACCGACGGACTGGAAGGGCGTCCTGAAGCGGCCAACCTGGTCATGATCTATGCGGCGCTGGCGGACATGAGCCGTGATGAGGTGTTGAAAGAGTTTGGCGGCAAGGAATTCAGCGCTTTCAAGCCGGCTCTTTCAGACCTTGCCGTTGCCAGGCTTGCACCGATTACCACGCGCATGAACGAGTTGATGGGCGACACGGCGGAACTGGATGCCATCCTGAAACGCGGCCGGGAACAGGCGCAGGCCGTCGCCGGCCCGGTTCTTGAGGAAACGATGAGGATTATGGGTTTCTGGCGCTTCTGAAAAAGCCGCCTCGCAATGACGCAGAAGGTGGTGTCATCCTGAGCACTGGCGAAGGATCTGAGCATCGCGCCCACCATAACGAAGCTTTTTCAGAATCAATTAACGCAATCTTTGCTTTTTCCGTTCAAGATTGGCATAATTGAAACTGTAACCGACTTATGGTGCTCACCATGAAATCGATCCTTTCAGGTTTTTTGACCATTGCTGTTTTGTTTGTCTTGTCAGTGCCGCAGGCGGCGCAGGCTGATTACGTTGTGTGGAAAGATTCCGATACCGGCCTGTCCCTGTCATGGCCGGATAGCTGGCGCATTGTCAGCAGCGCCGATCCCGACGATGTGATCACCATCATGGCGCCGTCGGGCCGGGGGCACGCGGCCTGCCGGGTCCGGGCGCGTGAGGATATGCGTTTTGCGATTTATCCGCCGCATTATGCGGGCACTGTCCAGCGTGTTGGTTATAGCGCTGATTTCTGGAGCCGTTATTTGGCGGAATATACCGATTACCAGATTTACCGCGCCTATGATGGCGCGGGTCTTGGCCGTGGGTTTGCCAGCTATGCGATTGCCGGCTATGAAAGTGCTGTGCCGGGGCCGTATATGGCGCGCCGTTCAATCATGTTCGCCAGCAACTACAATAACATTGTCTACATTCTTGAATGTTCTTCGCATGAAGATACGTTCACGCGCTGGCAGAATTTGTTCCTGAGCATTGCGGGTTCGGTTGATTTCAAACCGGCGCGCCACCAGTTGCGCAATGGTCATTACCGCAATTTCATCAGCGACCGCCGTATCCAGTTTCGCGGCGATGAAGGTCCGAACCGGGTCGTATACTAGCCTTTATCATGTCATATCGAGTCCTTGCCGTCATTGCGAGGACACCGGACTTGATCCGGGGGACGAAGCAATCCAGAATTTTGTCATTAGAAGAAAAACTGGATTGCTGCGTCGGCGTTTTTATGCCCGAAGCAGCCCAACAGGCCCGAAGCCGTGAAACGGCGTGAGCCGAACATCCACGCGGTCCAGTAGACCGCTTCGGATGTCGTGGGCTGCGTGGGCATTCGGTTCACGCGACTTCGTCGCTTCGAACCTAAAAAGCCTTCTCGCAATGACAGAGGAGGCAGGGACGTAAAACCGAAAATTCCCAAAGACTTATCTTGCATCGCGGCAAGCCGTTCGGCATTGTGGGTATATGCAAGTTTACCTCCCGATAGCAGAAATGGCCGTTGATGCAGAAACCATTTTGCTGCTGGGAACTGTAGTTGGATTTCTATCGGGTGTCTTTGGCATTGGCGGCGGATTTCTGACCACGCCTTTCCTGATTTTCTACGGTATTCCCCCGGCCATTGCCGTCGGCACACAGGCGAACCAGCTGGTGGCCGCCGGGGTATCCGGTGTGCTTGGACACTGGAAGCGCGGCAATGTCGACTTCAAGATGGGCGGGGTCATGCTGGCCGGCAGTGTGATCGGCTCGGTCATCGGCATTCTGATTTTCCGGCTGCTTCAACATATCGGACAGGTCAATCTGGTGATCCAGATGCTGTATGTCGGGCTGCTGGGTTTCATGGGTTTGTTGATGCTGATCGAGAGCCTGACGGCGATCATCAATAAAAGCGGCGAAGGTCGTGAGCGCTCCAAGCTTTACCATCACCCGTTGCTGCTCGCGCTACCTTATAAAATGCGCTTTCCGCGTTCCAAGATTTATGTCAGCGCTTTGATTCCGGGGGCGATCGGTTTTGTCGGCGGCCTGCTGGTGTCGATCATGGGTATTGGGGGCGGTTTCCTGCTGGTGCCGGCGATGATCTATATTCTCGGCATGCCGATCCTGCTGGTCGCGGGTACCTCGCTGTTCCAGATCATGATTACGACGATTTTCGCAACGTTTATGCATGCGGCGGTTAATCACACAGTCGATCTGGTGCTGGCGGCGCTGTTGATTGCCGGCGGCGTGATTGGTGCGCAGTTTGGCATACGCGCTGCGCGGCGGATCAAGGGCGCTTACGGGCGGATTATCCTGTCAGTGCTGTTGGTGCTGGTCAGCGGTGAGCTGGCCGGTGAGTTGTTCATCCAGCCGCAGGAACTATATTCGACGGAGGTGCGGTGATGCGCCTGTTGCTGTGGATGCTGATGATCGCTGTATTGCTGGTGCTGCCTGTTCAGGCATGGGCCCAGGGCGATTACCTGACCGTCGACCTGACCGAAGACAGCGTGAATATCACGGCCGGCTTTGACGGGGCGCGGTTGTCCCTGTTCGGGGTCAAAGAACAGGAAGGCGATGTAGCGATTGTGATTAGCGGCCCGGCGCGCCCGATGGTCGTACGCCGCAAGAGCCAGGTTATGGGCATGTGGATGAATACCGATGCCGTCTCGTTCCGCAATGTTCCGGTTTATTACGATCTGGCGCTCAGCAGTCCGGAAAATGCGATTGCGATGAATGCTGTACGTGAAGAGCTTGACGTTGGTCTCGATGCCTTGGCATTTCAACCCGCGGCGCGTTACGAGGCCGATACGGTCAGGAAATTCCGCGAAGCCCTGATCCGGAACAAACAGCTGCAGGGGCATTTCCCGCTGGAGCCGCGCGATGTTGTCTTTCTGAACGAAAATTTTTTCCGCGCTAATTTTTACATGCCGCCGGATGTGCCGACCGGTGAGTATGCCATCACAACATATCTGTTCAATAACGGCGCGGTGACGTCGTCACGGGTGACGACGCTGCGGGTGGCGCAGGTCGGGTTTAATGCCGGCCTGTACCGCTTTGCCCACCTGAATGCGCTAGCCTATGGACTGGTGGCGGTGTTACTGGCTATAGTGGCCGGCGGTGCCGGCTATGTACTCTGGCGGAAGGATTAACCATGGCGAAGAAGGCGACGAAAAAGGAAAGCGGGCAAGTCCCACCGCAGGTCCAGCCACAGGGCCGTCGCGGTGACGGAGGGATTTATCTGGTGGTTGCCGACGATTCGCCGGAATTTGCGCTGGCGCTGCGTTATGCGGCCCGCCGGGCAGAGGCCAGCCGCGCCCATGTCGGTATTCTCCATGTTATTAATATCGATGACTTCCAGCATTGGAGCAATGTCGAAACGATGATGCTAAGGGAGCTGCGCGAGGACGCCGAGCATCGCATCTGGGAGATTGCCAAAACGGTGAACGAACTGAACGGCTATTACCCGGTTCTCTATATTCGCGAAGGCACCCGTACCGATGCCGTGACTGAGCTGATCAACGAAGATGAAACAATCCGGATGCTGGTTCTCGGCGCGGGCGAGAGCGGCGGGCCGGGACCATTGGTGTCTCATTTCACAGGCAAGGGTCTGACCAAGTTGCGCGCACCGGTCATGGTCGTGCCGGGACATCTGGAAATGCAGAAGATTGACACAATCGCCCTCTAGCCCTATGTCTTTGCCATGTTTATTGAATTTGAAGAAACACCTAATCCGAATACATTGAAATTTCTGCCTGGCCGGCCGGTTATGCCGCGCGGCACGCGGGAGTTTAAAAACCGGGACGAGGCCGCAGATGCCCCGTTGGCGCTGCGCCTGTTTGATATTGAAGGCGTGGCCGGTGTGTTTCTGGCAGGGGATTTTGTTTCGGTCACGCGGGCAGAGGGGCAGGATTGGGATGATCTGAAACCGGTAATCCTGACCGCGCTGATGGAACATTTCACGGCGGGCCTGCCGGTGATTGAGGAGAGCGCGGAAGGCGAAGGTCACAGCCCTGCCGGTGCTGATGGTGAGGAAAGCGAGATTGACCGCCAGATTCGCGAGATTATCGATACCCACGTCAAGCCTGCCGTGGCTATGGATGGCGGCAATATCGAGTTCGTTGAGTTTGACGAGGGCGTTGTCTATCTGCGGCTTGAGGGCGCCTGTGCCGGCTGCCCAAGCTCAACCATGACCCTAAAACAGGGCATTGAAAATATGCTCAAGCATTTCGTCCCTGAAGTGGTGCGGGTTGAACCGGTTGAGGTGTTTTAATGCGCCGCTTGTGACAGGTTGCTTTCAGCCTGTGGCCGCACAAGCAGCATGCCGAACCAGCGCCAGCGCGGCTCCTGAAAATCCTGTTCATCTGTGAGAACCGGTAGCGTGCAATTCACGCGGCTGCGGTTGTTTTCAAGCGGCTGTGCAAGCCGTAATTCAATGCGTTGCGGTCCGATCGGCTCCATCGCCGGGCGCCCCTGTCCGGATACAAAACAGGATAAACGGTCTGTCTGCGCCTGTAAGCCTGTTGCGATCGTAAAGCCGATATCCGGCTGTGTACCGGCCAACAACGGAGCCTGGGGTTCTGTATCGCTGACCGGCAGGGGCAGGGCTGTGGCGATCATACGGAACCGTTCAAGGCTGCCGTAACTCTCGGTCATTGGGAAACGCGGCAGGGCGTATAAATCCGTACCGGCGTAGGCAACGCCGGATTGCTGGCCGAGAGCTGCCGTAAAGCCCTGCCGTTCGATAATGGCGCGGTAGGCGGCGCTATACTCGCCAAACGGGTAGGCGAATAACGTAGCCTCACGGCCGGTTTCTTCGCGGAAGCGGGTGCGGGCATTATTGATCTGGCGTGTGATTTCTTCATCGGGCTCTTCTGACAGCCGGTCGTAGCGCGCCGGGTGCAAACCGAATGTGACGTTACTGTTGCGGGCCAGCCGGTTGATATCACTCCAGTCTAAGTAGGCGCCGGACTGGCGGTCGGCATGGCCTGTCGGGATGAAGATAGTGTAAGGCAGATTGTGCTCTTCAAGTAACGGCGCGGCGGTTTCAAGTATTGATTGATGGCCGCCATCGAATGTCAGCGCGACCGTCCGGTCAGGCAGGCGGCTACCGTCTTTGAAAGCGCTGATAACCGCAGGCAGGGGTATCACATTGTAAGCGCCGGAGGCCAGTTCCTGCACATGGGCCGTGAACTGGGCGGCGCGGATATTGGTATCCGGGAACCGGTCTTCGCCGATCCGGTGATAAACAAGGATCACAGCGGCATTGCTGTCTTCGGGCAACGGTGTTTGCGCTGCGAGAGGCGCGGGGGCCAGCCACAACAGGACGCATAACAGGAATTTCGCCGCTGAATTATTCATCCGCTCATATCTTTTGATGCAGTTGACTATAGTGATTTTATCGCAAAAGACCAGTGAAATCGGGACATTGACCTTCGGGTGAAATCGCCTACATTGGCTGTGACAGGTTTCTCATTCAGAAAGGAAAGACAATGACCGAAGACAGCTTGATTTTAACGGACCGCGACCTTGATATCCTGTTCCGTAAAGCGCGGACCTACAATGGCTGGCAGGATAAGGACGTGTCCGCCGTGCTGGTGCAGGCTGTCTATGACCTGATGAAATTTGGAGCGACCAGCGCCAATTGCAGTCCGGCACGCTTTAAGTTCGTGCAGTCGCCGGAAGCCAAGGAAAAGCTGAAGCCGCATCTGATGGAAGGCAATGTCGACAAAACCATGAGCGCGCCGGTCACAGCGATCATCGCCAACGATCTGGAGTTTTACGAGCATTTGCCGAAGCTGTTCCCGCATACGGATGCCAAAAGCTGGTTTGTCGGCAAGCCCGGCTATATTGCCGACACGGCGATGCGCAACGGCACGCTGCAGGGCGCTTATCTGATGATGGCGGCACGGGCGCTGGGGCTTGATTGCGGGCCGATGTCCGGCTTTAACCCTGATGGTGTGAAGCAGGCTTTCTTCCCTGACGAGAATGTTCAGGTCAATTTCCTGTGCAATATCGGCTACGGCGACCCGGAGAGCCTGTTCGACCGTGGGCCGCGCTTTGACTTCGACGAGGTATGCGAGATCGTCTGATCCCTGTCCGGCCATGAAAATTCTTGCCCTTGATACCGCGCTGAACGGCTGTTCGGTTGGCGTTTATAACTCTGAAAGCGGTACATGCATTTCAGAACAGGAAGCGATGGTGCGCGGGCAGGCGGAATGGCTGGTACCGATGATCCAGGACGTGATGAGGCAGGCCGATACTGACTTTGCCGCGCTTGACCTGATTGCGACGACGATTGGGCCGGGGGCGTTTACCGGTCTGCGGATTGGCCTGTCTACGGCGCAGGGTTTGGGGCTGGCGCTGGATAAGCCGGTATGTGGCCTGATTACCCTTGATGTGCTGGCGGCCCAGTTCTTCGCGAGCGATACACTGGATGATGATGCTGTGCTCGGCGTTTTGATCGAAACCAAGCGCCGCGATTACTATGGCCGTTTCTATGGTGCTGATGGTGTGCCTGTAACTGAGCCGCAGGCTCTCGAAGGAGAGCAGATCGGGGAGCAGGCTGCCGGCCGGGCGGTCACCTATATCGGCGATGCGGCGGAACGTTTCGTGGCGGAAGGTGGCGCAGGTGATGTGCGTGCGGGCTATGAGTTACCCGATCCGCATACGATAGCGCTTATGGCCATGCACGATTATGAAGGTGATGGCAGCGCTATGCCGCAGCCATTGTATTTGCGCGGCGCTGATGTCAGCAGGCCAAAGAAAGCGCAGCGTGAAATACTTGGCTCCTGATGTATTTTACTTGCTTATCTTGCGTTGAGTATCTAATGTCTCTCCAATATTAAAGCGTAAGGAAGACAAACATGCCCGACAAAACCGAACACACTGATCTGCTGGCCTTCACGACTGAAATCGTATCCTCGCATCTGTCAAATAATCAGGTCGCAGCCGAGGAAATCCCGGCCCTGATCCAGAAAGTTTATAAAACGCTGTCAAACGTGAATGGCGAGACCGGCGCGATGATGGAGCGTCCGCAGCCTGCCGTGCCGATCAAGAAGTCGGTGACGCCCGATTATATTGTCTGTCTTGAAGACGGCAAGAAACTCAAGATGCTCAAGCGGCATCTGAAAACCGCCTATAACATGACGCCGGAGGAGTACCGCGAGCGCTGGGGCCTGCCTGCCGATTACCCGATGGTGGCGCCGAACTATGCCGAGAAGCGCAGCAAGCTGGCCAAGCAAATCGGTCTGGGCACGACGGGACGGAAGTAACGCGCTATTGGTTCAGTGCCTTGCCGCGCGCCGTGGCGGCGGCAACGGCTTGGTCGACGATGTCCTGAAATTCACCATTCATCAGTATCTCCAGTGCCGCGGCGGTGGTGCCGCCGGAGCTGGTCACATTTTCGCGCAGCGTGGCGGCGGCGGTGTCCGCATCTGTTTCGGCCAGCGCCGCGCTGCCGATCACCGTCTGGCGGGCGAGCGTCATGGCAAAGGCAGGATCAAGCCCGGCTTTCTTTCCGGCCTTTGCCAGCGCCTCGATAAAGTAAAACACATAGGCCGGGCCGCTGCCGGAAACGGCGGTGACGGCGTCCATCAGGCTTTCATCTTCAATCCATGCGACCATGCCAACCGCCTGTAAGACTCTTGTGGCGGCGTCTTTCTGCGTGGTGCTGACGTGATCGTTGGCGACGGCAACGGTCATACCCTTGCCGATGGCGGCTGGAGTGTTGGGCATTGCGCGAATAACGGGTTGCCGTGCGCTGAAATAACTTTCAAAAGCGCCGATCGACTGGCCGGCGGCGATCGACAGAACCGGGGTATCCGATGCAATGGCCGGGGCCAGATCCTCGCAGACAGTGGCCATGATTTGTGGTTTAACAGCGAGGATATAAAAGTCGGCCACTGGCTTTGCTGCGGCAAGCGCATCGGCGCTCTCATAGTGATGGACCGGGTTGGGGAGGCAATCGTGCAGCGTGTCCGGCAAACCGGCAGGGTCCATGACGTGGACGGTGCCGGCGATTCTGGCCTCCAGCCAGCCATGCAGCATGGCCGCGCCCATCTTGCCGCACCCGATCAGGACGATATCAAGGGCTTTGTCGTCCGGCATGGATCAGGCTTCCCCGCCATTCTCGGTCAGGGCGAGGCTGAGCAGGCTTTGATCAAGGTAGGAAGAGCCTGCGAGCAGGGCAAAGACCGGGTAGTATTTTTCGCATTCGGCCAGTGCGACCTCGATCATATCGGCGATATGGTCGGTGCCCGACGTGTGGGTCATGCCGCGGAACAATGTCGTGTGGCGCAGGATCGGCGACGGTGTATCGCGCGGTACGTCGATATGGCCGAGCCACAGCGTTTCGTTGATTTCGCGCAGGATCCGGCCGGTCATATCGTAGCGGTCTTGCGGGATATCAAGATCGAACTCGCAGAAGAACTGCATTGCGCTATGCTCTTCCTGCCACAGGAATGTCATATGGTATTGGCCCTGCCGTCCGGCGACCTGCACCTGTAACTCATCATCATTCGGACGCTCGAACGACCAGTCGAGACCGGCCATGACTTCCTCAATCCCATCGAGAGGGTTGCTGACATCATCAAAAAGCGCAAAGTCACGGGCCATAAAATTACGTTTTCTTCTTCGTTGTCTTTTTCGCAGTCTTTTTTACGGCTTTTTCAGGGGCCGTTTTTGTTTTTGCTGCAGCCTTTTTGGGCGCGGCTTTCTTCGGCGTTTTTTCCAGGGCGGCGAGGCGTTCCTCAAGCCTGGCGACGCGGACTTCCAGCCGTTCGACATCTTCGCGCGGCACCAGGTCCATGCGCGCGGCCACATCTTCGACTCGGACCTTGATATCTTCACGAAGCTGCTGGCGCAGGCCGCTCAGTATATTGACGGCGCCGCCGGCAACGCGCGCGATATCATCAAGCACTTTCGGGTCGGGCTGCATCGCGTCCTCTTTACATTTCAGGGTTACAATCACATTCACTATCAGGACTCACAGCGCCGTTCAAGCGCGATTGACAAAACTTTGCTGGATATCCAGAAAAAGCTTCATTATCTTGGGCAAGGCATAAGAAACGGAGAGGCTGATTATGATTATTATTACCGGCGGCGCGGGATTTATCGGGTCCAATCTTGTGGCGGGCCTGCAAGGCAAAGGCGAGAGCGATCTTGTTGTTTGCGACTGGCTCGGCACCGATGACAAGTGGCATAATCTGGCCAAACGCGAACTGCGCGATATTATCAAGCCGGACCGGTTGTTTGAATACCTGGAAAATCACGAAGACAAGATCAAGGCGGTCTTTCATATGGGGGCGATTTCCTCGACCACGGAAAAAGACGCGGATCTGATTATCGAAACAAACTTTGACCTGTCCCGGCAACTGTGGAAATGGTGCGCGCAAAAGGGCGTGCGGTTTATTTACGCTTCGTCGGCGGCAACCTATGGCAATGGCGACCACGGTTTCAAGGATGACGATACCCCGGATGCGCTGGCAACGATGCGGCCCCTGAATGCCTACGGCTGGTCGAAGCATGTGTTCGACCGCCGGATCAGCCGTATTATCGAGAACCAGAGCGAGCCATGCCCGCCGCAATGGGCTGGATTAAAATTCTTCAATGTCTACGGCCCGAACGAGTATCACAAGGGCGAGCAGATGAGCGTGATTTGCAAATTGTACCCGCAGGTCATTGCCGGCGCGGCGGCCCGGCTGTTCAAATCGCACCACCCGGATTACGAAGATGGCGGCCAGCTGCGTGACTTTGTTTATGTTGATGACTGTGTTGATGTCATGCTCTGGCTGTATGATAACGCGGATATCAATGGTCTGTTTAACGTCGGTACCGGTAAGGCGCGGAGCTTCAAAGACCTGGCTGAAGCAACCTTCAAGGCCGCCGGTATGGAGCCGAAGATCAACTACATCGAAATGCCGGAAGAGCTGCGCGGCAAGTACCAGTATTTCACCGAAGCCGATATGAGCAAGCTGCGCGCCGCCGGTTACGACAAGCCTTTTACCGAACTGGAAGACGGCGTACGCGCCTATGTGCAAGACTTCATGAGCGCGGATGACAAGTATCGCTAGGCTGATATGGCACTGAGTTTTCCCGATATAGACCCCGTAGCGCTGACGCTCGGACCGTTGGAAATTCGCTGGTATGCGCTGGCTTACTTGGCGGGGTTTGTGCTGGGCTGGCGCTATGCCCTGTATCTTGCCGGACGTTACGAGCAGGGCGGGGTTGATAAAAACGCCGTTGATGACTTTTTTCCGTGGGCGATCCTCGGCGTCATTCTTGGCGGCCGGATCGGTTATGCGCTGTTTTACCAGTTTGAATTTTACCTGGCGGAACCGCTGGAAATTCTCAAGGTCTGGCGCGGTGGCATGTCGTTTCATGGCGGGTTGCTTGGGGCGGTGGCGGCGATGGCTGTCTTTGCGTATTACCGTAAAATCTCGCTGCTGCGGCTGACGGATCTTGTCTGCTGTGCCGCGCCGATCGGGCTTTTCTTTGGCCGGATTGCCAATTTTATCAATGGTGAGTTGTTCGGCCGGGTCACAGGTGCGCCGTGGGGCGTCGTGTTTCCCGCCGGCGGGCCGGCGCCGAGGCACCCGAGCCAGCTTTACGAGGCGTTGCTGGAAGGGCTGGTTTTGTTCGCGGTACTGGCTGTTATGGCCCGGCGCGATAAAATCGCCGCGCGGCCGGGTATCCTGTCCGGGGTGTTCCTGGTTGGCTATGGCGCGGCGCGTGGTTTCGTCGAGCTTTTCCGCGAGCCTGACAGCCAGCTTGGCTATATCGCCGACCTGTTTACAATGGGACAGATACTGAGTGTGCCAATGATGATCTGCGGCTTTGTCCTGATCGCCTATGCGCTGCGGCGTGATCAGAACGCCCGCGCCGTTAATGGGACGTGATGGACCTCGAAACTTACATCAGGAATGAAATCCGCCATAACGGCCCGATGGATATGGCGGCCTTTATGGGGCTGGCAGCCGGCCATTATTACAGTCACACGCAGCCGTTTGGTGCCGGGGGTGATTTCATTACCGCGCCGGAAATCTCGCAGATGTTCGGCGAGTTGCTCGGCGCCTGGGCGGCGGATTTATGGCTGCAGATGGGGCAGCCGCCTTCTGTGACGCTGGCGGAATGCGGGCCGGGGCGCGGCACATTGATGGCCGATGCGCTGCGGGCGACGAAAGGGGTGCCGGGCTTTCATGCGGCGCTTGACATTCACCTGATCGAAACGAGCGCAGCGTTGCAGGAACAACAGGCGCAGGCGCTGAAAGGCTATGATGTTGCGTGGCGTAAGGATTTGTCTGCCGTGCCGGATGAGAGCCCCCTGATCCTGCTGGCGAATGAATTTCTTGATGCCCTGCCGGTGCGGCAGTTCCAGGTCAAAGGGGGAGAATGGCATGAGCGGGTTGTCGGTCTGGGCGATGAGGAAGAGCTGGAAATTGGATTAACGGCGTCAGCGGCGCCTGAGTGGCCCATCAGGGAGGGCGCCGTTGCCGAAGTTTCGCCCGCGCGTGAACAGTTCGCCCGCGATGTTGCGGCCAGGCTGGCGCGGCAGGGCGGCGCGGCGCTGTTCGTCGATTACGGCTATGAGGCCGGGTACGGCGATACGCTGCAGGCTGTGAAAGCTCACGAATATTGCGATATACTGGCGCATATCGGGCAGGCGGATATCACCGCCCATGTCGATTTCGCCGCGTTGGCGCAGGCGGCGGAAGGCGCCACGGCGCACGGGCCGGTGACGCAGGGCGCGTTCCTGCAGGCGCTCGGGATCGGGCCGCGCGCGGCGGCGCTGAAACAAAAGGCGAGCGCTGCGCAGGCGCAGGAAATCGACACGGCGCTGCACCGCCTGACAGCGCAAGATGAGATGGGCGCTCTGTTCAAGGCGATGGCGTTCAGCGACGGCAAACTGCAACCGGCGGGGTTCCGATGATAGCTTTTGAAACGGATGCGCTGCTGCAACAGAACGGCATTGCCCACGGCTTTTTTGGCCGGCGCGGCGGGGCGAGCGCCGGGATTTATGACAGCCTGAATTGCGGCTTTGGTACAGAGGATACGCCGGAAAACACCGCGCAAAACCGTGCGCGGCTCTGTGCGGCGCTCAGGACTGATCCGGCGGCCCTGTTAACGCTCTATCAGGTCCATAGCGCAACCTGCGTGACTGTGACAGCACCCTGGGCGGTGGCCGATAAGCCGCAGGCCGATGCGATGGTCACGGACCGGCCGGGTCTGGCGCTCGGCATTTTGACCGCCGACTGCGCGCCGGTACTGTTTTACGGTGAGACGCCGGACAGTGCGCCGGTAATCGGCGCGGCCCATGCCGGTTGGGGCGGGGCGCTGAAAGGCGTTTTGGCGAATACGGTAGCGGACATGACCGCGCTGGGGGCCGTGCCTGACACTATCCGGGCCGTGATCGGCCCCTGTATTCACCAGCCATCATATGAAGTGTCGGACGAGTTTCGTGCGCCGTTCGTGGCGCAGGACCCGGATCATGAGCGGTTTTTTGCCCCGGCGGACCGGGAAGGGCACTTCATGTTTGATTTGCCCGGTTATGCGGCGCGGCGGCTTGCGCAGGCGAGGGTCGGGCACATATCCACAATGGCCCATGACACCTACAGCCGGACGAATGACTATTTCAGCTATCGCCGCAGCATCCATAGCGCCGAACCGGACTATGGCCGCCAGTTATCGGTGATTGCCATTCGCTGACGGCCGGGCCGGACGAACAAGACGGTTGATTTCTGCGCCCGGTTTTTTATAGTGCGGCATGATATACCTGCGTAGGAAGAGTAAAGAACGAAAGCAAGGGGCCGCATGAAACTGATCTCCGGAAATTCGAACCGTCCGCTGGCCGAAGCAATCTCCGCCTATCTGAATGTGCCGCTGACCAAGGCCAGCATTCGCCGCTTTTCCGATATGGAGGTCTTTGCCGAGATCCTTGAAAATGTACGCGGGCAGGATACGTTCGTGATCCAGTCGACCTCTTACCCGGCCAACGATAATCTGATGGAACTGCTGATTACGATCGACGCGCTGCGGCGCGGCTCGGCGCGGCGGATTACGGCGGTAATCCCGTATTTCGGTTATGCGCGGCAGGACCGCAAGACCGGGGGCCGGACGCCTATTTCGGCCAAGCTGGTGGCGAATATCATTACCGCCGCCGGTGTTGACCGCGTGCTGACGATGGAGCTTCATGCCGGGCAGATCCAGGGCTTTTTCGATATTCCGGTCGATAATTTGCATATTGCACCAGTTTTTATCCCGACGATTGAAAAAAAGTTCAAGAACGAAAAGCTGGTGATGGTTTCGCCCGATGTCGGCGGTGTTGTCCGCGCGCGGGCGATGGCCAAACGCATTAATGCCGACCTCGCGATTATCGACAAACGGCGCGAAAAAGCCGGTGTGTCGGAAGTCATGAACGTGATCGGGGATGTGAAAGACAAGATCTGTATCATGGTCGATGATATCGTCGATTCCGGCGGGACGCTGTGTAATGCCGCGCAGGCGCTGCGGGAGCAGGGCGCGCGTGAGGTCCATGCTCATGTCGTGCACGGGGTGCTTTCTGGCGGGGCCGTGGCGCGGATCTCCTCTTCCGAAATTGAGCAGATGCTGATTTCCGACACAATCGCGGCGACAGAGGCCGTGCGCGTATCTGAGACGATCGAGCAATTGACCGTTGCGCCGCTGATGGGTGAGGCGATCAAACGCATCAGCGAAGAGCGCTCTATCTCGGCGCTTTTCAAATAATTTTCTTGAATTTACAGGCATTTTCTGCTTTTTATCCCTGTCCGGGCGCAGGCACCCCTGGAGGCTGCGCCATCGTATAAAAGACTGACAAAGGAAAAGATGATGAGCAAAAACTACGCTTTACAAGCGGAAGCCAGAGACGGAGCCGGTAAGGGGGCTGCCCGTGCACTGCGCCGCGAAAACAAGGTGCCGGCCGTGATTTACGGTGACGGCAAGGAGCCGCTGACGATTACGTTGCCGGCCAAGGAAATCAATCTTGAATATAACAGAGGGCACATGTTCACAACGCTTTGTGACCTTGAGGTTGGCGGCGAGAAGCACCTCGTGCTGGCGCGTGATGTGCAGACCCACGTGGTCAAGGACAATGTCCTGCATGTCGACTTTCTGCGCGTGACGCCGAAGACCAAGATTGCGGTGAACGTGCCGGTCAGCTTCATTAACGAAGACCAGTGCCCCGGTTTCCAGGAAAAGGGTGTCTTTAACGTCATCCGTTACGAAGTCGAGCTGGTCTGCCGGGCGACGGATATTCCCGAGGCGATCGAAGTGGATATGAGCCAGTTCAATATCGGTGATTCTATCAAGATCAGCGATGCTGTGATGCCTGAAGGCGCCCAGCCGGTGATCGACGACCGTGACTTTACGCTGGCTGTCATCAGTGCGCCGCGCCGTGTTGAGGTCGAAGAAGAAGAGGCCGCCGAAGGTGAAGAAGGCGAAGGCGGCGAGGCTGCTGAAGGTGAAGGTGGTGAAAACGCAGCCGAAGACGGCGGCGAAGCCAAGGAAGAGTAACCACGCCAGACCGCGCAATTCCGGGGAGTTCAGGGAGTTTGTTGATGGCTCTGTGAACTCCCCTTTCTCTTTGTGCCGGCTGCAGCTATAAGAAGGGCATGTTGAATATTTTCTCTAGGAAAAGCGGTGATGAGTGGCTGTTTGTCGGTCTGGGCAATCCCGGCGATAAATATGAAAAGAATCGCCATAATGTCGGCTTTATGGTGATTGATGCGCTGGCCGCCGAATATGGCCTGCCGTCATTCCGCAGCAAGTTTCAGGGACAGGTCAGCGAAGGGAAGCTGAATAATCAAAAGCTTATTCTGCTAAAGCCAACAACTTACATGAACGAGTCCGGACAGTCTGTAAAGGCCGCTGCCCGGTTTTATAAAATAAATCCGGATCGTATCGTTGTGTTTCATGACGAGCTTGATCTGGAGCCGGGCAAGCTGCGGGTGAAAACCGGCGGCGGCAATGCCGGTCATAACGGCCTGAAATCGATCCAGGCTCATCTGGGAACGCCGGATTTCCAGCGGGTGCGGATCGGCATCGGCCATCCGGGCGACAAGAACAGGGTGCATGGCTATGTCCTGAAAGACTTTGCCAAGGCAGAACGGGCCTGGCTAGAGCCTTTACTCACCGCGATGGCGCGCCACGTGCCGATGCTTGCACAAGGCGATGCGGCGGGGTATATGAGCAAGGTCGCGCTTGATACGAAAACACAATGACAGAACGGGAGTACAAAGATGGGGTTTAACTGCGGGATTGTCGGCTTGCCGAATGTCGGCAAATCAACCTTGTTTAATGCCCTGACCGCCACGGCGGCGGCGCAGGCGGAGAATTTCCCCTTTTGTACGATCGAGCCGAATGTCGGCCGCGTCGCGGTGCCTGATGACCGGCTCGACAAAATCGCCGCGCTGGCCAAATCGGCCAAGGTTGTGCCGACGCAGCTGGAGTTTGTTGATATTGCCGGTCTGGTCAAGGGCGCGAGCCAGGGCGAGGGGCTGGGTAACCAGTTTCTGGCCAATATCCGCGAAACCGATGCGATTATCCATGTGCTGCGCTGTTTCGAGGATGGCGATGTTACCCATGTCGAAGGCTCTGTCGACCCGCTGCGTGATGCCGATACGATCGAAACGGAGCTGATGCTGGCCGATATAGAGAGCCTTGATAAGCAGGTTGAGAATATCTCCCGCAAGGCCAAGTCAGGCGATAAAGAGCTGAAGGCCCAAATGGACTTTATGCTGACGGTCAAGGACACGCTTGATAACGGTAAGCCGGCGCGCACGGTCGAAGTGCCGGACGATCAGGCAAAAACCTTTAAAATGCTACAGCTATTGACCGCCAAGCCGGTTCTGTATGTCTGCAATGTCGCGGAAGGCGATGCCGCAGACGGCAATGACTGGACCTGCAAGGTTGATGAGATGGCCCAGGCGCAGGGCGCGCAGAGTGTGACGATCTGCGCCAATATCGAGGCCGAGATCGCCCAGCTTGACAGCGAGGAGGACCGTAGCGAATTCCTTGAAACGATCGGGCTGGCTGAACCGGGGCTGAACCGGATTATCCGCGCCGGTTATGCGCTGCTCGGCTTGCACACCTATTTCACCGCCGGGCCGAAGGAGGCGCGGGCCTGGACTGTCCGGCAAAGTGCTGCGGCGCCCGAAGCGGCGGGGGCGATCCATACCGATTTTGAAAAAGGCTTTATCAAGGCCGAAGTCATCGCCTATGAAGATTACATCGCGCTGGGCGGCGAGCAGGCCTGCAAAGATAGCGGCAAGATGCGGCAGGAAGGCAAAAGCTACATCGTCAAAGACGGCGATGTGATCCTGTTCCGGTTTAATATTTAGCATATAGCCGCTGCGTACCATAAATTGCTAAATATGCCAGATCCTATAACCACAGCGATTTCTATGACCGCTTTGGCTGTATCAGCAGGTACAGCGTGGTTTACCGTTTTCCGGCGGGGAACAGTCAGAATGGCCAGACCTTCCTTCGTCGCCTTTATGTTATGATATGCCAACAAGCAAGTTCATTTCAGATCGGCTCAGCCAAAGGCTAAAATCTTCTTGCATATATTATGTAAATTATGATAGTTTCTCTTTAATTATGAAATATGAAGTAGAAGTGTCTTATTATTCGCTTAGAGGCGGAACCAAACAGGTAAAGGCGGAAACGGCGCGTGAGGCGCTGGATAAGCTGCGAAAACTTATCAGTTACGGCCCCAAAAGTATCGAAGACTGGATGGAAAAAACGGAAGTTTCCCATCCGTACATTGATACGACAAGCGAAGATGCATTTTTAGTGAGCCTTATAAATTATGGATACGTACTTATAGCACAGGACGATTGGAAGCAATAACTTACAGGTAACGGAAACAATAATGATTACAGCAGCCGCACAAACGCAAGAAACAGAAGCCGATACACAGGCCAATGCCCCTGCTGGATTTTTGGAATCACAAAAGGCGGTAATTCCCGAAATTAAGGCGGCAATTCCCGAAATTACTGCACAGAAAATTGATGACTTTATGGAAGGTCACAATTTTTTAATTCCCAGAGCACTTGCAAAGGCAATTAATCTGTTTCCAGACCCTGAATCTGCATTTGATATGTGGAAAGAATATTACAAAACCGGGAACGACAATCAGTTAAAGCAGTGCATTGCCGAACATCAATTTTCTTGGTTACAAGATTTCCGCTTGCGCATGACTTACATGGAAGATGTCTACCGCAAAAGAGGCTGGGGGCGGGTCTTCAATAATGCTGTAGTGCGAGGCATGGAAAATGCTGTACATTTTGCGCTAACACCTTTCCTTATTCAAAAAATTCAAGGTTTGGAACTTCGTCATGCGATGGTTTACGACGCTTTTCGATTAGCCAGACATTCTATTGAAAGTCCCGGAATGAAAGATACGCCGTATAAACAACTTTTGGCAGAACACGTCAAAGAAGGTGCAAAAGCAAAGCTTGTCGTTGATTTAGAAACTTTACGCGCATCCGCTGGTGCGCCGTTGGTTGAATTGTCTGATGATGAATTGTCCGCACTTAAAGCAAGGGCGGCTGAAGAAACAAAAGAACTTTACAACGATCTGGTAAAACAGTCCTTTACTGGATTGTCAGGTGACGATAGCCAAGCGCGTCATGCCTTGAATGTTGATCCGTCACAAATACCAGACGGTCAGGACTTCGGTATTGAAATCGAAGGTTTCCCGCTTTCCAATGAAAAATTCATGACACAAACCACGAATATGTGGGAAGCGTTTAAAGCCGAAGAACTGCCTGTTGAAACGTCTTCCAGAAAACTTTTGGTATCTGCATTTGCTGCTAAGAGCGATGATAGTTATGCTGTATGGGCGATAACCCGTGACCCGTCCGTTATCAATCCACTGATATTCAAGGAACAGAACGACCCTAAAGGCGCTATAAAATATGCTGGTATGGAAATTGTATCACCCGTGTTGAATGGTCCAGAAGGTGGTCAGGAAGCAGCCAAAGTTTTTGACCTTCTGACCAAGAAATTATCTTTTGCGTCAAATGACACCTGCGGCATGCATATTCACGCCAGTTTGGAAGACACGACTTTGGAACAGAAGAAAAATCTTGCGATTGCCCTTGTTCGTAACGAAGCGGCCATTGATGGGCTGATTGATGAAGATCGCAGGGGTGACAAGAACCAATACGCGAAATCCGCCGCCCATGTCCGCATTGAGGATATTCAGGCCGCACAAACCATTTCGGAACTGGTGAATGTTATGTGTCCAAACGGCGACCGCAATCATAAATTCGACTTTACTAATCTGGACTTCCCCGGTGCGCCGCCGACAATCCAGTATCGTTGCGAAGGTGGCGAAAGCTACCTGCACAGCGGTATGGGCATGGTTGTCGTGATGTTGAATTTTACCAAAGCTGCGTTGGATAATCCGAATATTACACTGGACCAAGTTTTAGAAAGCCTTGGCCAGAACGGTATCGGTCAGACACGGAAACCGGAACCGCCAAAATTTGAAGCTGTTTAAAGTGGAAAATTTAGAATAGGCTAACGCTGTATCTTCGGATGCATTTTTTGCGCTGATTTTTTTAAAATCGGGTATATAACCGGGTTCAAAATCAAGTGCCCATAAATTTTTACATTAAATTACAGTTGGTTACTTCTTTTATTCCGGTTTAATGTCTGATTGCGCTGACGGGGTACACTCTAATCGCAAATAACGTTACGCATCGACACCAAAAGCTACGAATGGGCCTTTTGGATGTACTTCGCTGCGGTAAATAATATGTTCCGGATGCCGCTGTGCCAAATCAACAAGGTTGCCAATATTAACCGTGACGATGCCGCCGCTATTTTCAGCGATGTCATTCTCCCTGACCGCAGTGAAAATGTTGCTCAAAGCTCTTAACGCAAAGTAGGCCCCGTTTATAATTCTTCCGGATGAATGGATGGCTGTCGTCATAAGGGCTGGTCCGTAATAAGGTAAAATGGCTGGCGTTCCAAAACCGCGCAGGCCGCTGACATTAAATTCTCTTGTTAATGTAGCTTTATCACGCGTTGATAAACCATCCCAGACATCTGCAAGCTGTTTTCCTTCTTCTTCATTGTGAATTCTGGCCATACAGACTACGCGACATTTTGCCAGGTCTTCCGGCGTTTTGATTTTATCTTTTATAATTCCCGCACGTTTTCCTCTAAGGGTCATATAGTTTTTATAGGCTGTTTCCGGATCATCGCTTTCAACCGCTGCCATAACGGCCATGTAATCGAAATAGGTGTCGTCATTGAGCCGCAGTGTCCGCGTGTGATCTCTATGTCCGTCTGATCCAGCAAAATCAAAAAGCTCTGTAAGGACTCTGAGCTTTTTAGCATCCGGGCTCGCTGTGACGATATCCTCAAGAGTTGCTGCAGGGCCTTCACCCTGGATTACATGACCCAAATTACAATTTGTTCCGAGGATTTGGATGTAGAGCTGCCGGCCTTCCTTGGGGAGCTTGCCAAATCCTGGAAAGAGCTCCGGTCTTGCGTGCAGAAGGCCGAATAAAAGGGCGTCATGATCAGCAGCGCTCGTGCGGAAGAAAGATTCATATTCATGAATAAGGCGATCTGTCTTTCCTAAATCATGTGAAACCAGAATATAGAGAGCGGTTTCCAAGTCTTGATCAGATGTTATCTGCTCATGAACAAGATCGCACAGAGCGTTGAAATTATCTTCCGAAAGGTTCGCAAATCTCGCACTCTGCCGGTTTAGAACATCTTTAAAAAGCAAAATGTTCATAAAGGACCGGTCGGCTTCGATCGCTTCATCATATATCTCGATATCATCAAAAACCTGACGCGCTAGCGCATCATCTTTAAGGCGGTCGCGTCGCCCTTCAGCCGAAGCCTCGGCGGGACCCGTCAAAAAGCGTGTTTCATCTGGATAGCGTTCGACCACCTCTTTGAGAAAAGCAATGTCGTCGCGTGCAAGGAGTGACTCGTTTTTGTTGCTAAACTTTTCCAAGCTCATCGGTTTATGTCCCAAAATAAAATTTCAGCGAAATGTTACAATTATGTAAAAAATTATGCAAGTTTTTTACGCATTTAGCTTATGGATTATTACGTTAGGCATCTGTTGCTCTATGGTTGCAATATTTGAAATATTACCATAATATTAATAAATGTGGGGGGGGTAATAGACTGGAAGCCTATGCAGGAAAAAATCAATGGTTGACGCAGAGTTTCTTAAGTTATCGGATGAAGAGCGGGCGCGTCTCTTGGCAGAAAAATATAGTGGCCAAACTATTGCGGCTGTGTTTATCGCGAACGCCTCTGAAGCAAGAGCAGGGGAATTTGAGCTTCGCCTTATGCCGCAGCAAGAAGCTGACGATCTTGTAAGGAACTACAAATTGGCTACAGGATGCACGATTGATGAGGCAAAACAGCTTATGGACAGCCCGCAGTGCAATAATCCTAAATTTGTTCGGGCACTGGCAAAGGCGCTTAAGCTTTAAACTAAGAGGAAGTAAAAATGACGGACGTAACAGAAGGCTTTTCAGAGGCTGGACGGCCAACCGATGCCGTTATAGCGGAACTGCGTAGTCACGTTGGCCAGGCATGGGCTAAAATGGAGCACTATGGCAACGGCTATGATGCATGGCAACACTTTGAACGGGCGCGCGAATTGGTTCGGGAAGCCGGAAGCCAATATTCAGAAACATATAGGTTTCTTACTGAAACTGATTGCTACCCATTAAGAGGAATACCCGCATATAAAAGAATTTGCCAGGATTTCGGTTTTGAAATTCCCACAAGACGCTTAGCAAAAATACAGGCTGATGCTGATAGACATCAGGCAAAGGTTGTTGCTGAAGCCGACAGAATGAATAGAAAAATAACATAACGATTTCAGATTATCTCACAGCCATCTTAATTCCTTTAAAACCAATGCTTATAGCGCCGTATACTTTAACCGATAGTATTGGCCCCTGAAATTATGGATAAGTTAACGGCTATCCAATAGTCTATAAAACAGCCTGTCCAGCGCTGAGTCAGTGCGTTTCAGGGACTTTGCGCCGTTTTGGCAGCCTTTTTTAAATAGATAATATTGTAAGCAATTTTAATTTAATCTTAGGTACAGGTTTGGTATCATGAAAATAGAAACAAGTTATTGTATATAATATATTTTTTCAATTTTTAGTGACAGGGAAAAATAGAAACAGTGGCACGGTTTATACTGACAGTCGAAGCAAGCGTGGATTTGACGGCAGGACCTGATCCGTTCCTGGAAATCCTGGTTGACGGCTCTCCGGTGTCTTCCGCCTCTATTACAGCGCAGACCGGTGTGGGTACTGATATCCTGCTATTTACGCTTGATTTTGATGATTCCGTCAACAATTACCCGTCCTCACTGCAATTCCGCTTCAATGGCACGTCCGGTGATGGCGATGAAACCGTCACCCTGCATACTGTCCGCATTAACGGGCAGGCCCTGAATGTTGCCACTGACCTGACCGCGCAAATGCTGACTCAGGGACAGACCTCAAACCTTGCAAGTCCTGTGTCTCACGATCATCTTTTCGGGCTTGAAGAACCGGGCGTAGCCGATCTGGGTACGGTAACGGAAAGCGGAACGACCGGTGACGATGTGATCATTGGCGATGACGGGCAGGATGTTATTGATGCGGATGATGGCAATGACCAGGTTGAAGCCAGAGAAGAAGATGACGCCATTAACGGCGGTGACGGCGACGACAGACTGTTCGGACAAGACGGAAACGATATTATCATTGGCGGCGCAGGTAACGACAAAATCTGGGGTGACAGCGGCGGCGATAATGGCGACGATCTGTTGTACGGGCAGGCCGGCAACGATATGCTCAATGGCGGCGCAGGGAACGACGTACTGAACGGCGGCGCCGATAACGATATTTTGATTGCCGGCGCCGGTGACGACATTCTGTACGGAGGGGCCGGTGATGATCGTCTGATTGGCCAGACCGGTGAGAATTCGATGTATGGCGGGGCCGGTAACGACAGGCTGCTCGGCGGTAACCAGAATGATACAATGTGGGGTGGTGCCGATAATGACACGATAAACGGCGGCCGGGGCGGATATTATCGATGCCGGTAATGATGACGACACGATCAATCTTGCCAACGGTGATTTCGCGGCGGGTGAGTCCCTGACCGGCGGTACGGGCACAGACGACATTACACTGACCAATGCCACAACGATTGACTTCACAACAGGTACCGTCAGCACGATCGAGACCCTGACCGGCAGCACGGGTAATGATAATGTAACGATGTCCGCCACACAGTTTGCCGGCTTTACAACCATAGACCTTGCCGGCGGGACGGATGTTATGAATGTTCTGGCGTCTGGCGATATTTCAGCCGCGGGCACGCCCACAATCAACAACGTCGAAACAGGCAATCTGATCGGGACAGCGTCAGATGATTCCGTCACGCTGACCGGCGCCCAGCTGAATGCAATCATCATCGGAGCCGGCACCATTGATATGGGTGCGGGAGCAGCCGATACGATTAACCTGACGTCGACCTCTACCGATCTGAACACATTGGGGAACACGGACGCCTCCATTCAGGGGCTGGAGACAATTGATGTGACATTGTCGACAGCTGGCGTCACCGTCGTCACCGTAGGACAAACCGAAGACCTGACTATGATCGGCGGCAATTTTAACGACATCCTTGTCAGCGGGCTGGGAGATGACACCCTGACCGGCGGCAATGGCAACGATATTTTGTTAGGCTTCACAGGCGTCGATACTATGGACGGTGGCGACGGCAATGACTTCCTGTATCTTCTGAATAACGATTTTGCGGCCGGTGAGGTGCTCACAGGCGGCACCGGAGCGGACCAGATTTTCCTGGGCAATGCGACAACGATTGATTTCACAACAGGAACGATCACCACTGTTGAAACGCTGACCGGCAGTTTTGGAAATGACAACGTCACAATGAGCGCCACGCAGTTTGATGCGTTTACGGCACTTAATCTGGGCGGCGGCACAGATACCCTGAATGTCTTTGCAGATGGTAGCGATATTTCCGCTGCGACGCTGCCGACAATCAGCGCGACTGAGGACGGCAATCTGACTGGCGACGGTGCCAATAACTCCCTCACACTGACCGGCGCCCAACTGGATGCGATCCTCATCGGTGGCGGCGGAATCAGCATGGGTGGGGGAACCGATACAATCAATATCACATCAACCTCGGTTGATCTGAATGCCCTGGCAGATGGGTCTGTAACAGGACTCGATATTGTTTCTGCGGCCGGCGCTGCGGCCGCCGTCACCATTGATTTGTCTGCGCAAACCGAGGACCTTACGGTAACCGGCAGTGCCAACGGCGATACGCTGACGACAGGCTCTGGCGATGATACGATCAACTCTGGCTCGACAGTCAGTGCCAGCATAAACACCATACTCACCGCTAACCCGGAAGCGATTTTGAATACGGACGGTACAATCACTCATATATTCACGACTGCGGGAACAGATAGCGTGACTCTGGCGGCGGGTATCACAGATATCACGGTGACCGCCTGGGGCGGCGGCGGTGGTGGCGGTGCCGGCGGTGATAACAATGCCGGCGGTATTGGCGGCGGCGCCGGTTTTGTACAAGGTGATATTACCGTAGCGGCAGGGACGACTCTGGCTATTGCTGTCGGCGGCGGCGGCGGTGGTGGACTTACAACAGGAGGTGGCGGCAACGCGGAAGGAACCGGCGGCGGTGGCGGCGGGTATTCCGGCGTCTTTGACACCAGCATCAGCCAGGGTAATGCGCTGTTCGTTGCCGGCGGCGGTGGCGGCGGCGGTGGTGGTGACAATCAGGCCGCTGCGCCGAATGGCGGGTCTGGTGGCGCGAGCGGCGGCACAAGTGGCGCCGCAGGTGCAGGTGGCGGTGGTACAGTCGGCGGCGGGCAAGGCGGTACGCAGGTTGCCGGTGGCGCGACAGGCACAGGCAACAATGGCTCTACCACAGCAGGAACCGATGGTGCGGCGCTTTCCGGTGGCCTTGGCGGCGACGTCAATCCACCGACAGCAACCGCCGGCGGTGATGGTGGCATCAATGGCGGCGGTGAAGGGGGGCAGGCTTCAAATGCGCTTGGTCGTGCCGGCGGCGGCGGCGGCGGCGCAGGTTACTTTGGCGGCGGTGGTGGTACTGCCAGTAACGCGCCCAACACCTCCGGCGGCGGCGGTGGCGGCGGATCAAGTTATGTCGACGGTACAGCCACAGGCACAACCAATACGGGCGCGACCGGTGCAACGCCGGCGCAAGGCGACCCTTACTATCTTGCCGGTACCGGTGTCGGTGGCACGGGCGGTCCCAATGACACAGACGGCAATAACGGCGGAGACGGCCTTGTCATTCTTGAGTATGATACCGGTGAAACAATTGATATAACAACAATTTCAGGCGGCACCGGCAATGATGACCTTTACGGGTCCGGCGGCATGGATATTTTTGACTTCGATAACCTCGGCGCGGCCAATGAAGATACGATCTTCAACTTCAACACCCAGATCGACAAAATCGATCTGGCGGACCTGTTGACAGGCTATGACCCACTTACCGAGGCCATTACCGATTTTGTACAAATCACCGATAGCGGTGGAGACTCTGAAATCCGCGTCGATACGGCCGGATTGGCAAGCTTTGGCGCAACAAGCGTTGTCGCCACGATTGACAGCACAACCGGCCTGACTGATGAGGCGTTCCTGGAAACGGCCGGCATATTAATCACGAGTTAGCGCCTTCACGAAGGCCGTGGCGTTTTCGGAGGAGGAGGGCAATCGCCCGTAGGATTTCCGGTCATCATGCTTGCGCCACCACCTGATCCCCCCAGTGCCGACAGGGCAAAACCTGCAAGTGTAATAGCTCCTACAACCTCAAGAAAGCTCCAGCCATTATCATTTCCGGATGATTGTGCCGTAACATATGATTCCCGGGGGGCAGGGGCAGTATCCTCTGCCGCCTGACCGGCATCTGCAAAAGACAGAGTGAGTGCCAATGGTGCTGCCAGCAACAAGCCTGTTTTTATTTTTGCCATCGTAGTGATTCCTATTTTTAAAACAGCCCACAATACAGGCGTTGTTTTGCGTGAGTCGCCTGATGAGCGCCTGCAGCTTTATTACATAACGTTGCATGCTTGTCAAATTATAGCAACTGACATCACAAATCACGGTTTCATGCTTTATGATCATCGTTTAAGTTTGTTAAGAGTCTTGACATAACATTTTATCCATAATATCTAGGGGTGGTTTGGAAGGGAGTATAAGTAATGACAAATTACAAGACTTTATCAGAGGCGACGTCCCGATTATTTGGTCTACTGAAAGATCCACACCCTGGATTGCGTACGTGGAATGAGATGTTGACCGATAGAGGGACAAGATTTCAGGCTCTGGCTGCTGAAATGGACTTTGTTGATCCGCCAACTGCTATTGCAGACGGATTAAGCCTCACGGAGCTGGCTGAAACGGTTTACGTGCTTAAATGTCTTCTGGACGCCGATGAACAAGAGCTTTCTACATGGCAGGATGCTGTCAGGAGCCAGGTCGGTAAAACCTCACAATTGTTCGTGAATGCCGGTATACCAGTGGCTCCGTAACTATAAAGCAAAATTATCCCCTATCCGTACTGCATTGCAGATCATTAACGGGCGAACGGGACGTCGATATGATCCGGTATCGGCACGCGGTCTGGTTCTGACGGGGTGGCTGCTTCGGCCTCTGGTGCCGGTTCTGCTGCCGGCGCGGCTTCCGGAATGCCGGCGCTGGCGGCCAGTTCGTCGATCCGGTTATCGATCTCGGCAGCGGCCTCTCGCGGCTTTTCGAGCTGATCGAAGCTGCGGCGGTCGCGCAGCAGCTCGCGGACATCGGCGCCGCGATTACTGTAGGTCGCGTCGATAATCTCCTGCTGGTGTTCGCGCAGGGCCTGAACCGCGCCTGCATGGTCGCCCTCTTCAACGCCATACTCAGACAGATAAGGGGCCAGACTGTCCCAGTGCTGTTCGACGAAGGCTTCCTGTATACCGGCCAGCCCTTCCGTCATCGCATCCGACATATCCCGCATGGCGGAGACGGCGGCAACCGGATCGCCGTTTTCATAGGCGGTCATGGCGGCCTGATGCAGATCGTGTAGCTGGGTATTTAGCTCTATCTGTGCCGGTGACGGCACCATGGGCAAAGCGCCAAGATAATCGATGTACGCCGTTTGCAGATCGGCGAACGCGGTATTCATATCGCCGGCAAAGCCATCAGGCAGGGGCGGCGGCGTCTCCGGTCCTGTCGCATCGTCTGCCGTTGCCTCCGCTTCTGTACCCGCAGCTTGTCCGGTAAATTTTTCGGCCAAGGCGGCTCGCGCAGCTTCTCTTCCGGCTTCTGGATCTATTTCTTCTTCCTGCGCATTGCTCTGTGCGCCGGCGTCAGCAAAAGCACCTGCCATAGCTGCCACTGCGTCGTTATCAGCAGTCTCTGCCGGGGCGTCAGCCGCAGCCGGTTCTGGTGTGGTCTGTTCAATCGCAGGTGCGACTTCCGCAAAGGCCTCACGCCATGCCGCCGGCAGGGCGTCGATGGTTGTACCGTTCGCGTAGGCGGACAGGACCTCAAGCACGCGCGGGTCATTCATGCTGACCGGTTCGGCGGGGTTCAGCCCGGCTTCGGCAGCCAGCGTGTCCAGCGCCGCTATATTTTCGTCAGTCAGCGGACCGGCATAATTTTCGTCGTGGATCTGGTGAAAGCCGGTTGCGGCATCCTGCAGGCTCAGCTGGCCGTTTTCATCGGCGTAAAACGCCATGGCGGCACCAATCGTTTGGGCTTGTGCCGTGATATTGGCCTCGTCCAGATTGTCGACATCACCGACAAACAGGCTGAACGGGTTGTTTTCATGAAACGTCTCACCGGCGGCCAGCGCAGATTGTTGTTCACGCTCAATGGTGGCAGCGGCTTCAGCGGCCGCTTCTGCTTCGGCTTCTGCTGCGGCAGTGGCAGCTTCAGCGGCTTCTGCTTCGGCGGCGGCAGCAACTGCTGCTGCGGCTTCTGCCGTTTCGGTGTAAACCGCCTGGACGGTATCCTCAATCGTGCCGCGGCGAAAAGCCCCGTAATTATAGTCATACAGGACATCAAGGTTTTCGGCGCTGATCATCTGGTTGCGGAAAAATTCGCCGAACTGCAGGATATCGCCCTGATAGAAGCTATGGTTCTCATCAACGATCGCTTGGCCCGGAACGCCGTTTTCTTCGTCAACCATCGCCCTGACATCGACGGCGGCACGTGCCAGCAGGGTTTCGTTATCCATCTGGTCGCCTGACGATTCAATCAGCTCGTCCACGCGCTCCTCATAGGCCGCGACATAGCGGGCAACATCGGCGCGGTCGTAATAGTTCGACCAGCTTTCCTTCATAATCTGAACGGCGGCATCGCGTGTTACCTCGACCGCTTCATATTCAGTGATGGCGGCGCGCAGGGCGTCAGGATCGGTGGCATCGGCGGCACGGGTTTCAAGGAACGTATCGGCGATTTGCTCGGCCGTGATCTCGACATTATCAAGCTGTCTGGCGATATCTTCCAGCTGGCCGATTTCAGCCTCCAGACGGGCGCGCAGGGTTTCGCGGTCGCTGTCGGTAAATTTCTGGCCTTCATTGGCGGCCTCATAGCGTGTGGCGTAATCGTCAATGTAAGCTGTGATCGCAGCGCCGGACTCAAGCCCCTCATTTTCCTGCATCTCGTTCCAGACATAGCGGCTGTGCAGGCTGTAGTCATGGCGGTTCAGTACCACATTATCAATAAAGTAAGCCGTATAGTTATCGGGTTGTACCGGCGTTCCCGGCTCAGCAGCGGCATCCGCTGCGGCCTCTGCCGTGGCTGCAGGGCCGCTAATCCCCGTAAAGGAACGCAACATATCGAGCGTGTAGCCTTCCCAGAAACTGTTCTCGTTCTGATAGTCTGACTCAATCAGGGCCGTACCGTATTCAGCCGGATCGAACATGCCGAGGACGGCCTGCATCATGAAAATATTTCCGGCGCCGGCCATTGCCGGGTCGCTCACGATACTGGTGGCGCGGGCACGGATGGCGTCTTCATTGCTGCGGATCGCGCGTTCAATAGCCCGGTAATCGCCGGCGGTGTCGGCTTCTTCACCAATGATGGTTCGTAATTCCGGCGTCATCAGCCCTTCCTGCTGCAGGAACGCCAGACCCTGTGAGGCGGCCACGGTCTGATACTCAGACAGCGGCATATTGTTACTCATGTTATCGGCTGAAAAACTGTTCCCCTTTTCCTTGATATCCATCGCCGCCTGCGCGGTTGCGTTCCGTTCGGTCTGGCGGTCCTCGATCATGACATCGCCGCCAAAGCCATTCAGGGCGCTGGCCGCACGCAACATCTGCCGCTCTTCGGGGCTGAGCGCATCGGGGTTGGCCGCCATTTCTTCCAGCCTTTGGGCGATGGCCGGGTCGGATACGATATCTTCGCGCAGGGCGCGGTAGAATTGCTGGTAAAAGTCAGGAGCTCCGGGCGTTAATGTGCCGGCGAGGCCGTTATCTTCAAGGTATTGCCCTATAGAGGCCTGTAATACCTCGTTATATTGGCCGTCGATGGGGCTGAGCTCGTTGTCTGAAGTGCCATTTGCGGCTGTGGCGTCCTTTAAATGAAAAAACGCCTGGATCTGGGCCAGAATTTCTGCCTGAGTATAATCACTATAAGCCATCAAACACCTCTATAACCTTATATTATTTTTATAATTCATCTTTGTTTTTTGTATAATTATTACAAAAAGGTTAATAATTTGCAAACTTCGTTGCAAAATTATGGGTAATGATGATTTTTCTACGGAGTGGGAAGGCTACGCCACGTCGCGTTCAGAAGCGCTTTGGCGGGTCAGAGCGCTGTAAGCGTCCTGCAGCTGTGATGTAATTTTGCCCGGCGTGTAACTGTGATCGTCGATTCGGCTGACCGGGGTAATTTCCGCCGCCGTGCCGGTGACAAAGACTTCTTCGTAATCGCCGATTTCATCGGGCATAATGACCGCTTCTTCGGCCTGAATGCCCATATCACTGGCCATTTTCAGTACGGTCTGGCGGGTGATTCCGTTCAGGAAGCATTCGGCGAAAGGAGTCTTTATCGCACCGTCTTTAACAAAGAAGATATTGGAGCCGGATGATTCAGCAACCCGGCCTTTATAATCGAGCATAAACGCATCATCGAAACCGGCGCGTTCCGCTTCATGCTTAGCCATGGTGCCGATGGCATAATTACCGGCAGCCTTGCTGTGTACCGGCGCCGTTAGCGGATCAGGGCGCCGCCATTTGACAGATTTCAGAGCAATGCCGCTATCCTCGCCGCCTTTGGGAAAGAAATATTTTGGCCATTCCCAGCAGGCGAAAGCGACGTGAATAGTTGTATTCCGGGCAGACACGGCCATTTGCTCTGTGCCGCGCCACGCGATCGGGCGCAGATAGCCGTCGGTAATCTTGTTGGCTTCAATCACCTCACGCGATGCGTCCTCGATCTCCTCCAGTGTCATCGGCACTGTCATATCAACCATGCCGGCCGAGTCGATCAGGCGTTGCGAATGGTCGCGGAGCTTAAAGATACGACCGTCATAAACCCGCTCTCCTTCAAACACACAACCACCGTAATGCAGTCCGTGCGAGAGAACATGCAGACCGGCATCCCGCCATGGCACCATCTTACCATCAAGCCAGATATAGCCGTCACGATCATCAAAGGGGGGCGGGGTAGGAGTCATGGTCTTTTATAACGCTTTCCTGTCTGTTACAGGGCTGTTGTTTTACCGAAATTTATATTGCAGATTACACTATCAGACTCCCGATAGGAGGATAAATAAAAAAATGACGCAGGCGAAACCGGGCAAGAGCGCTGCGGGAACCGATAAGCTGGCTGATTTACCGCATGTACTGGTCGTTGATGACGATGACCGCATCCGTGCGCTTGTCTCCCGCTATTTACAGGAAGAGGGTTTTGTCGTGGCAACAGCGCCTGATGCGGCACAGGCCGCTTCTATCCTTGAAACGCTGGCTTTTGATGTGCTGGTGGTTGATATCATGATGCCGGGGCAAAGCGGGCTTGATTTTACAAAGGGTCTGCGTGAACACAGTGATATCCCGGTCTTGTTGCTGACGGCTCTGGGCGAAGTGGATGATCGGATCGCCGGCTTTGAAACCGGCGCTGATGACTACCTGCCCAAGCCGTTTGAGCCGAAAGAACTGGTTATGCGCCTTCAGGCGATCCTGCGCCGTCGCCCGCCGCCATCTGCGGGGACTGCCGGGTTTCGTGTTGGACGCTGGCTTTATGATCCTGATCACAAAGAGTTGCAGGATGGAGATGATATTATCCGGCTGACAGCCGTGGAGAGTAACTTGCTGTCTGCCCTGGCGGCGCGTGCGGGAGAGGCGGTCAGCCGTGAAGCGCTGGCGGCGATGATCGAACTTGAGGGCGGAGACAGGGCTATTGACGTGCAAGTGACGCGTCTGCGCCGCAAAATTGAGGACGATCCCAAGTTGCCGCGCGCGCTGCAGACTGTCCGCGGTAAGGGGTATCTGTTACGTGTAGAAGAGATATGAGGCCGCATATTAAGACATTTCTGCCCCGCACCCTGTTCGGCCGGTCTTTGCTGATCCTGGTTTTGCCGATCCTGTTGATCCAGATTATCACGACGCTGGTGTTTATCGACCGCCACTGGGTCAAGATGACCGACCGGCTGGCTTTTGCTGTCGCCGGTGAAACGGCGCTGATTGCCGATCAGATTGAAAAGGACGACAGCCCGGAAAATCTCAAGGAAATTACCGGCTATGCCGGGCAGAATTTGCAGCTTCTGGTGAGTTACGAGCGCGACGGTATGCTCACTGATGATGAGGCGCAAAACCGGCTGGGTTTGAAAGGCTCCTCAATTGCCAACACGCTGGCGGTGGCGCTGGATCAGCAGGTACGGCGTCCCTATAGCATTAATGTGGATGTTGAGGAAAAGTGGGTCGAAGTGACCCTGCAACTTGAGAACGGCTTGCTGCGGTTATCAATGCCGCAGCGGCGGTTGTTTTCGTCGTCCGGTTATATCTTCCTGATCTGGATGGTGTCCATTTCCCTATTGCTGCTGGTGGTGGCGGTCATCTTTATGCGTAACCAGATCCGGCCGATCCGGCGCCTGGCCATTGCTGCGGAACGGTTCGGCAAGGGCATGGATGTGCCTGCATCTTTTAAGCCGGAGGGCGCGCGCGAAGTGCGCCAGGCGGCAAAAGCCTTTATTGATATGCATGAACGTATTCGCCGCCAGATCCAGCAGCGCACAGCGATGTTGTCCGGTGTGTCACATGATTTACGGACTCCATTAACCCGCATGAAGCTGCAGGTGGCGATGCTGGGCAATTCACCGGATGTTGAAGCGCTGAAAGCCGATATTGATGACATGCAGCGCATGCTGGATGCTTATCTTGATTTTGCCCGCGGTGAGGGAGGGGAACAGCCTGTGCGTCTGGATATTGGCGAAATCCTTGATCGTGTTGTGTCCAGCATCAAGCGGCAGGGCGCTGATATTGTGCTGGAGAAGGGCGACGATTTGTCGTTAATGCTGCGGCCTGTCGCAATGGAACGGTGCCTGGGCAATGTCATTAATAATGCGCGTAAATATGGCGGCCGTATCTGGGTGAAGGTTGTTCACGGCACCAATGCCGTCGTCATAACTGTTGATGATGACGGACCCGGTATTCCTGAGGACGAACTGGCCGAGGTCTTCCGGCCGTTCTACCGGCTGGAGGAGTCGCGCAATGCGGCGACCGGCGGTGTGGGGCTGGGGCTGCCGATTGCACAGGATATCGTGCACGCCCATGGCGGCGAAATCACACTGCAGAAAAGCCCTAAGGGGGGCCTGCAGGTCGTAATTACCCTGCCGGCATAATGCGGGCAGAACCTAAGGGGCTGTTCCAAAACTCTGAAAATAACCAAAACTGCTTTTCCCGCGTAAGCGGGAATCTTTTACAGTCAACTCCTCAAGATCCCCGTTTTCACGGGGAAAGCAATAAGAGAGAGTTTTGAAACAAACTCTAAGGGTCATGCTGTCCCCGTCATAAAAAAGGCCGCCCGATTATAAGGCGGCCTTTGTAAAAATAAAGAATGGCGGCTTTAGGCGGCTTTCTTTGTGCCGGTCTTGGCGCTTTGCTCCAGGGTGGTTTTGAATTCACCCAGTGAGGCGCTGACGCGCTTATTCAGGATGTCACCAACATCCTGACCGGATTTGCTCAGCAGGCCGCCGATTTCCTGAACGTTACTTACAGATTGCTCGTAAATCTTTTTCACCAGATCGGCCTGCTTGACAACCTTTTGTTCAGGTGTGCCGTCGCCCATCATTTGCTGCGCAATGGCGGTGTTATCTTCGACCATTTGCGAGATGATTTCGCCCTGGCGTTGGGCGGCAGCCTGCAGACCTTCCATGGCGCGTTTTTGCGCTTTGGTGATGGCTTCGTAGTTTTTACGCTGCGTTTCCATCAGGCTGTTGATATCGAGGCCGAAACCGTTAAAACCAGTAAAACTCTTAGCAAACTCAGGATCAAAAAACTTTGTGAAGTCATTCTGTGACATGAATCTATCTCCTTAACTGTAACAATTGTTATATGGGCGTTATATGGGAATGTTGCTTTGCAGCACAATTCTGACAATAGCAATATTGTTTACAGGGATATTTGTCAAGCGTTGTCTTGCAGAAGCAAAAATTTTTTTAAAATTAGCAAATGTTTAACCGTAATTGCGCAGGCTCTAAGGAGGAGCTTTTTATTTTGATCAAAATGGTGTTGTGACAGGACCGCTAAGTGATTGAAAATAATAACCATCATTTGCTGTCACCCGACGATGCAAAGCGCAAGTGGGGCCGCATGCCGGGCAGTATGGCACAGCTGACCGCTCTTTTGAGTGGTCTGGCGCTGAGTATTTGCGCGTACTTCATTCTCCATATTACCGTGCAAAATATTGTGGCCCAGGATTACCAGCGTATGGTTTTCGAGACGCGTCATCACGTGATGACAGAACTGCAGACACTAGAGCAGGTTGTCAGTATGATGGGAACGGTGGCGTCCTATAGTGGAGCACAACACGACGGCTCTGATCAGAGATTTCAAAACCTCGCCAATGACCTGAACAGGTTCCAGCAAATTTTCACAGTTGATATACAAGGCCAGGACGACTGGCGTATCACAGATATTTTAAGAAACGACAGAAGCCCTATCAGTAAGCCGTACATTAACAGTCTGGCTCATGTGATTTTGGCCAAAGCTGACACACATGAAGGGGTTATTATCGTCACAGATCCCCCCGGCACGAAATACTGGCAGGAAAGCGCCGAACCCGTAATCAAGGGTCAACCCTTTGTTCTGGCCAGGGTATTGCCTTCCGAAGACGGCCACAGGCGGGTGCTGGCCGGTGTTGCCAGTGTGAGCACTATACTTGGCGATAACTGGCTTGGTCATCACACCGCCGTTTCCAACTTGGTGATCAGGGATGCTGAATCACGGCGCCACATATATTACATGAACCGGTCTGCGAATACGTCAGACGAGACAGGGCTGAGCGGCAGCAGCAATCGCTATGGCTTTGATTTTGGCGATGACCGCTGGGAGCTGGATATTGTTATCGGCAGCACGGTCATGACTGACTTCCTGCGTAAAACGCCGTGGGTATTGCTCGTCTTCGGCCTGGCAATGACATTGCTGGGCACGCTCTATGTGCGTAACAGCCAGCATCACGCGCACAAAATATCAATGGTCAACCGGGAGCTGGCGCAGAAGAATTATGAACTGAACAGCGAGGTGAGCGAACGCGAACGCCTTAACCAGGTTTTGCGTAAAGCGGAGCGTGAGTACAGGGCAATCATCGACGCTGTCAGTGATATCATTTTTGAAACCAGCACGAACGGTGAGGTCATGTTTATGAACGAGACATGGCAAAAAATTACCGGTTTTGATGCGGAGCAGGTCAGGGGACGCAACCTGTTCGAGATGCTGCATCCGCAGGATCAGGAAGAGCACCGCGCCAGTTTTGGCCAGCTTGTGAAAGGAAAAAGAGGCGCCTACCGCATGTTTGCCAGGCTGCGCATTGCGGATGGTACGTTCCGTTCTGTAGAGCTGGCTATGTCAATGTTGCGGCAGGATGAAAACCGTAACATGCGCGTTGTCGGCACGCTGACGGATGTGGAGGAGCGACGCCGTGCCGAAAGGGCGCTGAGTGAAGCGGAAAAGAAATACCGCACGATTGTTGAGAATGCGGCCGGCGGTATTTATCAGGTCACGCCACAGGGCCAGTTCCTGAGCGCAAATCCGGCGATGGCCCGCATCCTTGGATACAAAGCGCCGGAAGAGTTGCTGCGCAAGGTGCACAATGTTCATGACGATATTTACCTGAGTGTTTCGGAGCACACGCATTTCATTCGTCAACTGGAAACGGAAGGCGCGGTCTATAATTTTGAGTCCCAGGCCAAAACAAGTGACGGCAGGACAATCTGGGTCAATGAAAATGCCCGGGCTGTCACAGATGATGAAGGTCATGTGCTTTATTACGAGGGTAGTCTGGAGAATATTACCGCCCGTAAAGAAGCAGAGCTCAGCCTTAAAAAAGCCAAGACGCAATCGGATCTGGCGAACCGGGCCAAATCCGAGTTTTTGGCCAATATGAGCCATGAATTACGGACGCCTTTGAATGCGATTATCGGTTTCGCCGAAATTATCAAGGATGAAGTGCTGGGTCCGCTGGATAACCGTCAGTATTGGGATTACGCCAACGATATCCATGAAAGCGGGCAAAACCTGCTGACGATTATCAATGAAATCCTGGATGTCTCGCGGATTGAAGCCGGAGAGCGCCAGATCAATGAGAGTGTAATCGATCTTAACAAGGTGATCGAGTCCTGCATCGACTTTATGAATCAGAAGGCTGAAGACGGGAAGCTCAAGATCAAAAATATGACGGCTGGTAAAGTCCCGCATATTATTGGTGAAGAACTAGCGGTTAAGCAGGTTTTGATTAATTTGCTCGGCAACGCTATTAAATATACCCCCGCCGGTGGCCGCATTACGATGACGCACGAGATAGAGCCTGCCGGCAGCCTGCGGATCGCGATTACAGATACCGGGATCGGCATGGAAACGCATGAAATCCAGAAAGCGTTATCGCCGTTTGGCCAGCTTGAAACTGAGTTGAGCCGTTCCGGGTCAGGCGCCGGGCTGGGTCTGACATTGGTTGAAGCACTGATGAGCTTGCATGACGGCCAGCTGGAGATATTCTCACAAAAAGGCATAGGGACCACAGTTACGATCATCTTTCCGCAAAGCCGTGTTCGTGCTGCAGAAACGGCAGATGACGATCTATCAGAAGAAGAACGCCGCACAGGCCTCGACAGACGGCAACGGGAGCGGCGTCACCATGAGGACGATGAAGCGGCGGCAAAAGAGGAGCAGGATTCCGAAAACCACGATCCCGGCGGCTCACAATTGCTGCATTAGGCTGCTATCATTATCCAGATCGGCTGCTGTCATATCCACGACCTGTTTGGCAATGTCATAGCCGTAGCCCGCGCGGGCGAGGATGCCAAGCTCCCTTTCAAACGCACCCTCTCTTGAATCAGATCGCCGGTATGGGCCGATTTTTTTGCGCCGGGCAAGGCGCAGGGCGGCGCTTAATTCTACGTTATGGCGACGTTCACCCATTGTCTCTTCATCATAATTTTCCAGGGCCTGCTTGATTTGTTCGCTGTTTAGTCCCTTCGCCGACAGTTTTGCATGGATCATCCGTGCGGATAACCCGCGCCGGCGCAGAGACACGACCATGCCGCGGGCATAGGCGCTGTCATTCAGCAAGCCCAGATCAACGAATTTTTCGATTAATGACTCAAGCATTTCGGCGCACTGCGCCCGGTTCTGATCTTTGTGCCAGTGACATGAACGGTCAATCTTACGCATCATAACGGTACGGAAATGCGCTGTGCCCGCCGCAAAACGCTGCAGGTAGTGCAGACCGGCATTGTGCAGGTAACTCTCGGTAATTTTCCTGGGTGGCTTCTTTTCCCGGCGCGCGGGCTGACCATCCTTGATCTTGCCGTGTTTTAGATTAGATTGGGACATATCAGTCTTCTGATGCGTCATCACTATTGGAATTCATTATGTCAGATATATCATCTTTACCGCAGGCGCCCAAGCCCCGTGATATGGGGGCGTTGAATAGCCTGGGCCTGATGACCCTGATCAAAAAGGAGGTTGGGCGGTTCCTGAGTGTTTACACACAAACGATCGTGGCCCCGGTCATTACCACGTTGCTGTTTTATGCTGTGTTCTCGCTGGCGCTGGGCGGGATCAAGAAGACGATTGGCGAAGTGCCCTACCTGCTGTTTCTTGCGCCGGGGCTGATCATGATGACGATGGTCCAGAACGCCTTCGCCAATACTTCGTCCTCACTCGTGATTTCAAAGGTGCAGGGCAATATTGTTGACGTTCTGATGCCGCCGCTCAGCCCGTTTGAATTGTATTTCGGCTACATGGCGGGCGGTGTCTTGCGCGGCCTGTGCGTGGGGGCCGCAGCGGTAGCGGCGATTGCCCTGCTGGTGCCGCTGACCGTTCATTCCGTGCCCTATATCCTGGCGTTCGCCGTACTGGGGACGATGATGCTCTCAAGCCTGGGGCTGGCAGGCGGTATATGGTCGGAGAAGTTCGACCATATCGCGGCCGTGACCAATTTCATTGTCACGCCGCTGACGTTTCTCTCCGGCACCTTCTATTCAATCAGCCGCCTGCCGGAGCCATGGCAGAGTGCGGCCCATTACAATCCGTTTTTTCATATGATTGACGGTTTCCGTTATGGCTTTATCGGCCAGGCCGACGGTGACCCAATGATGGGGCTGGTGTCACTGGTGCTGGTGAATCTGGTGCTGATGGGGTTATGCCTGGCCATGCTGCGCAGCGGCTATAAGATTAAAAGTTGAGGATGGCCGTGGATTGGGGACTTTCCTAATGTCCTGTCCAGGGATTACCATGGGGAAATTTAGTGGGAGATTTTGCATATGAAAACGACTATTTCCTTTTACGCGGTATTGGTTCTGTGCGCCCTTATGCTCGCTGGTTGCACGTCGTCGACGCCGGAAGGCAAGCCAATGCCGGAACTGACTTTCGCACATATCGTGCCGCTGCCGGTCGATGTGGCGGCGATTGCCGTTGAAAATAAGTATGATCCGTCTGCTGATCCCCGCGATATGTCTTCGAGCTTTCCGACGCCTCCCGACATAGTGCTGCGGCGCTATGCCGACAAACGCCTGCAGGCGACCGGCCCGGCCAATACCCTGAAATTCGTTATTGAAGACGCGCCGATCTACCAAAGCCTGGTTCAGCCTGCCGGAAACTTTACGCTCTGGATGGGTATGAAGCGCAAAGAGCTGTATGAAGTCGCAATGAAAATCCGGATGTTTACTGTTGATGATGCGGGCCAGGAAAGCACGCATTCAATCCTGAATATCCGCCGCTCCATTGCGATTCCCGAACGGTATTCGCTTTCGCGCAAGGAAGAAGAAAAGTTCAAATTTCTTGAGATGCTGATGGATGACGTTGACCGGGCGGTGACCCAGACCCTGACCGATAAAATGAATTTGGCAGGCTTGCGGGCAGAAGCGCCGGCGGTTCCGAACCGGCAGGCGCAGGCGCCTGCATCAGTGGCCTCGCTGTTAGCGGCGCCAGAAATTCGGTGACAGTAACACCAGAACTGTAAAAAGTTCCAGCCGGCCCAGCAGCATACCCGCGCACAATATCCACTTGGCGCTATCCGGCAGCGGGGCGAATGTCCCGCTTGGTCCGATAATATCGCCCATCGCCGGGCCGACATTGGCGATCGCCGTTGCCGCCCCTGACATAGCGGTCAGGAAATCAAGGCCGACGAATGACAGGGCGATGGCCAGAATCGAGAAGCACAGGGCGAACAGGAAGAAAAAGCTCATCACCGAAGAGGGGACGCCTTCCGGCAGGGGTTTACCGCCATAATAGGGAATAAAGACGCCGTGCGGGTGGAGCAGCTTCTTCATCTGTGTATCGGTGACAGCATATAAAACCTGGAAGCGGAAGACCTTGATGCCACAGGTGGTCGAACCGGCGCAGCCGCCGACAACCATCAGGAAGAAGAGCAGCCCGACCGCAAAGCCTCCCCATAACGTATAGTCATAGCTGGTGTAGCCGGTGCCGGTGATGATGGACACGACATTAAATGAAGCGCGGCGGAGGGCTTCGCCGATCATCATATCCTGTTGCCAGACCAGGTAGATGACCATCGTGACAATGCTGATCGCGACAATCGACAGGAACCAGCGCACCTGTGCATCGGTAAACAGGCACTGCATATCACCGCGTACAGCCTTCAGGTAAAGCACGAACGGCAGGCTGCCAAGAATCATAAAGACGATGGCGACGGTTTCCGCGCCGGCCGTCGTATAGTGACCGAACGACGAGTCAAATGTTGAAAAGCCGCCGGTAGCGATGGTTGTCATTGCATGAGCGACGGCATCGAACAAATCCATACCGGCAAAATGGTAGCAAATAACGCAGATGGCGGTCAGGGCCACGTAAATATAGCCGATGGAGCTGGCCAGCTTGGCCGCGCGGGGAAGGGCCTTTTCGCTCTCCGAAGACTCTGTGCGGAACAGCTGCATACCGCCGACTTTCAGGAACGGCAGGACAGATAAAGCCATGACGATAATCCCGATACCGCCCAGCCATTGCAGGATCGCGCGCCAGAGCAGCAGCCCTTTGGGGGCGTTATCAAGGTCCGTTATTACCGTCGACCCGGTCGTGGTAATGCCGGACATGGCCTCGAAAAACGCATCGGTAAAGCTGAGGTTCAAAGCCGAGAACCAGAGGGGCAGGGCGGCGAAGGTCGCCAGTGTAATCCAGCTCAGCGTTGTCAGCAGGAAAGCCTGCCGGATGTTAATCGTAAATCCTTCGCTGCCGCCGCTGTTGCTGAGAACCAGGGCGCCGCCGAAAAAAGCGGTCGTCAGGATGCACAGGAAAAATACCTTCCAGTCCGGGCTGCCGTAATATAAATCGACCAGCATCGGCAGAGCCATGCTGAGAGCCAGCGTGCACAGAAAAATGCCTGTAACATATAAAACCGGGCGTAGATCCACTGTGAGGTTCGCTCCTGAAGCGGTCACTTAGACAACTGTTAGTGTATCACCGAATGCTGATGAGGGCTATCGAGAGAAAAAGCCGGGATATCAACGGTAAATGTCTCGCCCCGATTATTCTGCATCGTGTAGTTACCGACCATGATGCCGCCGGGCGTATTCAGGGGCGCGCCGCTGGTATATTCGTAACTGTCGCCGGGATGCAGCATGGGCTGCTCGCCGACAACGCCGGGGCCCTGCACCTCGCGGGAGTAGCCGTTCGCATCGGTAATTTTCCAATAGCGTGAACAGAGCTGTATGGGCTCGGCGCTCTGGTTTTCAATGGTAATCCGGTAGGCCCAGACATAGCGATCTTCTTCCGGGGCTGACTGGTCCTCCAGAAAGCTCGGTTCAACGGTTACGGCGATGCTGTTGGTTATTTTTGAGTACATGATGATTTCGTTTTACTGATAACATCAGGATTTTGCAATAAAAGAAGCCGAAGACATCAGGCTCCGGCTTCTTTGTATTCTTTATGGCGCGAACCGTTTACTCGAACGTGATCTGCGCCCGGCGGTTGGCAGGCTCACGCACACCGTCAGCCGTCTGTACCAGCAACTCGTCCTCACCGCGGCCTTCAACCCTGATCAGCGAGGGATCAACACCGCGCGTAGTCAGAGCATCACGAACCGCGTTGGCCCGGCGCATTGCCAGCTTGTTGTTGTATGATTTCGGTCCCGAACTATCGGTATGGCCGACAATCGTAACAGCATTCAGGCTGCGGCTGCGGACTTCTTCTGCGACAGCGTCAAGAACATTCTGACCGCCGGCCCCGATATCGGAGCGGTCGAAATCGAAGAACACAAGGTACATCGCATCGTCAGGCGTCATTGGCTCGGCCGGCTCCGGCAGGGCCATCGGTTCCGGCGCGACCACTGGTTCCGGCGCAGGCGGTGCAGTGTAAGGTGCAATCATACTTTCCAGTGCGGCAATCGCTTCCAGATACTGGTTACGGCATGACAGGATATCGTTGGCCTGCCAGTTTTCTTCCTGCTGTTCAATCCAGCAGTCGAAACGAGCCTGCGCGATGGCAGAAGGCTGCGGCACAATTTCACGAGCGCCGAGGTCATAGGCAACGATCAGACGACCGCGGGCGGCGCTTAATTCTTCCATATGCTCCGGCAGCAGGTTCCAGTCGCTGATCGGCTCCGGCATGACGACTTCGCCGGCAGCAGCAGCCAAGCCTTTGCGGGCAAAGTGCAGCGCATCAGGATAATCAAGCATTTCGTTGAGCTCGCGGTTGGCAAAGGCCCGGTATTCATCGGCAAGATGCTGCGTGAAGGGACTGCCAACAGCCTGAGCTTCGTTAAGAGCCTCGATCTCGCTGTGAGTCTTGAAGTTGCTACAGGCGCTCAGTGCCAGAACACAAAGAACCATAGCCAGGCTGCGCAATTGTCTCATAATAATATGCTCCTTATCGATACGAATGTTATGCGCTTTTCTGATGTGGGACAGACAGACACCCTATCCACCAGCATCATTTTTATAAACATACGACATGGAAAGTAAAGCACCTTTCCACAATAAATATTTGATTTTTTCCACTAAAACGCTATTGATATGGCTATTGTGCCGGTCTTGCCGGTTACGGGCGGGTGTAGCTCAGTGGTAGAGCATCAGCTTCCCAAGCTGAGGGCCGTGGGTTCGATCCCCATCACCCGCTCCATAATATTTTTCAGAATGTCTTTGAAAAACGTGGCCGCCTGGTGTAGAAACAAAACATTCGGGGAATACAGGTTACGAAAAAAGAGAACGGGAGAGGTCGCCATATCGACACGCAGCGGGAATAATCGGTCTTTTGCAACGCGTCTGGTATCGCTGTGCGGTACAGCCGCTCTGGCGTTTGCCTTAACAGCCGGCATGCCGGCGCAGACCGGTGCGCAGGACATGAACGGCGTTGTCGCCTCGGACGTAGATCTCGCGACCAGGCCGTGGATGGCCTATATCCGTACGGGCAACGCCGGTCTCGACGGTTTGACGGAGGCGGGCATGTTCGGTCTTGGTAAGCAGCTTTATCACCGTAGTATGGTGCAAAGAACCGTTGTTCATGCTGACGGTGACGGGGCTGAGTCATCTACGGCGCAAATAATGCCTTACGGGATCGAACTTGATGAGGCGCTGACATATGATGATCTCTCTTATCACCGCATTATCTTCTGGGCGATCGACCCCGGTCAGGAACAACCGTCAGCCGAGACGATCAGGGTCTTGAACGAATTTCTTGAAAAAGGCGGTACGCTGTTTTTTGACGTCCGTGAAGACGCAACAAATGGCCGTGGCCGTTCGTGGTTGCGGACTTTGGCCGAAAACGGTCTGAACATTCCGGCACCACCGATTTTACAAAAAGCGGAGGGCTGTGATGAGTACACGGAAGGGGCTGATTGCAGCCTATTGGGTAAAGCGTTTTATCTTCTGGATAAATTTCCCGGCGGTCAGCTTGAAGAAGACGGTTTGTGGGTTGCCGAATCGGTGAATGGCAGCGGTCAGCCATCCGTGATTATTGGCGCGAATGACTGGAGCCGGGCGTGGGCTGTAAATGATGAAGGACAATACGTCCTGCCTGTTTCCGGTGAAATGGCCGAGCAGCGTGAATATGCGTATCGCACCGGTATCAATATCTGGATAACGGCGCTGACCGGCGGATACAAAGATGACGACACGTTTACGCCCCACATAGAAAAGCGTTTGCGCCCGGACAGCTAGATTTTTTCCAAAATGCCGATTCTGTCGATAAGGCTCTGATATTAAACCTATTCATTGCAAAGCCTTTGTGCAGCGCTTACAAGACACCCTTGACATGGGCATGGGAAATAGTGTTTCTGTCCTGCAGTTCTGAAAAAGAGCCCTTGCCGAAAACACGACAATGATAACAAGAAAAGGAGTTTAGCTATGAATAAGCATCTTTCGGGTGTGAAAGCCGCGATTCTGGTGGCGAATGGTTTTGATGAGACACAGATGGTCGCGGCGCACAAGATGCTGCTTGAAGCCGGTGCGCATGTACGGATTGTCAGCTCGGAAAACGGATTGGTTAATGGCTGGGTTGATGGCGGCTGGGGACACAACTTTGCAGTTGATGCACCGTTGGGGACCGCCCTTGGCGCTGATTACGGCGTTCTGGTGGTGCCGGGCGGCAAGCGCAGCCTTGAAAAGCTGAACCTGACCGCGCATACGAAGCGCTTTGTTTCGAGCTTTGTGGCCGCTGAAAAGCCGGTGGCCGTTATGGGGGACGCGCTGAATATCATGATTCTGACGGATCAAATCGCAGGACGCACGGTTGCCGGTCCGGCGGACATGCACGATCTTGTCCTGCAGGCTGGCGGCAGCTGGGCTGAAGGGGACATCCATCAGGATGGCAACCTGATGTCCGGTGCCGTAGGCGATGAAGAGGCATTGCAGCGTTTTGTCAGGACTATGACAGAACATCTGTCGGAACAAAGTGACACGTTGGTGCAGGCAGCTTAAGGCGGGGCGTGAAGATGAAGGCCGAAACGGAAGCGATCGTCAGCGATATCCGCGAAGCGGTGACATTGCTGAGGAGGCATCTTTGACTGGGATCAGGCACTCAAGCGGCTTGATGAGCTGAACGCTTTATGTGAAGACCCAGCCCTGTGGAACGATCAGGAAAAGGCGCAGGCCCTGATGAAGGAGCGCACGCGCCTTGAACAGAAAATCGAGGTCATTCGTTCCCTCGAAACCGATACCAACGATCATGCCGACCTTATCGCGCTCGGTGAGGAGGAAAGTGATCAGGAGGTTGTCACCGAAGCTGAGGCAGCGCTCGCTCGGCTGAAGGCGAAGGCGGACAAGCTGCAATTGCAAAGCCTTTTGTCCGGCGAAGCGGACGGTCATGATGCCTTTCTGGAGGTTCATGCCGGATCGGGGGGTACAGAAGCGCAGGATTGGGCACAGATGCTGCTGCGGATGTATACGCGCTGGGGCGAACAGCACGGCCATAAGTTGTCGGTGATGGAACACAGTCCGGGCGACGAGGCCGGTATCAAATCGGCAACTCTGAAAATTGAAGGCGAGAATGTCTATGGCTGGCTCAAGACCGAAAACGGTGTGCACAGACTGGTGCGGATATCGCCTTTCGATTCTAATGCCCGCCGCCATACGAGCTTTGCATCTGTCTCCGTTTCCCCGGCGATAGATGATAATATTGATATTGAAGTTGAAGATAAAGATCTTAAAATCGATACGTATCGTTCCAGCGGTGCCGGCGGCCAGCATGTCAATACAACAGACAGCGCCGTACGGATTACCCACGTGCCGTCCGGCGTGGTTGCTGCCTGTCAGAGTGAGCGGTCCCAGCACCAGAACCGCGCCAATGCGATGAGCATGCTGCGCGCGAAATTGTATGAACTGGAACTGCAAAAGCGGGCCGAGGAAAAAGCGGCGGCGCACGGTGAAAAGACTGATATTGGCTGGGGGCATCAGATCCGTTCATACGTTCTTCATCCTTATCAAATGGTCAAGGATTTGCGGACCGGGCATGAAGACAGTAACAGCCAGGGAGTCCTGGACGGCAGTCTGGACGGGTTTCTGGAAGCGTCGCTGGCGCATGGGGTGCATAAAGATGAAAAGGATAACAGCAGTGCGTCTTCGTAATCTGGTACATATCGGGGTGTGCCTGCTTGTGATGGCAGTATTTGCGGATATGCCAAGGGCGGCGGCTGAAGAGGCGACTCTCCTGACACCGACCAGCGGCTGGCTGGTTGGCCCGGCAACGGCCACGCCGCTCGCGGATGCCGGGATCAGTCTACCATGCGTCATGATGACACAGTTCAACAATGGTTTCACGCTACGCTTATCCGTCGGCGGCGGACGCCTGTTCGCAGTGGCTGTCGATTTCCGGCAGAATATCTTCGATCCGGGCAGCCGGCACGATGTGCGGATAGCGGTTCCGCCGGACTTTGAAACGGCTGTCACGGCCACGGCGCACAACGCCGGTATTCTGTTGCTTGATCTGCAGGATGTGGCGACTGTTTATGAATCTTTTCAGACCGGGCCCGTTTTACGTCTGACTATCGGTGAGAGTCGTTTTGACTTTGCGTTGCTGGGCATGGCTGAAGGTCTGCAGCGCTCCGAGACGTGTTACCAAAATCAAGCCAATCAATCGTCCGGACCCGCCGCTGTCCGGTAATGCCGGGTTATGTTATCCCCAGACGCGGAAGGGAACGATGCCTTTTGTCAAATGGCGCTTTACTTCATATGACAGAGATATGTATTGTGCAAAGAAGCGAATCCTTTTGGGGAATTGGGTTACGGTAATCATTTTTTGCCTTTCTGCTTTATAGCAACACAAGGGCTGTTTCTGGAGTTTAGAAATGAAAAAGCGTCAGTGGCTTTTAACAACGGTTTTGTGCGGTGGTTTGCTGGCTGTCGGGACGGTCAGGGATGTCGCCGCGCAGTCGGCGGGCCGGATACTCCAGCCAAATAGCGACTGGGCGGTGTCACAATTATCCGCGGCGAATATGGGCGGGCAGCCTTATTGTGCTTTGGCGCGCCGTTTCAGCAATGACCTGATCCTGACCATGGCCCGGAACGCCCAGGACGAAAGTTCAGTCGCCGTTGATTTTCAGAGAATGGCGCTGAACAATGCACAGACTTACCGTGTCACATTGGACCCGGGGTTCGGCCAGCAGCGCGCTTTCAATATTAAACCCGTGTCGGGCAAAGCGCTTGTCGTTCGCTTAGGACAGGACTATGCATTTCATGATGCGCTGGGCCGCTCTGGGCAGCTCAAGCTCGATATCTCCGGTGAAGGCTATACGTTTAGCATTGCTGACTTCTCGCAGGGCCAGCAAAAGCTTGGGGCCTGTCTTGTTAATTTGGTAGAGCCGGCAGCTGGCGGTCGCCCGGCAGCGCAGGAGCTGTCACCGATCCCCACACAGCCGTCGCCGCAAATGCCGCAGACAGCATCCGTGACTCCTGCGCCGCGCAGCCCCGCGCAGGCAGCCGTTACGCCGGTCAACACATCACAGGGCGCATCGCAGCCGCTTGCTATGCAGGGGGGCATGGTTTCACCGGCGGCATCGGGTGCATCATCAACGGCCGAGCTGGCTGGTGATATCCAGGCGCTGCGTGAAGAGAATATGAGGCTGCGGAATGCGCTGGAGCGCGAGCGTCGCAATTACGAAGATGTATATATGCGTGAAGGCCAACGTAGTAGCGTTGTGGCCGAGCTTAACGAAAAGATGCGCCTGTTGGAGCTTGAAAACGGCCAGCTGCGTGGCCAGCTTGGTCACCAGGCTGCATCCCCGGCACCCTTATCATGCCCGCCGCCGCAGGATAACAGCGGCGCGTTGCGCGCTCTTGAGAATGAAGTCTCGCTGCTGCAGGCTGAGAATATGCGCCTGAAAGAAGCTGGTAGCGCGACAGCCGGCGCGATCGACACCGCGTTGAGCCGGGAGATTGAGATGTTGCGCGCTGAGAACCAGCAGGTGCGGCAGGAGTTGGCCGCGCAGCGTGCCTTCCAGGCCGACATTGAATCGCAACTCGCGGCGCAGACAAGCGCTGGGAGCAGGGAGACGGCTGTTATCGCCGGTTTGCGTGATCGCATCCGTGATTTGGAAATAGAGAACAAATCCCTCAGAAATACACAGGCGCAGAACGCATCTGCCGGTGGCGGTGTATCCCTTGCACAGCTTCGTTCATTGGAGGAGCAATTGCGTCTGGTCGAACAGGACCGCGATCGTTTGATGGCGCAAATTGATTTAGTCAGTGACCAGAAAGAAAAAGGCCTGCTGGATATTTCATCAGATAACTGGGATCTGGAGCAGGCGGCTCGGCGCTATAATGAGGCGGAACGTGAGATTCGCCGTCTCTCGCGGGAGCTGGAGGAGCAGCGCACACGCTGTGCGATGGAACGCAAAGAGCTTGAATATATGCTGTTTGATCCGGCGGTTGCCGAGCAGCAGCAGATTTCAAAACTGTTGAGCCTTGAAGAACAGGTTCGCAGCAGCGATGCCGTGCTCGCAGCGCAGAAAGAGGGATATGAAGCACAACTGGTCGAATTACGTGATCGCTTCGAGGCTCTTGAGACTGAAAAAGTGGCCATGGCAGCCCAGCGGGCTGATTACGCCCAGAAACTGGCGGCGCTTGAACAAACAATGCTTGATAATGACAGCGCGTCGTCAGGGGCACAGGTGAAGATTGCCGCGCTGGAGCATGAGTTGGAGACGACCCGCATCGCGGCCAAGGCAGCCCGCGAGAGAACTGGCGCAATTGCCCCGTTGCAGCAGGAGCTTGACCGGCTGGCGCAGCAGAAGTTTGCGATTGAGCAACAAAAGCTGGCGATGACGCAGGAAAACCAGACGCTCAAGACTCAGATGGCGGCTTTGCAAACCCAGCTGGCGGCGATTGAAACAGCGTCCGGGCAGGAGCGTGACGCCGGGTTGGCGCAGCTCGTTGAGCAAAACAAAACGCTTATGCATGAGCGTGAGTTGATTGAACGTGACAAGAATGACCTGGCCCTGCGGCAAGCTGATTTAGAGCGTCAGATCGCCTCGCTTCAGACGGCCCTGGCCGAAGCGCAGACGGCAAGCGAAGCCGGACAGGCGGAGCGCGAAGCGGCGCTGGCGCAGCTTACAGAGCAAAACAAAGCGCTGGTGCAGGAACGTGAACAGATCGAACGTGACAAGAATGACCTGGCCGCGCGGCAAGCTGAACTGGAAACGCAGGTTGCCTCGCTTCAGACGGCCTTGGCCGAAGCGCAGACGGCAAGCGAAGCCGGACAGGCTGCAGAGCAGTCCCGGCAGGAACATATCGCTGCTTTACGCGAGAAAAACAGTGTTCTGGCCGAAGAGCGCACTCGTCTTGAAAATGAGCAGCGGGCCCTGGAAGCACGCGAAACAGCCCTGACGGCGCAGGTTGAGTCGCTTGAAGAAGCCCTGGAGGAACAACGGGCGGTGTTTGAGCAGAGAATTGCGGATTTGCAGGAACAGGGGACCAGTTCTGCTGCAACAATCGCGGCGCTGAAAAAACAGGAAGCCGTGTTCACAGGGAAGATTGCTTCGCTGGAAACGGCCTTGTCACCTATTAATACGGCTGCCGGCTCCGAAACGCCGCCTAAACCGGCATTGGAGACACCGCCGAGGGCAACACCGGAAGCAGAGCGTGACGAAAGGCCGGCCGTGAGCAGTCACGAGTCGACGCGGATTTCGCGCAAGATTGATGTGACAGAGCCACTGGTTGAAGATGGCCATACCGAAAGGGCTGAAGCGGCTGTGGAAGGCGTTCCGTCTGAAATACGGTCCTATATTGAGGATGAACCGCAAAAGGCCCTGTATGACCCTGCGCGACCTGATGCTGCGTCACCAAGAACGGTTCAGAAAACGGTTCAGGCGCAACGGAATGTCGCGCGGCCCCCTGTTGCTGCGCTTGAAACGGCCCCGTTAATGAGGCTTGATGATATGGCACGCCTGCTGACCCGGGCACAAATTTCATTTGGTGGTGCTTTACAAAAAGTCAGCGCGGACAATGATCCCGGCGTTGCCTATGGCTGGGAAAGCGCGGGTGTTTTCGGTAGTGCCGAGCAAGAGATTATGGACGGGCCTGGGCAGTTTGAAGAAAAAGCACGGCGTTACATCAGCAAAACCGAGGCGCGTTGTCAGGGCGATTTTGCGTCTGTACCTGTGATGACGGAGCGAACAGGCGATATTCAGGTATCGTCTTATGAGATTGCCTGTGTTAGCGGTCAGGGCGGAGCAGCGGCTTCGCTGGTTTTTTACAGTGATGGTCAGACTTTTACGGCGATCGCTCATGAATCCGATATGGCAATGATGGATATTGCCATGGATATCCGTGATCGCCTGGCCAGGTCGCTGCTTGATACGCGCATAGCACTGAGGTAATTGAAATTGTTTATAAATTGACCTTGATTAAGCTGGTGTGCCATCCAAAGGAGACGGTCACATTTTGTCAGATTGTGACCAAGATCCATAAAAATTACATAAAATTTTACTAAAATCCGTAAAGCTCTTGGTAACTAATTGAAGCCTATAATGAATTTATAGGCTTCTTGTCATTTTGTTAATATTTTCGCGGCAAGATGTTCTGGTAATTTCACGGTTAAGGCATTCACATGGCCGCACAATGGTTTGAACATTTAGCACATACACTGAGCCAAAACGGCATTGTCGCCTATATATGGGATATTGGTGACGATCATTTGGAATGGGCCGGCAATACCGGCGCTTTTTTCGGTCTGAACAGAGAAGATTGTCCGTCAAACAATGCGCAATTTAGCCGGATGCTCAATCCTGCCGACGTGCCCGGCCGGCTTGCAGCGATTCATAACTTGCTGGGGCAGGGCGATGATCAGTTGCAAGAGCGCGGTCCGTCTTTTTCAACGTCTTACAAATTGAAGCTCGAAAACGGTATCCATGTCGAGATCGAGGAGTCGGCGACTTTACAGGTCGATCGGGAGGGGCGCCGGACGGTTTGCGGATTCCTGCGCCAGCAAAATGACGGCGGTGCTCTTGTGGATACCGCATCTGTTTCAGGCAGTGAAAAGATTGACATGTCGATTCTGCATGGCAACGGCTATATTAATCAGGGCCGGGTGCTGTTCCAGCAAAAGATTGAAGAATGGTATGATAATCCCGCCTCTCAGCAAGTCTCATATGGTTATGTTCTCGTCGTCGGAATCGATCGTATGTCGCTGTTTAACGATGTTATGGGCACGCGCTATGCTGATGAGATCATCCAGAAAACGGGAGAGCGCTTAAAGCAGATCATCGGCGAGGCCGGTTATGCAATGCGTGTTGACGGTGATGTCTATGGCCTGTTTTTTAAACAGGCGCCGCATAATGAGATGGCCGCCGTTGCCAAATATATACTGAATAATTTTTATAACGTGCCGATCCAGACCAGCATGGGGCCGATCGGTGTCGGTATCTCGATTGGCGGTATGGTTCTTGACCGGCGGCAGGAAAGAAATGCCATCCTGGCCAGGGCGGAAATGGCGATGCGGGTGGCGAAGGATAAAGGCCGCAGCTGCTTTGTATCTTATGACGAGGCGTCGTCGAATGCCGAGGATAACAAAGCACTGTTGCGCTCTGCCGATAACTTTCTGAAGGCCCTGAAAGAGAACAGGCTGCGTTTTGCGTTCCAGCCGGTTATGGGGGCCAGCGCCGAGAGCGTATCGTTCCATGAGTGTTTAATCCGGATGATTGACGAAGCCGGACAGATGATTGCTGCGGCGTCTTTTATCCCGGCTATTGAAAAACTGGGCTTGAGCCGGCTGATGGACCAATATGCGCTGCGCATGGCGGTGCACGAACTGACAATGTTCCCTGATATCAGGCTGTCGGTAAATATCTCTAATCTCAGCCTGACCGATAAGGACTGGCTGCGCAATCTGGTTTCGTCATTACGCGACAGGCCCAGCGTGGCGCAGCGCCTGATTATCGAGATTACCGAATCTGCTGTGATCCATGATATGGAGAAAACCAAGCGGGTTGTACGGACATTACAGGATCTGGGCTGCAGTGTGGCTCTTGATGATTTTGGCGCCGGCTACACAGCCTTCTCACAGTTAAAAGAACTCAATGTCGATATTGTGAAGATCGACAAGTCTTTTATTCGCAATATTGATGATGAAAATAATCACCTGTTCGTGCGGACGCTTAAGTCGCTTGCGGACGGCGTCAATGTCCAGACCGTCGGTGAGGGCGCAGAAACCCTTGCAGAAGCACAGCTTCTGGCCCGTGATGGGATCGATCATATCCAGGGCTATGTATACGGCTTTCCCCGTGTCGAGCGCCTGTGGCTGCCAAAGGATCATGTCTATCGCAACATTTCAACGGAAGTTGCCCGCGAGGCTCGGCAAGGCCTGCTGGAAGACAGTACGATCATGAATGACGAAATCCTGAAAAAAAAGCTCTCAGGCTGATCAGGCCTGTCCTGACAGACGCATCACTTCTTTTTGCATTTTCGTAATGTTATCTTTGAGATCTTTAATCCGGCGCTCAACATCTTCCTGACTGGCGCCTGCGCCGACGGCAAAAGGAGTCCATGCGCGCATGGTGTTCTCAAACATGGTCATGTTTTGCTTGGTGATTTCTTCCATCGCCTTGGCCGGGTTCATCATATTGCCGAGGGAGCTGCTCATCTGCTCGCGGAACCGCTCCTGGTTTTCGGTGAACGTTTCAAAAGACTGCTCAAGGTAATTCGGAATGAGCGATTGCAGGCTGTCGCCGTAAAAACCGATCAACTGGCGCAGGAACGGGACGGGCAGCATGTTCTCACCTTTGGCTTCCTGATCGACAATGATCTGTGTCAGCACGCTGCGGGTCAGGTCTTCGCCGCTTTTGGCGTCATAAACCACAAAATCGTGACCTTCTTTAACCATGATGCACAAATCATCAAGCGTGACGTAGCTGCTGCGGCCCGTATCATATAAACGCCGGTTCGCATATTTTTTAATCACGGTCGGTTTGTCGGTTTTCTTTTTTGCAGTTGCCATGGCGCACCATCCTTGTTCAAAGCTGTTTATCAATAGATGTATGAAATTGGCCTTATTTATGCATATTTTTTGTGCTCTGCAAAGGGAATTGTGCTAGAAATTTGTGCATGCCTGCACAAGTTCTGAAACGACGTGGCCCTTCACCCCTGCCGGTTCATATCGGCATGGCGTGGGCCGGCCGTAATGGTGCGCCTGGGGATGTGCAGCATGATATGGCCGGTATGATGGCCGGTATTCAGAAATACCGCGCCCATAGCTATGAACGGCAGGTATCGCCTCTGCCGGTGGTCTGGAGCAGCGGACAGGTACGGTTGTTTCATTGTCCGGCGGAACAAAAACGCGCACATTTGCTGCTTGTGCCTTCTCTGATAAACAAATCCTATATTCTTGACCTGATGCCGCAAAAATCCTTTGTACGCTGGCTGGCGGCAGCGGGTATTGAAACATATCTTCTCGATTGGGGCGACCCGTTGCAAGATGACGGTCTGTGCAGTTTCGACGCGCTGGTAACGCAACGTCTTTGCCCGGCGTTACAGGCGGCGCGCGAGCATGCAGGCGAACGCATTAGTGCGCTCGGGTACTGCATGGGCGGTACGCTGCTGGCTGCGGCGGCCATGCACAAAAAAGATGTTTTGCGGAACATTGTATTTCTCGCCAGTCCCTGGGACTTTGATGTTGCGGGTGATGAACTTGTACAAAAGGTTCGGCAGGGTATACCCTCAGCCTTGCAGATTTTAGAGGATAAACGGCATTTGCCGAGCGAATGGATTCAATCAGTTTTTGCTGCGGTTAATGCCGATCGGTCTGCACAAAAGTTTCAGGAATTTTTGATGCTGGATGATAGCAGCGAAAAGGCAAAACTGTTTGTGGTGGTTGAGGACTGGCTGAATGACGGTGTAGCGATGCCTTATGATCTTGCGCGCAGTTGTCTGCTCGACTGGTATGCTGAAAACAGGCCAGGGCGGGGTGTGTGGTCGGTCGGCGGCTATCTTATGAACCCGGCTGCCATCAATGTGCCGGCCCTGGTTGTCGCATCGCGTAAAGACAGGCTGGTACCGTTTGCGTCATCGCAGCCACTGGCGACGCTCTGCCCGATGGGGCAAATACTTGAACCGGACTGCGGCCACATTGGCATGATAACCGGTCACCGCGCGGAGCGGGATGTGTGGCGCCCCATTGCCGAATGGCTGAAGAATAATATGGGCTGAAACGCCCTTTATCCCTTGCATTCTGCGCTGTCTTGGTAATAATGGGCGGGCGTTTCTCACATTTTATTTATTGATACCGGAAAGGCGGAATATCATGCAGGAAGATCCTATCGTTATCGTCACCGCGAAGCGGTCGGCCATTGGTAATCTGGGCGGTGCGCTCAGCAGTCTTGACGCGCCCCAAATGGGCAGCGCCGTGGTCAAGGCGGTTATGGATGAGGCAGGCGTTACGGCTGCGGAGATCGACGAGCTGATCATGGGACAGGTTTTAACGGCTGGCGTCGGGCAGAACACGGCGCGGCAAACAGCGATCGCTGCCGGCCTGCCGCAGGAAAAAACCGCCTACACGATCAACCAGGTTTGTGGCTCCGGCCTGCGCACGATTGTGCTCGGCATGCAGGCGATTGCCAATGACGACGCCGCGATTATTGTCGCCGGCGGGCAGGAGAGCATGAGCCGTGCCCCGCATTGCATGCACATGCGTGATGGCGTCAAGTTCGGCAATGTCGAGATGACCGATACGATGATCAGGGACGGCCTCTGGGATATCTTTAACGACTACCATATGGGTATTACGGCCGAGAACATCGCGCAACAATACCAGGTCACAAGGCAGGATCAGGATAACTTTGCGGCGGCGTCCCAGCAGAAAGCGGAGGCGGCGATTAAGGATGGTAAATTTGCTGCTGAAATCGTGCCGCTGACGGTTAAAAAGCGTAAGGAAGAGGTGACGGTCGATCAGGATGAGTTTCCCCGTGCGGGTGTCACAGCCGACGGGCTTGGCGGTCTGCGTCCGGCCTTTAAAAAGGATGGCACTGTGACGGCGGGTAATGCGTCCGGCATTAATGACGGCGCGGCGGCGGTAGTGCTGATGCGCGTCAGTGAAGCACAAAAGCGCGGCCTGCCGGTACTGGGCACGATCAGGTCATGGGCGACGGCGGGTGTTGACCCGGCGGTCATGGGAACCGGGCCGATCCCGGCGTCGCGCAGGGCGCTGGAAAAGGCCGGTTGGGCTGTCGGTGATCTTGACCTTGTCGAATCGAATGAGGCTTTTGCGGCGCAGGCATGTTGCGTGATGAAGGAGATGGGCTTTGACCCTGACAAGGTGAATGTGAATGGCGGCGCGATTGCCCTCGGCCACCCGATCGGCGCATCGGGAACACGGGTTACGGTCACGCTGCTGCATGAAATGGCGCGACGCGATGCGCGCAAGGGGCTGGTAACGCTCTGCATCGGTGGCGGTATGGGTATTGCTATGTGTATTGAACGTGACGAAACACTTGATTTACGGAAGGTGGCATAATGACAGCGACAACACAAAGAGTAGCGGTCGTAACCGGCGGCACGCGCGGCATCGGCCTGGCGATATCAAAAACGCTGATGGCCGACGGGCACAAGGTGGCGGCAATTTATTTTGGCAATAACGAGGCTGCGGCCAGGTTCGATTCCGAAGCGGACGGACAGGGCCGGGCTTTCAAGTTCAATGTTGCCAATTATGACGAATGTGAAGGCGGTATCACCGAGATAGAAGAGACGCTCGGCGATATCGGCATTCTGGTCAATAATGCCGGGATCACCCGCGACGGCGTGCTGCATAAAATGCCGGCGGAAAACTGGCAGGACGTGATGGATACGAACCTGAACTCCTGTTTCAATATGTGCCGCATTATCGTGCCGAAAATGCGCGAACGCCAATATGGACGGATCGTGAATATCAGCTCGATTAACGGCCAGAAAGGCCAGTTCGGCCAGGTCAATTATTCGGCGGCCAAGGCGGGTATGATCGGCTTTACCAAGGCGCTCGCGCTGGAAGGCGCGGCGAAGGGGATTACCGTGAATGCCGTTTGCCCCGGCTATATTGAAACTGATATGACCGGTGATATGAAGCAGGAAGTGCTCGAGTCGATCATCCGGCAGATCCCGGTCGCCCGCATGGGCCAGCCGGATGAGATTGCCGGTATTGTCTCGTTCCTGTCCTCTGAGAAGGCGGGCTTTATCACTGGTTCAACAATCTCGGCCAATGGCGGCCAGTATATGGTCTAGGGCTGTAGCCTGGGGAGCGGCAATGCCTGATACACCGGGCGGCAATAAAGACAAGCAAATCCATGAGCGGCGTTTTGCCGCCGCGGGCAAGCTTATTGTAAAGCAAGGGGAGGCCGGCAACTCGGCCTTCCTGATCCAGTCGGGCCGGGTTCAGGTTTATGCCGAACATGCCGGTAAGCGTGTTGAACTGGCCGAGCTTGGGCCGGGGCAAATCTTCGGTGAGATGTCGCTTGTGGTTCACGCGGACCGTTCGGCCAATGTTGAGGCACTGGAAGACACGACCCTGATCGTTATTACCCGCAAGATGCTCGACCAGAAGCTGAAAAACAGCGATCCGACCGTTCGTGCGCTGGTGCCGATGCTTCTCCAGCGCATTCAGGAGGCGAACAGGGCGGTGCTGAACAAAAAAGAGACTTTCGCGGATACGACCGACGCCGTTGAGGCGGTTTTCAGCGGTCTGTACGGCACGCTCAGCCCGCAGCAAAAGCGCACGATGGATCGTTCGGTCAGGCCCCGGCTGGATGCGTTTCTCGAGGCCCTGATGCAATTCGAAAAATTGTATGGCCAAGAGCAGGAATAACTGGCCCGATCGGCCTTGATCCTCCTTTATCCCGGAACCATTTCTGTATATATAAGTAAGTAGTCAATAGTGCGGCGCGTCATTCGTGTCCTGACTTGCGTACAAATCTGGAAAGGAGTCCTGCGTGAAACGGTTACTGGTCATAGTGTTGTCCCTGATTTTGCTTTTGGGGGGCGCGCTGGTGATCGGTCCGGGCTTTGTTGACTGGAACCAGTATAAAACGCAGATCCTGGCCCAGCTGGAAAACGCGACCGGACATCAATACCGCGTTGATGGTACGTTGGAGCTGGCTGTTTTACCCTATCCTCACGTATCGATCGAAAAGCTGTCTGTCAGTGCGCCGGCGCAGGCTGCGGAAGGAACGCCGCTGGTTACGCTGGAGCGTGCTGCGGCCCAGCTTGAGCTATGGCCGTTATTCAGCGGTGAAGTGATTGTCAGCAGCATCGTGCTGGAACAGCCTGTTTTTACTTTGGCTGTTGACGCCGATGGTACGCCGTCATGGATGACTCCGGCTTTGGAACAACGTATAGGTGGTGGCGGTACCACGGCCGGGCTGGCCGATGCGGTGGCGCTGAACCAGGTCAGGATTAAAAACGGTCGTGTTACCTATCAGAACCGTCAGCGTGGCCTCGATCTTGCTGTATCGGATATCAATATACTGATGCGCGGTGACAGCTTGCTGGGGCCTTACAATGTAGAGGGCGACCTGGCGTATGGCGGGCATAAAATTGATCTCAGCCTGAATTCCGGCCGCCTTGATGACATCGCGGAGTCGCTTGCCGTGCAGTTTGAAGCGGCAATGCCGGATGTGGCGTCCTCGCAGGTCAGCTATTCCGGTGTTGTTGTGGTTAAGGACGGCGTTGTGGAGTTGCAGGGCGAAGCGGCGGTACAGACAGATAATGTGGCAGCCTTATTGCCGGTTGTGATGGGAGAAGAGACACTCTCTCACCCTTATCTTGAAAAGCCCCTGACGCTGCGCGGTATTTTGACCTTTGATCCGGAACAGATTTCATACCGTAACTTAAAGCTTGGCTTTGCCAGTGTGGACGGTAATGGCAGCCTGATGGTCAAGAATTTCAGAAACGGGGCGCCGGGGCCGCTTGATATCAATCTGGGCATTGAAGTCACGGCGCCGTTTGATCTGGAGCCGTTATTGCCTGACTCTGATCAAGAGGCCGGGCTTCAACAGGCCACTCTGCTACCGGAAACAATTACCATCCCGCGCGATGTGACCGGCGCGATTAACATTAAAAGCCCGGCTGTACGATATGGCGGCGTCACTTATAACGAGGTTGCCTTCAGCGTAGACCGGAAGGAGCAGGGCTATGGCGGCCAGATCAACCTGACCGCGCCGGGCGAGGTCGCGGTGGATCTGAACAGCCTGCTGACCTTCGGCAGTCGTTCCGTATCGGCGCAGGACGGTTCTGTGACGTTTTCAGAGCCGACCCTGACACTGGATGCCGGCCTGGCCGGTCCCGATCCGGCCGCTTTTGCGGCGGCGTTGCTGCCCGGCGACTTGCCGGAGGCGCTGGCGGCTATTCTGGCCCATGACGGGGTGGCCGCGGCGAAGCTGATCGTCACACCGGATCAGGCAAAGATACAGGATGCACATGTAACGCTTGCTGAAACGCGGGTGAATGCGGAAGGCACATACAGCTTGTCACGGGGCGGGGCGCGCGATGTGCTGGATATTACATTGAGTAATTTTGGTTTTGATGCTGATTACTGGTACCGGCAGATTGCCGGTGACGATAACGCCGCCGTGCAAACTGAAACGCGCCCCGATGTTACGGCTTTTACAAAGGCGATTGATTTACCGTTCGATCTTGAATTTCAGGCGACGATGCAAAGCCTGCGCTTTATGAAACGCGATTATGCCAGCCTGGCGCTCAAAGGCCGCCTGGTGGGCACGCGCCTCGTGCTTGATACGGCAGAGTTGCAGAGCAATGCGGGCGATACATTACTCGTGGCCGGTGGTGTGCGCGATGTTCAGGCACTAGGCGGGATAGACTTGTCACTACAGGCCGACATCAAGGATACGGCGCAGGTGTTAACCAATTTCGGTTATGATGCGACGCGGCTGCCGGCCAATGCAGCGCAGGCTGAGATTCTGGCCGATATCAAAGGCGCGCCGGATAATCTGGCTTTTACAGCGAACCTGAAAGCGATGCGCGCGACCATGGAGGCGTCAGGGTCTTTGGCCAATGCGCTGGTGGCCCCGGCGCTTAGCGACCTGACATTGCGCCTCAAGCACCCGAACTATGTTGAACTGGCGCGGCTTTATAATCCTTCTTTCAATAGCGGTGTGGCTATCCGCAAGAATCTTGATGTGTTCGCCAGCATGAGCCGCGACGCTGACATTTATACATTCTCGCAGTTACAGGCCGTGATCGGTCCGTCAAGGGTTACCGGTGATGTGGTGGCCGATGTGTCCGGTTCCAGGCCCGCGATTACGGCCGCGCTGAAAGTTACGGAACTGCCGATCGATGCGTTGTTCGGTCTGGATGCCGGCGGGACCGGGACGGTGCGGGCGCGCCCGCTGCGGCAGGCGGACGATGTACGCTGGTCGCGGAACGCCATTGATACGGCGGCATTGCATATGGCTGACCTCGAGTTAAAGGCGACGGCAGCCGAAGCTTCTTACGGCAACTGGCGCTTCACCAATGCCGGGGTCAACATCGTGTTGAAGGACGGCGTTATGGATATCCGTCAGCTTGACGGCGGGCTGTATGGCGGCCAGGTCGCGCTGACAGGGGCACTGAGAGCGCCGGCGCAGGAGCGACAGCCTTTGTCTTTTAACGGCAATGTGCTGGCGCAAAATGTGAATTTAGAGGACTTTGTGCAGTCTTTTAGCGGCTCACGCCTTGTCGAGGCCAGCGGCACGGTATCGCTTGAGAGCACGCTAAAAACCTCTGGCCTCAGTCCGGCGGCCCTGGTTTTTGATCTGGCCGGTAAAGGCACAATCACAGGGCAGGAGCTTGTGTTCGAAGGGTTTGACCTGGCGCGCCTGTCGCGGGCGCTGGCCGATCCGAGCACCAGCTTTACCCAGAATTTCACCCGGTTGCTGGATGCGTCGATGGGCGGCGGCACGACCCGTTTTGATACGCTGGACGGGGCCTATACCATTACCGAAGGGGTTATTGCCTTCGATAAACTCAATCTGACCGGCAGTTCTGCTGATGTGGCGACTGCCGGGACCATCAGCCTGCCGCTCTGGGCGCTTGATCTGGAAAGCACTGTACAACTCAAGGAGCCGGTCGGTGCGCCACCGCTGCGCGCCACGTTCAAGGGGCCGATCGACCAGCCGGCCCAGACGTTCGGCCAAAATGCGATGCGGCAGTATTTCCAGCAGCAGCTTGAGGGTGTTGTCCTGAACCCGATCCTTGACAAGATTGATGATGGTGGTGTGATCCGTAACCTGATGGGCCTGCCCGGTGCCCAGGGGCCTGTACAGCAGCCCCAACAGTCTCAACAGCCTCAAGCCGAGCCATTGCCGCAGGCTGAGCCTGAGCCACAGAATCCGGCGCAGCCGACACAACGCCGCGAGCCGACACCGGAAGAGGCGATATTCGGGGTCATTGAAGGTTTGCTTGGCGGCCAGTGATCTTTTAGGCTCAGGACCTATAAATTTCGTAAAGTGCTGTTAATCATGAATCGTATAGATGCAGGCCATAGTGCGCCAGCCAGGGAGCCTTAGAGTCTGTTTCAAAACTCTGAAAATAACCAAAACTGCTTTTCCCGCGTAAGCGGGAATCTTTTAAAATCGGCTCTTTAAAGATCCCCGTTTTCACGGGGAAAGCAATAAGAGAGAGTTTTGAAACAGACTCTTAATCGCGAATGCCCGAAATTATTCCTACAAATTCGTCCAGCCATATGCGACGATTCCCCCTTTGCGCACACAGCGTACGCTTTGCTGTTCGCTTTTTTGCAGAAAACCATGAGTATCATTTTGGAACTGGTAGTTAAGTGCATTCTGGTCAGAGCCTTCTGATGAAGTCCAATAGTAGCTATTAGGCCACCCCGTCATGGTAAAGGTGCCGGAGAGGTCGCCTTCATCTCTGTTGTTGTAAAGGACGAGCATCTCGTCAAGGGATGGAAGATACCAGTCGTTGTGACCGAGGGCATCCGCGTCCGGCGGCGCCAGGTCGGCGCAATGTTGTGCTGCGTCGTATGGCGCAGGACTGCCGCCTGATGATAAGCCCTCCAGTAATGATGTATTATCAAAACCTGTTCGGCAGGAGGCCATGGGGCCGGAAGGGCCGTTGCAATCGACGATTGCTGTGTTGACCCAGGTGGTTGATCCGTCATTCCAGGTAAACAAACCGGCGTCCGCCGGCGCTGCGTACATACGGACAGTGCCGTCGGGACTTGTGCCCGCATATATCGTACCGTCATCACAACTATCACCGATATTCGGGCAATTGCCGGTAGATTGGGTGCAAACCTGCAAGCTGCTTATACTGCTGTTGTAGCGGATAGCGCCATCGATACCGACATTGCAGCTACGACTATCATAACCCACGATTACCGAGCCAGCATTGGCGGCAGAGAAATCAGCAGCCACTTGTGCCCTGGCCGTTGTACTAAGCCCTGCGATGACAAGAATTATGTACGCTAAGAACTTTACCATATCAATCAATATGTTACCTTTACACGAGAGACACGCCGAAACCTGTATATATCGTACTATTATCGGCGACTTCATTATGCAAAAAGTAAGTAAATTAAGGATGTTAGGGGACTTGAATTACTCATCCTGCCCCTTTATTTTTTCCTGCGTGTCCTTAAGCACGAAAACCCGCAGGGCGCTGGACAGGTTTTGCCGGCCGCGTTTGCGGTCGATTTCAGCAAGAAGATTGCTGAGAGTTTGCTGGCGCGTGGCGGCGATGGCTTTCAGTGCGTCCCAGAATTCTTCTTCCAGCGAAATACTGGTGGAATGGCCCTGTATTTTGACTGACCGTTTTTTCATGGTGCGAGACGCATTAATCTGACGGCCGCGTCATGGCTGCCGGGTCAATCCATTCATTGAACTGTTCCTCGGTTAGCAGGCCGAGCGCGAGTCCGGCCTCTTTTAGTGTGGAGCCGTCGGTATGAGCCTTCTTGGCGATCTTGGCGGCACTATCATAGCCGATATGCGGGTTGAGCGCCGTCACCAGCATCAGGCTTTCATGCAGCAGTTTGTTGATGCGGTCCTCGTTGGCTTCGATACCGCTCACGCATTTCTCGGTAAAGCTGAGCGCGGCGTCGGCCAGCAGGCGGATGGATTGCAGCACATTGTAAATCATCACCGGTTTAAAGACATTCAACTCGAAATGGCCGTTGCTGCCGGCGACAGTGACGGCGACGTGATTACCCATGACTTGCGCGCAGACCATGGTCAGTGCCTCGCACTGGGTCGGGTTGACTTTGCCGGGCATAATCGAGGAGCCGGGCTCGTTGGCGGGCAGGGCGATTTCGCCAATACCGCAGCGTGGGCCGGAGCCGAGCAGGCGGATATCATTGGCGATTTTCATCAGGCTGACGGCGAGCGTATTTAGTGCGCCGGACAGCTCAACCATCGTGTCATGGGCGGCCATGGCCTCGAACTTGTTCGGTGCAGTAATGAAGTCCAGCCCGGTAATCCGGCTGACATGCGCCGCGAAGCCTTCGGCAAAGCCGGTTTTACAGTTGATGCCGGTGCCGACGGCGGTACCGCCCTGTGCCAGTTCCATCAGGCGGGGCAGGGTGTTTTTGACCCGTATGACCCCGTAATGCACCTGCTGGGCATAACCGGAAAACTCTTGGCCCAGCGTGACCGGTGTGGCGTCCTGCAGGTGGGTCCGGCCAATTTTTACAACTTTTTCAAAGGCTTTTGATTTTTTATCAAGCGCGTTACCAAGTGTTTCCAGCGCCGGGATCAGGCTGTGATGAACCTGCTCTGCGGCTGCAATATGCATCACGGCCGGAAAGGTGTCATTGGAAGACTGGCCCTTATTGACATGATCGTTCGGGTGGACCGGATCCTTGCTGCCACGCTTACCGCCAAGGATTTCAATCGCGCGGTTGGCGATGACCTCATTGGCATTCATGTTGGTTTGCGTGCCGGAGCCGGTCTGCCAGACGACCAGCGGGAATTCGCCGGCCAGCGTGCCGTCGATGATTTCATCGGCGGCCCTGACGATAGCGTCCCCCAGTTTCGCGTCGAGAATGCCGAGATCCATGTTGGTGAGCGCTGCGGCTTTTTTCTGGATACCCAGGGCGCGGACCAGCGGGGCTGGCATGGTTTCACCGCCGATCTTGAAATTCTGCAGGCTGCGCTGTGTTTGCGCGCCCCAGTAACGATCGGCGGGAACCGCGATCTCGCCGATCGAGTCGGTCTCTGTACGGGTATCGGCGGTTTGGGCCTGTGCGGTTGCGCTCATGAATCTGTCCTTTCTTTTCGTGCTTAGAAAATAGGATGATCGGCCTGCTTTTACAAATCAAAAACTTTAACCCGCGGCCAGATCGTCCACCAGGCTTTATCCTGCATGCGGCTGCGGTAATCGTGCAATTTGGCCGGTTTGCTTTTCGCAAACGGTGTTGCGTGGCAGCGAAGCGCCAGCAAATCATCGACACCCAAAGGGGCAAGAAGATGGAGACGGTCTGTGGCGTCAAGCCGGACGCCGATCGGTGTTACGGTTTCGCACCAGTGTTCCAGCGCCGCTTCGATTGAATCGTAAGGGTCATCGCCATTCTTGACATGCATGCGCGCCTGGTTTTTGACCGACCAGGGCAGGCCGGGGATCTGTGCGCTCAGGCTCTGTTCCTGCGCTTTTTCAAACGCTTCATTCTGGTTGACGGCATCATAATATATGACATCAATATCGTTAAGCGGCGTCACATTTTCATAATCATGCACAACGTCCCAGATATGATTGCGTACAAACCCGGCGGCGATCCAGTATTGCTGATCATTACCGAGGCTGCGCACAGCCCTTAGTGCAGCCATATGGTAAGGCGAAGTCTGGATTGTTTTTAAGATATCGCCTGCGGTGCTAATCATGACTGATTTCACTGGCTGTTTTTGGCTTCAGCACGGTGACATGGCCAAGCTTGCGCCCGTCGCGGATTTCGTCTTTGCCGTAAAGATGCAGGCAGGCGCCTTTCATCTCCAGCCACGGGCCGAGCTTTTTGGCATCGCGACCGATCAGGTTGGCCATCACCGCATCCGAATGCCGGCCCGGCGGCGCGACCGGCATACCGCAGACTGTGCGCACATGCTGTTCAAACTGTGAGACGGCGCAGGCATCAATCGTCCAGTGGCCGGAATTATGAGTGCGCGGCGCGATTTCATTGGCGATCAGCCGCCCGTCATTCGTTACAAACAGCTCCAGCGCCAGCACGCCGACCAGATCGACGGCACTGGCCAGATGTTCGGTCAGCTTACGGGCTTCTGCCGCGGTATGTTCAGGGATCGGGGCCGGGACAGTGCTTTTGGCAAGAATATGATTGCGATGTTCATTCAGCACCGGGCCGTAGGCAGCGGTTTGTCCGAGCTTGTCGCGGGCTACAATCACAGAGATTTCACAAGCAAAATCAATCTTTTCTTCAATGATGACCTGTTTTGTATTGAGCTTGCTCCACAAAACCTTTGTATTCGAAGACTCATCCCATGAGGCCTGGCCTTTGCCGTCATATCCGAAACGTGTGGTTTTGATTATATATTCGCTACGCCCCATTTCGTTGACGCGGTCCTGCACCTCTTTTGCACTGCCGGCGAGGGTCCATTGCGCCGTAGGAATACCGATGTCGTTGAGAAACTGTTTCTCTTTGCCCCGATCCTGCGCGACCTCCAGCAGCCGGTCATCGGGATAGACCGGTACGTGCTGCTGCAGGTACCGGACCGTTTCCAGCGGAATATTTTCGAACTCATATGACACGATATCGACAGAAGCTGCGAAGTTTTTTAACTGCCGCTTGTCATCATACGCGGCGGTGAAGGTCCGGGCGGCGACATGGCTCGCCGGGCAATCTTCTTCCGGACAATAGATATAAGTCCTGATGCCAAGCCGTGCCGCGGCCATCGCGCTCATCCGGCCGAGCTGCCCGCCGCCGAGAATGCCAAGGGTTTTCGATTCCAGTTTCATGGAGAGTATTTATGGCGGGCCGTGCGTCAAACAGCAAGCTGTAAAATCAGGACTGTTGTGATTGTCAGGCCGGTTCTGCGGCAATGCTGTCTGTTTGCGTTTGCCGGTAGTCTGCCAGCCGGGCGGCGACAGCGTCATCGCCTGTACCCAAGATAGCCGCTGCCAGCAGGGCGGCGTTTTTCGCCCCGGCTGTGCCGATCGCCATTGTGCCGACCGGGATACCGCCGGGCATCTGCACGATGGACAGCAAGCTGTCCAGGCCTTTCAGTGCTTTGCTCTCAACCGGCACGCCAAGCACGGGCAGGGTGGTCATGCTGGCGGTCATGCCGGGAAGGTGCGCGGCGCCGCCGGCACCGGCAATAATCACTTTCAGGCCACGGTCACGCGCGGTTGTTGCGTATTCATACAAACGATCGGGGGTGCGGTGCGCGGACACGATCCGGCTTTCGCAGGGAACCTCAAGAGCGCCGAGAATATCGGCGGCATGTTTCATTGTATCCCAGTCAGATTGGGAGCCCATAATGATACCAACAAGCGGGTTTTGATCGGGCATGGAATGTCCTTACGCAATAATATCGGGCAGCAGCATGCTTTTGATGCGCTGTATATCGTCTTTTAACTGGAGTTTGCGCTTCTTCAGGCGCTGGACCTGAAGGAAATCAACCGGCGGCGTATTAACAAGTTTATCAATCACTTCGTCAAGATCCTTGTGCTCGCGCTCCAGCTCAACCAACCGCTCTTGCAGTAATTCCTCTTCGTCTTCCATCGGAACCCGGAATGGTAAAATACAGTTTCAGAACCTGAATACTATCAAATAATCCCTTGTCTGGTAAGAAAGAATTGCAATTCAAACAAGAGCATTTCATTATCGTGACGGCTTGTGTAATCTGAAAGCCGGTTTTTGGGTGTTACAGATGATAAACTGCGGTGGGGAATGACAATGGCAGAAAAACGTATCGGCATATTAACGAGCGGCGGCGACTGCGCCGGCCTGAATGCGGCAATCCGGGCCGTTGTGCACAGGGCACACCTGCTGGACTGGGAAACAGTCGGCATTATAGACGGCACGGCGGGCCTGTTGCAGGAAAACCCGGAATACCGGGTGCTGCACCCGAACGAGTTTGACGGCAATATTATGCGGCTTGGCGGTACGATTCTCGGCACGACCAATCGCGGCAATCCGTTTTCGTTTCCGATGCCCGACGGCTCGACCAAAGACCGCTCCGGTGAAATTGTTGACGGATTCAGAAAGCTTGATCTGGATGCGGTGATCGGGATTGGCGGTGACGGCAGCTTTGCGATCCTGAAAAAGCTGGCGACTCAGGGGAAGATCAACATGGTGGGCATTCCCAAGACAATCGATAACGATATCGGTATGACCGAAACGTCGATCGGGTTTGACACGGCTGTTGCCGTGGCAACCGAGGCGCTCGACCGGCTGCAGCCGACGGCAGCCAGCCACGACCGGGTTATGGTGCTGGAGGTGATGGGCCGGGATGCCGGCCACATTGCGGTGAGCGCGGGTATATCCGGCGGTGCGGACGTGATCCTGATTCCGGAAGTGGCGTACAGCATTGACAAAATCACCGAGAAAATTCTGAAAGTGAAAGAGTCGGGCCGGAACTTCGCATTGGTTGTTGTGTCCGAGGCGGTGAAAACGCCCGGCGGTGACAAGCTTGAGGTGTCTTATCATGGCGGTGAAAAGCGTTATGGCGGTATCGGCCACTATCTGAGCCAGAAAATTGCTGAAGCCACCGGATTCGAAACACGCGTGACTGTATTGGGCCATGTCCAGCGTGGCAGCTCACCGACTTATAATGACCGTCTGCTCGCCTCGGCGTTCGGCGTGAAAGCCGTTGATCTGATCAAGGCCGGCAAGTTCGGGCGCATGGTCGCCTGGTCGAACAGGCAGGTTATTGATGTTGCGATCGAGGATGCAATTGCGGCCTATCAAGAAGTCGATTTGAATGGTACATTGGTGCAAACAGCGAGAGCGCTGGGCATTTCACTGGGAGATTAGATACTTATGCTTTACATCAAGGAATCGCTCGCCCCGGACGAGGAATTGATTCATGTCGGCCATTTTCACTGGATGTATACGTTTCAAGCGCTGATGTGCATATTCTGGGGGATTGTCGCCTGCATCGGCATTATCTGGGCCGGCATGTATTTTCAGGACAATTTCGCCGGCGGCCTTTATTCGGAAGGTCTGCTTGGTAAAATTCGCGAGGTTCATCCCGGCATTCGGCTGGCGGGCTTTTTTGGCTTCGTTATGGGCCTGCTGGCCTTCGCCCAGCGGATGATTATCAAGGCCACGACCGAGATCGCGATTACCAATTCCCGTCTGATATACAAGCGCGGCCTTGTGGCCCGTTATGTAGGCGAGATGAGTATCGACCGGATCGAGGGCGTGAATGTCCTGCAGGGCGTGATCGGCCGGATTTTAGGCTATGGCCGCGTTATGGTTCGCGGTATGGGCGTGGGCGAAGTGATCCTGCCGCCGCTTGATAACCCGATCGGTTTCCGCAAGGCGATCGAAAAGGCCCGCACCGCATGAACACGGCTCGTCCGCAAAGTACGATGGGCGGCATGATTGTGCCGTCCGTGGTTAAGGAGCTTCTGCGTAAGGACGAACAGGTCCTGCGGGTTGCGCAAATTCACAGGGGCATATACTGGAAAACGGCTTTTGTCGGGGCGCTGACGCTGTTTTTGCTGTTTACGCCGCTGTTTAATCTCGGCGTGTTCCTGGCGCTGGTAACGGTGATTATGTTTACGATTGCCACGCTGTATAAACACTTCCTGTTATTGGTTTTGACCAACCGCCGGGTTTTTCTGCGCTATGGTATCGTACGGGTCGATACAATCCAGATTCGCCATAGCCGGATAGAATCGGTGGAGACCGAGCGCACAATTATGGGGCAGATCCTCGGCTATGCCGCTGTCGTTATATACGGTACCGGCAGCCGCACCACGGCGATCCCGTTTATCGCCGATGCGCTGGAATTTCGTAACGAGCTTGATGAAATGTTGTCGGCCTATGAAGACAGCGTGCGCAATGACGCCGACAACGTTTAATCTGTATAGAGACGGCCATGACTGAAAAGTATAAATGGGACAAATCGAAACTCATCAGCCGCTATGTAACGGAAGGACCGAAAAGCGCGCCGCACCGGGCCTATTATTATGCGATGGGGCTGACGGAGGAAGAAATCCATCGCCCGCTGGTTGGTGTGGCGACGTGCTGGAACGAGGCGGCGCCCTGCAATATCGCCCTGTCGCGGCAGGCCCAGGCGGTGAAACGCGGCGTGAACGAGGCCGACGCTACGCCGCGTGAATTTACCACCATTACCGTGACTGACGGTATTGCGATGGGGCATGAGGGCATGCGCTCTTCGCTGGTTTCCCGCGATGTGATCGCCGACTCGGTCGAGCTGACGATGCGCGGTCATTGCTATGATGCGCTGGTCGGGCTGGCCGGCTGTGACAAGTCGCTGCCGGGCATGATGATGGCGATGATCCGACTGAATGTACCGAGCGTGTTTCTGTATGGTGGCACCATTTTGCCGGGCCAGTTTCGCGGTAAAAACGTCGATATTGTCAATGTGTTTGAAGCGGTCGGTGAGCATGCGACCGGCAAGATAAGCGACGAAGACCTGCACGAGCTTGAATGCGTGGCCTGCCCGTCGGCCGGGGCCTGTGGCGGCCAGTTTACCGCGAATACGATGGCCTGTGTGTCTGAGGCGATGGGACTGGCGCTGCCGAACTCTTCCGGCGCGCCGGCCCCTTATGAATCGCGTGATGAATATGCCGCGGCCTCGGGTGCGGCGGTGGTTGAGCTGCTGAAAAAAAATCTGCGCCCGCGCGATATCGTTACGCCCAGGGCGCTGGAAAACGCGGCGGCGATTGTGGCGGCGACCGGCGGTTCGACCAATGCCGCACTTCACTTGCCGGCGATTGCGCATGAGGCCGGGATTGATTTTGACCTGCAGGCGATTACCGAAATTTTCAAGCGCACACCGCTGATCGCCGATTTAAGGCCGGGCGGTAAATATGTCGCCAAGGATCTGTATGAGGTCGGCGGCGTCAGTATTGTGCTGAAAGAGCTGCTCGATGGCGGGTATCTGCATGGTGACTGCATTACCGTCAGCGGCAGGACGCTGGCCGAGAATCTTGAAGACATTAAACGGCCGGAAGATCAGGACGTTGTCTACCCGGTCAGTAACCCAATTCGTTCAACGGGTGGCGTTGTCGGCCTGAAAGGCAATCTCGCGCCGAACGGGGCGATCGTCAAGATTGCCGGGCTTGAGGAGCTGGTGTTCGAAGGGGCGGCGCGCTGTTTTGATAGCGAGGACGAGTTATTTGCTGCCGTACAGGCCCGCGAATACAAAGAAGGCGATGTGCTGGTCCTGCGCTACGAGGGACCGCGCGGCGGACCCGGTATGCGCGAGATGCTTTCAACTACGGCGGCGTTGTACGGGCAGGGCACCGGCGGTAAGGTAGCACTGATTACTGACGGTCGGTTCTCCGGCGGCACGCGTGGCTTTTGCATTGGCCATGTTTGCCCGGAAGCAGCGGTCGGCGGGCCGATTGCCCTGATTAAGGACGGGGATACGATACGCATTGATGCGGAAAAAGGGGCGCTGGATGTCCTCGTCTCTGAGGAAGAGCTTGAAGAGCGGCGCAAAGGCTGGAAGCCGCGGGAGCACAATTATCAGAGCGGCGCGCTCTGGAAATTCGCCCAGCTTGTCGGCCCGGCCAGCAAGGGCGCTGTAACTCATCCCGGCGCCGAAGCGGAAACGCATAGCTTTCCGGATCTGTAGAGTTTCACATATCGTTTTAGAAACGGGCGTCGGTGCCGGTGATCAGTCCCGGTGGCGGCGGTGTGAATAATGGCAGGTTCGGCGTGTAATGGGCGTGCATCCGCTGACCAACGGCGCGGATATCCTCAAGACAGCGCGGGAAAAACTGCCGCATATCTTTTCGTGCCGGATGGATCAGGCCACAGTTATTAATTGAGACCTCAGCGAAGCTTTCCCTGACACCTGCGCCCCCATCAGCTTGTAAGCAGTGACGCAGATACCCCCACTCTGTCCCTTCGGTATGGATATGCAGGTGATCTGCGCGATAGCTGTGAAGATAGGGTTTGGATAGATCACAGCTATAAGATACGTTCGCTGGGAAAGTATCGCTCAAAAGGTGGTCTATGCCGTGAAAAATCTCGTGAGCGCTTGTATATTTTACACTGTTGACAGGTACGCGCTGCCATAGCCGGCTCGCAGCATTTAGTGACCATTCAGGGATAAGGGCCGTCCTGTCGTCGGCGCAATAAAATCCGCGATATGATGGGTTTGCATCAGGCTGAATATCGGTCAGTCTGCGAACGGCCATAACACGGATATTGTGGTCTTCAATAGCGCACAGAGTCCAGGGCGGTAAATATGCTGTCACTGTGTGAATGGCTGCAACAAATTCGTCACTGACATTGCCTGCCCTTATCACATTGAGCGGCGGCACGGAGCGTATAGCGCTCTGTGGCCCCAAAATGGGCAGCTGTCCGGCATTAAAGGTTTGTAGCAGCATGGCGGCAGGCTATAATATTTTTCATAATTTTTCAACAAAAATGATTACGAGGGCAAGGCGAACCTTACTTCGTTGAAAGATTGCCTCTAATTTTCTGAAATGGCTGGGTTTTAGTAAAACTCTATTAATTCTTTTGCGGCATTATGGGATGGTCGGAACATTTTTTAGCAGGCCTTACGTATGTCAACGCAAATGCTTCACTCACTGCTTAAAGAGCGCACAAGCCGGGCGATCCTGATCGCCGCTCTGGTCGTGCTGAGTTTCGGTTATGCGCTGACATCGAACGCGCAGCAGCAGCATGGTGAAGTGCCATCATTGATTTACAAGATTATCATGAAAAACGGCCTGGGGGCGGGGGGCATTAACGGCGGTTTTTCCCGGATCAGCTTTGCGGACCCTGACGCGATGCACAGCGTCTATGAGAGTTTGGAGTACCAGCCGGTCTGGCTGGGTCGCGGCAGCAGCACAGAACGGGCTGAAGAGGCCCTGGCGCTGTTTGAAGATGCCTGGCGGCACGGGCTTAATCCCGATCATTATCATGTCAAACAGATCCGTAGCCTGCTTAATAACCCGATCAGTGTTGATAAGGCGCGGCTGGAGCTGTTCTTAAGCGATGCGGCAATGCGCTATGGCCGTGACCTGACCGGTATGCGGGTTGATCCGGGCGCAATCAAGCAGCGCGGCGAATATTGGCGTGTACCGTTTTCCGGCGAAGAGGTGATGGCGCATGTGACACGTGCCCGTAACCCGGTTTCGGCCCTGGAAAGTCTGGCGCCGAACACAAAGCTTTATCGGGCTTTGCAGGACGAGCTTGTGCGCCTGATCAACGAAGAAGGCCGTTATGAACACTTACTGCCGATGAATTTTGGCGGCGACCATCATTTTACGCCGGGTGAGCGGCATAAAGATGTCGAGGCGCTCCGCGTTCGCATTGGCTATGACCGTGCTGATGGCCCTTATTACGATGACGATACGGCCGGTGCTGTGATGGCCTTCCAACGCCAGCACGGGCTGGAACCTGACGGGATTATCGGGCCGCAGACATTGTCGGTGTTAAACCGCAGCCAGAGCGACCGTAAGCATCAGGTGATCGCCAATATGGAGCGCCTGCGCTGGCTCGATCAGGAGCGGCCGGACCGTTATCTGCTGGTGAACATTCCGCAGCAGCTTTTGTGGGGTGTCGAAAACGGCCGGGTTGATTTTGAAATGAAGGTTATCGTCGGCTTGCCATACCGCCGGACAAAGGATTTTACCACCGAAGCGACCGGCGTGCGCTTTAATCCGCGCTGGCATGTGCCGCTGAGTATCAAGATGCGCGATTTCCTGCCGAAACTGCAGGAAGACCCGGCGGTGCTGGCGGAAAAGAAAATTTCGTTGATTCGCGGCTATGGCCATGAGGCCGAGTATCTCGATCCGTACAGCATTGACTGGCATAACATCAGCTGGGGCGAAATGGGGAAAATCCGTTTCGTGCAGAGCGCCGGTGATCACAATGCGCTGGGCCGTGTCCGTGTGCTGATGCCGAACCGCTATAACATCTATATGCACGACACCAACAAGCCGGAGTATTTCGAGCGCGGCCAGCGCACGCTAAGCTCCGGCTGCGTGCGGATGAGCGAGCCGGAAAAGGCTGCGGAGTTCATCCTGCGCCATAATGACGGCTGGTCGAAACGTGATATGGATGAGTTGATTGCCGCTGGTGACACGGTTGAGGTCTATGCCGATGAGCCGTTCCCGGTTTACATTATCTACCAGTCGATCTGGCTGGACGACAAGGGGCGCCTGGTTTACGGCCCCGACCTTTACAGGCGCGACCGCGACCTGATCGCGGCGCTTGATAATATAAACGGTTACAAGCTGCCCGATGCCACCGATCGCCGCTATGCAGAGCCAACGCGTGTTACAGGCGATCAGACCACACTTGCTTACAACGAATAAAGCTCATACAATAAGAACAGTCTTTACTCCCTCTGGCGCTCTCTGCTAGAAATTTATCCTCCGGTCTGTCCACAGAGAAAGAATAACGACTGGACACTATAGGAATGGGAAAGGTCTGCCTCATGATTGAGAAAAACCCCGATATATCATCGAAGAAAACGATCTCGCGCCGGGATATCGTGAAAGCCGGCGTTCTGGGCGGTCTGTTGTTGCCGGCATTGGCGGTCACACCGCTGCAGGCAGCCACGCGGTTAATGGTGCCTTCAGGTACCGGCGCCCGCAAGATTTCGTTCCGGCATCAGCATACAGGCGAAAGCTTTGACGGTGTTTACCGTGTCGGCGACCGTTATTTGCCGGAAGCCTTTGATAAAATTAACGATGTGTTGCGGGATTTCCGGACAGGCGAGGTGTTCCCGGTCGATCCGCGCGTGATTGATATTATCTATGCCGCGCGGGCGCAGCTGGAAACAGAGACACCGTTTGAGGTACTTTCCGGTTACCGCTCACCGAAAACCAACGCGATGCTGGCCCGGAACGGCGATGGCGTAGCGCAAAACTCGCTGCATATGACCGGGCAGGCCATTGACCTGCGCCTGCCGGGCTATTCGACCCGTAAGCTGTTTGAAGCCGGTGCGAGTCTGCGGGCCGGCGGTGCGGGCTATTATGCGCGCAGCAACTTTGTGCACCTGGACACCGGTCAGGTGCGGCGCTGGACCTGATTTCTATCTGACTAAGTAAGCGGGGATTCTCTTGATACTTGTCGCTTTGGGGGCGAACTTGCCCAGTCGTTTCGGCAGCCCGCTGGACACTTTACAGGCTGCAAAGCAGGCTATGCGCGATAGCGGTATCGCGATAACCGCGCAGTCCCGCACGTGGCTGACAGCGCCGGTGCCGGTCTCCGATCAGCCTTGGTTTCATAATGAAGTTGTCGCCCTTGATACGGACATGGGCGCTTATCAGCTGCTCGGCGCTCTGCAGGAAATTGAGACAGCGTTTGGCCGTGTCCGTACCGTGCGGAATGCGCCACGTCTGCTTGATCTGGATCTGATCGCTTATCATGATGAAATTCTGGATAAGCCGGAGTTGATTGTGCCGCACCCGCGTATGCATAAGCGGGGCTTTGTTCTCTTCCCCCTGCGTGAAGTCGCGCCGCAATGGAGCCATCCGGTGCTACAAATGACCCTTGATGACCTTATAATGAACCTGCCGGGGGATCAGCAGGCTGTACCGATGGATGACGCCGGGGCGCGCGAAAAAGAGGCGGTGTAATGTCCCTGCCTTTGATTATGGGCATCGTCAATGTGACCCCTGACAGCTTTTCCGATGGGGGGCAGTTTTATGACCCGGAGTCGGCCATTGCGCACGGGCGGCAACTGGCCGCCGAGGGCGCGGATATTCTCGATATCGGCGGCGAGTCGACCCGGCCGGGCGCGGAGCCTGTTTCGCCGGAAGAAGAAATGCGCCGCGTGTTGCCGGTGGTTGAAGGGCTGCGGGATTGCGGCAAAACCATTTCCATTGACACCCGTCACGCTGTCACGATGCAGGCCGCTGTAGAGGCCGGAGCCGGGATGATTAACGACGTGACGGCCCTGCAGGGCGACCCGGACAGTCTGGCCGTAGCCGCTGCGGCCAAAGTGCCGGTATGCCTGATGCATATGCAGGGTGACCCCCAGACAATGCAGGACAGCCCGCAATATGGCGATATCGTCGATGATGTGAAAGCGTTTCTGGCTGGGCGCGCCGAAGCCTGCCTGAAAGCCGGTATATCAGGGGGCAGTATATTCATTGATCCCGGTATCGGTTTTGGCAAAACGCTGGACCATAACCTGGTTTTGCTGCACCGGATCGGTGAATTCGCGGATTTGGGCTATAAGGTACTGCTTGGGGCTTCGCGCAAGAGCTTTATTGAGAAGATTTGTCCCGATACGCCGGCAGACCGGCGTTTGCCCGGTTCTCTGGCCGCGGCCCTGTGGGGGGCCGGGCAAGGTGTGGATATGTTGCGCGTTCATGACGTGGCCGCCACGCAGCAGGCTCTGGCCGTGCAATCCGCTATACAGCAAACGTTATAGATATATTAACCGGCTCGCCCCATAATATTATTCATAATTATGAGTTTTGGTATGGTGGATCCAGCAATTACAATAGAAACAGTGCCGGAGGCGCCAGTGGCGACAGATGTGGCTGACGTCAATGGCGACGGTGCTTACGGCTTTGATGATTTTGTTGCCCGGCAAGGGTACCAGTACGGTCCGCAATTTCTTGACGCGCAGGCTTTGCAGCAAAACCCGCAATTCGCCCCCGGTGGCGAGCAGTATGCCCAGGGCTATGCGCTGGCAGCGGCTGAATTGGCAGTGGGCGGTTATATTGAGGAAGGCAGTGTCGCGATCAACCAGACGGTCAATACCGCCGTGCTGGCATTGGCCGAGGCCGACCCGGATGATCCGGCGCAGGGGCAGATTCATTATGTCGCGTTCGTCGAGGGCGCAACACCGCGCACCTACATCTTTACCGAAAATGTCACAGTGGGGCCCGATGGCAGCCTGCAGACCGAAATGAGTCCGGACGGACAGGGCTGGGCGATGTTTGATACCGAAGAACGCGCTGCTTACGAAGCCCTTGTCGATCAATTCGCCGGCGTTGCCGGTATAGAATCGGGGCAGGCACCCTCGATACTGGCAGAGTTTGAAGCACAGTCAGGCCGTGATCTGGCCGTTGGCGGTGTTGAGAATCGCGGCGGCGAGTATGAAATCCGCCACGAAGACGGTCGTGCCGGCGTGGCTTCGGCGGCGGAGCTGAATGACACGACGGCTGTGGAGATCGAAAGCTCTTACGGCCCGCAGGGCGATAACGAGATCAGGCTCAGCGTATTCCGCGAAAATGCCGAAGGGATGGTTCAGGAGGCGGGTTCGTCTGCTGCACTCGGCCATGACAATGTGGCAAAACATGATGCCTTTGCCGGTATGGACCCCGGCATCAAGACGCTTCAGCCGTAGTCTCCGACAGATCTACAGACCGCGGGCAGAACGCTGCGACATCACGAACCAGTGATTCCCCATTCACATCAAAGCGGCACACCTGCCACGGAAACGCGGTTTGCTGTTCCTGCGGCGTGAAAAGGTGTAGATGGCAGTTTTGTATATGCCCTTTGAAAAACCAGCGGTAATTATTCATCAGCGCATGAAAGACTCCGCCATGGGCGACGAACATAATCGTATCCTGCTCGTATGCAGGTGTCTCAAAAATACGGGTAAAGGTCGTGCGAATCCGCAGGCTGAAATCATCCTTGTTCTCGCCGCCTTTCGGGCGGATATTGGCGGTTAACTGCGGCGCGACTTCATCCCAGGGCAGACCTTCCCACTCGCCGACCAGATGTTCGCGGATATCGTGTTCCTCATCCATCGGCAGACCCAGCGATCCGTTAATGATCGTTGCCGTATCGCGCGCGCGGCTCATGGAGCTGTGGATGATCCGTGTCGGCCTGGTATCAAGATGGTGGATGACGGATGCGACCTCTTGCGCCTGCGCGATGCCTTTATCGGTGAGAGGCGTGTCGAAATCGCCGCCGGCGGTAATATGGGCGGCATTGGCTTCGGTTTCGCCGTGGCGGATGAGATAGAATTGACGGGCCGGGATCATGATTTTTGCCTTGTTCGTTTCTGTAAGAGCGTTTCATAATATCTGGCATGGAACAGTGGCAGGATCAAGGCATCGTTCTTTCGGCCCGCCCGCATGGTGAAAGCGGCGCGGTTGTCTCACTGCTGACGGTGGGGCATGGCCGGCATGCCGGGTATGTCCGCGGGGCGCATTCATCGAAAATGCGCGGGGTGCTGGAACCGGGCAATCTGGTCGGTGTCCGCTGGAGCGCACGCATCGAAGGGAATCTTGGCACTTATACGCTGGAGCAGGACCGCAATCTTGCCAGCGGCCTGATGGACGACCCGTTAAAACTGGGGGCGTTGCTGGCGGCCTGCAGCCTGTGCGATGCGGCCCTGCCGGAGCGTGAAGGGCATGAGGGCCTGTTTCACGGTCTGCTGGCGTTGTTGACGGCTTTGCAGGCCGACGATGATATATGGGGCGCGGCGTATGTCATGTGGGAAATTGCGCTGCTGCGTGAGCTGGGGTTCGGCCTGAACCTCAAACGCTGCGCCGGTGGTGGCGATGTCCGGACACTGGCCTATGTTAGCCCGAAATCCGGCCATGCGGTCAGTGCTGCGGCGGGCGAGCCGTATAAGGACAAGCTGCTCGCGCTGCCGGCCTTTTTACAGCCTGATACGGGGTCGGCCAATGATGAGGAAGTGTGTAAAGGGCTTGAAATGACCGGCTATTTTCTCGAGCACTGGGTGTTTAATCACCATAATCGCGGCGTGCCGGAAGACCGGCTGCGTTTTCAGGACCGTTTCGCCCGGCGCTGCCAGAAGGCATCCGACGCGGGATAAGCCCGCGAAAGGCCCTTGCATTCCGCGCGTAAGGCGCTAAAGTCTTCGCCATGGCCCGCAAAAACGACTTACCGCCCGACCAGAACATCATGGATCAGCCGATCGGCGAGATCCTGTCCGACCGTTATTTGTCTTATGCGCTGTCGACGATCATGAGCCGTTCGCTGCCTGATGTGCGCGACGGCCTGAAACCAGTGCACCGGCGGCTGCTTTATGCGATGTACCAGTTGCGCCTCAACCCCGAGACGGGACCGAAAAAGTCGGCGCGGGTCGTTGGTGATGTCATCGGTAAATTCCACCCGCACGGCGATTCCGCGGTCTATGATGCGATGGTCCGGCTGGCGCAGGACTTCGCGGTGCGCTATCCGCTCGTCGACGGGCAGGGCAATTTCGGCAATATTGACGGCGATAACGCCGCGGCGATGCGGTATACCGAAGCGCGGTTGACGACGGTGGCGCAGCTTCTGCTTGAAGGCATTGACGAGGACGCTGTCGATTTCCGTCAGACTTATGACGGCGAGGGGCGGGAACCGGTGGTACTGCCGGCCAATTTCCCGAACCTGCTGGCCAATGGCGCATCGGGCATTGCGGTCGGCATGGCCACCAACATCCCGCCGCATAATGTCGATGAATTGCTGGCGGCGTGCGAATTGCTGCTGGAAGAAGATGCCGGCGTCAAAAAGCTGGTCAGCCTTGTGAAGGGTCCGGACTTTCCGACGGGCGGCATATTGGTCGAGCCGCGGGATGAAATTATCAAAGCCTATGAAACCGGGCGCGGCGCGTTCCGTCTGCGGGCGAAATGGCAGCGCGAGGAACTGAAGCAGGGCCAGTACCAGATCGTTGTGACTGAAATGCCCTACCAGGTCCAGAAATCACGGCTGGTTGAGAAGATCGCCGAGCTGATCCAGACGCGTAAACTGCCGATGCTTGACGATGTCCGTGATGAGAGCGCTGAAGATGTGCGGTTGATTCTCGTGCCGAAAAACCGGAATGTCGAGCCGGAGCTGTTGATGGAAGCGCTGTTCCGTCATACAGACCTCGAAATCCGCTTTAACCTGAATATGAATGTCCTGGATGGCGGCCTGGTGCCGCGGGTCATGAACCTGAAGGATGTGCTGCGGGCCTGGCTCGATCACCGGCAGGATGTTCTGGTCAGGCGTTCTGCGCACCGGCTGGAAAAGGTTTTGCACCGGATCGAGGTTCTGGACGGCTACCTGATCGTTTACCTGAATATTGATGAGGTCATCCGGATCATTCGTGAAGCAGATGACCCGAAAGCGGACCTTATTGCCGCGTTCGGGCTAAGCGAGGTGCAGGCAGAGGCCGTGCTCAATATGCGTTTGCGCAGCTTGCGCAAGCTTGAGGAAATCGAGATCCGCAAGGAGCATGAGAGTCTCACCAGGGAGCGTGACAGGCTGCAGGCGCTGATCAAGTCCGAGGCGCGGCAGTGGACCGAGATCAAGCGCCAGATTGCCGCACTGCGCAAGCTGTTCGGGCCTGACAGTGATCTGGGCAAACGCCGGACCAAAATCGGCAAAGCGCCGGCGCCGGTCGATGTCGATGAGCTGGAAGAGGCGATGATCGAAAAAGAACCGGTTACGGTGATCTGTTCCGCCAAGGGCTGGGTGCGCGCTTTCCGCGGCCACGGCCACGATCCGAAAGAGATCAAGTATAAAGACGGCGACCGTGGCCGTTTTGTGGTCGAGGCGCAAACGACGGATAAGCTATTGATTTTTGGGACCAACGGCCGGTTTTACACGCTTGGCTGCGATAAGCTGCCCGGCGGGCGCGGTTTCGGTGAGCCGCTGCGGCTGATGGCCGATTTGCCCAATGATGCCGATATTGCCGTGATCAAAGTCTTTGACGGCGCAGGGCGCCTGCTGGTCGCGGCCGACGATGGGCGCGGCTTTATCGTGCCCGAAAAAGACGTGCTGGCTCAAACCAAGAATGGCAAGCAGGTGCTGAATGTGTCCGGCGGTATCGAGGCGCGGATTTGTGTGACTGTGCCGGAAACCGCCGATCACCTGGCGACGATCGGCACCAACCGCAAGATGCTGGTTTTCGCGCTGGAGGAAGTGCCGGAGATGGGCCGCGGCAAAGGGGTGATCCTGCAACGCTTCAAGGATGGCGGCCTGTCCGATGCGAAACCGTTTCAGTGGGATGGCGGCCTGAGCTTTAAATACGGCGCCGGTGAAACAGTGGTCGAAGACCTGAACCCCTGGGTCGGTAAACGCGCCCAGGCCGGCCGTCTGCCGCCGAACGGCTTTCCCAAAAGCAATAAATTCTCTTAATTAAGCTCGGGTTTACGGGAAGTATACGTTGCCCGGTGTGCGTTCGAAGCCGCCGGTCGGGCGGTCGTCGATGGTCGGCAGGCGTTCATAAGCTTCGGAAGCGGGGACTTCTTCGCCGGTTTCATCGGTGATGACCTGGTCGTCGAACGCGCCGCGCTCATAAGCCTGTTCCAGTGTCTCATTGAGCAGGATAATGCTGATCCGCCGGTTACGGGCGTCGAGCGGGTTTTCAGTGACCAGATGCTCACGGTCGGCCTTGCCCATAACATCGGCCAGCCGCGCGGCAGGAATATTGTGGTCAAGCAGCTCCCGGCGGGCAGAATTGGCCCGGTCGGCTGATAACTCCCAGTTTGTATAGGTCGCGCCGGGGGCGTATTGATGGCTGTCCGTATGGCCGCGGATCGAAATATCGTTCGGCATGGTTTCGATGACCGTGGCGACTTCGGCCATAATACGCCGCGTTTTATCCAGCATCACGGCGCTGCCAATGGCAAACATCGGTTCGCCTTCCTGGTCAATGATCTGAATGCGCAGCCCTTCCGGCGTGATATCGATTTGCAGGTGTTTGGCAAGATCCTGTAGCTCGGGTGTTTGCTGCAGAGCTTCTTCCAGCGCTTTTTTCGCCTCTTCGAAACGTTCCTGTTCCTGCTCACGGAGCTGGTCTTCAAGTTGTGCGGCAGTGGTTTTGTCTTCGCCCGTGGCCTGGTCACCGCGATGGTGGCCGGTGGTTTGCGGCTGCACAGGGCGCTGCATTGTCTCGGCCATCGAACCCTCGCGGGTCATCGTCAGGCCGCCGAGCACACCGCCGGAACCGCTGCGGGTGTCCGCAATTTGCGGGTGAGACGGGTCATAATAGCTGGAAATCACTTCCAGCGCCTCGTCTGTGCTGACATTCAAAAGCCACATCAACAGGAAGAACGCCATCATTGCCGTTACGAAATCGGCATAGGCGACTTTCCAGGCGCCGCCATGATGGCCGTCGCCTTTCTTGATCACCTTTTTGACGATGATCGGTTGCATTTCGTCTTGTTTGCCGCCTTTGGCCATAGCGTGTCCTGACCTTGTTTATCCGGGGCTGGGCAGTTCGTTGAGCTTTTCTTCCAGCTCGGTAAAGGATGGCTGGACATGGTGCGGCAGGAATTTCCGCGAAAACTCCACCGCGACCTGCGGGGCAGAGCCGTTAAGGAAGGCGAGGATCGCAACCTTGATGCAGCGATAGTAGAGCACTTCCGACTCGCCGCGGGTGCCGATCGCTGTGGCCATCGGGGCGACCAGGCCATAGGCGACCCAGACACCCAGGAATGTACCAACCAGTGCGCCGCCAATCATTTTACCGAGCACTTCCGGGGGCTCTGAAATCGAGCCCATTGTTTTGATCACGCCAAGAACGGCGGCCACGATCCCGAGTGCCGGCAGGGCGTCTGCCAGGGTCTGGACGGCGTGGGCCGGGTGCATCTTTTCATGTTCAATCGTTTCGATTTCTTCATCAAGCAATGCCTCAATCTCGTGCGGGTTCTCATTGCCGAGCGAAATAATTCGGAGATAATCGCACAGGAACGTAATGGCATGGTGGTTCGTGTGAAAGGCCGGGAACTGTCTGAACAGGTCGCTGCCCTCCGGGTCTTCGATATGGGATTCCAGAGCCAGCCAGCCTTTGGTCCGCGCCAGTTTGAAAATCATATACAGGACGCTGAGCAGCTCCATGTAAGAGTCCTTGTTATGCGCTTCCGGGTGCATCAGGCATTTAAAGGATTTCAGCGTGTCTTTAATGACATGAGTCGTATTGGCAATCACAAAGGCCGAGAGGCCGGTTCCCACGATAATAAGGCTTTCAAGCGGCGCAACCTCAAGAATCACCTTCATCTTGCCGCCCAGCAGGATATAGCCGCCGAACGTACAGACAAAAACCATTATGATGGCGATAAACTTCATGGCGGACAAGAAATCCTTTCTTGCGGAGAGGGCGGCAGTGAGATGGTTACTGCAGCCTTTTTACACACAACACACTCCATACACTGTCATAAAGACATTAACAGAGTGTAACCATCTTCGCCTTTTTCTCATTCCTTATCAAGAGGATCGCCGCGTTTATCATGATAATGACCGCTATGATATGTCGCCGGGCGGTGTCGCGGGGATAACATCGGGATCGAAGCCCGGTTTATCTGACGGGTGGCCAAAATAATAGCCCTGTCCGTAATCGCAGCCGAGCTCACGCATCATGCTGACCTGTTCTGTGGTTTCAAGCTGCTCGGCAATGACGCCGATATGCAGGTCACGGCACATGCGGCTCAAATTCTTGACCAACACCTGGTCCCGTGGCGCCGAGAGGATCTTGCGGGTGTACTGGCCGTCAATTTTCACGAAATCGACATGCAGGTTTTGCAGATATTGCAGCGAGGACGCGCTGGCCCCGAAATCATCAAGACAGATCTTGTAGCCTCGTCCCTGAAGGGTTTCGATAAAGCTGTTGACCATATCCAGATCTTCGATCGTCGTTGACTCTGTGATTTCAAAGATCATCCGCTGTGCCAGTTCGGGATGGAGGTCAAGCTTGGCCAGCAGGGTCTTGAAAAACTGTTCATTTTGTATCGATTGGCCGGAAATATTCAGAGAGAATATAAACCGGTTGGTCGAGGCTTTGTAGAGCAGGTAGTTAATCACCCGTTCGCAGACGGCGATATCGAAGTCTGCGGCCATACCGATATCCTCGCCAAAGATAATCCATTCCTGCGTTGAGCCTTCCTGGCGAAAGCGCGAGACGATCTCGAAATGCGAGAGCGCGGGGCCGTCCATGGTGGCGATGGGCTGAAATTCCAGATCGAAATTAAGCTGCTCGATCATCGTCTTGAATTGATGGATCTTTTGCGCATTCGCGCTGACATAGGCTTTAAAACCGGCATTCAGCGTTTCGATATTCAGGCTGTTCCCTTTTCGTTCAAACTCATTGATTGTATAGACCAGGGCTTTGGTGGTTTCCCGTTCGCTCAGGCTTTCCAGCTCGGCCGATACGGTTTTGCTATGAATTTCAAAGCCTTCTCCGTCTGGATCGGCATCCTTACCGAGCTGCGATAGTTGGTTACGCAACGTTTCAGAATCTATGCTTTTGTCATGAATAACGCTGTAGCGCCCGTCTGAAATCAGTGCTGCGGCCTCACCGTCGACCGAGTTCGTGCTGAGCAGTTCGGTGACCGTATCAATGAACCGGCCCCAGACATCTTCGCCCAGCCGTTCGCGCACGTGTTCGGCTTCGGGTATGTCGAGCAGGGTGATATCGATATCCTCGCCGACCGACCGTGCGGTATCAAAGGCTTCCCGGGCGGCATAGAGAAAATTGTCCTTGTCCAGCAATTCCCGGTTTTCATGATCTCTGATGATGTCGGCCATTTTCATCAACATCTCGCTCGGGAAGCCGATAGTCAGGTAAAAATGGTCGCTTTGCGGCATTTTCAGGCCGGTAACAATTACAGCGCGGCCGTCACTGTAGCTTTCGTCCATATTGACCTGTAAGGGACCGCAGCGTTCACCGGCGCGGGCGCGTTTGCGCAGGCTGACCAGGGCGGCGCGGTCTTTGGCGGCAAACAGGGTAACCCAGCCCTGACCTTGCAGAGTCTGGTGATCGATGCCGGTGATACTTTCCGCGGCGCCCAGCGTGTAAACGATGTCACCGTCTGCGCCGATATCAAGGAACAAGTCGGCTGACGCGAACGAAAACGCGAGAAACCGGTCCCTCTGGGCTTTGATGTCCTTTATATCAGCCATGATATGCACAATCTTCAGGCAGGAGAGCAGGGCCACCCTATGCGGCCTCTTTCACACTACCATACTTTACTATGCCGGATGGCAGATTTATTAAGGGTTAAAATGACTTAGCGGCTATGTATCAGCGGCTATGGATCAATTGCGCCGCATCGAGAGAGGCATAAGACAGAATACCGTCAGCCCCCGCACGCTTGAAACCGAGCAGCATCTCCATGACCGCCTTGTCGTAATCAAGACAGCCGGCAGCGGCGGCATGGCGCAGCATCGCATATTCGCCGCTGACATTATATGCCATGGTCGGGACGCCAAAGCGGTCTTTGACCCGGCGGATCACATCCAGATAGGGCAGGCCGGGCTTGACCATAACCATGTCCGCGCCTTCGGCGAGATCGAGCGCCACTTCGCGCAGGGCTTCATCGCTGTTGGCCGGGTCCATCTGGTAAGTCTTCTTGTCGCCTTTCAGAAAGCCGCCGGAATTCACGGCATCACGGAACGGCCCGTAAAAGGCGGACGCGTATTTGGCGGCATAGGCCATAATCTTGACATCATGAAACCCGTCTTCATCCAGTGCGCGGCGAATGGCACCGACCCGGCCGTCCATCATATCCGACGGTGCGATCACGTCGACTCCGGCGCGGGCCTGCGCCAGGGCCTGACGGCACAGCACGTCAACGGTCTCGTCATTCAGGATCTTATCATCCTGCAGCAGGCCGTCATGGCCGTGATCGGTATAGGGGTCGAGCGCCACGTCGGCAATGATGCCCATCTCCGGCACGGCCTGCTTCAGGGCATCAATCGCCCGGCAGATCAGGTTCTCGCCGTTCCAGGCTTCTCGTCCGTCAGGCGTCTTTTGCGCGGCGTCGACGACCGGAAACAGGGCTATGGCAGGAATATCGAAACTGTGCGCCTCATGCACGCGTTCAATCATGAGATCAATGGATAACCGCTCCACGCCCGGCATGGTGACGATCTCTTCCCGCTGCCCCTTGCCTTCAATCACGAACAGCGGCCAGATCAGGTCGTGCGGGCTTAGCGCATGTTCCCGGACCAGGTTGCGGCACCATGCGTGGGTACGGTTACGGCGCATACGGACCTGCGGATACTGGGCCGGCGCACTCTCACGGTTTTGACCGGGTTTGGCCGTGCGGTTCTCAGGATTGTTGATAACATTGATCATATTCGGTTTTGTCATGGCTTCGGCCTTTTCACCGTTTCCGGCTTTCTGCTAACATACGAGTCGCATTACTTAACGGGTATAATCAGCGTTTATGCATTCTGAACAGGAAATCGTTGTACAGCAAGACGGGGCGGTGGTTCAAGTCACATTGAACCGGCCGGGTTATCTGAATGCCCTTAGTCTTGAAATGATCAGAATATTGTCGGCCGGCCTGACGAGTTGGGCGCAGGATGACAGCGTCAGTGCCGTTCTGATTAGCGGCGCCGGTGACCGCGCCTTTTGTGCCGGCGGCGATGTCAAAAGCACATACAGAACCGGCATGGCTTACCGCCGTAATCACAGTGACGAACGGGTCCTGACTCTGTTCTACGCTGAGGAATATCGTCTTAACCGCCAGCTTTATCATTTCAAAAAGCCGCTTGTGGCGCTGATGAACGGTATCACGATGGGCGGCGGCTACGGGATTGCCGGGCCTTGTCGCTTCCGTGTTGCAACAGAGGCGACGCGGTTCGCTATGCCGGAAGTCGGGATTGGCTTTTTCCCTGATGTCGGCAGCGTTTATTTTCTCAACCGGGCGCCGGGCGAGGCGGGTACGGTCATCGTGCTGACGGGTGATACGTTTGGTGCTGCCGATATGATATATGCCGGGCTGGCGAGCCATTATGTACCGGCAGCGCAGTTTGGGAACCTTGGGGTTAAGCTGGCGCAGGCTGTGAACGGCCGTCCAGACAATGCTGAGTCCGTTATTGCAGAAATCCTCAGCGGTGAAAGTGCGGTGCCGGACGGTGTGGCTGTTCTGGACGATAATCTGGCGATGATCGACAGTTGCTTTTCCGGCGATGATGTGGCCGCCATGCTCACGGTTCTGGAACGGGACGGTAACGACTGGGCCAGGGCGCAGGCGCAGACAATCCGCAGTCGTTCACCGATCAGCCTCGCCGTGTCACTGGCGCATTTACGGTCTATGGCCGGCAAAAGTTTTGATGACGTGACGGCGCAGGATTACGTGCTGGCGCACCGTTTTATGACTGGCCATGATTTTTACGAAGGGGTGCGCGCGCAGCTGATTGACAAGGACCGCACGCCGCGGTGGGATCCGGATGATCTTGGTGATGTAACGCCTGATATGATCCGGCGCTATTTCCAGCACGCCGGTCCGGGACTGGATGAAATCGCGGCATAGTTAAAAATTGCTTGAGTCTTGTGCGATCTTTATTATGATCACTGTGTTAAACATGCCGCTTGTTTCTTTTGTTTTTAGAATGTTTTATGCTTCTGTTTAATCACTCCGTCTGCAACTTGGGGGAATCATCGTGACGACGACAACGCCTTATTACGAAGCCATACAGCTGATCGAGCGGCTTCACCGCCATTTCCTTGACGTTTTGAAGGTCGAGCTTGACCGCAAGGGCGTGCAGGATATTAACAACGTCCAGAGTATGATTCTCTACAATATCGGCGATGACGAGCTGACCGTCGGCGAACTGACCATTCGCGGCTACTATCTGGGGTCTAACGTCTCTTACAACGTTAAAAAGATGGTTGAGAACGGCTATCTGGTGCAGGAGCGTTCTGTGCATGACAAGCGTTCGATCCGGGTCAAACTGTCTGAAAAAGGCACCGACCTGAAAAACGCGATTACCGAGATGTTTGCCCGCCATGAGCACCGCCTTGAAGGCACGGAGTTAACTGGCGAGCGTCTGAACGAACTGAACCAGATCATGCGTCTGATTGAGCGTTTCTGGGCCGGACAAACCAACTTCTCCGGGTTGTCCGTCAACGAATAGGCGGTGCCTGTGTCTGCTGATCCGGAAGATACGCCGCCGACAGATAATGACAAAAGCGGCGATAGTGATTCGGAAGCTCTGACAGCCTCTGCTGAGTCGCCCGAAAAAACCAAAACCAATGCGAATCCCAGCGCCACGACGCTGCCGATTGAAGGCGAATCAAAATGGGTGATGGTGATGCGTTTGCTGGCCTTCGGCACGCTGACCGGGCTACTGGTTATTGCTGCTGTATTTCATTTTTTATCCGGTGACAACAGTTTCGTTGAAAGCCAGCAGATCGGTATGATGCTTGGGGGGTTGGTGTTCTTACTGATTTTGGAATATTTTGTCTTTCTGTTTGTGGTTATTCCGCGTCAGGCTGACTATGGGCGCTATGAAATTCACCGCGACAGGGTCGATTATTATCCGCTGACGGCCCTTGGGCTGGGGATCAGCAGTTCTCCGCGTCCGGAGCGTTTAAGCCGCTTTATGGGGATTACCACTGGTCGTATGCAGGGGAGCAAAAAAGCGGGAACGCAATACGCCGTTTATCTCGTTCATGGGCAGGAAAAGGGCAAGAATATTGTGATCAGGACGTTTTCCGACCCGATGGATGCTGAGAAATTTGCCACAGTGCTGGCGGCGCGCCTGCAGATTAATGTGGCCTCCGGTCTGCGTAATCAGGCCAAAAAGCGGGCGCTATAGACCAGAACCTATGAAAAGGCCTGAATGCCTGTCTGGGCGCGTCCAAGGATCAGCGCGTGAATATCGTGCGTGCCTTCATACGTGTTGACGGCCTCCAGGTTCATGACATGGCGGATGACATGATATTCATCGGCGATGCCGTTACCGCCGAGCATATCCCGCGCAACCCGCGATATATCAAGGGCTTTGCCGCAGTTATTGCGCTTTAGCAGCGAGATCGCTTCCGGTGCGGCTTTGCCTTCGTCGCGCAGACGGCCAAGGCGATAAGTGGCGTGCAGGCCCAGCGTGATCTCCGTTTGCATATCCGCCAGCTTTTTCTGGATCAGCTGCTGGCCGGCCAGCGGCTTGCCAAAGATGACGCGGTCCATAACATAGTCACGGGCGATATGCCAGCAGGCCTCGGCCGCGCCCATAGCGCCCCAGCATATGCCGTAGCGGGCGCTGTTCAGGCAAGAGAACGGCCCGGTCAGGCCGCTGACCTCAAGTTTGTTCTCCGCCGGCACAAAGACCTCATCCATCGCGATGCCGCCGGTGACAGAGGCGCGGAGCGAGAATTTGCCGTCGATTTTCGGCGCGGTCAGGCCGTCCATGTCCTTTTCCATGATCAGGCCGATAATCTTGTCATCGTCATCCTTGGCCCAGACAATGAACAGATCGGCGATCGGCGAGTTGGTAATCCATTGTTTTGAGCCGGAGACTTTGAAGCCACCCTCGACGCTGCGGGCGCGGGTTTTCATCGCGCCGGGGTCGGAGCCGCCATCCGGCTCGGTCAGTCCAAAACAGCCGATCATCTCGCCGGCGGCGAGTGGCGGCAGGTATTTGTCTTTCTGGGCATCGGTGCCGAACGCATAGATCGGGTACATCACCAGCGATGATTGTACGGAAACCGCCGAGCGGTAGGCAGAGTCGACACGTTCGACCTCGCGGGCGATCAGGCCGTAGGCAACCTGCGAGACACCGGAGCAGTCATAACCGTCGATGAACGAGCCAAGCAGGCCGAACGCGCCCATTTCCCTGATAATTTCGGGGTCGAACTCTTCATGCCGGTTGGCCTCGATGATCCGCGGCAGCAGCTTGTCACGGCAATAATTATGCGCCGTTTCACGGATCATATGCTCATCCTCGCTTAGCAGCTCATCAAGCTGTAACGGATCTTCCCACGCGAAAACAGGCTTGTGGCTTTTACTGGCTGCGGCGGGCGAAGGGGACTGTTTGGTGTCTGCGCTCATATCTGTACACTCATCACTGTTGTGCCGGTAGGACTCTCCGGCTAATGTAATGCACCGAAAGGATAAGAACAATGGCCGAAGAGCTTTTGGCGGGTCGCGAAGTCATTATCGAATTTATCCCGGTCGGGCACTATGTGAAAGTCTCGGCGATGGATACGAAGACCCTGACCGAAGTGGTGATTCAGGGGCCGGCCAGCGCCAGCGAAGAAATCCTGACCCGCAATGCCATGCGGCGGCTTGAATATGTGCTGAAAAAGAAAGGATTGATTTAAGGCGCGCGTCACCCCTATATATTATAGGCAAAACAGGAGAATAATCGTGAAAGTTGCTATCGCGTCTGACCATGCGGGTTATGAATTCAAGGAATTGCTGAAGGAGCGTCTGGAGGATGCCTATGAATGGGTTGATCTGGGAACTCATTCGCCGGAGTCAGTCGACTATCCTGATTTTGCTCACAAGATGGCGGCGGCGCTGGCGGCCGGGGAGGTTGAGAAAGGTATTCTGATCTGCGGTACCGGGATCGGTATCTCCATGGCCGCGAACCGGCATAAGAATGTCCGGGCGGCATTATGCACGAACGCGACAATGGCCCGGCTGACCCGCCTGCATAATGATGCGAATGTTCTGGCGCTGGGTAGCAGGATCATGGGAATTGAAACGGCTTTGGACTGTGTTGACGCGTTCATGACTACATCATTCGAAGAGGGCCGCCATGTGGCCCGTGTAGCCAAAATAAACGAGTTTTGAAAACCGGAGTTAGAGAATAAGAAAGGTATTGTAAATGACTGAGGCAGCAAAGAAAATAATAGAAAACGATACGTATGGATTCTTCAATGAATCGCTGGAAACAGTCGATCCGGAGATTTTTGACGCGATTGGTCAAGAGCTTAAGCGTCAAAATGAATATATCGAGCTAATTGCCTCTGAAAACATGACTTCTGCTGCCGTGATGCAGGCACAGGGTTCCGTGATGACGAACAAATATGCCGAAGGGCTTCCGGGCAAGCGCTATTACAGCGGCTGCGGCCCGGTGGATGCGTCGGAGACGCTGGCCATCGAGCGTGCCAAAAAACTGTTTCAATGTAATTACGCGAATGTTCAGCCGCATTCCGGATCCCAGTCCAACCAGGCGGTGTATCTGGCGCTGCTCCAGCCCGGGGCGAAAATCCTGTCCATGGCTTTGGATCAGGGCGGACACCTCACCCACGGTTCCCCGGTCAATATGTCCGGCAAGTGGTTTGATGTCACGCAGTACGGCGTGCGCAGGCAGGACGGGTATATCGATTACGACATGGTTGAGGAACTGGCGGTGGAAACAAAGCCGGACATGATCGTCTGCGGCGCTTCGGCTTATTCCCGCTCTATCGACTGGAAACGGTTCCGGGAGATCGCAGACAAGACCGGCGCGTGGCTTCTGGCCGATGTGGCGCACTATGCGGGCCTGATTGCCGGAGGTGTGCTGCCCACGCCGTGCGATCATGCTCATGTTGTGACGACAACCACACATAAAACCCTGCGCGGGCCGCGCGGGGGAATGATTTTGTGGAATGATGAGGAGCTTTCCAGGAAGATCAACGCCGCCGTTTTCCCGGGGCTGCAGGGCGGACCGCTGGAACATGTGATTGCGGCCAAGGCTGTGGCGTTCGGTCAGGCTTTAAAACCTGACTTCAAGATTTACGCGCAACAGGTTGTTAAAAATGCACAAGCTTTGGCCGATACACTTCTTGATAAAGGTTATGATGTTGTATCAGGAGGGACTGAGACGCATGTATTCCTGGTCGATCTGCAGAAGCAGGGTCTGGTGGGCCTGCCTGCGCAGAAAGCCCTGCACCGGGCGCATCTGAATGCAAACCGTAACGCTATCCCGAACGATCCGCAAAAGCCGTGGTACACGTCAGGCCTGCGCTTCGGCAGCCCGGCCAGCACCACGCGCGGCCTGCGCGAACCTGAATTCCGGCAGGTTGGTGAATGGGTCGCGGAGGTGTTGAACGGCCTGAAAGACAATGGTGAAGACGGGAATGAGGCGCTGGAAAAGGAAATCGCCGTCAAAGTTGCTGAAATGTGTTCCCGTTTCCCGGTGTACGAGCGGGCTTTGTGATGAGGGAAAAATAAATGCGGTGCCCGTTTTGCGGTAACGAGGACTCACAGGTCAAAGACTCCCGGCCAACGGAAGATAGCTCGGCGATCCGGCGACGCCGGGCCTGCCCGGCTTGTGGCGCGCGTTTTACGACCTTTGAACGTGTCCAGCTGCGTGAAATGACGGTCCTGAAGGCCGGTGGCCGCAGGCAGCCCTTTGACCGCGACAAGCTGCTAAAATCAATGCAGGTGGCCCTGCGCAAGCGCCCTGTAGAGCTTGAGCAGATTGAAAAGGTCGCCAATTCCATCGTCAGGCAGCTTGAGAGCATGGGCGAGCCGGAGATTGGTTCCGAACAGATCGGTGATTTTGTCATGAAAGCGCTGGCGCGGCTTGATATGGTGGCGTATATCCGCTATGCCTCGGTTTATAAGGATTTCAGCAAACCGGAAGACTTTAACGCCTTGCTTGATGATATGCAGGATCTGCAGGCCGCTGAATAGGTCCGGGTGTTTCATGGCGTGTCACTGATACGAATAGTGGTTCGATTTTGATCTTTATTTTTGATCAGGTACGGTTTCAAATCCTTTTTGAGTATGTGTTTTTGGAACGGTTCATTTATAGCGCATATGAACTCATGAACAGGGCGGTTCCGATCATGTGACCCTAATGCAGATGATGTGAACCTTAAAGATGCGGCGGATATTTTTACTGTCAACAGGATGAAATCATGATATCGGTTTTGACCGATGCGCAATATCAGGGCGGGGACCTTACGAGTATGGCTAAAGCACAGGCAGACAGGACAGGATCGGAGAGTGCACGCAAAAGCGCCGCGCGTCTGGCCGCCGTGCAGGCCGTTTATCAAATGCGTATGAGTGAGCAGCCGGTGCGCGATATTGTAACGGCCTATATCCGCGAGGGCTTTCACCAGAAAATGCGTGACGATTTGCCGGATATGGTCAAACCGGATGACGCGCTATTCTCGGCCATCGTCCGGGGGGCAGCGGACCGTTATGACGATCTTTCCGAAATAATTGATACTTTTCTGCGGCAGCGAAACAGCGCCAAAGCTAACAATTCTCTGGAGTCTATAGATATGTTGTTAGGGAGTGCGATGCTCTGCGGTGCATATGAGATCATGGCGCATCATGATATCGACGCGCCGATTATTATTAATGATTATGTTGAGGTCACCCGTGCTTTTTATGAAGGTGGCGAAGCCGGACTTGTAAATGCCGTGCTCGACAATATTCATAAAGCCATACGAGTTTAAACGCAGGGACATATCGATCATGAGCACTACAGTGGCGAAACCTAAACGATTAACCGTTCGCGATATTGCCGCCTGCAAGAATCGTACGCCGCTCGTTTGCTTGACGGCTTATACGGCACCGGTTGCGCGGGCGCTGGATGGCCGCGTCGATATAATCCTGGTGGGCGACAGTCTGGGGATGGTGCTGTACGGTATGGAGAGCACGGTGCCGGTCACGCTTGATATGATGATCGCCCATGGCCGCGCTGTTGTGAATACGACCCGCCGTTCGATGGTTGTCGTGGATATGCCGTTTGGGTCCTATCAGGAAAGTCGGGAACAGGCTTTTGGCAATGCGGTGCGGATTATGCAGGAGACCGGCGCTGGCGCGGTCAAGCTTGAGGGCGGTCAGGAGATGGCCGATACGGTTCATTTTCTGACAGAGCGTGGCATCGCAGTGCTTGGTCATATTGGCTTACAGCCGCAATCCGTACATGCAACCGGCGGTTACCGGGTCATGGGCCGTGGAGAGGGGGAGCAGAAACGGGTCATAGCTGACGCCGCAGCGCTGGAGCGGGCAGGGGCATTTGGGTTAGTGCTGGAATGTGTGACTCCTGATCTGGCGGGGCAAATTACGGCGCAGGTTAAAGTACCGACGATTGGTATTGGCGCTTCAGCCCCCTGTGATGGCCAGATTCTGGTCAGTGAGGACATGCTGGGTCTGACCGGGCAGCGTGTGCCGCAGTTTGTAAAGCAATATAGCGACCTTTACGGTCATATCGAACAAGCTGTTGAGCGGTACGCCGATGATGTCAGGCAAAAACGGTTTCCGGTGGACGGTACGCCGGGGACAACGGCTGAAAATAAAACAGATGAAACTGTCCCGTTACGCGCTGCGAATGAATAGATATATATTAAGTATTTGTTTTGTAATCATTATCTTCGCCGACATTCATAAAACTTTAGCTAAATCCTTACATAAGATAACGCTTAATTAAATTTCCGGCGTTATTATAATAATGTAGATGGGTTCATTTTTTTAGTCTGAGCAGGTTCATGAAAACGGCTTTTCTGGCTCTTGTGGCAATCCTCATTCTCGGCGGCGGCGCTGCCGGGGCTTATTTCTATTTTGAACAACCGGCGCAGGCTTCGATCGGTGACGATGAAGCGCATCAGCAGGCTGTTGAAGCCGAGAAAGCGGATAAGGCGCGGGCCGCATCCCGCAATCATGAATTTGTAGAATTGGCGCCGCTGGTATTGCCGATTGTCGACAATAGCGGTGTCAGTCAGGTTGTCAGCATGGTTGTCGTTCTTGAGGTTGACAGCAGCAGCAAAGCCGAAAAGGTTCGCACGCTGGAGCCGCGTCTCAAGGATGCCTACATTCAGGAGCTTTACGGCGTACTGAACAAACATGCGGCATTGCAGGGTGGTGTATTGCAGGTGAACATGATCAAAGCGCGCCTGAACCAGATTAGCCACAAGGTCCTCGGCGACGAGGTTGTGGAAGATGTCCTGTTGCAGGTTGTCCAGCAGCGGCCTCTTTAAAAGCTCTTTCGTGCCGTTAGATCGCAGGCCCGGCTTCCCCGGGCCTTTTTTATGATTATTGGAAAAACCCCTGAAAAGGAGAAGAAAAGGACAAGAAGCCTCTTGCCTTAGCTCCCGAATTTGTGCATGGTCTATCGCTCTATAAAGTTTGAGAACAGTTTGTTTCCCAACAAAAACAATGCCTGCAAGATAAGGCCAATGAAACAAGTTTTGATATCACAACGAGGGAAAGATGATTGAAGCAATCTATCTGATGATTTTATGTTCCGGCGTTCTGGCGCTGATTTACGGTCAGTATGCTGCCCGTAAGGTCATGAGTTATGATGCCGGTACCCAGAAAATGCAGGACATCGCCGCGGCGATCCAGGAAGGCGCGATGGCTTACCTTAACCGCCAATACACGACAATCGGCATCGTAGGCCTGGTCGTGGCGTTCCTGCTCCACATTTTGCTGGGCTGGCATGTAGCCGGCGGGTTCGTGATTGGCGCCGTGCTATCCGGTGTCGCCGGTTATATTGGCATGAACGTGTCGGTTCGCGCGAATGTCAGAACGACGCAGGCTGCGCGCACAAGTCTTGAAAGCGCGCTCGATGTTTCCTTCAAATCCGGTGCGATTACCGGGATGCTGGTGGTTGGCCTTGGTTTGCTCGGTGTCGGTGTCTATTACATGTTTCTTGAATATGTCGGGCTTGATATCCGCGCTAACCTTGAGGGCCTGATTGGCCTGGGCTTCGGTGCTTCGCTGATTTCAATTTTCGCCCGTCTGGGCGGCGGCATCTTTACCAAAGGCGCCGATGTCGGCGGCGATATGGTTGGCAAGGTTGAAGCCGGTATCCCTGAGGATGATCCGCGCAACCCGGCGACGATTGCCGATAACGTCGGCGATAATGTCGGTGACTGTGCCGGTATGGCGGCCGATCTGTTCGAAACCTATGCCGTGACTGTTGTGGCGACGATGTTGATCGCCGCCAGCGTGTTCGCGCCGGAAATCATTATTCCGATGATGATGTTGCCGCTGATGATCGGTTCATTATGTATCCTGGCCTCTATTGCCGGCACGTTCTTCGTCCGGCTGGATAAAGGCAGCACCAATATCATGTGGGCGCTCTACAAAGGCTTTATTGCCAGCGCGCTGTTCGCGGGCATCATGATTGCGATGATGCTGGCGAACTTCAATGTTTACAGCCCGATCCCGCTCGCGGATGGCGGCTTCATTAACTCTGTGAAGCTGTTCTGGTGCGTGCTGGTTGGCTTGGGTGTGACCGGTCTGATCATCTGGATCACCGAGTATTACACCGGCACAAACTACCGGCCGGTAAAAGAAGTTGCGAAGGCATCAGAAACGGGTCATGGGACCAATGTGATCCAGGGGCTGGCGATTTCGCTTGAGGCAACGGCCCTGCCGGTGATCGTGATCTGTGTCGGTATCTTCATCGCCTATTCGCAGGCCGGGCTTTACGGTATTGCGATTTCGGCGACGACGATGCTGTCGCTGGCCGGCATGGTGGTGGCGCTTGATGCATATGGCCCGGTAACGGACAATGCCGGCGGTATCGCGGAAATGGCCGACTTGCCGAAAAAGGTAAGGGAAACCACCGATGCGCTTGACGCGGTTGGCAATACGACCAAGGCCGTCACCAAGGGCTATGCCATCGGTTCGGCCGGTCTGGCGGCGCTGGTGCTGTTTGCGGCCTACACGGAAGAGATCAAGCACTACCTGCCGGAGCTGGCGGGGATTACCTTCCCGTTACAGGACCCGTATGTGGTGATCGGCCTGTTTGTTGGTGGTATGCTGCCTTACCTGTTCGGCGCCTGGTCGATGACGGCTGTGGGCCGCGCGGCGGCCAGCGTCGTGGTTGAGGTGCGCCGCCAGTTCAAGGAGATCCCCGGCATCATGGAAGGTAAGGCCAAGCCGGAATACAGCCGCGCTGTCGACCTTTTGACCCGTTCGGCGATCAAGGAAATGGTTGCGCCATCGCTGTTGCCGATCGTCGTGCCGGTCCTGTTATTCGGGGCAGTCTGGCTCGTTAGCGGTTCAATGGTACCGGCGTTCCAGGCGTTGGGCGCAATGCTGCTCGGTACGATTGTGACCGGCCTGTTCGTTGCGATCTCAATGACCTCTGGCGGCGGCTGCTGGGACAATGCCAAGAAGCTGATTGAAGACGGCAATCACGGCGGTAAAGGCTCCGAAGCCCACAAAGCCGCTGTGACCGGTGACACGGTTGGTGACCCGTACAAGGACACTGCCGGCCCTGCCGTGAACCCGCTGATCAAGATCACGAATATTGTCGCGATCCTGTTGGTGGCCATCGTGGCAAAGTTTGTGACCGGGTAACGCCTGACCCGTCAAAGACATGCAAAAAACCCGCCCTGAACCGGCGGGTTTTTTTATTGCGTATTTTTGTAACAGTTTTACTGCGGCGGTTCTTCGGTGTTGAAGCGGCCGAGATTGCCGAGGAACTGTTGCAGGACTGTAATCTCGTTGCCGCTGGTCGGGGTTTCACGGCGGGCGTAAGGGATATCCAGCCGTTCATTGTCGATATCTTTGATTTCCTGCAAGATACCGTCTTCGCTAAAGAAGGCGACGATCACGCGCTCTTCGACAACTTCGGGATCGAGAATGCCGCGCTTTTCCGTTTCCTGGCCGATATAGTACCAGATATTGTCATCAAACGTGGCCCTGGTGGTTGGCGAGCCGAGTTTACGCAGGACATCGGTGCGGGTATCGACGCCGGGCTGGACTTCGGCGAGACGGTAATCTTCAACGATATTGCCGCGTACCGTGTTAGTTGGCGTACAGCCGCTGATAATCAGTGCCGATAAAGCGGCACAGGAGAGCAGGCGCAGGTTTTTCATGCTTTTCTCCGCAAACAATGTTATATCCTCAAGAACGCTTGTATAGCGCTAATATGGGCGTATATCAATAAAGGAACAAGGCTTGGCAGGAGACTGTGAACATGTTTGCACTGCTGAAACGGCAAAATCGTAAAGCAAAAGCGGCCGATAAGCTTTATCAAGCGATTATGGCCTGTACGCGCCAGCCGGATTTTTATACATATTATGGTGTGCCGGACACGCTGGATGGCCGTTTTGATTTATTGTGTCTGCATGGCTTTTTGGTTATGGATCGTCTGCTTGAGGGCGGGCGAGAGGGGCAGGTGCTCTCGCAGGCGCTGTTCGACCGGATGTTCCGCGATATGGACCAGATTTTGCGGGAGATCGGTATTGGCGATTTGAGCCTGCCGCGCCATGTGAAACGGATGATGACCGGGTTTCACGGCCGTGCCACGACTTACAGGGATGCGCTGGCGGTGGATGATGAAAAGACGCTGGTGCAGGCACTGTTGAAAAACCTTTATGGCAGCGCGGAGCATAAGCCGTCGGCCGAGATATTATCGGCGATGGCATGTTATATGCGGGGTATGACTGCTCATCTGGCCGCGCAGGATCTGGCAACACTGGCGGCCGGTAAGGTTGACTTCGAAGGGTATGAGCATGATGGAAGAGACAGACACGATACAGACAATCCGGCCGGAATGGTCGCATAGGATAGAGGCGGACGATATCGGCGCGACGCCGGTGCGGACGAAGATTTCAGCTTCGCCGCAGGAACGTAAGGATATTGCCCGCCGCCTGGGTGTTGAAACCGTACAGGCGCTGGAGGCGAATCTGGTTCTGAAACGCCTGTCCGGTAAAATGATGATCCATGTAAGTGGAGCATTTACGGCGCATGTGACCCAGAAATGCGTTGTTACTTTGGAGCCTGTAGCACAGGTGCTTGATGGCACAGTTGAAGGGTGGTTCGCTGAAACAGGGGGTGTTGTGCCGATCGGCCGGGCGCGGCGTGACAAGCAGGTGCGTAATGCAAACGCAAACGCAAACGCCGAAGTTGAAATGCTGGATGAGCGCGAAGACCCGGAACCGGTCATTGACGGGCAGATTGATCTTGGTGAGCTGGTCGTACAACATCTGGCACTGTCGCTTGACCCTTACCCGCACAAGGAGGGCGTGGTCTTTGAACATGGTGAAGACGGGGCTGTGAAGCCGGTCTCGCCGCCGCGGCAAAACCCGTTTGCGGCCCTGAAAGACTGGAAAAACCGTCAAAAACAGGAAAAGCCATGATTTTTCTTGATATGGGCGGGAGATTCCGTTATTAAAACCGTTCTTGAAGAGAAGAGGATAAAGCGATGGCTGTTCCCAAGAGAAAAGTATCCAAAGCTCGCCGCGACCAGCGCCGCGCACATCATGCACTGAAAACCGTAAACTGGGTTGAAGACCAGAATACGGGCGAGCCTGTGCGCCGTCATCATATTGATCTGTCGACCGGCATGTATAAAGGCCGTCAGGTCATTGAAGAACGCGATTGACATTTTTCGGCAGTGCTGCAACTTTTGAATGGCCCGCGACGCTATGCGATGCGGGCTTCCTGATTTTAAACAGCGGCGCCACATTTTCACATGTCCTATAATCAAACCATTGCACTGGACGCTATGGGCGGTGATTTCGGTCCGGAGGTTGTCGTGGCCGCGGCCGGCATGGCCCTGAAGGAGCTAAGCGCGGGGGTGCGCTTCCTGCTGTTCGGTGATGAAGCCCGCATTCACAAATATCTGAAACATGACCGCGCTTTACAGGATGTCGTGCAAATCCGGCATACCGATAAAATGATCGCCAATGACGAGAAGCCGTCTACGGCGCTGCGCAGCGGACGCGATTCCAGCATGCGGCTGGCCATTGACTCGGTCAAAAACGGCGAAGCGGGCGGAATTGTCTCGGCAGGAAATACCGGCGCATTGATGGCAACGGCCAAAATGGTGTTTAAATGTCTGCCCGGTATCCACCGTCCGGCAATTGCCAGCGTGTTTCCGACCCGCAAGGGTGACACGATGATGCTCGACCTCGGCGCGAACCTGACCTGTGATGCGGAGGTATTGGCCCAGTTTGCGGTGTTGGGTGCGGTTTATGTACGGGTGGTGAAAGGGATCGACAACCCGAAAGTCGCGATCCTGAATGTGGGGTCCGAGGACAGCAAGGGGCCGGAGCAGGTCCGGCTGGCGGCGACGATCCTCTCTAATGTCGATTTTCCGGGCCGGTTCCTCGGCTTTATCGAAGGCGACGATATACCGGAAGGCGTTGTTGATGTTGTCGTGACGGACGGTTTTACCGGCAATATCGCGCTGAAAGTCGCGGAAGGGGTCGGCGATATGACCGGTCATTTTTTGCGCGAGGCGTTTATGTCGTCCTTTATCGCGCGCGCCGGCGGCCTGCTGGCTTCCGCAGCGCTCAAACGCCTGAAAAAACGGGTCGATCCACGCTTTTATAATGGCGGCATGTTCCTGGGGCTGGACGGGATTTGTGTCAAAAGCCACGGCGGCATGGATGCGTACGGTTTCTCCCGGGCGATCATCCTGGCGGCGACGCTGGTTGAACAAGGGTATAACAAGCGTGTGGCCTACGAGATCGAGCAGCTCATGGGCCAGGAGTCGTTTATTTCCGGCACGGCGCTGCAGGCGGAGAGCGCTTCATGAGTGATCTGAACAGGCGCGCGGTGATCGCGGGCTGCGGGGCGTATCTGCCGCAAAAAATCATGACAAACAATGACCTGGAAAGCATCGTTGAGACCAGCGATGAATGGATCGTCCAGCGCAGCGGCATTCGCCAGCGCCATATTGCCGGCGATGATGAAACCACCGCGACGATGGCGACCGCTGCTGCGCGGCAGGCGCTGGAGAGTGCCGGTTTGGAGGGCAGCGATATTGATGCGGTCATTGTCTGTACCTCAACACCGGACCATACGTTCCCGTCAGTGGCTGTTGATGTACAGCGTGCGCTGGGCCTGGGACAAGGTGGTCTGGCATTTGACTTACAGGCGGTTTGTTCCGGCTTCGTCTATGGGCTGAGCGTCGCTGATATGTTCATTACCAGCGGCAAGGCGAAGCGCCTGTTACTGATCGGGGCTGAAAAGTTTTCATCAATTATTGACTGGACTGACCGTACGACCTGCGTGCTATTCGGCGACGGTGCCGGGGCGGTGGTGCTGGAGGTGGATGAGAGTGGCAGCGGCACCGTGAGTGACCGTGGTATTTTGTCGACGCATCTGCACGCGGATGGGGCGTACAAAGACATTTTATATGTGAATGGCGGTCCGGCGACCACAGGCACCAGCGGTCATATCCGGATGCAGGGGCGTGAGGTCTTTCGTCACGCCGTCGCCTGTATGGCCGATATCGTGAACGAAGCGCTGGATCATAATGGTCTTGCGGCGGCGGATATCGACTGGCTGGTCCCGCACCAGGCCAATATCCGCATTATCGAGGCTACAGCGAAAAAGCTGGATATGAGCATGGATAAAGTGGTGGTCACTGTGGATCAGCACGGCAACACCTCTGCCGCCTCAATTCCGCTGGCGCTGGCCACGGCCGTAAAAGGCGGGCGGATCAAAAAAGGCGATTTGATGCTGATCGAGGCGCTGGGGGCCGGCCTGACCTGGGGGGCGGCGCTGGTGCGTTACTGAGTGCCCGTCACACGATTGCAGGAAACATACGTAAATTTAAGAAAATCCTGTTACTCTTTGAATTGAATCAGTTTTTTTGCCTTCAAAGTTGACGAATGTCATACAGGAGGGTACTGTTTTAACATCCACAAGCAAAGAGGTGACCAATGAGTGACCAGACCATTACGCGGGCCGATCTGGCCGAAGCGGTTTATGAAGAGGTGGGATTATCCCGTAACGAATCAGCCGACCTGGTAGAGGCCGTGCTGGATGAAATGATGGATGCGCTCGTACGGGGTGAGAACGTCAAGATTTCATCATTCGGTAGTTTTTCAGTGCGCCAGAAGGGTGAGCGGATCGGGCGGAACCCGAAAACCGGTGTTGAAGTGCCGATCCTGCCGCGTAAAGTGCTGGTGTTCCGGGCCTCTCATGTCTTGAAAGACCGCATCAATAATAAAGAGTAACGTACTAATAAAAAATAAAAAAGAGTAAGAAACAGGGAGCCTCCTGCAAGGGAATGGACGAGAAAGCATGACAACGACACAGCAATACAATCCGCAAGATGCCGCTGATACAGATTCAGCGACGATTGAGGACAAGCCGGAAACGGAAGCCCCGAAATCCCAGCAGCCCCCACAGCGTTCGCGCAAGTCGCCAACGGCATTTCGTACGATCAGTGAAGTGGCTGACGAACTTGACGTACAGCAGCACGTGCTGCGTTTCTGGGAAACCAAGTTCTCGCAGGTTAAGCCGCTGAAACGTGGCGGAGGACGCCGGTATTACCGGCCCGAAGATGTCGCGCTGCTGAAAAAAATTCACCACCTTTTATACACTGAAGGTTATACGATCAAAGGTGTACAGAAGTTGTTGAAAGGGCAGGGCAAACAGCAAATCCTCGCGGAAGAGCAGGCACGGGTGCAGGAGCCTGTTACAATTGCCAATGAGTCAAAACCGCAGCCGTCCTCTGCTGAAACCAAAGGGCTGAGTGAGAAGCAGCGTTCCATTCTGAATGCCATGCTCGGTGACCTGAAAGAGCTGCGTGATATGCTGAAAGGCGAAGATTCATAGGGCTTTAATCGCTTCAGGCCGGCGCATTATTATTTGCGCCGCGCCGTAAAATACGATACATACTTCCACAGTCGGGGCGTAGCGCAGCC